>JAVBVI010000091.1:0-23887 GCA_031554505.1 Bacteroides sp. | reverse complement strand
GGAACACCACGAAGGTATTCGGCTACGGCGAGCTTACGAACCTCCATAGAGTAAGGATCGCCTTTGACATGAGGATAATCTTTCTTTACCATATTACTTTTATAGGTTATGGTCAACCCATTTCAGGACAAGTCACCATGTAGCCGTCCACAGCAAGAAGCAACTGACTCGGAAGAAAGAAGCATTTGCTCCGGAAGCAAGAAGCAAAGTGCCCGGAAGCAAGAAGCATTTGCCTCGGAAGAAAGAAGCTTCCGGGGCAATAGAAGGAAGCTTCCAACGGGCGCTACGCGTTTTATTTTTTCCCGCTACGCGTTTTTCAAAAAGGCGTAGCGCCCGTCAAAAAAACGCGTAGCGCCCGTTGAACGGTGCTTGTAGATGTATTGGGAGAGGAAATGAGTTGCCTTAAAATTGAATTTAGGAGGCGACAAAAAGAGCATGACATGCCTTCAAAATCAAGGTGAAGGGGTGAAATGACGGTGGAGGGCCGCCCCTTCACCGTCAATGCCGATGAATAGGGGGATACAGGTTGGTTGAAGGAGGAGGAGGACCCAAACAAATTCCCATGTATAGGAACATAAAAAAAGAAAGGTGCCCGGAAATCGGACACCTTTACTTTGTTTATGCTTGAAGAGTTGTTGACGATTATTGTAACCATCTTGGGTCGCCAACTCCTGCGAATTTCACATCGTCATTACCTACTGTAAAGTCGCCCTTGGCTGCATCGGCAAACTTCGGATCGAGCTGTGTTCCTGCGGTGTCGCCCCAAGTGCCAGTTGTAAATCCGGCAGCACTGAAGTAGTTGTTATTGCTGAATGTAGGAACTAATGTAGCTGCTTGGTTGGCCATTAAACCTACTGAATTAGTCACAATGTTATTGCGGAAGTTGAGTGCAGTATTTGTGAAGCGTACATAGAATATTCTCCTGGATGAATTGTTTGAAACACCAACCAAGGTACATTTAGTTACATTAAATACTGATGAAACACTTGGGAATGATGCAGAAGCATTGTCATAACGGATGAAATCGCGTGCTGCACAACTATTGTATACCGTGCTGTTTGACAGTGTAAATGTGCCAATGGCTCCTACACGGCTATCAAAGAGGTCTCCACCATTGCATACAATGTCGTGAATGAGACAGTTGTTGATGGTAATTGTGGTCACAACTGATGCTTTGTTCAGATAGTAGAAACCTACTTCATGGTTGCGGATTTCACATCCTTCAAGGATGAATGAATCGTAAGTTTGACTTGCAGTTGCAAAAATAAAAGCTTGACTTCCATCTACCACTCCTGTTCCATCAAGAATAACGTCCTTGAGCAAAAGAGAAGCACCATCTTCCAATGAGATATACCCTTTGATAATCGGTTTGTTGTTTGCGCGTAAAGCTTTAATCTCTACATTCTTCTTGATCACGAATTTGATAGCAGTGCCTACCTTGCCGGCTTCCACGCTTCCATAGGTTCCTGGAGAAACAGCAAACTTTTGGCCTGCTTCTGCTGTGCTTAAGATTGTGTAGAGGTCGTCTCCCTCACTAATCAATGTAGCACCGCCTAAATCGATAGGAGTCTCGAATACTCTTGTTCCACGTATTTTGCCGTTTTTCAACAGTTTGGCCGTGTATGTGGTTTCACCGGTAAGCCCTGTGATGGTAGCAGCACCAGCAGCTATGTCGCTCGGAGTAACTGTGTATTCTATATCGCCCGGAGTCAGGACAATATGTGTGGCTGTTTCTCCAGCCGGCCAACGTAGAATCACTGAAGTCGGTTCAAGCTCTTCCGGATCGATCGCATAGAATATCTGTTCCGCATCGGTTTTGAAAGATACTGTTGTGTATTTAGAGTCGGCAATACCATTGGCCATTGCTTTGATCTGCGCGGTGTATTGCGTTTCTCCTTCCAGTCCCTTTACTGTATAAGGTATATCAGCATTGGTCACGTCATTGATTTCTTTGACAGTGGTGCTTCCCTGCAGGATAAGGACCTGATAATACAGTGCTTTGTTGTTGGGGGTCCAGTTCAAACGTACGCCCGTCTGGTTTACTATATTGGCAGTGACGCTAGTTGGTGAGAACAAACGATCTGTATCCAGCGATGTGATTTCCGGATCGACATCCGAGCAACCTACCGCAAATAATGCGGTAGAGAGGCTCAATATATAGGTGAATTTTTTAATTAGCTTATTCATATTTTTAGTATTGAATGTTTATTGTTATTTCTTCAGGAAAGCATTGTCCAGCATGTTGTTGCTGGTGCTTGTGAATGTATACCAAATAGGCCAGTACATGTTCTTCACAGGATCTACGGTGTAGAGTCCGTCAATTCTGGCTTGGTCGATCTTGCCTTTCCAGTCGATAGCTGTATAGCCTTGAGGTACTAAACCGTCGTTCAGCTCTTTGGCTTGTTCGGCTTCCAATCCGAAGAATTCAACATTTTCGCCTACAGTGATGTAGTACAGCTTGCTGGGAATTCTACCTTCATAGATACCTGTTCCGGTATTCAATGCTTCCAATTTCACTTTCGCTTCTGCCAACTTCTTATCGAGCAGATTCCAGCGGATCAGGTTTTCTTTACGAAGCATTTCACCACAGAATTCGAATGCATTTTCGTCGACAAGGGCATTGAACATGCTGGTCTTGTCGGTAATCTTGCTCAAGTAAGCATCTACCATCTCTGCACGGTCGGCAGCAGCGAAAGCACGGTTACGTACCACTTTCAGGTATTTCTTGGCGTCTGCCAATGTCCCTACTTCGTTCTCACATTCGGCGGCCATCAGGTAAACTTCAGCCAAACGCATGTAGAGCTTGTTTACACCGTCGTCGTTGGTGGAAGTTACATATCTCTTCATCCACTCATAGCGATATTTTCCGAACCACCATTTGTAGAAATTACCGCTTGGAATTTGTTGGGCAACTGCTACGTTGGCCGGTTTACCCCATTGGTAGCAAACAGTCGATACATCACGACGAGTGTCGCGGGCATCGTAGTCATAATAAACGGTAGGCATCGGACAACCGTATTGGCCACCTTTAGGCTGTCCGGTATACTTGTCTGCATCTGAGTGAGGGATACCCTGGTCGAATACCACGCGGCCACGTCCGTCGCTGAAAGGTATTTCCCATAAGTTTTCTCCGCCGGCTGTTACAATGTCCTGGAGATTATTCTTGAATGGTTTGTCAAATGTCTCTTCCAGTGCCAAACCACTTTCTGTGATGACGCGTTTACAGGCTTCCAACGCAGCGGCGTACATCTTCTGAGGAGCCAGGTCCGGATCTGTACTCAGGCGGTTGGTGCCATCCTGACGCAGGCCATATCCACCGGCTGCCAAACAAATACGAGCTTTAAGACCTAATACAAAAGCTTTCGAAACATGCTCGATGCTCTTGGTATATGTATTGGAGTTGGGCCAGCCACAAAGGTCTGTAGCTTCGGTCAGGTCGGCAATCAATTGCTTGTAGATAACATCACGGTCTTCACGCGGGATATAGATTTCGTCCGGATCAACGGGCGCAAGGCGCGCCGGAACATCACCCCATGCCTTCAGAAGGTCACTGTAAACAACTGCACGGATCGTCAATGCTTCTCCCAGGATTTGTCCCATGAGGTTGCCCGGAGCCGGATTCCCGTAAGTACGGATACCATCGATGGCCTGGTTGGCGCGCTCGATACCTTCGTACAATTTAGCCCATGCATTGTCTTTAGTATCCATTTCGGAATTGGTGGTTTGTGTATTGTAGTTGCCCAACATCGGTTTGGCATCATTGATACTTTGAGTAGATGTATTCCACTCAATATCTGTGTTGTAGCCGTAATACTTTATAAAGCGACCTCTATAAGAGTTTTGCTCAGCAAACGATTGGTGAATACCCATTACGGCATTCATGGCCAGGTCTGTGTTAGAGAAAATGATTTGCTTGTCCATAGCCGATTTAGCTGGAGTATCCAGGAAATCGTCGCAGGATGTGTGCAGGAATAGTCCTGCCAAGGCTATTGATGTTATGTATATTATCTTTTTCATATTTGTATACTTTCAAATGATTAGAATGACAAATTTACACCTACGTTGAACGAACGGCTCTTCGGATAAGCTGAATAATCTACACCCGGAGTCAAAGCCGTTTTACGACGAGTAGATACTTCGGGATCGAATCCTGAGTAGTTGGTCCAGCAGAACAGGTTGTAACCTGATACATAGAAACGCAGATTCTGAATGTTTGCTTTGCTAAGCAATGCTTTCGGCAATGTGTAACCAACAGTCAGTGTGTTCAGACGAAGGAATGAACCATCTTCAACTGCCCAGTCGGAGAATACGAACTTTTGCATATAAGGCGACCACATGGTGGTATTGCGGTTCATTTCTGCAAGCTGAGTAGGATCGTTACAAATAGTACCGTCGGCATTCAAGTTGGTCCAGCGCTTGCCTTCGGCCATTTCAGTAATCATGTTACGGTATGTATATTTGGAACTACTGGTGTATTCAATCTTGTTGGCATTGTATACATCGTTGCCATAACTCCAGTTGAATGCAGCAGAGATATCGAAACCATGGACCCGACCATTGATGGTGAAACCTCCTGTGTGCAATGGATTGGCATTACCAATGATTTCGCGGTCCTTCTCATTGACCACATTGTCTTCGCTTCCATCGATGTTCTTCAGTTTCATAGAACCCGGGCGCAGTGTACCTATAACTGCTTTCGAATCTGCTATTCCTGCTCCTTTTTTGAGTACCCATGTACCATTGATGTAGCCTTCGAAGTCGCTAACTTCGTAACGGCCGTCGCTGCGATAACCATACATTTGACCTACTTGTCCTCCTTTGGTGATAATGTAGTCGCTTGAGATTTCAGAGCTTGCCCATCCTGTAGCCCAGTCAAAGTCATTCATGATTCCCAACGATTTGATTTTGTTTTTGTTGAAACCAATGTTGAAAGACATGTCAAGACCATAGTTCTTCTTATTGATAGCTGTGTAGTTTAGTGTGAATTCCAAACCTTTGTTTTGAGTTTCACCCATGTTACGGTATTGGTTGTCATATCCGGTACCACCTACGGGGAATTGAATCAGAAGGTCTTTGGTGCTGTTTTGGTAAACTTCCACTGTACCATTAAGACGACCGTTGAGAATAGAATAATCCAAACCGATGTTGCGTGTAATGGTTGTTTCCCATTTCAAATCTGGGTTGGCCATGTCTTTAGAAGCTGCCAGAAAATATGAAGTTCCATTGATCCAGGTCGTGTTGTTTGCACCGAAAGACTGTGTAATCTGTCCGGAAGGAATGTTGTTGTTACCGGCTGTACCATATGATACGCGGAGCTTCAAATCATCTAACCAATTTCTTGTTGCTTGCATGAATGGTTCTGATGAAACACGCCAAGCCAATGCAGCTGAGGGGAAATAACCCCACTGGTTTCCTTTAGAGAATTTGGATGAACCATCGGCACGGAATGTAGCACTAAAAATATAGTTGCTCATGAAGTCGTAGTTCACGCGTCCGAAGAATGATGCCAGGTTGTCGTCATTGTTGAAGTTGTTGTCTACAAATGACTCTTTGGCCAGTGTTGTGAGCTTTCTTGAATCAGCAAAAGAGAAGTCGCCCGGGAAACCGTGCATGGTGTTCTTTAAGTCTTTGCTGGATGTGGTCAGCATTTCTTGTCCAACCAACACATTCAGGTGATGATTCTTACCGATGAGGTTCTTAAAATCATAGAACAATGTATTGGTGTTGCGCATGCTGTTACGATTGCTGTTCGTAATGATGATAGCTGGCAATTCTTTGGATCCGGTGTTGGGATTGTTCTTTACATAATAGGTGGTTTTACCATAAAAACGATTGTCCTCGTTTCTGTAATCTTCCATACCTACCTCTGTTTTGAAGCGCAGGTTGTCAATAACTTCCCAAGTGAAACTACCATTCAGACTGTAAGTCCTGCGTTCTTGCAAACGGTCGTTATCGGCCAAGGATATACGGGGATTGTAAAGCTGGAAGTTGTTATCATCTACATTGGAATCAAGCAGATCGCCCAACGGAATGGTCGGATAGATCAAAGAGTTCTTCAAACGTGAATCTGCTGATGAAGCCTGATTTTGTTCGGTAACACCGGCACCATTGATTTTAGTGTCCGAGAAACGGAAAGACAAATCAAGTGACATTCTCTTGTTCATCTGGTGGTTCATTTTCAAACTAAGATTGTCACGTTTGAACTTTGAACCTTCCATGATGGCTTTTTCGTCTATGTGGCTGTAGCTGGCGGCATACTTGAACTTCTCAGTACCACCGCTGATGCTGAGGTTCTGATTGAACGTATTTCCGGTGCGTCCGTAGATTTGTTCCTGCCAGTCGTTGGTGGCTACATCATTATACAGGTCGATGTCCTGATAGTTACCGAAGGTTCTGATATAGTCTGAGGTTTTGTCTTTCAAAGCAAACAATTCATACTGCCATCTGGCATAGTCGCCTGAGTCTAATACATCCAGAGTCTTGGCAATTTTTTTATAGCCTACGTATGCGCTGTAGTTAACAGATAATTTATTGTCTTTACCACCTTTGGTAGTAACGATAATAACACCATTCGCACCACGAGCGCCATAAATAGCTGTAGAAGAAGCATCTTTCAGTACGGTGATATCTTCGATGTCGGCAGCGGGAACATCGCTGATTGATTCTACCGGGAATCCATCCACAATGAAAAGCGGTGTGTTGCTTCCTGTAATAGAACCGCCACCGCGTACGCGTATTTTCATTTCTGCGTCAGGTGAACCTTCTGTACTGGTAATCTGTACACCGGCTAACTTACCAGTCAGAGCTTCTGTTGCAGAAGCCACAGGAACAGCAGCCAGTACATCAGAACTTACAGTAGCTACGGAACCCGTAATATCCTTACGTTTCACAGTACCGTAACCGATAACTACTACTTCTTCCAATGCTTTGGCGTCGTCGGCCAATGTAACATTGATTTTGTTTTGTCCGTTGATTGCTACTTCTTGTGTTTTCATACCGATGTATGAAATAACCAACGTACTTTTAGAAGAAACTTTTAAGGTGAAGTTGCCATCCAGGTCGGAGATCGTACCATTGGAGGTATTCCCCTTTTCTACGATGGAGGCTCCGATTACGGGTTCTCCCGTCGTGTCTTTCACATTACCGGTCAAGGTAATTGTCTGCGCCGATACGCTGAGCGATAGAGCTGCGAATAGCATTAGCAGCACGATGCGCATGTTTTTCACTTTGTTAGACATTCTTTGCATGTTTGTAAATTTGGTAATTATTAAAATATTTGATTGTTCTCGCCGTTATTGTTAATTTATGGTTGCAAAAATATACACAGTTTAATTTTGTGATGTGCAATAATTGTTTTTACCTTGGTACTTTTTGTTTTATAGTATCATATTGATAATTTCTATTTTTGTGTAAGTAGTTGAAATACAGTATTAATAGGCTGTTTGCAGGTGAAGCTGGCTCATTGCTTTTTTGTCTTATTTCTTGCTGCGCTACTGTCTGTTGCCTTGTGCTGCAAAGAATTGGTTCTTTGAGGCAAATATAGAGAGAATTTCGAAGTGGCAACGTGTAATTATTGATTTGTTATCGAGTGGAAATAGAACAATATTTGATCATATGATTGGAAGTAATGTCTTATTTTTGCATACATTATAAAAAATAAACATGAAAAATAAGAGAATGCTGTTGGAGTGGATTGGAATAGGCCTGTTGCTGATTGCCTGCTCAAGTGAGGAGGTGCAAGCAGAAGATAAGAAGCCAGAAGTGCCGGAGATTCCTGTGGTTCCTGTGGCACCTGTTAAAACGATGGAACCTGTCGTTTTTGCCGCTTTCCCTGGTGCCGAAGGGGGAGGAGCGAATGCTACCGGTGGACGGGGTGGTAAGGTGTTTTATGTTACATCACTGGAGGATACCGGAAGCGAAGGAACACTTCGCTGGGCCATCAATCAATCGGGTAAGCGGACGATTCTATTCAAAGTGTCTGGAATCATTGCTTTGAATAGTGTCCTGGAGATTAAGAATGGTGACCTGACCATCGCCGGGCAATCGGCTCCGGGCGATGGAATATGCATCAAGAACTACTCTACGGTAGTGAAAGCGGACAATGTGATCATTCGTTTTCTCCGTTTCAGGATGGGGGATGAGAAAAAAACAGAGGACGATGCTTTGTGGGGACGTAATCAAAAGAATATCATCATCGACCACTGCTCGATGAGTTGGTGTACGGATGAGTGTGCTTCGTTCTATGACAACACTGGCTTCACCATGCAGTGGTGTATGCTGACCGAGAGCTTGAAGAACTCTGTGCACGGCAAAGGGAGTCATGGCTATGGAGCTATCTGGGGCGGGAAGACGGCCAGCTTCCACCATAACTTGCTGGCGCATCATGATAGCCGTAACCCGCGCTTGTGCGGTAGCCGCTACAGCAATCTGTCCGATCAGGAACTGGTGGATGTTCGCAATAATGTGGTGTATAACTGGGGATCGAACAGTGGATATGCCGGCGAAGGTGGGCGGTATAACCTGGTGAACAATTACTACAAGCCCGGCCCGGCTTCTTCGAGTCGATCGCGTTTCTTCCAGCCTTATCCGGACGATGGTACCAACAATCAGGTTGCCGGTGTATGGGGGCTGTTCTATGTGAACGGTAACTATGTGCATGGTAACACGACTGTTACTGGTGATAACTGGCAGGGCATTACCCCTAAACCTGCTGATAAGAGCAAGAGCGAGTTGAAGTCGGCCACGGAATTCACTGTTCCGGCGATAACGACACAAGATGCTGCTACGGCTTATAACAAAGTATGTCAGAGTGCAGGTGCTTCTTTGGTGCGCGATGTTGTCGATACACGCATAGTACGGGAAGTGATTGAAGGTACGTTTACGTATGCGGGTAGTAACAAGAGTACGAACGGGCTGATTGATTCGCAGACAGATGTAGGTGGATGGCCTACTTACAACAGTGCCCAGGCTCCGGTAGATACGGATAAGGATGGTATTCCCGACGAATGGGAAACCCTCTTCGGGTTGAACCCGAACGATGCGTCGGACGGTCTTACGAAGACGGTCGACCCGGACGGGAACTATACCAATCTGGAGATGTACTTGCACTATCTGGTGAAGGAGGTTGTCTTTTAATTACTCGAATCATGAAACGATTTTTTCTCTTCCTGCTTGGTGCTACGGCCTTGCTGACCACACAAGCACAAACATTCGTTCCGGTGTGGAACGGCAACATGCCTAACAGTAAAGGGATCTCCGTGAAGGACAGTATTGCCAACGAACGGGTGTATCAGGTAGGCACGCCGGGCGTGTATATATTCGAGCCTTCGGTGGCGGAAAATAAAGGGGTGGCTGTGCTTATCATTCCCGGTGGCGGATATGCGCGGTTGTCCTATCAAATCAGTGGTTGGCAGTTGGCCAAATGGCTCAATACCTTCGGGGTGACTGCCTTTGTGTTGAATCATCGCATGCCGCAATCGCCCGATGTGAAGGTGAGTTATCAGGCACCGTTGGAGGATGCACAACGTGCCATGCGCTACATCCGGGCGCATGCTGCCGAATATGGCATAGATACAAATAAGGTGGGAGTGATGGGCGTTTCGGCCGGAGGGCATCTATCGGCCACACTCTCTACACTGGCGGTAGATTGGGGATGTGGCGGCGATGCGTTGGATACATTACCTTTCCGTCCTGACTTCACTATATTAATCTCTCCGGTGATTTCCATGCGGGAGCTGGCACACCGGGGGAGCCGTGACAACCTGCTCGGTAAGCAACCCACCGAAGCATTGCTGCACCAATTTTCCTGCGACGAACAGGTGACGGCACAAACTCCGCCTGCTTTTCTGGTACATGCCACGAATGACACGGGTGTATCACCGCTGAACAGTGTATTGTACTATACCGCTCTGAAGAAGGCAGATGTGCAGAAGTCTACGCTGCACATCTTCCCCGAAGGTGGACACAACATCGCCCTGCGCAACAACCCTGGCACTACCAATCAATGGAGCGTCTTAGCCGAACAATGGCTGATGGAAATCGGTATGCTAGGGGAGAATCGCTGAGAGTATGGCCGACGGGGTGTCTACGATGAATTCGGGTAAAAACGATTCCAGCTCGGTCCGTTGACGGAATCCCCAGGATACTCCACAAGCTGTTACCCCGGCGTTGAGGGCAGTCTGCATGTCCACACCGGAATCGCCTACATAGAGCACTTCTTCTTTTGGGGTACCAGTTAGGGTAAGAATGTCATGCACGATGATTGGATCGGGTTTTACCGGGATGCCTTCACGCTGGCCGAAGACGGCGGCAAACCGGATATCAGGGAAATAACTCTCGATTAGTTTCCGGGTGGCGGCATCGTGCTTGTTTGAGGCTACGGCTAGCAGGCAGCCTTTCTCGTGCAATGTATGGAGTAGTTCCGGGATGCCGGGATAGGGTGCGGTGTAGTCGGCATTGTGTACGTCATAATAAGGAAGAAACTTGGTGCGTACGCGCAGGACATTTTCTTCTGTTTTAGCTCCTTCGGGCAGAGCGCGCTCAAAGAGTTTAAGGATGCCATTACCCACCATTTGGGGGTAAGCCTCAGTGGGGTGGGTGGGGAAACCCAATTGTTCCAGAGCGTAGTTGGTACAGTGAGCCAGGTCGGCAATGGTATTCAACAGGGTGCCGTCGAGGTCGAATATGATTAGTTTCTTGGATGTACGCATGATTCAGTGGTTTTATTTTTGGGTGATGCGGAACCAGTCTACATCGGCCCACCCGCCGTCATTGGTCTTGATGGCCGGACGGGTACAGAAGGTTCCTACCTTGGCTCCGATCCACTTGCCCTCTTTGGCCTGGAAAGTTTTGCCCAGTGACTGGTACTTTTTCCCGTCGAGGCTATAGCTGAAGTCACATTTCACTACCAGGTCGCTGCCGCCTTCGCTGGCTTTGATTTTCTCGCCGTTGGCAGTAAACTTCACGCGTAGGTAGATAGTGCCGTTTTTTAGATTGGATGAGGCATTTACCTGTTCCGTGCCGCCACGATCGGCTTTGGGGCATTCTACCTGCGAGAGAACCAGTCCTTTGTCAGTGTTCTCCAGGATCAGTCCGGCATAGTCCATGCCCATCACCACCAGTCCGGTGCGTTCGCCTTTGTACTTGGCAGTCGGCTTGAAGGTCAGCTTCATAGTGGCGGTGAAATTATCCGACGGAGTTTTCTGCAACAGCAGGTTGGCTACGTCCCAAAGACTCTGGTACTCGGGCAGTACCGGGTAAGAGTAAAGCCGCGCGAAACCCTGCTCACCGGCATAGTACGCCCACTTTTCATTGATGTTGGCGTGCCATTGCCATTGCGGAGAAAGGGTGTATCCATCGAACTCATCGTTTTCCTGTGGGGTACAGATGGGATAAGTCTGACCTACGTTCGGCTTTTTGTAAGTCATGACAGGCTCACCGCAGCCATCGCCATCTTTGTCTATGCCGATCACGGGCCAATCGTTAATCCACTTCATGGGTTGCAGATGTACCAAGCGCCCATAAGCACCTACGTCCTGAAAATGCAGGAACCAGTCTTCGCCCGTCGGCGTATCTACCCAGGCACCCTGATGCGGACCGTTGACCGGGCTCTTGCCCTGTGCCAGAACAGTCTTCCACTCGTACGGTCCGTACACATTCTTCGAACGGAGCACTACCTGCCAACCTGTGGGCACACCACCTGCCGGGTGGAAGATATAGTAATAATCGTTTCTCTTATAGAACTTCGGACCTTCGCAAGTTTCGTGCGCCTCATGACCGTCGAAAACAATGCGCGACGGGGTGATGGCTTTCGTGGCCTCGGCATTCAGCTCGCAGATGGCAATGACGCTTTTCAGTTCGGCACGACTGCCGGCATACGCGTGTACCATATATACTTTGCCGTCCTCGTCCCACAAGGGACAGGTATCGATGATGCCTTTACCGGCTTTCACCAGTACAGGTTCCGTCCACGGACCTTTCGGGTCACGGGCTTTTACCATGAATGCGCCTTGGTCAGGGTCGCCCCAGAAAATGTAAAACTCACCGTTGTGATGGCGGATGGCAGGCGCCCATACCCGGTTGCCATGTTCAGGACGTTCGGGAGTCTCGATGGGAGTCAGGGTATACGGTACAGCTGCGCCGATGATGGTCCAGTTTACCAGATCTTTGGAATGAAGAACCTGCAAACCTGGCAGACAGTTGAAACTGGAAGAGGTCAGGTAGAAATCGTCGCCCACACGGCAGGCGTCGGGGTCGGAGTAGTCGGCATAGAGTACCGGATTCTTGTAGGTACCGTTACCCAGATCGGGACACCATACTTCGGAAACATAGTTTGCTTGTGCCACCGCTGTTGCGGCGAGCAGGCAGAAACCCAAAAGTGTTGTGAACTTTTTCATGCAGGTGATTAACGTTTTGTGATTTTAACGATAGCCGGATGTTCGAGCGACTCTTTCCACTCACGCATGTAGGCAAACCAGGCTTCAGGTGTTTTGTATCCGAAGGTTTCCTTCATGGAGGTAAACATAGTGCGGTAGCTCAGATATTTCTGTCCTTTGGCTCCTATGGTATAGAGGTAGTTCGGCTTGTCCTTTACTTCCTGTTTTACATATTTCTGTGGGATGCAGGTAGCCAAGCCAACGGTTTCTTTGGCATACTTGATCGTATCATTGACTGGCCAGTTAGTTCCCCAACAACCTATCAATCCTTGGTGGTCGGACGAAGAAACCGAACCGATGATATCTTGTACGCCGGTGCAGAATACTTCATCACCCAGCGGTTCCTCGAACAGGGCTTCGATGAGTAGGTCGCGATGCCCGCCGTAGAGGGTGTAACGGGTGGTCATGTTCAGCTCCTTACCTTGGTACTGCCAGTCGGTGACTGCGATCTCCGAGATGGTACGTATCGGACCGTAAGCAATGATGCGCTCGGTCAGCGTGCTGACCGGGGTGATGTGGGTCGCTTTCTGTCCGTCCCAGCCCTTGAAGGCACCTACACCGCAACTGCCGCTTACAAGCAGCACATCGTCGCCGAAGCCACGAGCCAGTTGCTCGTCGGTGGGATAGAATTGTGATTCTTCAATCTCGAACCCTTTATTGAACTTACCATAAATATCGACTGTCTGTTTCTGGTCGAAGTAGAGGCGGTAGGCCACCAACTCCGATTCGAAGGCCGGTCCGTGGTGGTGCATCTGATTGTAGATATTGCTTGTGCCGGGAATGGTCAGTGAGACAACCGGTACATGCTTGCCTGCTTTGTCGCTTACCAGCATTTCGGCATATACGCGCGGGGCGTACTTCTTGTCGCTCTTCTGGGGTGAGAGGGTGATGGTGAAAGTCTTTGTGCTGTTGGCCGGAAGATCAGTGAGGAAAGCCAGTTCATCGGCCCGGCGGTCACCATTCAGGTCGTCGAGTTGTGAAGCTATTTCGGTGTTCCCTTCCAGAACAATGGCCGACTGGACCTGAAAGCTTGTTTGCAGTTTCTGAAGGTCAATGACTACCGGTTCGTCAGTCTTCGCCTGGTTCCAGTTATTGCTGACCTTTACTGTGATGGTTTGCTGTGCCCGGAGTACTGCCTGACATCCGCCGAGCAAGAGAAGGGCTATGAATAGATTTCTTTTCATGATATATGAAGATTAATGATTATGCGTGGGCAAATATACGACAAAAAAACAGACAGTCTTTCTACTTCAAGAAGTAAGGCTGTCTGTTTTTGCATCTATATAATAGAAGTGTTGTGTCTTATCAAAAACTCATGCTTATTCCGTTGGCATCTACTTCTGCCTGTTTTTTACCGTTTATTTGGATGTTTTTGGCGTATCGCATCTGAAGAGTTTCGCCTTTGCCAACTATCTCGATACGGATGTTTTCCAATGTCACGCCATCGGCCTGGCTAATTACAATTCCCTCCTGCGCATCGCTGATGACAATGTTCTTCACTGTTACATTGCGTACCGGCATCTCGGGCAGTCCGTTGAAGAACATAGCGCGTCCAGAACCTTTGCACACAATATTAGAGATGTGTATGTCACGAAAAGCCGGAGTTTCCTCGGTCACCGGAGGTAGGTCGGTCTTTGTATTGGCAGCACGCTCTTCTTCAGTTTCTTCACCTGGACCCTTACCACCGTAGAATAGGTCGAACAGTAGCGGTTCGTTCGGGATATTAATCATGTGGATGTTGTCAATGTAGATACCTTCGACTACACCACCACGTCCTCGGGTGCTCTTGAAACGTAGACCTACGTCGGTTCCCATAAAAGTGCAATCGGAAACGAAGATATTCTTCACACCACCCGACATCTCGCTCCCTACCACGAAACCACCGTGTCCGTGCAGTACGATGTTGTTCTTTACAATCACATTCTGGCAGGGTTCTCCACGGCGGCGACCGTCTTCATCCTTGCCCGACTTGAGGCAGATGGCATCATCACCGGCGTCAAACGTAGAGTTAATGATCAGGGCGTTCTTGCAGGACTCCATGTCTATGGCATCACCGTTCTGTGAGTACCAGGGATTGATCACCGTCACTCCGTTTACCGTAATATGTTCGCATGACAGCGGGTGGAGACACCAGCTCGGAGAGTTCTTGAAGGTGGCTCCTTCAAGCAATACTTTCTTGCACTTCACGAAGCTGAGCAGCACCGGACGCAGCCACGGGCGGATTTCATTCCATTCTTCCTCAGTTTCGATCCCTTCGGGCACATTGAAGTTCTTAGTTGCCAAAGCTCCTTTCAACGCACCGGCAGTGGGGTACCACACCTTTCCCGACGTATCGGTTACACCACCCGATTTCACCAGAGTATTCCACTGACTGCCGGTAAGCTTCTCCTTCTTAACCGGACGCCAGGCATCACCCGATCCGTCGAATGTTCCGTAGCCGGTGATAGCTATGTTCTCAGCTCCGCGAGCAGAGATGGGCGACTGGCAACGGCGGGTTTCCAGTCCTTCGAACGAAGTCTCTATAATAGGGTATGCATTGAAATCATCGGTGAAGAGTACCAGAGAATTCCGCTCCGTGTACAAGTTTACATTGCTCAGAAGAACGATGGGACCGGTGAGCCACAAACCTGCGGGTATGATGACCTTGCCACCACCCTTAGCGTTGACTGTCCGGATGGCGTCGTTGATGGCTTGGGTATTCAGGGTAATACCATCTCCTTTGGCGCCAAACTTAACGATGCTGACTTCATACTTTGGGAAAGAGGGTTGCTCTACTTTCGGCATGCTGAAGGGGAGATTCCGGTAGATGCTGGCATCTATTGTTCCTCCGTTTTGAGCGTACATCTTATGGCTTCCTTGCAGTCCGAACAGGCAGACCACCGAGAGCATAAGAAGCTTTTGGGTAAATGTGTTCATCTGATATCTCTATATGGATTTATTGTATTGCTATTTTATATAATTAAGTGTCTTTTTCTTATTATCCCTGACAAACGACTCTCTCGAGCAGCTTGTCAGTGGAATAATAAGGATTCATGTTAACCTAATTCTAACCTTAAATAAATATTATGAAAAAACCTCTTAATTATCGAATGCAAATATAGAGCGGTTCCCGAACCTTCATGTGTATAATTTGTTGGTTTAGGTGTATTTTTTGTTGAAAAGACCTTTTCATTGCTCACTTTTTATTTTATTGTGCAGAAACTTCCTATCTTTGCACACAAATTTTAAGAATACACAGGTATGAGTTACAATTTATTGAAAGGAAAAAGAGGGATTGTCTTCGGCGCCCTAAACGAACAGTCCATCGCTTGGAAGGTGGCTGAGAAAGCTGTAGCCGAAGGTGCAACCATCACATTGTCGAATACCCCGATTGCGGTTCGTATGGGCGAAGTGGATGCTTTGGCTCAGAAACTGAATTGCCAGGTGATTCCTGCCGATGCTACCAGCGTGGAAGATTTGGAGACTGTTTTCAAGAGCTCCATGGATATATTGGGTGGACAAATTGATTTTGTCCTGCATTCTATCGGCATGTCGCCCAACGTGCGCAAGAAACGTACATATGACGACTTAGATTATGAGATGTTGGATAAAACGCTGGACATTTCCGCCGTTTCATTCCACAAAATGATCCAGGTAGCCAAGAAGATGAATGCCGTTGCCGATTATGGTTCTATTCTGGCATTGAGTTATGTGGCTGCGCAGCGTACATTCTACGGATACAACGACATGGCCGATGCCAAGGCATTGCTCGAATCTATTGCCCGTAGCTTCGGCTATATCTACGGACGCGAATCGAATGTACGTGTGAATACTATTTCACAGTCGCCTACGATGACTACCGCCGGATCGGGTGTGAAAGGTATGGACAAGTTATTCGACTTTGCCAATCGCATGTCGCCGCTGGGCAATGCTTCGGCCGACGAGTGTGCGGACTATTGCATCGTGATGTTCTCCGACCTGACCCGCAAGGTTACCATGCAGAACCTCTACCATGATGGTGGATTCTCCAGCGTAGGTATGAGCCTTCGTGCCATGGCTACGTACGAACGTGGTTTGGACGACTACATGGACGAGAACGGAAAGATCATTTACGGATAATTTATTTTATTCACCACAGAGACACACAGAGTTCCACAGAGTTTTTTCTTTTTCTTATTTTTTGCCATAAACTAAAATAAAAACTCTGTGGAACTCTGTGTGACTCTGTGGTGAAATATACTTTTTATGGAAACAGCTCTTTATCTCCTGCCCGTTACCTTGGGCGATACCACCATCGAATCAGCTTTACCACCATATAATAAGGAAGTAATTCTCGGCATCCGTCACTTTATCGTGGAAGATGTGCGTTCGGCGCGTCGTTTTCTGAAGAAGGTGGAGAAGGAGATCGATATCGACACGTTGACGTTCTATCCGCTGAACAAGCATACCTCGCTTGAAGAGATTGCCGGCTACCTAAAACCGCTGACCGAAGGGTTGTCGATGGGAGTGATTTCCGAGGCAGGTTGTCCGGCGGTGGCCGATCCGGGAGCGGATGTGGTAGCCATTGCCCAACAGAAGAACCTGAAAGTCGTCCCGTTGGTGGGGCCTTCATCCATCATTTTGTCGGTGATGGCATCCGGATTCAACGGACAGAGCTTTGCTTTCCACGGCTATCTGCCTATCGAGCCAGCCGAACGGGGAAAGAAACTCAAGATGCTGGAACAACGTGTTTATGCCGAGAAGCAAACACAACTCTTTATCGAGACACCGTACCGCAACAATAAGATGGTCGACGATATCCTGCAGCACTGCCGACCGCAAACCAAACTCTGCATCGCAGCCAATATTACCTGCGAAGGCGAGTTTATTAAAACCAAAACAGTGAAAGAATGGAAAGGACGGGTGCCCGATCTGTCTAAGATACCTTGTATTTTTCTTTTGTATCAATAACCACCCGGAGGTGCTCGAACTCTTCTTCCAGGCAGGAACCGAAGAAATCTTTCTCCAGGTTAGTTTCTACCTGACCTAATGTCCACAATTTGCCGCTTTCGAAACGTGGATCGCATAGAATAATATCATCTTTTACATCGAGAATGAATAGATAAGTCAGCCGGTTAGTAATATCGTTCTCAAAATGATAGGCTACACTGAACGTTGGTTTCAGGTGCTCTTTGGCATTGGGGAAGGTGCTTTGTATCAGGTCACAGGCACACTCTTCCAATGATTCGCCGAAGCGGAGGTAGCGTTCTAATGGAACATCGATCTTGCCGCGATCCAGAATGCGGGTCTGAGCACGCCGGCAGAGGAACAACATTCCGTTGGTGACAATAGCCACACGTACTACCGGATTGATGTGCTTGTTCTTATACTTCAACGCTTCGGAGGCCAAGCTGCGGCCTATCACATCACCCCGTCTGTTGACTACCGGCAAGATGATGGCTTTACGCACTTGCTTGTTGAAGAAATGAATCCCGATTTGATTGAATATGATGCAAGCGGCGAAGACCACCCAGGGCATGACGAAGAAAATGGCATAGAATGCGTTTGGACGCATGGGATTCTCACCAAACAGAAGAGCTATCACAATCACAATCAGGTGCATGACTCCAAGTACCATGATGACCTGTATGGCCACCACGCTGGACTCCACACTTTGGCAAAGCAACCGTTCCTGTCGGCTGCGGCAATAATCGGCTATCTTCTTTCGTTGCATGTAGAGCAGCAAAAGAAGGATAAGAAGACTGGTCTCAAGAGTGATTGGGAATGATTCGTTAGAGATATGGTTTCCGGGAATGAACGAGAGTAAAGCGAATACAGCCAGTGTAGCGGTCGATACATATAGGATGAGATTGGGCGCCCGGTTGACATGTAACTGGTTAATATAGATGGCGTACAATATGCCAAATCCCGTACCTATATAAATAGCCAGACTGTACGGCAATATGCCGCATAGCACGATGGCAATAATGGCAGGGGTAAATCCCAATGACATATTGAACGCATAGGACAGTGTAAGCTTGTGCCTCATCTCTTTTGGTGGAATTGTTTTACTATAAAACAAAAAAGGAGTAGCTTTGTTTCAGCGTTTCACGTGTTTCTCTGCATGATAAGATGAACGAACCAGCGGGGCACTTTCCACCTGTTCGAATCCTTTTCCCAAACCAGTGATTTTGTAGGCGGTAAATTGTTCAGGGGTGATGTAAGCAGCCACCGGATAGTGCTTGTGTGAGGGTTGCAGATACTGTCCGATGGTGAGTATACGGCAACCGGCAGCGTGAAGGTCATCCATCAGCTCTTCCACTTCGGCTACGGTCTCGCCCAGGCCTACCATGATGCCGCTTTTGCTCGTCACGCCACTGTCGGAGATTTGGCGGATGACTTGCAGACTGGTGCCGTACTGAGCGGCACTACGCACTTGTGGGGTGAGCCGCTTTACCGTTTCCATGTTGTGCGAGATGATTTCCGGACGGGCATCAATGACCTGCTTCACCAACTCCGGTCGCCCCTGAAAGTCGGGTATCAGCACTTCGATAGTGGTGTTCGGGCAGAGGGTGCGGATGGCCTCGATGGTACGCGCCCAGTGGGCAGCACCTAAGTCGGGCAGGTCGTCACGGTCCACGGAAGTGACTACGGCGTGCGACAGTTTCATCAAAGCGATGGAGCGGGCCACTTGTTCCGGCTCTTCATTGTCCAGCGGAAGCGGACGGCCGGTGCGTGTGTTGCAGAACTTGCAACTGCGGGTACAGATATCGCCCGCGATCATAAATGTAGCGGTGCCTTTTCCCCAGCACTCGCCCATATTGGGGCAACGCCCACTGCTGCAGATGGTGTGCAGGCAGTGGGAGTCGACAATTCGTTTCGTATCCGTATAGCGTTCGTTGGCGCCGATGCTGATTTTCAGCCAGTCGGGCTTGCGTATTCGTTCGCTCATTACAGGTTTGTTTTGAAGAAGTTGGTCAGGCGGGTGTACAGATGCAGACGGGTGTTACCGCCATAGATGCCGTGGTTGCGGTTGGTGTACACCTGCATGTCGAACTGCTTGCCTACCTGTACCAGATGTTCGGCATACTCCACACAGTTCTGGTAGTGTACATTGTCATCGGCCATGCCGTGTACCAGCAACAGGTTGCCATGCAACTTCTCTGCCCGGGTGAAGGCCGAGGTGGCTTTGTATCCTTCGGCATTTTCTTTCGGGGTGCGCATGAAGCGTTCCGTATAAATAGTGTCGTAAAAGCGGAAGTCGGTCGGAGCAGCTACTGCCGCACCTGCCTTGAATACCGGCGTACCTTCGCTCATACTCATGATGGTCATGTATCCGCCATGACTCCATCCCCAGATACCGATGCGGCTCTTATCCACAAAGGGTTGGGTGCCGAGGTACTTGGCTGTTTCAACCACGTCTTTGGCTTCTTTCACACCGAGGTTGAGGTAGGTGCATTTCTGGAACTCTGCCCCGCGGCCGCCTGTTCCCCGTACGTCCACACATGCCACGATGAATCCTTGTCCGGCCATGTAATTTTCCCAAGTGAAGCTCCACGAGTCGAGTACCTGCTGGCTGCCCGGACCGCTGTATTGGTACATTAGTATCGGATATTTCTTCGAGGCCGAGAAGTCGGCCGGTTTCATCATCCAGCCGTTCAGCAATACGCCTTCCGATGTTTTGAAGGTGAAGAACTCCTTCACCGGCAAAGCCATGCCGGCCAATGTCTGTTTCAGCTTATCGTTGTCGACGAGTGTTTTCAACTCCTTGCCGTTGTTGTCGTTCAGTGTCACTACTGGCGGGGTGTTGAGGTTGGACCACGTGTTGATGTAATATTTCATCGTCGGGGCGAAGAGGGCGTTGTTTGTTCCCGTCTTGGCCGACAGTTTGGTCTTCTTGCCTTTGCGGTCTACCTTATATATAGCCTGACGTAGCGGACTCTCTTCGTTAGCGGTATAGTAGAAGGTGCCTTCGGTTGGTTCGTATCCCAGAAACTCTTTCATTTCGTATGGTCCGGCAGTGACCTGTTTCACCAGATTACCGCCCATGCTGTACCAGTACAGATGAGTAAATCCGCTCTTATCGCTCAGGAAACTGAAGTTCTCGGGGTAGAACCGGATATTATCGAATACACCTTCGCTTATGTATTGAGGACTCTCGTCGCGCAGAGCCAGCTTGCACACGGTGGAACGCGGATCGGCAAAGTACATGTCGAAACGGTTCTGGTGACGGTTCAGCGTCATGATGGCCAGCTTGTTGGCATCCTTAGTGAAACGGATGCGGGGAATGTATCCGTCGGCATCGAGCGGAACCTGCACGGTGCGGGTTACTTTCGACTTGATATCGAACGTACGTACTTCCACCTTCGAGTTGGGGTATCCAGCTTTCGGGTACTTATAGTTGTACCATCCCGGATAATCGGACAAGCCAGCCAGGCGGGGAGCCTCACCGGCAAAGAGCTGGATGGAGTAGGTGGGTACGGCCGATTCGTCGAAGCGGATGAAGGCCAGCATAGTGTTGTCGGCATTGAACTCCAATGCCCGGTCGAAGGCAAACTCCTCTTCGTACACCCAGTCGGGGATACCGTTGATGATGGCGTTCTCCTTGCCATCCTCGGTGACCTGGCTTTCGCTGTTGCCATAAAGCAACTTCACCAGGAAGATATTGTTTTCACGCACAAAGGCGATCTGATTGCCGTCAGGAGAGAAGACGGGGGCCTGTTGGGGCCCGCCGTCTGACAGCCGTTCGATTACGTTGTTTGTCGTCGTCCCTTTGTTGTTGCTCGATAAGGGGTATATGTAATGAACGGCTGTGTACGAATGTCGGTATATGGGGGTAGTCTCGGTAGCGATGAGCAGGCGACTGCCATCGGGCGAGAACTGGTAACTGTCGAATTCCTTGAAGGTACACTCGCGGGCAGTGGCTACATCGAACAATACTTCGACCTGCTCACCGGTCTTGAAGGAATACTTCACGATCTGCGTATGCTCTGCATTGACTTTTGTGTAAAACTCGCCGTCGGGCATGGGAACAATTCCCGAAATACTTTCGGCCCGGTAGGCACCCGAGGTGACTTCCTCCAGACCGATAGACTGCTGACCCTGTGCCGTTACGGCAAGGCAGGCGAGACAAAAAAGGATCGATACTGACAGCTTCTTTACCATAGTATATTTACGAGTTGATGTTTGTAATGGCGGCAAAGGTAGTAATAAACTGAAATACCTCAAAGCGGTAGGCGTTAATTCATAAACACGTTCAGAGGCTTTTTGGTTCTCGCTTTACTTAATGTGTGTTAATTAATGAGCTTTTCTTGAGCGAATATTTGCAGGAATGAATTATTTGTTGATATATTTGTGATATCATTATGATATCATTAAAATGTAATAGTATGGAAGCAAAAGAAACTCTGTTTAAAGGATTTAAGATGAATGGCTTTATGATGCTGTTCTTACTCTTAGTGTTGCTGGTTGCCAGCATCGGTGTGTTCTTCCTGTTCGATCGTATCGGAGGGTGGGCTGTAGGCTTGGGCATTTTCGGTCTGGTGGCCTCTTTGTTTATATTGCCGGGGTTCAATCAGTTGGAACCGAACGAGGCTCGTGCTATGGTGTTCTTCGGTAAGTATAAAGGAACGTTCAAGGAAACCGGATTCTTCTGGGTCAATCCGTTTCTGGATGCCAAGAAGCTCTCGCTTCGTGCACGCAACCTGAATGTCGATCCTATTAAGGTGAACGACAAGATCGGTAATCCGATTCTGATCGGTCTGGTACTTGTCTGGAAACTGAAGGACACCTACAAGGCGATGTTCGAGATCGATTCGCAGACGATGGCCATGGCTGCTGACGGCAAGAACCAGGTGAATATAGGTAATGCCGTGGCCAATCGCATGAATGCATTCGAGAATTTCGTGAACATTCAAAGTGATGCTGCCTTGCGTCAGGTAGCCGGGCAGTATGCGTACGATGACAACGAAGCGAACATGAGCGAACTGACACTCCGTTCGGGTGGCGACGAGATCAACGAGCAACTGGAGCAGAAGCTGAACGAGCGTCTGGCCATGGCCGGACTGGAAGTCATCGAGGCCCGCATCAACTACCTGGCTTATGCGCCGGAGATTGCTGCCGTGATGCTCCGCCGCCAGCAGGCGTCGGCCATCATCACTGCTCGCGAAAAGATCGTGGAAGGAGCTGTGTCAATGGTGAAGATGGCGCTTCACAAACTGGCCGAAGAGGAAATCGTGGAGCTGGACGAAGAAAAGAAGGCGGCTATGGTGAGCAATCTGCTCGTGGTACTCTGTGCCGACGAAGCAGCGCAACCCATCGTCAATGCCGGTACGCTGAATCACTAATGAACTAAAGAAGTAAAGTAGAAAGACGTGGCTAAGAAAGAATCATCAAAAAGTTTTGTGTTGCGCGTGGATACCGAGACCATGGAAGCCATCGAGAAATGGGCTGCCGATGAGTTTCGAAGTACCAACGGACAGCTTCAGTGGATCATCGCCGAAGCGTTGAAGAAAAGCGGCCGGATGAAGAAGCCCCGTAAGAATAACTCAACTAAAGAGGAGGACCCCGATCATGGTTAAATTCGGATTTTATCCCAAGAGGGGGAGGCGTGGAATGGTTAATTTGGGATTCTACCCCGGAAAGAATCTTCCGGATGTTCGGTTGCAGGCTACCCGGTTGGACCGGGTGCTGGAAGGAGCAGCCTTGCTATTATGGATACTGGGCTGTGTCACGGCGGTATATTGTCTGGTGAATGTGCCCGACTCCGAGTTGCAAAAGAAAGCACTCGTTTCATTGGGTGTTTCTACGCTGCTTATGGGACTGATGGCTTATTCGTCGTATGCGCCGATCCGCCAGTTCAACTTCCCGTTCCGTGTCACCGAACGAACCGTCGTGGTGCAATACCGGCTGGCTACCCGTTTATGCCGGGTGTTCAATATCGTGCTGGGACTGATGTTCTTAACGGTTTCTTTGGCTGGTGTCGGTCACTCGTTGGACCTGAACAAAGGGCTTACGTTGGTAGCGGCACCCGCTATGGTACTGGCCTTTGTAGGATACTGGGGATTAGCTTATAAATACAAATAACTCTCTCCCGTACAAAAAACGCAAATCATCTCCCATCTCCCACTAAATTCGTCCAATGTGTTGATACATAGGATTGTATTTGGTGGGAGATGCTGTTTTTCCCGCTTTATCTCCCATTCATCTCCCACCATCTCCCATTCATTTGCTCGGAGCTTTTTCTGCTTTCGGGCGGGGATTACTATTTTTCTTCCGTTGTTTAGCCGTTTTCCGGGCACGAAGAAGTGTGCGCACGGGCGTGGGGGCGGCGTGCCGCGAACTTGGGCGCCGCGTACCCCGGGGGGGGTCGCGGCCCCCCGTGGGGGGGCCTGTGCCCCCCCCGGCGGGGGCCCCCCTTCTTCGTGCCCGGAAAACGGCTAAACAACGGAAGAAAAATAGTAATCCCCGCCCGAAAGCAGAAAAAGCTCCGAGCA
>JAVBVI010000033.1:0-9523 GCA_031554505.1 Bacteroides sp. | reverse complement strand
ATACTGTTTCGTGTTGCCCGCGTAGGAGGCGTTGTAGTACAACGTCTGGTTGAACACCGGGCTGTTGACAGAAGTCACCCAGGAACGGATGTTATATCCGAACGTAGTCTTCAGGTTGGCATGCGTATGCTTCTGGTTCGTCTTCAGGCGGCCCAGGTCATCGTAGGTGTTATCCGCCAGGGTAACTTCCGTACCGGTGTTCAGCTTGTGTTTGGTGGTTTTCAAGCGTCCGGCATGGTCGTAATCGTACGTGTAGACTTCCGTCTGGGTGGTCTTGCCTGTGGCTGTATGTACCAGCTTGCGGTTCTTCGGCTGCCCGGTGAAGGTCAGATTCAGGTACTCTTCGTCCAGGCCGCCGGTCAGGTGGCTGGTCGATTTGCTCTGGATCATTCTTCCCCGTTGGTCGTAGTAAATGGCGGCATACAGGTAGCCCGATGTTCCGGAGGAAGCCAGGCGGGCGGTAACGGTGCCGGTCGGCATTCCTTTGGGGGTGGCTGTTGCCCGGGTACCGTAACCGGTGGCGGTGGTGTATCCCAGGGTGGAGGGGACACTGTTCTTACTGATGAAATCGTAATGATCATAGTAAGCGGCCGAAAGCACAACGGGGTTGGTCAGGGTGATGCCTGCCAGGGTATAGCCCATATAGCTGTTGGTGACACTGCCCCAGGTGGCTTTCACCAGCACGTCCTTCAACGGGGCGGCGGTGTAGCTAAGGCTGTTCTTGCAAGTTCCACTCAGCACCACGCGGCCAAAAACGTCCGGGATAGTGAATGCCCATTCGCCGTTGTTGCGTTGCTCGCCATCCTGGCTAAAGATCAGGCGGCCTCCCTGGTCATAGATGTAATAAACGGGATCGCAGCCAGGGAGTTTCTTGTAGATGCAGCGCTGAAAGCCATCGTACTTATAGATGTAGGCATACTTCTGCATAGCGTCGTGGGAGTCTTCCACGGCCGAGGTCGTGGTTTCAAATACATCGGCAGCTTTGGGGGGAAGTGCGTACCGCAAATTGCCCGAGTTGTCATAGACATAATAGGTGGAGTAAGCGGTGCTTCCATCCATCTGACGGGTCAGGACGAGTTGCCCCAGCTTGTCCTTGAACTCGTAAGTAATGCGCCCGTCTTCATCGATGGTCTGGGTAACGTAGTAATTGCCTGCTGCGGAGTAGACGTTCTTCCGCACGGAACCTTCGTCCAGCGCGAAGACGATACAGTTGAATGCATCCTTGTAGGTGTTGTTGCTATTGGCGGCTGTATTGACGCGATAAGTGGTCTTCACGGATTTTCCATTCATATCCCAATCCTGCCCGGGGCCTCTCTGGTCAACGATCCGGTTCAGCGGAGAAAGTTCGTAGGCAGTCAGGCTATAAGGGCAGCCATCTCCGCTATACGTCATAGCGGCTTTGCCTACCATTCCAGACAAACTGATAAAGGCGCCACTATTGGCAGCGGCGAAGGAGGGCAACCAGGATCTGTAATCCCGCCCATACGGGTCATATTCCTGATAGGTAACCAAATCGCCTTTCGAAGGTGTAGCGCTCCGCTGGATGGCCTGTAACGGGCGGCCCAGGCCGTCGAAGTACTGCAATTGCTGCAGGCACTGCTCAACGGTCAGGTCGGTTGCGCTTTGCGAAGCTACGGTAGGCGTAAGCGTAAGGATGTAGTTCTGATCCGGGCTGGCCGCCAGCTTGTCATACGGGCGGGTAGCCTGGATGGAAGTGGTGATAGTACCGTTCTGGCTGTACCCCTCGGATACGATGTAATACGTACCGGCGGCAAGTTCTTTTCTCAGATAGGCCTGCTGCGTGTTGGTACAAGCCCCTTCGCCGGTATAATCATTGTTGAACGCAAGGAGGTTCTGCGAAGCATCCAGCAAAGACAGGTATGTATCGGACAACGCCGAACCGCAATGAGAGAGGGTAACGGTCATCGGAACGGTGAGCGTTAGTTTATACGTAACGTCTTTGGTCGGTCTTCCCTCGTAGGCGTTCGTACAGGCATTCGTATCCTGGGTATGCGAATACGTGAACACGTCGCTTTTGGTACCTATGTCTACCACAGCTTCCGCAGGCGCTCCCTGGATGGAAGTGGTAATGTATCCGTTTTGGCTGTACCCCTCGGAGATGGCATAGTAGGTACCGGCAGGCAAGTCCACTTTCAGATAGGACTGTGAAGTGTTGGAGCAGGCGCCCGCGCCACTGTAGTCGTCATTGTATGCGATCCGATTCTTCGAAACATCCAGCAAAGACAGATACGTATCGGAAACCGACGATCCGCAATGGGAGATAGTAACGCTCATCGGAACGGTAAGCGTGAACTTATAAGTCACGTCATTGGTGCTGCGACCTACATAGGAGTTGCCGAACTGAGTGGTATTCTGGGTATCCGTATAGGTAAACGAGCCCGACTTGGTACCCACATCGATAGGATCTCTATAGGCTAAAGAATTCACCTGGACAGTGGTAGAGATATATCCATTGGCTGTTTTACCTTTGGACACCACATAATACACACCGGCCGGCAGGTAGTTCACTTTCAGGTGAGCCATCCCGGTACTGGAGCAAAGCCCGGTATCGCTGCTGCCGCTTTCGCCCAGGCAATGGCCTGAGTCGGTCAACAAATAGACATAGGTATCCCCTATCTGTGACCCGCAATGAGAGATCGTGGCTACCAGAGGCTCGTTGGTTTGAAACCGGTAGTACACATCATTGGTAGGGAATTGTCCGTAAGTGTACGTATAATTTGCGGTATTGAGCGAGGAGTTACGTCCATAACCATTGAGCATCAGGCCAAAATCATAGGCTGTACCCATGGTGTCCTGTGCATGCAATCCACTCCATAGAGAGCAGAGAGCCAGGATTATAAATAATATAGTTCGTTTCATAAATCTTACTTTTTATTGATTGCGGTAATTGTATTTGTACTGTTGCACCACGCGCTTGTTGGCCGCCGACACAACGTTGCCTTCGTAATAGTAAACCTCTTTCAGTTGCCCCAGCCCGTCATAATCGTAATACGTGACTATGCCCGAAGGGTCGGTCATGGAAGTGGCTCCCACCAAAGGTTTATAGGTATACGTAGACACCAGCGCCTGATTCAGGTTCGCATGGTTTTTCAGGCTTCTCAGTTTCGATTCATCGGGTTGGGACTGCTTGGCAAGTGTCTGGATATCCACTCCAAACACACTCTGGACAGCACTCTCCACCTGAGCGTATGTGGCATTCTTTACCTCGGCAATGAGATACCGGTAGTTATAGCTCCACAGGAAAACGGAATTCAGACCCTCCCGGGAGACCACCTCCACCGGATTGCCATGCAGCGAGTAGCTGATGATCTTATCTTTAAGCACATACGTGCCTGTGGGCGACTTCGCATCCAGTTCGTACAGCTCGGCAGGCATGAGGATGGAGGTACCTTCGGGGGCGAACGCCTGGTAATTGATCTGGTAACCCGACGCGTCCTCATAAACCGGTTGGGGATACTGCACGCTCTTCACCTGGTTGAGTACCGGAGCAATCATATTCTTATCGAGCAGTTGCTGGATGATGGCTGGAGTAGTACCTGTAGCGGGTGCCTGCGGATAGGTGAAAGTGGTTCTGAAGTTTTGGCTGTTGCTGTTCTGAACACGCTTTTCAATAAGCTGATCCCGGCTGTTGTAACTGTATCCTTCGGACTCTGCGATACTGTTGCCTCCGGTATCATAGGTAGTAATCAGCGTGGAACTCAAAAGGGAATGACCCAACCGGGGAGATTTGGAAATAAGAAGATCTCCAATCGTTGTATGCATCGGGTAATGGTACTCAGGATACGTATTACCAAACTCATATTCATAAACACTTCGGAAGATGAAATTCCAGTTCCTCTTCTCTTTCCTTACGATCGAGAAACCTGAACCATCGTACTTGTAATCGTTCTTCTCTTTCAATAAATTATAGAGGTATGGTTTGGCTTCATAAGACATAACATTACCATAATATTGTGGAGTTTCAAAAAAAACGTGATCAGTATTAGCCACATAAATATCGTACTTAGACTCCGTTTTTCCGGAAGTTTTCCAAGGAGTATACAAGCCGTTTTCTTCTATATCGCCATGATAAACCGTTATGTCCGAATAGACCACCGGAGTCCGGCCATTGAGTATCCTTCTGAAATTGGACACACTGAATGTGCATTCCCAAGACCATTCATGATTGGCCATTGAACCCGTACGGAATGGATGGATAAAAGGCAACCTCTGCCCGTTGGCATTCAAACCTAAAATCATATTCCGGGTAGAATAGCCTTCCGTCCAATAAAAAGTATAACTTGCATAAGACAAAATCGTAGGATCTATAACAGCTTCGCCCAGCCCCGTATGACTATCCGGCGTATTAACATAGCTCCAATAATCATAACCATCTTCCAAATAGGCCTGCCGGCATGTTTTACCATAACGATAAGTCTTCATATCAGAAATGGTATTATCGGAAGTATAATTGGTTATTTTCCGGATCCGGAATCCCCCACCCCGGGCTCTTCTTCGTTGCGCGCGATCATAGATATAATCCCCTTCCTCGGATGTGGAGGTCAAAAACCAATGATTCTCAAATTCAAACCGGGTAGAGCCACCGGTAGGGTATTGCAAAGTTGCGAGTACTCCATGCCTTTCAGGATCGCTTGGTTGCCGATGATCAATAGCATAACGGGATAACCTGATTTTATCGAAAGGACAGACATCCTGTGCTGTTTTATTTACTTTGGTTGCTGGCAAGCCACTCAGTAAATTATAGTACATGAGATCCGCCTCTACAAACACAGTAAAATTACACGTACCATAAGACGAATCATATTCATTAAGATATCCCCAGTGATCAGTACCGGAAAAAGAGTAAGCTATACTATTATATGTGCATTTGTAGATTTGAGAGTCATTAGCAGAACCAGGACCCTGCAAGATTATCCGGCTCAATTGAGTCAACTCATCAGCAGATGCCGTGGGATAACGAACTTGTTTGGCAGCCATATCAAAATCAATACTTTTCACCAAAACATTATTGTCAGTAATACGTATGCGATTAACGTAGTTGTGAGTTGCAGTAGGACTCTGGTTTTGATAGTCAAATAATACTTGTGTGCTACCATACTGAATGGACGAAAGGAGTTTCATCTTATAAGTATAAGATCCATAATCAGGAACAAGCTGCGCATTCGCCACATCCGTTACAACATCAAACTTGTGACTTATTTTGATGTTCTTTTCATTATACGGTTCGGACCGTTTACTCTCAATGCCATGATTATAGGCAAATAAAATGGGTTCTGTAGAATGAGGCAGGTCAATACGGGTGAGGTACCACGAAACAAAACTATTCCTGAATTGCGAATCCGAACCCATATAAGGCGTATCACTTCCATCAAAGGTATATTTCACTCCCTGATCGTCAATCACTGTAAACGAACTTATATTGTATACTCCAACACAAGATATTTTTACATTGACACCATTAGAGACAATATACTCCAACGCTCCGCTGGGGCTTTTGTCAATCACAAAATCGAAAGAGGTCCCGTTAGGAAGGGTAGCACTAAACTTATCATGCGAAAAGTTACACGCCCCAATAGCCTCAAAAATGTGATAAGTATCACTTAATTTATTGGTTTCTATTTTGAAATCACGCCACTCGTCCGGAATAGACTCAATGCTTCTGGAAATGCAACTGTTTACCGAGAGCGACCAGCCATGACCGAATACATCGTAGTTGTACCCCGGCTTGAGGGGCTGCGGCGAGTATCGCAAAACCATCGGCATTTGGTAGCCTCTATGATTGATCTCGAACAACGGAACGGCAATATCAGGAGTCCCCGTCGAGTTGTTTACTTCGTATTTACCATACCGCTGGATAGCCTCTGCCTGCGGAGAGGTAGGAACAATCGGCATCAACGATTGCCCGTTGTCTGCCTGGGCTGTCAGAGAGATATTTAATACCATAAATATCAAAAGCCAGTTTTTTATTCTTCTTTGTTTCATAATTCTTTTTATTTTTTTGATTCATTACCGGGAGAAGGTGCAGGCCTGTATCACCTGCACCTTTCCTCATTTTCAAACTATTTTTACAGATGTCGGGCTACAGCGTCATCGCATTCGCTCCAAGGGCACCTACCAACGCGCTAACCGCTGCGATGATTACTTTCAGGATTACATCCCATGTTTTGCTGCTCATATTCAAATTGGCTTTCATGTTTTGTTTGTTTTTAAATGGTTTCTTACTGTGGTCACGCCTTTCCGCCGGGCGCAGGAATCCCCTGTACAAGTCGCCACTGACCTGTAGAGAAGGGTGCCGTCACGGCAAGTATGTAACCGGGATTTACTTCACGGAATAGAAAGGGATAAAAAGACTGAATGGTTGCCTTATATAATTTCAGCGCTTGGCAACAATGGGGGTCTTGAATTATACTTTTCTACCTGAATTTTTTCTATAAACTATTAAATATCTTGTCATAAACTCTGTTTTTCTTTCTGGATTGAATCTTTTTCGTACCTTTACCACCGCTTCCTCCTGGAAGGATGTGACAAAGATAAGAATATATTCTCTCATTCGCAAAGGATTGAACAGAATATTTTCTTCACTAAAGGCAAATTTAACAGATAATAGTATAGAACATGAAAGCAATTGAACGGTTATTCCTCTTTTTGGATCACTCAAATCTCAAGCACACTCCCGTAGAGAAGGACTTAGGCCTCACGAATGGCTATCTCGGGAAGATGAGAGACAAGAAAGGTTCGGTAGGCTCTGATATATTAGAGAAAATACTCTGTAAATTCCCGCAGCTAAGCTCCGACTGGTTGATAACCGGCACCGGCCCCATGTTGCGCGACGAAGCTGCCGGCAACCCAACGGAGACAACGGAGGATCATCTCTTCTCTATACCCATCGTAGATATATCTGCCGCAGCCGGTATTGGCGGTTGCGAGAATTCAGATTATCTGGAGGTAATCGATACCATCAAAATACCCAACCATATGATCAAACGCAACAAAACATATTACTGCCTGTATGCGAACGGAGATAGCATGGCCCCAACCATACAGGATAAGTCGTATATCATAGTACGCAGGGTCGAACAACAAGAATGGTGCGATGTGCAAGACAAACGGGTGTATGTGGTTACGGATCGCAACGGCAAGACGTATGTCAAACGACTGATAAACAACTTCAAAAGCCAGGGAATAATCACTTGCATGAGCGACAATCCGGACAAAATGCTCTATGCGGATTTCACGCTTCAGGAAGAAGAGATCCACAACCTGTTCTATGTGGAGTGGTGCATCAGTTCGCAACTATCCAATGCATACGAAAAGTACTATGGGAATACCGGCCGGATCGACGGATTGGAAAACCAGATGGATGAGGTGCAACGACAAATAGGACAAATCCTGAAAGTCATCAATATAAAATAAGAGAGGGATGCATTTAAACAAAAACGGAGACTGTATGTACGTGTACAGCCTCCGTTTTTGTTTATATAAACTAGTTACCCAGCCTAGTGAGTATAATCAAACCATTCGAAGTCGGCAGAACCTTTCGGCTCGCTTTTGGAAGTGGCATATAGACCAAAGTAGATACCCGTGAAGCCACCAGCCGTTTCGCTGCTCAGGAAGCGAGTGTCCATCTTACCAAGCGAATCGAACTTCTTATGGTCGGTGGAATAATGGAAGCTGTAATGGTCCTTGTCGGCCTGCACCTGGAGATACACCTTACCTTTGGGGAGAACCACCTCTTTCTCCAGGTGGCGCATATTGCCCAATCGATAATACAATCCTACTGCTTGTTTACCGCCTTCAAGTTGACGGATATACACAGCGTAGTGATAGGTGTGCATCATATACACCGATAATCCGGCTTCCTCACCGGGAGCGGCATTTTTCAGCTCCACGCAGGTAGTGGCTGTACAGTCGATATGTTGCTGCCGGCGGCCTACCCAGGTCGGGACTCCCCAACCGTCGAGCGGAAGGGCAGTCGGTTTCAGGCGCAGATAACCGGGGCGTTCGGTGAGCGAATAGTTTTCGCGGGCGGGATTGTAGACATAGTTCCATTCGGGGCCCAGTTCTTTGGCTTTGAACAGCGTCCGGGCGCGTGCTTCCTTCTTGGGCGTTTGCGGCAGCGTAGGTACATCCATATCGAGAGAGAGCGTACCGTTGCCGTTGATCACCGGCCAGGCATTCTTCTCCCACGTCACCGGAGCAAGAAAGGTTTCGCGCCCCAACAAATGGTGCAGATACGATTGTGGACGGAAGCCGAGACAAACCACCCACCAACTACCGTCTTGTGCTTGTACAAAGTCGGCATGGCCGAGTCCCTGGATGGGATTGTCTTGTGCGTTCATGTTGATATGTGTCAGGATGGGGTTAGCCGGATTGCCTTCGTACGGACCATAAAGATCCCGGCTGCGGGCGATGGTGACTTTGTGTCCGTACTCGGTACCTCCTTCGGCTATGAGCAGGTAGTACCAGCCATCCTTCTTATAGATATGCGGACCTTCGGGATAGCGTCCGCCGGTACCGTTCCATATCTTCACGGTCGGGGTGAGTTGTTCGCCGGTCTTCGGATTAATCTCGCAAAGTGAGATGCCGTAACCGGGGATGGAGGTCATGTAGCATTTACCGTCTTCGAAATAGAGCGATGGGTCGATACCGCCTTGTTGCAACCACACTGGATCGGACCATTCGCCGCGAGGGTTGTCGGTATAAACCAGGAAGTTGCCTTTATCGGACACATTGGTAGTGATCATGTAGAACGTACCTTCGTGATAGCGGATGCTCGGTGCGTAGATACCACCCGAGGGGTAGGTATTCTGCAGGTTCAACTGCGAATCGCGGGAAAGACAGTTGCCTATCTGCTCCCAGTTCACCAGATCCTTGCTGTGAAAAAGGGGAACACCGGGGAAGAAGTGGAAAGTACTGTTCACCAGGTAATAATCTTCGCCCACCCTGCATACACTGGGGTCCGGATAGAAGCCGGGAATAATCGGGTTTTTGTAGCCTGTCTGCGCCAAACAAGGAGCCAGCAGAAAGAAAAGTACGAATACCTGTAGAAATAATCGCTTCATGGTTGATTCTATTTTAAGATTACATATCAGGACTCTACATACAGAATCCCACTTTACAAAAATAAAGAATTAAAAGAACCCGGAAGGGTTTATATGTTTTGGAGTATACACTCTTTTTGCAGCAAAAGGTGCCAATTGTTATCGAATGGTACTTTATTTGATAACGGGACAGACAAAAGCAATAGTTGACCTCAAAATACCGGTACCCTGCGCCAAACAGTTGATTTTCGACCAACTGCATGATTATCTGAAAATAATCATGTAAATTTGCGTCCTAAAATTAATAAGGATATCATTCACATAAACATAAGGAGTATCGCAATGGAATATAATTTCAGGGAGATCGAAAAGAAATGGCAGAAAAGATGGGTCGACGATCAGACCTATCAGGTAAAAGAAGACAGCTCAAAAGAGAAATTCTACGTGTTGAACATGTTCCC
>JAVBVI010000040.1:0-5047 GCA_031554505.1 Bacteroides sp. | reverse complement strand
GCTCTGGCCAGCTGAGCTAAAGAGGCGGGTGGGTAAGCTTACTATATCGCGCCGCTACAACCAACTACCTTTGCTGCGATCAAGCCCTGGAGGATTCGAAGGGAGCTGGCCGTATAGGACTTACCCGGGTGCAAAGGTAGATATTTTTAGATAACCTGCAATAGGGTGTTTTCATTTTTTTTACCTGGAAGCAGCTAAGCATTTACGCATCAATCAGTTAAAACCCGAAAAATATTCTTCTGCCCGGCAAGCTTTATTAACTTTAACAGCCACTTCTTCCCATCCAACCAATATTATTTATACCTTTGTGCCTCATTTAATAGAATAATGAATCAAAGAAGAAGTTATTTGCAACGATATGCCATGCTTTTTGGCACCTACATGGGAGTATTCTGGGTTTTCAAATTTATATTACTCCCCGTGGGAACGACTGTTCCCTTCTTTGCTACCGCTTATGTCGTACTGACTATGCTGGTTCCGTTTATGGGATTTTTCTATACGCGCATGTATCGCGAAAGGGTATGTCGCGGGAGCTTGGGCTTCGTACATGCCTGGCTGTTCACCTTGTTTATGTACCTGTTTGCGGCGTTGCTCACCACGGTGGGGCACTATCTCTATTTCCAGTTCTTTGACAATGGATACCTGTTGCACTACGCGCTGGAGATGCTGGAAACAGAAAAGCTGGCGGCTCCCCAGGAACTGCATGCCAATTATGATTTGCTGCGCGATGCACTTGACGAGTTCCTGACGCAAAGCCCGATCAATATCACCGTGAACATCATGTCAAGCAATGTGATGTGGGGAAGTATCCTGGCTATACCCACTGCGCTTTTCGCCATGAAGAAAAGAAAACCGGCAGAGACTCCTACTAATCAGTAAACACTTCGAAGATGGATATATCAGTTGTAATACCCTTATTCAATGAGGAAGAATCGCTTCCCGAACTGTATGCCTGGATAGACCGGGTGATGAAAGCGAACAGCTTCTCCTACGAAATCATTTTTGTCAACGATGGTAGCACTGACCGTTCCTGGGAGGTCATCGAACAGCTCAAAGCGCAGTCGACAGTCGTACGTGGTATCAAGTTCCGCCGCAATTATGGCAAATCGCCCGCCTTGTTTTGTGGTTTCGAACAGGCCGAAGGCGATGTGGTGATCACGATGGATGCCGACTTGCAGGACAGCCCGGACGAGATCCCGGAACTGTACCGCATGATCAACAAAGAAGGATACGACCTGGTATCGGGCTGGAAACAGAAACGATACGATCCGCTGTCGAAGACACTCCCCACCAAACTGTTCAACGCCACTGCCCGCAAAGTATCGGGCATCCCGAACCTGCACGATTTCAACTGCGGACTGAAAGCATATCGCAAGGAAGTGGTGAAGAACATCGAGGTGTATGGCGAGATGCACCGGTACATCCCTTACCTGGCCAAAAACGCCGGGTTCCAGAAGATCGGTGAGAAAGTGGTACAGCACCAGGCACGGAAGTTTGGCTCCACCAAGTTTGGCGGCTGGAACCGTTTCTTCAATGGGTATCTGGACCTGATCACCCTCTGGTTCTTTTCCCGGTTTGGCGTAAAACCGATGCACTTCTTCGGATTGCTGGGCTCGCTGATGTTCATCCTGGGATTTATCTCGGTGATCATCGTGGGTGTTACCAAACTGTACAACATGGCGCACGGACTGCCTTACCGGCTGGTGACCGATTCGCCCTACTTCTACCTGTCGCTCACCTCCATGATCATCGGGACGCAACTGTTCCTCGCCGGGTTTGTGGCCGAGCTGGTATCGCGCAACGCACCGGAACGTAATAATTATCAAATAGAAAAGACCATTTAACAACACTGCCATATGAATAATCTGATTCGAATATTCTTGTTTATGCTGGGCGTTTGCGCCGCTGTCGGCCTGGCTTCGTCCTGCTCTGAAGATACGGACTGCTCGTTGGAAGGACGACGCATGATTTATTGCAAGTTCTACACCATCGACCCGGACAATAACGCGGTGCTGAAAGATACGCTCGACTCACTGACTATCACGGCGCTGGGTACCGACTCCATCATACTGAACAACCAGAAAGATGTGTCCCTGGTATCGCTCCCGTTGCGGTTTACCGGCGACACCACCGTTTTCGTGTTCCATTACGATATGGTAAGACGCCCGTTATACACCGATACACTCTATGTAATACACAACAACACTCCCTATTTCCAGTCTGTGGAATGCGGTTACTTGATGGAACAGGAAATTCACAAAGCCTCATCGAGCAAAGTCGAGTTTGATTCTCTTTATATCTCCAAAATCGAAGCACAATCCTATGAAACAGAGAATATTCAGTTGTTCTTCCACTATCGCGATTAGCCTGCTCCTGTTGTTATTCGCCGCGCAGACGGTGACAGCCCAACAGCAGCGCCCCAATCCGACACCGAAGAGAGACCAGGTAAAAAAGGAGGAGCCGGAAGAGGTGATACCTTTATACTGCGGTAGCTTTCTGGGGGTAGATGTGCTGGGCGCAGGTAGCTATCTGTTGGGAGGCGACTTCCTCAGTTCAGAGATCAGCTTTGGTGTGAATCTGAAAAACAAATACATTCCTACTATCGAAGTGGGATATGGGAAGACTGATACCTGGGGCGAGTCGACTGGAATTAACTACAAGGCTGCTGCACCTTTCTTTCGCATTGGCATGGACTACAATACCATGTCAAAGAAAAAAGATAAAAGCAGCTTCCTCTATGTTGGCGCACGTTATGGTATGAGCACGTTCACTTACGACGTGATTGATGCACCGCTCTACGACCCCATCTGGGGCGATAGCTATATCCCGGCACTGAACGATCCTATCTGGGGGGGCAGTATTAATTTTAGCCACACCGGGATGAAAGCCACCGTGCAATGGCTCGAACTGGTATGCGGAGTGAATGTGCAGATTTATAAGAACTTCCATATGGGATGGTCCGTACGCTACAAGTCCAAGTTATCAGCCTCCGTCAGCGAGTACGGCGATCCGTGGTACGTACCCGGGTTTGGGAAATACGGCTCGTCTACCCTCGGTTTGACTTACAGTTTGATTTATAAATTACCCCTATAACACATGACAGGATTAGAAATCTGGCTGCTTGCCATAGGTTTGGCCATGGATTGTTTGGCCGTCTCCATCGCGAGCGGTATTATTTTGAAACGCATACAATGGCGTCCTATGCTTGTCATGGCGTTTTTCTTCGGATTGTTTCAGGCTATTATGCCTTTGTTGGGTTGGCTGGGTGCCAGCGCCTTCAGCCACCTCATTGAAAATGTCGACCACTGGATAGCCTTTGCTATCTTGTTCCTGCTCGGCGGACGTATGATTCTGGAATCGTTCAAAGATGAGGAGTGTCGGAAAGACTTCGACCCGACCGCACTGAAAGTAGTGCTGACCCTGGCGGTGGCTACCAGCATCGATGCCCTGGCTGTAGGAGTTTCCTTCGCCTTTTTGGGTGTGGACGACTTTCGGTCTATCCTTTCGCCGGTGGGTATCATCGGCTTTGTATCATTTGCCATCTCGCTGATAGGACTATACTTCGGTATCCGGTGCGGTTGCGGTTTTGCCCGTAAGCTTCACGCAGAACGGTGGGGAGGCGTTATCCTGGTGGCGATTGGTCTGAAAATTCTCATCGAACATCTCTGTTTTTAATAAGGTATGGAAAAACGGGCTAAAAGAAATTTCGTTTGGTTGGGGCTGCTGCTGTTGGCTACAATATGGATTGTCAGCCAGCGCAGAGAGGAGCCGGCAGTGCCGTACAACAGTATCGACGGATTCGTTTTCGGCACAGTCTACAACATTACCTACCAATACGATGGCAACCTGAAGCCGGAAATAGAAGCTGAACTCAAACGGTTCGACGGTTCTCTCTCTCCGTTCAACGACACATCGACTATTACGAAGGTGAACCGCAATGAAGAGGTAGTAGTCGATTCCTTCTTCCGAAACTGTTTTGAGCGTGCCATGCAAGTTTCGCAGGAAACAAATGGCACATTCGACATCACCGTAGGTCCGTTGGCCAATGCCTGGGGATTCGGATTCAAGCAAGGAAAATTCCCTGATGCAGGGATGATAGATAGCCTGCTGCAGATCACTGGATACCAAAAAGTTAAGTTAACGAACGGTCGAGTCGTGAAAGACGATCCGCGCATCATGCTCAATTGCAGTGCCATCGCTAAAGGGTATGCTGTGGACGTCATCGCACACTACTTAGACCGAAAAGGTATCCGGAACTATCTGGTAGATATTGGCGGAGAAATTGTAACCAAAGGCCATAATCCCCAAAAAGCTTCCTGGCGGATCGGCATCAATAAACCCATCAACGATTCGCTGTCCATCAATCAGGAACTGCAAACCGTCATCGAACTGTCGGATGCTGCACTGGCCACTTCAGGCAACTATCGTAACTATTATTATAAGGATGGGAAGAAGTACGCCCATACCATTGACCCACGAACCGGTTATCCGGTGCAACACAACATCCTTTCCGCCACTGTTCTTGCCAAGGATTGCATGACGGCCGACGCATTAGCCACCGCTTTCATGGTCATGGGACTCGAAGAAGCGGAGGCTTTTATCCAGTCTCATCCCGAAATTGACGCATATTTTATCTACACTGACGAAGCTGGAGAATATAAAATATACTTTACAGATAGAATGAAAAACTATCTGAAGTAGTTTTTCACTCTACAACAACTCTACAACATTTTATTGCTTTTTGTTCGAGACCCCTCAGAAGGCGCTATGGCCCATTTTCTGAGGGGTTTCTTCTTGTTTTTTCTTTGCTTTTCTGAAAATTGCTGTCATGGTTTCAATCGCAGCTAGTTTATCTTTAATATAGCCAGAATGCTTTTTGAGCCATTTTTCTTGCTTTTTCTTTCATTCTCCCCAGAGGAGTGTTCCCGATCTTTTTTTCTCGGATAAAAAAAGTCGACAAATCACCCCTGTATATTGGCGCAAACATCCCCTCATTTTGAAAAAACATATTCACATCTTGAAGCACAGGTCACAACTCGATCCGGCA
>JAVBVI010000021.1:0-31962 GCA_031554505.1 Bacteroides sp. | reverse complement strand
GTGACACCGGTCAGCAAATTGATGTTCGTACTGGCCAAACTCATTCCTTACTGGATCATCGGTTTTATCGTACTGACACTTTGTATGTGCCTGGCTATCTTTGTGTATGGGCTCTATCCGGTAGGCAATCTGGTGACCGTCTACTTCTTCGCTACCATTTATATTCTGGTAGTTTCGGGCATGGGGCTGGTTATTTCCAACTATTCGGACACCATGCAGCAGGCCATGTTCGTGATGTTCTTCTTTATGATGATCCTGATCCTGATGAGCGGGCTGTTTACTCCCGTGACCAGTATGCCGCAATGGGCACAGATCATTACTATCTTCAATCCGTTGAAATACTTTATGCAAGTGATGCGGCTTGTGTATCTGAAAGGGAGCGCTTTCGGCGAGATGACCACCCAGTTCTTTGCGCTGTGTGCATTTGCATTAGCACTCAATACATGGGCTATTTTGAGTTATCGGAAGAGCAATTAAAATTTACTTATAATCAATATATGTATATTTATAGTATATGAAAGACACCTCCCCTCCAAGGTGCGTGCCGATTTTCAGAATATTGTCTTTTAATTCATAAGGAACATAAGGAACATAGGTCATCACTTCTATGTCATCGTATTTGGGGAAGAAAGAATACATCTTTTCCCAGGCATCATTCACCGTGACCTCCGACCATATAATATCATACATTCTGGGAGATTCCAGAGTCGCATAGGTCGAGTTACTTGTAATGGAGATTTTATTACCGTCAATCATGATCTTAAAATGATCTCTCTGACCATCGTTTACTATCTCACCCGACTCATTCGATAGAAGCCAAATGCCCTGCATGGCTTGCTTCACTTCTTTCAGACTTTTCCCGCTAAAACTAAAGTCGTCCTTAGAACTCGGGAAACCATTATCGTCGTCATCACAGGAGATGAACAAAGGAATGCACAGGAGCAGAAAAAGGCCTAAATAATTTTTCATACATATAGAATTTTGAAGTTATAAATAAGTGCGTATATGTATGAAATGCAACCAGTTATTAAATATTGCGCGGAAGAGTTATTCTATTCATATCAGTTATTTCTATTCGTTCTTATTATTCTGCAAACTGATTTTCATTGAACCACTTCACAAAGTCGTCCCACTTGCGGGCATTGTCGGCCATCCATTTGGCAAAGGCCTCTTCATCGCCTGCCATAAGTATCCAGTGGTTGTATGCTTCCAGATGTCCGGCAGTTTTCAGTTTGTTTTGATAGTCGAACAGAGCGAAGGGGTATTGTTCATTGTACTTCAAATGGTAATACTCTTCCAAAAAGCGGGTACGTATCCTGTCCAGAGAGTTGAGATCGATGCTCTTTTCGTCGGCGACAGACAACAACAAAGTCGATTCGTACGCACTGCCGAATGGTATCTTCAACGCTTGCAGCTCGTCCAACGTTATCACCGTATTTCTGCAGAAACTCACAGCGACAGTGGTGTCATTGGCAAATATGATTCCATCCTTATATGTTTCGTAGAGCAGGGCACTTATATCGGCTGTGCGTTGGGTGTTCCGTTCCAGGTTTATAAAGGTTTCGCCGTAAACCATTCCCCAGACTTCTTCATCCGAATTGCAGTAAATAATGGCTGCCCGGTAATAGTTGGACGGAAAGGTCGGGGCCACTTCTATGCCTTTCTCGTAAAAAGGAAGGGCTTGGTCATATTCTTTCTGAAGCCAATACACATTACCTTTTTCCAGATAAAGAGCACCGGATGTAGGGAATTTCTTCAGTCCGGCATCGTATGTTTTGAGCGCTTTATCGGGTTTACCGAGCATATCATAGCTATTGCCCAACAACTGATACACTATTTCCGTAACATCCGGATGCTTCAGGAGCTTTTCCAGAATCTGGACAGATTCCTTGTAATCTTCTTTCAGATAGTGAGCAAAAGCCATTTCATAAGGATAAGTCATTGACTTGGAATCGAGTTTCTGCGCCTCCTTCAGGAGCACGATACTCTCGTCCACTTTTCCATTATCCATCAACTGGATAGCTTCTTCGCATTTTGCCCGAGCTATTTCGGCATCGCTTTGACCAAAAGCCAATTGTACCATTACCAATGATAGTACAATCATTCCCAATGCTCTTTTTTGTATTTTCATAGCAAACTGTATGAATGGATGGAACATACGATATTTGTACAAATATAGAAATGAGAGGGGAATTCTGCAAATTATTGGAAAAGAAACATTGTTACGCGGCAAGTATGAGGAGTATAGCAGCAAACAACAGCCTCGTTTGCTTTATCATTTTAATCGAAAGAACCCGGTTTCTAAAACAAAACGATTCAAATTAAACAATTTCAAAAACCGTACTTTTATTAAAACAGACTCATCTATGCAAAACAACGCATAAATATACTGTATTAAAATACAAAAACAGGTGTTTTGAATTACCGTTTTAGGTTAAATATACAGTTTTACATGTTTGAAAAGTCATAAAAATTTCCCCGAAAGTTTAAAACCAACGGGCCGAAGGTTTAAAACATTCGATCGGAAGGTTTTAAACTTTCGACTTGTAGGTTTTAAACCTACAAATTTCGACCTGTTTTTATTCTACTTCACTGAATTGTTCATTTAGACCCAAACTATCATACACATAGAAAATAACTAAAAAAACTATCAAAAATAAGACATTTCCAGAAAAAACAGAATAAATTACTCGAGTTTAACAAGATATGCAGACACCAGGAAAAACATCATTTAAAATCCAGCGCGTTTTTTCGCCTAAAGAGCACACTACCCCGAAATAAGCGATTGTAAAGGCCTCTGAATTATCATTTTGTTCATTGTAACATTTTGATTTTCAGAGGCACTCCTTTCCATCCATCAATAGCTTATTTTCAACCCCGCAAAATAAGTACGCGGCGAAGCAGGCCCGTACATATAAGCCGAGTCGCGATCGGGACCCTGGTCGAAATCCTGCTGATAGGCATTGAAGATATTCTGCACCCCACCATTGACTTGCAGGCTGACCGACTTGTACAACGGGATATCATACGCCAGCTTAACACCCATATCAAAGAAGTCACGGGTATTCACCGCTACATCTTCGGAAATATATCCGGCCATGTGCTGCACCAGCATGGAACCAGTATAGGTTCCAGACAAAGCCACCGAGAAGCGTTTCGTCGGTGTGCAGGTAGCGGTGAAGTAACCATAACGGTCGGGCGAACGGAAGATACGCTGCTCTGCCGGAGCTGTCTCGCTCCACTCCACAGCCTCATCATACCGGCTGCGCTGCCACGTGAATCCTGCCTGTAACTGGAGCAACGAGAGGTAAGCCAACTTCCCTTCCAATGTCAGCCCGTACACCTTGGCTCCCGGACCGTTGTAGCGCGTTTTGTGAAAGATCCCATCTATCTCCACAGGCTCACTCAGCGTAAAAGCATCGAGCAAGCGGGTGTAGAACCCTTCGACCAACACATTGGCCTGCCACGCCCCGAAGCGCTGGTACATATCGGCCGAGGCACTGAGGCTGTGCGACTTCTCTTCTTTCAGATTCTCGTCCAGGTCGATGACCGACACCGTTCCACCCACATTCTCTATATGCAGATCTTCGTCGAATGCCTGCGGAGCGCGGAAACCCGACGCATAACTGAGCCGCAGGTTGATATCCTCCGTGGGGTTGAACCGCAGGTTAGCCCGCGGACTGAAGATGACGTGATCGACCATATTGTGCTTGTCCAGCCGTCCGCCCAGCAGAATACCCCAGTGGTCGTTCTTCCATTCGTTCTGGAAGAAGAAACTGCCGATATTCACATGTTGGTTGGTATACCGGTCGTAGCCCCACATATCGTCTTCGAGCCAGTCGCCCGAATATTCGGCACCGGCGGTAAAGTCGGCAGGCATGAAGAGACAACGGTCAAATTGGTAGACGTACTGCGAACCGCCGACAAAGGTCAGATCAGTCGTTTTACCATAGGCGTTCGGATCTTTTCCACCACCGTAATAGCTGTCACGGTCAGTGTTCTGTGCCGAGGCATAGACACTGAGGCGGTGCTTTTCGTTGGGCGAGAAGTAGTCGAACTTCAACCCGCCTCCATCGATGGCATGCTGCAACTGTTCGGCAATGTCAGCCTCGTGTGGCGGACGGTCCAGGTTATTCCCTCCCCGGCGGAATTCTTGCAGGTGGTGATACTCGAAGGTCAGCTTGGAGTAGGTACTCGTCTTGAAGTACGAACGGAAACCCACTGTCTGGTTTTTCAGCTTCGGCATCTCGGAATATCCGTCGCCATCGGCATCGTACGCCGAGCGGTGGCGGTTCAGGCCGAAAACGTACAGCCCCGCCCGGTAGTCGTCCGTAACGAGCGAAGCATTGAGCGACGTGACATTATCGAATGAATCGCTTCCTCCGATCGATGCAAACGTATGCGACACCTGTCCGGAATTACGCAACGGTTCCTTGGTGATGATGTTAATGGTTCCCGCAATGGCCGATGAGCCAAACAGAGCCGATCCGCCTCCGCGCATCACCTCCACCCGCTCGATCATGCTGGCAGGAACCTGTTCCAATCCGTACACACCCGACAGGGCACTCATGATGGGTCGTGAGTCGATCAGGATCTGCGTGTACGGTCCGTCGAGCCCGTTGATACGTACCTGTTGGAATCCGCAGTTCTGGCAATTGGTTTCCACCCGCACACCCGGCTGGAAGTTCAGCCCTTGCGACAGTGTGGACGAGTTGGTCTTTTCGAAAAGTTTCAAGTCGACCACGTTGATCAGCGTAGGTGCCATGCGGCGGGTGGTTTCGCTGCGGTTGGCCGATACTACCACCCCTTCGAGGGCTATCAGATCTTCCTCGATCTCAAAATCTTCTTCGAGTGTGGTTCCTTTCTTCAACGTCACAGGGCGGCTTTGTTTCTTGTAGCCTACACCACTCACTTCGAGCACAAAGTCGCCTTCGGGCAAGTTTTTCAGGAAGTAGTGCCCCGTAGCATCCGTCACCGTACCGATGGTGGTTCCCCGGAGCGAAATGGTAATATAAGAAAGGTGTTCCCGGGTCTGTAGATTGAGTACATGGCCTACAATGTTGGCATCGGTTTTCTTCACTCCCGGCACAAACGGGTTCGAAGCCATTACTGTAATATGGACACAACAATAGCTTACAAGCATAAAAATAATCTTCTTCATGTAATTAACTGGTATAATAGGCCATCTGTCTGCCAGTATTCCGGCAGATTACACCTTGGTTTAGTAAATAATCATAGAACTCTTTTCAGTAGGAAAGAACAGTGGGAGGAGCACGAAGACGGATATGTTCCGTCGAGCGGGATATGTAGCCTGTACATAGGTAAGCTGTGAGCAGTACTACGATAAATACGGGAACATGACCGAAAACGACAGTCAGGCTTCCGGCTTCGGTTAAAATGAGGTGAGACAGGTAGTGAATGAGTTGCACCTCATGGCTAGTATGTTTATGTTCGGTTCCCTTCTTGAATGGATGCGAATGCACGATGGTCACCCCATTGACTACATGCGAGTGGGTGAACAAGGTGATGCCGGCCATATACGATACGAAGAGTACCGGCAAGAACCATTTGAAAAGAGTGAGAACCGTTTTCTTCATTTTATCATTTTCTTCCGTTAGCAAGAACAGTCACTGCATGCTCCGCCGCACTCGAACTCCAGCGTGGCATGGGTAATACCGGCATCGAGCAACTGCTGCTTCACCTGCTGGCGGATGGTTTCCATATTCGTCGTATCCTGCACTACCACATGGGCGGTCAGGGCCACTTCCGTGGTACTGATGCCCCAGATATGTACATGATGGCATTCCATCACCCCCGGTTGCGCAGCAATGAGCTGTTCTATCTGTGTGCTGTCAATGCCCACCGGAACCCCGTCGAGCGACAAGCGCAAGCTGTCGTGTAGCAGTCCCCAGGTAGAAACCACAATGATAACAGCTATGACCAATCCGAGAATCGGGTCGATGATGGTCCATCCGGTATATACAATCACGATGCCCGAAACGACCACCCCTACCGAAACCAGCGCATCGGCAGCCATATGCAGGTAAGCACCCTTCACGTTCAGGTCCTTCTCCTTGTCGCGCATGAAGAGCCAGGCAGTGAAACCGTTAATCAGCACGCCCACTCCTGCTGTCCAGGCAATGGCAGCACCTTCTACCGGTACGGGATTCAGTAATTTACCGATACTCTCGGCAATGATGATGCCCACCGCCACCAGCAGAATCACGGCATTGAGCAGCGAAACGAGGATGGTACTCTTCTTATACCCATATGTGTACCGGCCGTTGGCATGAACCTTCGCCAGGCGAAAAGCCAGCATGGCCAGCACCAGACTGGCGACATCGCCCAGATTGTGCCCGGCATCCGAGATAAGTCCCAGGGAATCGTAATAGAATCCGACGCCGAACTCCACCAGTACGAAAGCGATGTTCAGCGCAATACCCGTAAGAAAAGCCGCATGGAGCGAGGAGAGCTTCGGGGTATGCTCGTGATGATGTTCATGATGATGTGCCATACAAATTAACTTAAAGATTGGCTACAAAAGTACACCCATATTAGATAACATCCAATACCTACAAAAGGTTTCTTTGGCTGCCTGTCCTACCTGCTTATGAGTATCGAAAGAAAAAAGAAGGCATCCGGACTGCTTATTTCAGCTAAAACACTTCGGGTATGAAGATATTTTAATATTTTTGGGCTCCAATTTAAATAATTACTAAAAACAATACGAATTATGGTACGCAAAATCGCTATTTCCCTGCTTCTATTGTTGCCTTCGGTAGCAATGATCGCCCAAAATGTACAGTTACACTACGTTCCTCGTCACGCTATGGCTCCGAACGATATGCCGAGCAACCTCATGCTGACCACCGTAGAGATGTTCAAACCCGATAAGTGGGGTTCGACCTTCGCTTTCATCGACATGACGTATGACGGTGCCAAAGGTGCGGTGAACTCGGCCTACTGGGAAATAGCACGCGACCTGAAGTTCTGGGACGGTCCCATCGCAGCGCACGTGGAGTACAACGGCGGTGTGGTAGAAGGTGTTCCGGGAGCCATCCCCAACGCTTACTTACTGGGAGCTTCGTATGGCTTCACCCTGGGCAAAGCCATCATGGGTACTTACCTGGTGTACAAATACAACGCATTCCAAAAACATAGCGACGACTTCCAGTGGACAGTAACCTGGGGCGTAAACCTGTTCGAAGACAAGTTTACCATGAGCGGTTTCATGGACCTCTGGACAGAGAACAAGGACAGAGCTACCGGCAAAGGGGGCAAGAAGTTCGTATTCCTCACCCAGCCGCAGTTCTGGTACAACGCCACGAAGAACTTCTCGCTGGGAAGTGAAGTAGAGTTGAGCAAAAACTTCTACTACACGAACGACTTCTACGTGTTCCCCACCCTGGCTGCCAAATGGACCTTTTAATTGAACGATTATGTTAGAGAAATTATTCAAACTCAGCGAGCATGGAACAACGGTACGCAAAGAAATGACTGCCGGGCTCATCACGTTCCTTACCATGTCCTACATCCTCATCGTGAACCCCATCATTCTGGGCGATACCGGAATGGATAAAGCGGCTTTGTTCACCGCCACCGCCCTGGCTGCCGTAGCTGGTACCCTCTTCATGGCTTTCATGGCCAATATACCGGTGGCACAGGCTCCCGGCATGGGACTGAACAGCTTCTTCGCTGCTACGGTGGTGCTGACGATGGGTTATTCCTGGCAGTTTGCCCTGACGGCCGTATTCATCGAAGGTATCATCTTCATCCTGCTGACCTTCTGCAATGTACGAGAGATTATCGTCAATAATATCCCCCAAACACTGAAAGACGCCATTCCGGTAGGTATCGGACTCTTCATCACCTTCATCGGGTTGAAGCAGGCAGGTATCATCGTGGACAGTCAGTTCACCACCGTTACCTTGGGCAACCTGGGCGATCATGGTGTCTGGGTAGCTGTCCTGGGATTGGTACTGACAGGTGTGATGCTGGCCCGCAACGTACCGGGTGCCATACTGATTGGTATACTGACGGCAACGGTTTTCGCCCTCTTCCTCGGTGTGGCTCATCTGCCCGAAGGAAACATTGTCAGCGCACCACCCAGCATCGCTCCCATCTTCTGTCAATTCGAGTGGGGACAGGTGTTCACGCTGGATATGCTGCTGGTGGTATTCACCTTCCTGATGGTCAACCTGTTCGACACGGTAGGCACGCTGCTCGGCGTAGCCACCAAAGCCGGGCTGATAGACAAGGATGGCAACTTCCCCCAAGTACGCAAGGCGTTGTTTGCCGATGCACTGGGCACTACCGTAGGCGCTGTCCTGGGTGTAAGCACGGTGACTTCGTACGTGGAAAGCGCTTCGGGCGTTGCTTCGGGCGGACGTACCGGACTGACGGCTGTCAGCACCTCGCTGTTCTTCTTCATTGCCATGTTCCTGGCTCCCATCTTCCTCATCGTTCCGGCACAGGCTACCGCCCCGGCACTGATCATCGTGGGACTGTTCATGCTCTCGTCCGTGTTGCGCATCAACTTCGACGACTTCACCGAGTCGATCCCTGCCTTCCTGACCATGATCATGATGCCGTTTGCTTACAGCATCGCACAAGGTATCGTGTTCGGTATACTCGGCTTCGTATTCCTGAAACTGCTCACCGGACGGCACAAAGAGATCTCCATACCGGTGTACATCATCGGCGCGCTGTTCATCGTGAAGATGGTGGTAGACATCATGGCTTCATTCGCCTAACAACTACCGCATGAAACTACTCTGGCTCGACCTGAACAGCTCATACGCCCACTCCTCGATGGCGCTTCCGGCCCTGCATGCGCAGGTGCAGAACAACCCCAACGTGGAGTGGGACGTGGTATCGGCTACGATCAACGAAAACCTGGGGATGATAGTCGACGAAATGGTCAGGAAGCGTCCGGATGTGATCGCTTCCACCTGTTGGCTATTCAATCGGGAGATGTTGCTGCAAATCCTGGCACGGGTAAACGCCTTGCTGCCCAAGTGCATCATCATTCTGGGTGGCCCGGAGTTCCTGGGTGGGAAGACAGAAGAGGAAGAGAAAGATTATTCCTCTAGCGAGAATGAACGGTTTATACGGCAGCACCCCTATATTGACGTTGTATTCCGCGGAGAAGGAGAAGTATCGTTCATAGAATGGTTACATTATTGGGATAAGCCGGATTGCTGGGAGGCAATTCCCGGAGTCTGTAGCTTTCACCGCCTTAGAGAAGAACTGAAAATCACCCGAAAGCACATAGAGAAGCGGTTTAGTTTACGTGAATTCTTCGACGAAGAGAAGGCTATAGTAGAGCATTTCTCCCGTATAAAAGCTCCCGAGACCAGCCCTTTCTTCCGGTGGGACAAGCCGTTCGTGCAACTGGAAACCACCCGCGGATGCTTCAACACCTGTGCTTTCTGCGTAAGTGGCGGCGAAAAGCCGGTACGTACTATCGGCATGAGAGCCATCGAAAAACGGTTGGCTAATATTCACGCGCACGGCATCAAGAATGTACGCGTGCTGGACCGCACCTTTAACTATAGCACCCGGCGATCCAAAGAGCTGCTGGACTTGTTCCGGAAGTTCCCCGATATGTGTTTCCACCTGGAGATACATCCCGCCCTGCTTTCATCCGAACTGAAAGAGGAGTTGAAACAACTTCCCAAAGGATTGCTGCACCTGGAAGCCGGCATACAAAGTCTGCGCGAGCCGGTGCTCAAAGCCAGTAAAAGGGCTGGTAAGCTGGCGGATGCACTGGAAGGTCTGCGCTTCCTCAGCTCACTGGACAACATGGAGACCCATGCCGACCTCATCGCCGGTCTACCTCTGTACCACCTGAACGAGGTGTTCGAAGACGTGCATACCCTCGCCTCCTACGGTTGTGCCGAAATACAACTGGAATCGCTGAAATTGCTCCCCGGAACAGAGATGCGCCGGAATGCCGAAGAGTTAGGCATACGCTACTCCCCCTACCCGCCTTACGAAGTATTGCAAACGAATGAAATCACGCCCGACGAGCTACAGACCGCCCGTCAGCTATCCCGGCTGCTCGATGGTTTCTACAATGCAACCGCCTGGCGCTCCGTCACCCGGAAGTTAATGTTGGAAAACAAACGATTCCTCGAAGACTTCCTGACCTTCCTCGTGCAAGGTAATCTGATAGACCAGCCGCTAAGCCTGGAGAAGAGAGGAGCACTGCTGTACGACTTCTGCCGGAAGCAGCATCCGGACTATGCCCACCACGTCACCATCGCCTGGGTCGAGGCAGGCATGTCGCTCAAAAAATCCCCGGCCGAGAGCGTTGTCACCAAAAGGCAAGTCCCTCCCCCAGCTTGGGAAGTTATCTACGGTACGTATAGAGATAGTCTGCGTTTGTGCTATCTGCCCGTGAAAGATCAAGTTAAGGGTTATTGGTTTGGATTTGAATCGGAAATACAAAAACCAGAGCCGGTTTTCAAGGCATGGGGATAATCTCCCGGCCTGCCTCACTTTAGTTTCAGTCTTGTACAAATTCTGGCTGCTGCCGAATCATCCAGAAAAAGCTCCACGTTCTGAGCATGATGGGCGATGTAGGTAGCCGGACCGGTATCACCGGAAAGAAACATCTCTTCCACAACAGATGCTTTGTCTTTGCCTGTAATCAGGAATATAACTTTTTTGGCATTCAGGATGGGGTTTCCGGTCATCGCCACCCGTCGCTGCCCGTTGTTGGGGTTGATACTGGGCTCGTAAATATGATCGGAGATCAGCATCCGCTCCTGACCGGGGAAAATAGACGAAGTATGCCCATCGCTGCCGGCGCCCAGTAAAACAATGTCGAACATAGGCCAACCGTCACGCAGAGGTACCTCCTTCTTGATCAGTTGCGTATAACGTACAGCTTCTTTCATAGGGTTATCCTCTCCCCGGATACGAAAGATATTCTCATAGGGAATGGGCACACGGCCCAACAACAATCCACGCATGAGTCCGTAGTTACTGTCCGAATTCTCGGGAGGTACGCATCGCTCGTCCACCCAATACATCTTCAGTTGTTTCCAGGGAGTGATATCCCTGTAATCATTGGCCCAAAGGTCGAACATCAAGGCCGGGGTAGTACCACCACTCACGGCTATGTGAAACGTTTTTTCCGGATGGTCGAGCAACATCTTCACCAGGTGAAGAATTAAGCCCCGGGCGGTTTCAGAGTTGGAAGAATAAATGTACGGTTTCATAGTTCACAATATTGTTCTGTATTAGTTAAGTTTCTACAAGGGTTCGTCCAGTTGGCCCCGTGCTCGTGCATCATGGCTTCGCTCTCGAGGGGTCCCCAGGTTCCGGCAGGATAACCGTACAGCGGGGCTTCAGAATGCGTTTTCCAGTATTGAAGTATGGGGTCGAAAAACTTCCACGAGGCTTCCACCGCATCACTGCGGGTGAAGAGGGTGGGATCTCCTTGAATACAGTCGTCGATGAGCCGGGCATAGGCATCGCCGGCAGGTACTCCGCCCAACTGGTCGTAGCTGAAGTCCATTGAAACCGGCTTTACTTCGAAACCGGTTCCCGGTACTTTCAGTCCGATGCGCAGGACAATGCCCTCATTGGGCTGCAAGCGGAGGATGAGTTTGTTGGCACGTGGACAGTCGCCACTGTGGCAATGGAACATCTGGTGCGGGGTTTCCTTGAAATGCACCACAATTTCCGTAACTTTAGTCGGCATCTGCTTGCCGGTACGGATGTAGAACGGCACGCCGTTCCAACGCCAGTTGCTGATGTTCAGCTTCATGGCAATATAAGTCTCTGTCCGCGAGTCGGCTGGTACGCCCTGCTCCTCGCGGTATCCTTTCTTACTGCCCGATGCGGTGTATTGTCCGCGGACGATGTGTTCGTCCAGATCTGTCTCATCAAGCGAAGTGAGCGATTGATACACTTTGACTACTTCGTTGCGGAAGGAATCGGCATTGAACACGGCGGGTGGCTCCATGGCAGTCAGGGCTACCAGTTGAATCAGGTGATTCTGCACCATGTCACGCAGTGCCCCGGCGGAGTCGTAGAACCCACCTCGCTGCTCGATACCGAGATTCTCCACCGCCGTTACCTCCACATAGTCAATGTAGTTGCGGTTCCACAACGGTTCGAAGATGCCATTGGCAAAACGAAAGGCGAGCAAGTTCTGCGCCGTTTCTTTTCCCAAAAAGTGGTCGATGCGATATATCTGATGTTCCTTGAACACCGAAGCATACACCCGGTTCAGCTTCTGGGCCGATTCGAGGTCATACCCAAACGGTTTCTCAACAATGATGCGGGCACGTCCCTGATTCAGTTTCTGTTTCTTCAGATGAAGCGGTACCACACCATATAGTGACGGAGGGGTAGCCAGATAGAACAACAGGTTATCGGGTTGCACCTCGCCGGTGAGTTGTTGCAAGCGTTCACGAAGGTTCGTGTATCCGGCTTCCTCGGCCGGGTCCATGGAAAGATAACGGAGGTGACCGGCAAAAGCCCGCATCGACTCCTCGCCCTGATCACCCGGTTGCACGAAGGTTTTCAGTTCGTTCAGAATATAAGCCTGGTATGAGTCGTCAGTATACGATGTACGTCCTATGCCGAGGATGGTATACGTACCGGTAAGCCGGTTGCTCCTGTACAAGGAGTACAAGGCAGGCATTAGCTTTCGTTTGCACAAGTCGCCCGAAGCCCCGAATATAACCATGACAAATTTATCCATAATCCGACAAGTATACATTATACATTATAAGATCCGGAACGGGTATCACCGCCGGTTCCGGTCCAATTCTCATGAAAGAAAGTGCCTCGAGGCTGATCTGTCCGCTCGAATGTATGAGCTCCGAAATAATCGCGCTGCGCCTGTAACAGATTGGCAGGCAGGGAACCCGAAGCAAGCGAATAGAAGTAATTCAATGCCGACGAGAAAGCCGGGACAGGCAAACCGCCCGAAAGGGTTTCGACCACCAGCTTTTTCCAACCGGGAAGCAGAAGAGCAATCTCGTCCCGGAAATAAGGTGCCAGCAACAGGTGTGGCGGACGGTCTTCGGCTTCGAAGGCAGCAGCAATATCGTTTAGAAATACACTCCGAATGATACATCCGCCCCGCCACAATCGGGCGATGGCAGCCAGATCGAGTTCCCATCCGAAGCTATCGGAGGCCGCTTGAATGACGGCAAATCCTTGTGCGTAAGAAACCAGTTTGGAAGCATACAGAGCCGCGTGTAGATGATCGATCAGTTCGCTGCTCCCACCCGATGATGCGTAGACAGACATGGTCTTCGGCAGCGGGTATTGGGCAGCTACTTCCTGGCGGAGAGTCTTCTGCGCAGAGAGACTGCGTTCGAATACCGCCGTGGCAATCAGCCCCAACGGCATCCCCAATTCCATGGCATTGATGACCGACCATTTACCGGTTCCTTTCTGTCCGGCCGTATCGAGAATCTTATCAATCAGGTAAGCACCCTGCTTGTCTTTATGCCGCAGGATGTGCGAGGTGATCTCTATCAGATAACTACGCAACTTCCCTTCGTTCCAGCGTTCGAATACGTCGGCCATCTCTTCGTTCGACATGCCTGCTACCTTCTTCATCACCCAGTAGGCTTCGGCAATGAGCTGCATGTCACCATACTCAATACCATTGTGAATCATCTTTACGAAGTGCCCGGCCCCGGCAGGACCTACCCACTGACAGCAAGGAGTGCCATCTGGCGCTTTAGCGGCAATACTTTGCAGAATGGAACGTATGTGCGGCCATGCTTCGGCTGCTCCTCCCGGCATCAACGAAGCACCATTCAGCGCCCCTTCTTCGCCACCCGACACCCCACACCCGACATACAGGAAACCCTTCCGGGCAGACAGTTCCACCCGGCGGTTGGTATCCTCATAATTGGAATTGCCACCATCGATCAAGATATCGCCCGGAGAAAGATATGGGAAAAGCTGCTCCATCAGTTCGTCCACAGGAGAGCCCGCCCGCACCATCATCATGATCTTACGGGGAACAGCAATGGAATGCACGAATGCTTCTATATCAGTATATCCTTGGATGTTCTTGCCTTGAGCACGTCCTTGAAGAAAACGTTCGACTACCCCCTCTTCTATAGTAGGAACTGTCCGGTTGTATACAGCGACTCGCCATCCTTTGCTTTCCATATTCAAAGCCAGGTTTTCACCCATCACGGCCAGCCCTATCAAACCGACATCCATCTTATTCTGCGTTATCATACTTTTCACCTTTCCTTTTTTAGTTTTGTTTAATTATAACATATATATATAGCATTTGTTCGGGATTTTTAAACTAAAAAGGAGTACATTTGCCGGAAACCCTTTTGTTCTCCTTATGAAGAAAATACGCGTGGGCCTGTTAGGTCGGATTATTATCGCTATCATCCTGGGAATTGCTTCAGGATATCTCTTTCCCGTACCGTTGGTGCGTCTGTTTGTCACCTTCAATGCTCTTTTCAGCGAATTTCTGGGATTTGCCGTTCCGCTCATTATTGTGGGGCTAGTCACTATGGCCATTGCCAACATCGGAAAGGGTGCCGGACGGATGCTGCTGATCACGACACTTATTGCTTACAGTTCCACCTTATTTGCGGGATTCTTCTCTTATTTTACCGGAGTGGCTTTGTTCCCTTCGCTCATCGATACCACGACTCCACTCCATGCCGTCAGTGATGTGGGCGGAGCAATAGCTTACTTTTCCATGACCATTCCACCGCTTTTCGATGTGATGACCGCCTTGGTGCTGTCTTTCGTTGTCGGGTTGGGGCTGGCTGCTATGGATAGCCAGGCGATGAAGAATGTAGTAGCCGATTTTGAGGAGATCATCACCCGGACCATCAAGTACGTCATTATTCCGCTTCTACCTATTTATATATATGGCATCTTCCTGAACATGACGCATACCGGACAAGTGTTCAGCATCCTGGCGGTTTTCATCAAGATCATCGGAGTGATATTCGCTGTACATATCACCGTGCTTATCCTGCAATACTGTGCGGCGGGTGCGGTGGTCAAACGGAATCCTTTCAAGCTCTTGCGACGTATGTTGCCGGCATACTTCACAGCATTAGGTACCCAATCGTCGGCCGCTACCATTCCGGTGACGCTGGAACAGGCCAAGAAGAACGGTGTATCGGCCGATATTGCCGGTTTTGTGATACCGCTATGCGCCACCATCCACCTGTCGGGCAGTACGTTGAAAATTGTGGCGTGCGCACTGGCTTTGATGATGATGCAAGGAATGCCGTATGATTTTCCGCTTTTCGCCGGATTCATCTTTTTGCTAGGTATCACCATGGTAGCCGCGCCGGGAGTTCCGGGTGGAGCCATCATGGCAGCACTGGGGGTATTGCAATCGGTACTGGGATTCGATGAACAGACACAGGCGTTGATGATTGCCTTGTATATTGCAATGGATAGCTTCGGCACAGCAGGCAATGTCACTGGCGACGGTGCCATCGCTTTGGTCATGGACAAATGGATGAAGAAGAAGGAATTGAGCGAACCGGCAAACTAAAGGATCGATTTGACTTGCGTATCCCATGAAAAATGCAGAAATTTGCAACATATTACTAACAACAACTTATCATGAAGAAAGCCCTTATATCCGGCATTACTGGTCAGGACGGTTCATTCCTGGCCGAATTACTCTTGCAAAAGGGGTATGAAGTCCACGGCATACTTCGCCGTTCGTCCTCGTTCAACACAGGTCGCATCGAACACCTGTACTTCGACGAATGGGTGCGCGACATGAAACAGAAACGTACCATCGACCTGCATTACGGCGACATGACCGACTCTAGTTCGCTCGTCCGTATCATCCAGCAGGTACAACCCGATGAAATCTATAATCTGGCCGCCCAGAGCCATGTCAAAGTGAGCTTCGACGTGCCCGAATACACCGCCGAGGCCGATGCACTCGGCCCCCTGCGCATGCTCGAAGCCGTACGCATTCTGGGATTGGAGAAGAAGACCCGCATCTACCAGGCTTCCACTTCGGAACTGTATGGCAAGGTACAGGAGATTCCGCAAAGCGAAACTACTCCGTTCTACCCGCGCAGCCCGTACGGTGTGGCCAAGCAATACGGCTTCTGGATCACTAAGAACTACCGCGAAAGCTATGGTATGTTTGCTGTGAACGGCATCCTCTTCAACCACGAGAGCGAACGCCGCGGGGAGACCTTCGTGACGCGCAAGATCACCCTGGCTGTGGCACGCATCCGACAAGGAGAACAGGACAAGCTCTATCTGGGCAATCTGGATGCCCTGCGCGACTGGGGATACGCCAAGGACTACGTGGAATGTATGTGGCTGATGCTGCAACACGAAACGCCCGAAGATTTTGTGATCGCCACCGGCGAGATGCATACCGTACGTGAATTCTGCACACTGGCTTTTGCCGAAGCAGGTATCAGCATCCGTTGGGAAGGCGAGGGCATTGAGGAAAAAGGTATCGATGAAGCTACCGGAAAGGTACTGGTAGAAGTCGACCCGAAATACTTCCGGCCAGCCGAAGTGGAACTGCTACTTGGCGACCCAACCAAAGCCAAGACACTGCTCGGATGGAATCCCACCCAAACGTCTTTCTCTGAATTAGTCAAGATCATGGTGACACACGATATAGATAAGGTAAAACGCATGATTGCCAACAAGCACTAAGTTATCATAATGGAAAAGAACGCAAAAATATACATCGCCGGTCATCGCGGACTGGTGGGATCGGCCATCCTAAAGAACCTGCAGGCGAAGGGATATACGGATGTCATCGGTCGCACGCACCAAGAACTGGATTTGCTAGATGGAGTAGCTGTACGCCAATTCTTCGACGAAGAACAACCGGAGTACGTGTTTCTGGCCGCTGCCTACGTGGGTGGTATTATGGCCAACAATACGTACCGGGCAGATTTCATCTACAAAAACCTGCAAATCCAGCAAAACATCATCGGTGAGAGTTTCCATCACGGGGTGAAGAAGCTGCTCTTCCTGGGCAGTACCTGCATCTATCCGCGCGATGCCGAACAGCCGATGAAGGAAGAAGCGTTGCTGACTTCTCCGCTGGAATACACTAACGAGCCGTATGCCATCGCCAAGATTGCCGGGCTAAAGATGTGCGAGAGTTTCAACCTGCAATACGGTACGAACTACATTGCCGTGATGCCTACCAACCTGTATGGTCCAAACGATAACTACGACCTGGAACGAAGCCATGTGCTTCCGGCCATGATCCGCAAGGTGCACCTGGCCCATTGCCTGAAACGCAACGACTGGGAGGCTGTACGCAAGGATTTGAACCTGCGTCCGGTGGAAGGGGTGAACGGTGAAAGCACGGAAGAAACAATACGGACCGTCTTGCAGAAATACGGCATCACAGGCGAGGAAGTCACCCTTTGGGGAACGGGCACACCGCTACGTGAATTCCTCTGGAGCGAAGAGATGGCCGATGCCTGTGTCTTCGTGATGGAAAAGGTGAACTCGCAAGACACCTTCCAGGCAGTCAGCAAAGAAGTGCGCAACTGCCATATTAATATAGGTACAGGCCAGGAGATCAGCATCCGCTCATTGGCTGAACTGATAGTCCGGACGGTAGGCTACGAAGGTCGGCTGACCTTCGACAGCACGAAGCCGGACGGCACCATGCGGAAGCTGACCGACCCTTCCAAACTTCACGCTCTGGGCTGGAAACACCAGATCGAAATAGAAGAAGGTGTACAGCGAATGTATCGCTGGTACCTCTCCTAAAACAGACTCCATACAGAGTTACATCACACCTCCGGTGTAACTCTGTACCCAATAACTACTTGCCCTCTATATTTCTTTCTTAAATAATTTGCGTTATACGAATAAAGGATTATATTTGCACAGTTTATACTAAAATGTGCAAATATATGGATCAAAGTTTTATAGCTTACATCGAGCATAGTATCAAAAACAATTGGGATTTAGATGCTTTGACCGATTACAAAGGAGCCACTTTGCAATATAAGGATGTCGCTCGCAAAATAGAGAAACTTCATATTATTTTTGAAGAGAGTGGCATACAAAAAGGCGACAAAATCGCTGTTTGTGGACGAAACAGCTCCCATTGGGGAGTCACTTTCCTGGCTACGCTGACTTATGGCGCAGTGGTGGTACCCATCCTGCATGAATTCAAAGCCGACAATGTTCACAACATCGTTAACCACTCCGAAGCCAAGCTTCTTTTTGTAGGCGATATCGTTTGGGAGAATCTGAACGAAGCGGCCATGCCCATTTTGGAAGGTATCCTGCTGATGAACGATTTTTCTTTGCTGGTTTCGCGTAGTGAGAAATTGACCAACGCTCGCGAACACCTGAATGAGATGTTCGGACGTAAATTCCCGAAGAACTTCCGTAAAGAACACGTGGAATACCACAAAGACCAACCCGAAGAACTGGCAGTTATCAACTACACATCGGGTACTACCAGCTACTCCAAAGGCGTCATGCTTCCCTACCGTAGCCTGTGGTCGAATACTTGTTTCGCTTTTGAAGTACTCCCGCTCAAACCGGGCGACAAAATTGTCTCCATGCTACCTATGGCTCACATGTACGGACTCGCCTTCGAATTCCTGTATGAGTTTGCCGTAGGCTGCCAGATATACTTCCTCACCCGCATGCCAAGTCCGAAGATCATCTTCCAGGCATTTGCTGAAGTAAAGCCCAACCTTATTGTAGCTGTTCCGCTGATTATCGAAAAGATTATCAAGAAGAACGTACTCCCCAAACTCGAAACACCGACCATGAAGCTGTTATTGAAGGTTCCTATCATCAACGACAAGATCAAGACAGCTGTACGCGAGGAGGTAGTCAAAGCATTCGGTGGCAACTTCGCCTCGGTCATTGTGGGAGGAGCTGCATTCAACCAGGAAGTGGAACAATTCCTGCGCATGATCGAATTCCCGTACACAGTGGGCTACGGAATGACGGAATGCGGACCGATCATCTGTTATGAGGATTGGAAAACATTCAAGCCTGGGTCTTGCGGCAAGGCTGCCCCACGTATGGATGTGCGTATCTTATCGCCTAACCCGGAAACCGAAGTAGGCGAAATCATCTGCAAAGGTCCGAACATGATGTTGGGATACTATAAGAATGAAGAAGCCACGGCACAGGTCATCGACAAAGATGGTTGGTTGCATACTGGCGACTTGGGCGTGATGGACTACGCCGGACATGTGACCATCCGCGGACGTAGTAAGAACATGCTTCTCGGACCGAGCGGACAGAACATCTACCCGGAAGAAATCGAAGATAAGTTGAACAATCTTCCTTATGTGGCCGAAAGCATCATTGTACAGCAGAATGAAAAACTGGTGGGACTTGTTTACCCGGACTTCGACGAAGCATTCGCTCACGGGTTGAAGAACGAAGACATGGAACGCGTCATGGAAGAGAACCGCGTGGCACTCAATGCTACATTGCCGGCCTACTGCCAGATATCGAAAATGAAAATCTATCCGGAAGAGTTCGAAAAAACTCCGAAGAAGAGCATCAAACGCTTCTTGTATCAGGAAGCAAAAGGATAATATCACCTTGCGCAAAGGAATGAAAAAAGCTGCTGCACCTTTCAGGCAAAAGGTGCAGCAGCTTTTTTGGACTCTTTTATAGGATGATTTTTGCCACTTAAGGGTCCGTTACCAGATTCCCCGAGTAACCAATGGACTCCCGGTTTTGCATATTGACATTGATAGAAACCGACCCATTGGAATAGATCGAAAGAGAGAACTGGAAACGGTCCTCAGAATTACGTGCCACCAGTTTCACCCTGGCTTCGCCCTTCTTGCCATACTCCATCTCGTAGGAATCGATCGGAGCATTGAATATCAACCCCTGCCCTCCTCCGTACGGAATGGAATAGGCCCGCCCGAAATAAGGCAGGTAGGAAAAAACAGAATCGTTCTTCACCTCCAAAGAATAGAGGCTGGTGAGGTTCCTCATTCGTCCGCTGAGCGGATAGGCCACACTCACCTCGGTTTTGTAATTTTTTGAAACCACTTTTTCTTTCACGGCTTTCGCCTCTTGTTGCTTCTTCTCCTTGCTGCTTTGCGCATAGAGTGTCAAGCTTCCTGCTACCATCATCAACAGCAACAGCATCATTATACGTTTCATTGCTTTCATACGACATATATACATTATATTATATATAACGTTCTGAACGGCAAAAGTTTGCTTCCATTAATAAAAATAAAGAAAAACAGCCCTCTCCAGGCAGTAACCTCTGTATATACCACTATAATAGGCAAACAGATTTAGCCCACAATCATACATCTTTTTTACAATAATGTTAAGAACGTTTGCCTGGCACCTGTCTTCCACGGGCAAGCAATGGCTTCCAACAACCCAAAAACTATCAAAATGCACCCAGAAACTATTAAATGATAGTTTCTGGGTCTATTTCGGATAGAACTTGTCCCCCCACTCCTCCTCAAAAGCGCTAAACTTGCAGTACAAATTAAAAACGAACAAGAGTCAATAATTAAAAACTGATTAAGTATGAAGAGTCTAAGTTTCAGAAAAGATTTGATCGGAGTTCAGGAAGAATTGCTCCGCTTTGCTTACAAGTTGACAGCCAATCGGGAAGAAGCCAATGACCTATTGCAGGAAACATCCTTAAAGGCACTGGATAATGAAGAGAAATATACGCCCGATACCAACTTTAAAGGATGGATGTACACCATCATGCGTAATATCTTTATTAATAATTACCGGAAAGTGGTGCGCGACCAGGTCTATGTGGACCAAACCGACAACCTGTATCACCTGAACCTGCCGCAAGACTCCGGATTCGAGAGCACTGAAGGCGCCTACGACCTGAAAGAGATGCACCGCGTGGTCAATGCATTGCCGAAAGAGTACAAAGTTCCTTTTTCCATGCACGTTGCAGGTTTCAAATACCGGGAAATAGCCGAGAAGCTGGACTTACCGCTCGGGACAGTCAAAAGCCGCATCTTTTTTACCCGGCAGAAACTTCAACAAGAGTTGAAAGACTTTGTTTAATAAGGAATGTAGAAAATATCACCTAAACCTAAAATGGTAAACTATAATTATAAGAATATAAAATAGATTAGTTTTTATAGGGAACGAGAGCAAAGGATAACACTAAATTGCAAAATAGAGATGAGTGCAAAAGGAGTAAGAAGCTGCCAAGAAGCTACTTACTCCTTTCATTTTGTTCTATTTGACATTATGATATTCCGAAAACACTTTTTTATGAGAAACATGATATTAAACATACATTTATTAGCAATCTTTTATTCATTTAAAAGTCTCAATGTCAAATAACTCTTTATATTTGCAGCATAAAACGACGCATCATTCTTCGAACACTTATATAACTAAGGCAATGAAAAAAGAAATCAAATTCAGTCTCGTTTACCGGGACATGTGGCAGTCATCGGGCAAGTATCAACCCCGTGTCGACCAATTAGTACGGATTGCTCCTCTCATCGTGGAAATGGGGTGTTTTGCCCGCGTGGAAACCAATGGAGGAGCTTTCGAGCAAGTGAATCTTCTCTATGGTGAAAACCCTAACACTGCAGTACGGGCCTTTACAAAACCGTTCAATGATGTAGGCATCCAAACACATATGCTCGACCGAGGTCTGAACGGTTTGCGCATGTATCCGGTTCCTGCCGATGTACGGCGGTTGATGTACAAAGTAAAACATGCACAAGGCGTGGACATCACCCGCATCTTCTGCGGGCTGAATGACGTCCGTAACATTATTCCTTCTATCCATTATGCACTCGAGGCTGGTATGATTCCGCAGGCTACCCTGTGTATTTCGTTCTCACCCGTGCACACCGTAGAATATTATGCAGCTATTGCTGATGAGCTGATCGCAGCCGGAGCTCCCGAAATCTGCCTGAAAGACATGGCAGGTGTAGGTCGTCCGGGCATGCTGGGCCGACTCACGAAGGCTATCAAAGAAAAACATCCCGAAGTTATCATCCAGTACCACGGACACAGCGGACCAGGCCTTTCCATGGCTTCCATCCTGGAAGTGTGTGAGAATGGCGCCGATATCATCGACGTAGCCATGGAGCCGATGTCATGGGGCAAGGTTCATCCGGATGTGATCTCTGTACAGGCCATGCTCAAGGATTGTGGTTTCCAAGTACCCGAAATCGACATGAAGGCTTACATGAAGGCCCGTGCCATGACGCAGGAGTTCATTGACGACTTCCTGGGTTACTTCATCGACCCGACCAACAAGCACATGTCGTCCTTGCTGCTAAAATGCGGACTTCCGGGTGGTATGATGGGATCAATGATGGCCGACCTCAAAGGGGTTCATGCCGGTATCAACATGATTCTTCGCAGTAAAGGCGAAGCAGAACTCAGCATCGACGACCTGACAGTAATGCTGTTTGACGAAGTAGAATATGTATGGCCGAAGCTGGGATATCCTCCTTTGGTGACTCCGTTCAGCCAATACGTGAAAAACGTAGCTTTGATGAACGTGATGTCGCAAGTGAAGGGCGAACCACGCTGGACCATGATCGACAACAATACTTGGGGGATGATCTTGGGCAAGAGCGGACGTTTGCCGGGAGCTTTGGATCCGGAAATCATTGAACTGGCCAAAAGCAACGGCTTTGAATTCACGGACGAAGATCCGCAGTTGAACTACCCTGACCAACTCGACGAATACCGTAAAGAGATAGAAGAAAACGGATGGGAACTCGGTCCGGACGATGAAGAACTCTTCGAACTGGCCATGCACGACCGTCAGTATCGGGATTACAAGTCGGGCGTAGCCAAAAAACGTTTCCACGAAGAGTTGCAACGTGCCAAGGATGCCGAACTTGCCGGTAAGGGATTCGACCTGGAAGAGGTGAAAAAGTTCAAGCGCGCCAAAGCAGAACCTATCATGGCTATCGAAAAGGGTCAGGTGGTTTGGGAAGTGGCCGTAGCTTCTCCTTCCATGCCACCTGAAGTGGGACACAAATTCTACCCCGAAGATACCTTCTGCTACATTGCTACCCCGTGGGGTACTTTTGACAAGGTATTGGCTAATTTCACCGGACGCATCATCGAAATCTGCGCCCGCCAGGGGGCTTTAGTGAACAAAGGTGAGGTAATAGCTTACATCGAACGCGGAGAAGAGTTAGCGTAAGGTTTATTTCACCACAGAGTCACACAGAGTCTCACAGAGTTTTTATTAATTGACAATGCACAATTGACTATTTCGCCTCTGTGTCCTCTGTGTCCTCCGTGGTGAAATAAATAAAAACTCTGTGTGACTCTGTGGTGAAATAAAACTAAGCCTCTCCTTTCAGAACCGGAAGACAAATCTGATACTTCACAGCTAGAATACGGGTGATGAATACGCTTACTCCACTGATGATCTGCGTGATAACCGGGTCCAATCCTATCAAATGGCATCCCCAATAAACGACTCCTCCTACCACACAAGCCATAGCATAAATCTCTTTACGGAAGATAAGCGGAATCTCATTGATGAACACGTCGCGGATGACACCACCGGCTGCTCCCGTCATAGCTCCCATGACGATAGCTACCCAGAACGGAAAGCCCAACGCCACACTCTTTCCCACACCTACTACGGTAAACAGAGCCAGTCCGATACTGTCGAAAATAAAGAATGTATTATTGAGATGAACCAGGTGACGGGCGAAAATAATCACCCACACCAAGGCCAAAGCGGTACATATCAGGTAAATCGGATCGAGCATCCAGGCGGGAGTAACCCCCAACAACACATCGCGTATGGTACCTCCGCCTACGGCTGTAACCATACCTACCACATAGGCTCCAAACCAGTCGAAACGTTTCGCAGAGGCCAACCGGATGCCACTGATAGCAAAAGCAAATGTACCTACAAAATCGAGTATTTGAACAAATGTTGACATATCATTGTATTTTATATGCAAAGTAACAAATAAATTCCGTAAGAAAACGTACTTTTGCTTCATGAAAACTGTTCAAAGCAGAGCCTTATGAAAATAACTATCGTAGCTGGGGCACGCCCTAACTTTATGAAAATTGCTCCCATCATGCGGGCCATTGAAGCCGCACGGGCGCAGGGTGAACGAATTTCCTGCCGGTTAGTCTATACCGGTAAGCAGGGCGACACAAGTCTGGACGCCTCGCTTTTTGCCGACCTCAACATGCGAACGCCCGATGCTTATCTGGATGTGACGGGAGTCAACTCTACGGAGTTGATGGCGGGCATCATGATTGCTTTCGAACAAGAACTTACCGAGAATCCAGCCCATGTAGTACTCGTTGTCGACGACCTTACTGCTACCATGAGTTGCGCCATCGTTGCCAAGAAACACGGCATCAAGGTAGCCCATCTGGTGGCAGGTACCCGTTCGTTCGACCTGAATATGCCGAAGGAAGTCAACCGCATGATTACTGACGGGCTGTCCGACTACCTGTTTACCGCAGGCATGGTGGCCAACCGTAACCTGAACCAGTCGGGTACAGAGAGTGAGAATGTGCATTACGTCGGTAACATCCTGATCGATACCATCCGATATAACCGTAACCGACTCATCAAACCGGTATGGTTCTCCGTACTGGGGCTGAAAGAACAGGGCTTCCTATTGTTCACCCTGAATCGGCACGCATTGCTGGAGGACAAAGAGAACCTCCGCCAACTCCTGGGAACATTGATCGAGAAGGCAGCCGGAATGCCCATAGTCGCCCCGCTGCACACGTACGTAAGCGACGCCATCAAAGCTTTGGAAGTCACTGCCCCCAACCTGCATATACTGCCTCCGCAGAGCTGTCTCGTCTTCGGCTACCTGATGAATACCGCCAAAGGTATTATCACCGACTCGGGCAATGTGGCCGAAGAAGCTACCTTCCTCGGTGTGCCTAGTATTACCCTGAACACATTTGCCGAACATCCGGAGACCTGCCGTATGGGCACCAATGTATTGGTCGGACAAGACCCGCAAGCATTGGGAACCGCACTGGACACACTGATGCAAGGAAAATGGAAGAAAGGACAACTGCCTGAGCGCTGGGACGGACGCACCGCCGAACGCATCGTTCAGACCTTGCTGCACTACCACAAAGAAGTGTAACAACCCACCTGTATTCGCCACAGTATGCCTTCAGTGTATCCTGTGGCGAATTTAATATCTATTGCAATACTTTCAAAAGATTTACAAAAAAGGTTATAACGACAACGAATATCGCAGTTATTTGTTAACTTTGCAGGCGATTCTAGATTGCGATATATGAAACAACTACCTGGCAAGCTGCTCATACTATTTTTATTAATATTCTCTGCGCCGCAAACTTATGCACAGATAAAGGGAATTATTACCGACTCCCTCACCAATGAACCTCTGATGTACATCTCTGTATATTACGAAGGGAAAGGTGTGGGGTGCATATCCAATGCCCAGGGCGAATACCAGATCGAAACACGCAGGGGGTGGAACGAAATCACCTTCTCGGCCATCGGCTATAACACCAAGATCGTCAAAATTCAGCCGGACACCAAAGAGCTAAACGTACAGCTGTCGTCCAGCGACGTCCTTCTCGACGAGGTTGTTGTAAAACCTAAGAGAGAGAGATACTCCCGCAAGGACAATCCCGCCGTGGAGTTCATGCGAAAGGTGATTGCCCATAAGAAGGCACAGAAGCTGGAAGAGAATGACTATTATCAGTTCAACCAATACCAGAAGATGAAGATGTCGCTCAACGACATCAAACCCGACGACCTCGAAAAGGGGATGTATAAGAAATTCTCTTTCCTGAAAGACCAGATCGAAGTTTCGCCGAAAACCAACAAGCTGATACTGCCGATATCGGTACAGGAAACCGCATCGAAAACCATCTACCGCAAATCCCCGGAAAGCAAGAAAACCATCATCGAGGGTGTCAACTCCAACGGTGTGGAAGAGTTCTTCTCCACCGGTGATATGCTGGGTACGGTGCTCAAGGATGTCTTTGCCGACATCAATATCTATGACGACGATATACGCTTGTTGCAACAACGTTTCGTCAGCCCCATCGGGAGCGGCGCCATCTCCTTCTATAGGTTCTATCTGATGGATACTATCATGGTGGACAAGGACAAGTGTGTACATCTGACATTCGTCCCCGAGAACTCGCAGGATTTCGGTTTCACCGGACACTTGTACGTGTTGGAAGATTCTACTTATGCCGTGAAGAAGTGCACCATGAACCTGCCGAAAAAGACGGGAGTGAACTTTGTGGAGAATCTCGACATCGTTCAGCAATACGAGCAACTACCCAATGGTAACTGGGTACTGGCCGATGATGACATGACGGTGGACCTGCGTCTGACCAAGTTCATACAGGAACTGCAAGTAGAACGTACCAATCGGTTCACCAACTACTCCTTTGAGTCGCCCGACCAGCGGTTGTTCCGCCTGAAAGGAACTACTATTAAGGACGCCGACATGCTGAACCGAAGCGACGATTACTGGGCAGAGGTGCGACAAGTACCGCTTACCAAGACGGAGAGTACCATGGACCTCTTCATCAACCGGGTGGAGCAAATACCAGGATTCAAGTACGTCATCTTCGGATTGAAAGCCGTGATCGAGAACTTCGTCGAAACGGGAACCAAGGAGCACCCGAGCAAGTTCGACTTCGGGCCAATCAACACCATGATATCGGGCAACTACATCGACGGAACCCGTTTCCGTGTAAGCGGTATGACCACCGGAAAGCTGAATCCTCACTGGTTCTTTAACGGCTACGGAGCTTATGGACTGAAAGACCAACGATGGAAGTACGAAGGTACAGCTACCTACTCATTCAACAAGCGCGAGTATGTGGTTTGGGAATTCCCCAAACACTTCATATCGGCCACATACTCCTACGATGTGATGTCGCCGATGGATAAGTTCCTGTTCACGGATAAGGACAACGTGTTCGTGGCATTCAAGACTACTACCGTAGACCAGATGTCGTACATCCGCGACGCGAAGATCAACTATGAGCTCGAAACACCGACCGGATTTGGTATCAAGGCCATGGTACGCCATCGCAACGACGAACCGGCGGGCGAGTTGCATTACTACAACAACACGCCCACCAAGGAACCATTGCCCGGACAACTGCCCATTCACGATATCACCACTCTGGAGACTAACCTCACCCTGCGTTACGCACCGGGCGAGACATTCGTCAACTCCAAGCAACGCCGCATTCCTGTTACGTTGGATGCTCCCGTCTTCACCCTCTCGCACACGGCCGGTTTCAAGACCATGGGTGGCGAATACAACTTCCACCTCACGGAAGCCAGTATCTGGAAGCGTTTCTGGCTGTCGTCCTGGGGATATCTCGATACCAGCGTCAAGGCCGGTGCACAGTGGAGCAAGGTACCGTTCCCCTTGCTCATCCTGCCCGAGGCCAACCTGTCGTACATCACCCAGCGCGAAACGTTCAACCTGATCAACAACATGGAGTTCTTCAATGACCGGTTTGCTTCGCTCTCGCTTTCGTACAACATGAACGGCAAGCTGTTCAACCGCATCCCGCTCCTGAAGACACTGAAATGGAGAGAAATGTTCCGTTTCCGTATGCTCTGGGGCGACCTGACGGACAAGAACAATCCATTCAAGAGCGACGATCCGGATCTGTTCCTCTTCCCGCAACGCAACGGGCAATACACCAGCTTCGTGATGGACCCCAAGATTCCCTATATGGAAGCCAGCGTCGGTATACACAACATATTCAAGCTGCTGCATATAGAATACGTACGCCGACTCACCTATCTGGACAACCCGGGCATCAACAAAGACGGTATCCGGTTCATGGTGATGATGACATTCTAAGTATCAACGGATTACAAACTACCCGCGTATGCAACCCTTAGCAGAAAGGCTCCGGCCGAAGACTTTAGACGATTACATCGGGCAGAAACATCTGGTAGGCCCCGGTGCCATCCTGCGCAAGATGATCGATGCAGGACGCATCTCATCGTTCATTCTATGGGGACCTCCGGGCGTGGGAAAAACCACTCTTGCACAGATCATTGCCAACAAGCTCGAAACTCCTTTCTACACGCTTAGTGCGGTAACATCAGGGGTGAAAGATGTGCGCGAGGTAATAGACCGGGCCAAGAGCAACCGCTTCTTCTCGCAAGGCAGCCCCATCTTGTTCATCGACGAAATACACCGTTTCAGCAAGTCGCAACAAGACTCGCTGCTCGGTGCTGTGGAGCATGGAACAGTGACGCTGATAGGCGCTACCACAGAGAATCCTTCGTTCGAGGTGATCCGCCCGCTCCTCTCCCGCTGCCAGCTCTACGTACTCAAGTCGTTGGAAAAGGAAGACCTGTTGGAACTGCTCGACCGGGCCATCCGCACCGACGCCGTACTGAAAGAGCGCCAAATAGAGCTACGCGAAACGAATGCCATGCTCCGCTTCTCGGGAGGCGACGCCCGCAAACTGCTCAACATCCTGGAGCTGGTAGTAGAGTCGGAAACGGAGCCAACGGTGGTTATCACTGACGACATCGTAACCGAACGCTTGCAACAGAACCCCTTAGCTTACGACAAGGACGGAGAGATGCATTACGACATCATCTCGGCCTTCATCAAGTCCATCCGCGGAAGCGATCCGGATGGTGCCATCTACTGGCTGGCCCGCATGGTCGAAGGGGGTGAAGACCCCGCTTTCATCGCCCGCCGATTGGTTATCTCGGCTTCGGAAGACATCGGTCTGGCCAATCCGAACGCTCTGCTGATAGCCAACGCTTGCTTTGACGCATTGATGAAACTGGGTTGGCCCGAGGGACGCATCCCATTGGCCGAAGCCACCATCTACCTGGCCACCAGCCCCAAGAGCAATTCGGCCTACATGGCCATCGACAACGCCCTGGCCCTGGTACGCGAATCGGGCAACCTGCCTGTACCTCTGCACCTGCGCAACGCCCCCACCAAGCTGATGAAGCAACTGGGCTACGGACAGGACTACAAGTATGCCCACAGCTATGAGGGCAACTTCGTGAAGCAGCAGTTCCTCCCCGACGAAATCAAGGGCAAGCAACTATGGCAGGCCCAGAGCAATGCAGCCGAACAACGTCATGCCGAGCTGATGAAGCACCTGTGGGGGGACGAAAAGAAATACTGATCCCGCCCACTCCTGATGAACTAAAGACTAAAAAAACATGTTTACCTTTTATAAATACCAGTGATATGAAAAAGATAGTAGTACTGGACGGTTATACCGCCAACCCGGGCGACCTTTCCTGGGAACCCCTTCAAGCCTTGGGCGACTGTACCATTTATGACCGCACCGCTCCCGAACAGCTGCTGCAGCGCGCCGCGGGCGCCGAGATCCTCCTGACCAACAAAGTGCTCCTCACTGCCGACCTTCTGTCTGCCCTCCCCGACTTGCGCTACATCGGCGTATTGGCCACCGGGTACAATGTGGTGGACGTAGCCGCCGCTCGCGAACAGGGCATCATCATCACCAACATCCCCTCGTACAGTACCGCTTCGGTGGGACAAATGGTATTCGCACACATCCTCAACATCACCCAACAGGTGAAGCACCACTCCGACCAGGTACGTAGCGGGCGCTGGGCCAGCTGTCCTGACTTCTCGTTCAGCGACACGCCGCTCATCGAGCTATTGGGAAAGAAGATCGGACTCGTAGGGCTGGGGCAAACAGGCTTCAATACGGCCCGCATCGCCATCGGATTCGGCATGAAGGTACGCTCATATACTTCTAAATCGCCTTTGCAGCTTCCGCCCGAGATCCGGAAGATGGAACTGGACGCCCTGTTCCGCGAGTGCGACATCATCAGCCTGCACTGTCCGCTCACGGACAGCACCCGCGGACTGGTCAATGCCGAACGCCTGGCTTCGATGAAGCCCACAGCCATCCTGATCAATACATCCCGCGGCCCTATCGTCGACGAACAGGCCCTGGCCGATGCACTAAACAGCGGACAGATCTATGCTGCCGGACTGGATGTGCTTTCCAGCGAACCTCCCCGTGCAGACAATCCGTTGCTCACGGCCCGCAATTGTTTCATCACGCCGCACATTGCCTGGGCCAGTAAAGCTGCCCGCGAACGGTTGATGGGCATCATGACGGAGAACATAAAGGCGTATCTCGCAGGAAAACCGGTTAATGTAGTCAAATAACCATAAGTTTCAAGCCAATTGACATCCAAAAGCGCACCAATGCGAAAACACATTTGCATGTACGTTACATAAAACAAAAGGTCGGCATGGGAGGACACATGACATGCCGACTAAATAAATTTTCAAGGCAACTAATTCCCTCTCTCAATATATCTGTAAGTGCTGCTCAACGGGCGCTACGCGTTTTTTTGACGCCCGCTACGCGTTTTTCAAAAAGGCGTAACGGGAAAAAATAAAACGCGTAGCGCCCGTTGGAAGCTTCTTTCTATTGCCCTGGAAGCTTCTGGCAATGTGGTCAATTGCTTCTTGCTTTCGAGGCAAATGCTTCTTTCTTCCGGGTATTTTGCTTCTTGCTTCCGGGGCAGTTGCTTCTTTCTTCCGGGGCAGTTGCTTCTTTCTTCCGGGGCAGTTGCTTCTTTCTTCCGAGGCAGTTGCTTCTTGCTGTCAGGACACTACAAGTGAAGGCCGTGACTTGTCCTGAAATGGGTTGTCTACACCGTGAAGGCCATGAAGGGTAGGTGAAGGGGCGCCCCTTCACCTTAAACCCCGATGGGCAAGTGCTTTCAGGATGGTTGGAGAAAGTGAATGGCTGAATTAAAAATCCCATGTATAAACATAAAAAAAGGGGAATACTTGCTTCCCCTTTTTACTTTATCGTCAGACTCCGGCATCAATAAGCATGCCCTCCGCCTCCCATTTCTTCAGCGTCGATTGGCTTGCGATCAATGCTTCGCCACGCATAGAATATATACGCCAGCACGAAGGGAACAAGGATGGATACATAAGCCATCACCCGCAACGTGAACAGGCTGGAGCAACTGTTGGACAGCATAAGCGAACTCTGCAGATCGGCCGTAGAAGGATAATAAGCGGTATGGTTAAATCCTACCGTAAGCAACAAAGCCAACACGGTAAGCACCGTTCCCGGACCTACGAACCAGATACCCCGACGGAATGTTTTCCCAAACAGGGTACGTAGGATGCCAAACAGCACCAACACCACACCCACCACAAAGGTGATCAGTACTAGCGGCATGTCGATGAAGTTGTACAAATACTTATAAGGTTGTAGCGACACTTCTCCTGTGGAAGGATCGACAGCATAGCCGTTGCCCAGCAATACATACCCGGCAAAAACCAGGAAGAAGAGCAGGAATAACACCGTATTGTCTATCAACGCCCGACGACAACGGCTTGTCAACGTTTCGTCGGCAATATTATTGATAAAATAAAGCAGCCCCTGCACGCGAGCCAGGAACAGCACAGCCAGTCCCAGCACCAGATTCCACGGATTGGCCAGTGCATCGAGTCCGTGCCAGTTATTGCCCCACTGACTAATAATGGGCATCAGCGGATTGGTCAGATTGCTCTTATTTATAAGAAAGTCGGACCCGGTAAAGAAGGTAGCTACGGCCACCCCTAACAGAAACGGCCCCACAAATCCGTTAATTACCAGGAAGGTACGATAGGTCTTCTTTCCCAGCAGGTTGCCCGCCTTGCTCTGAAACTCATAACTCACGGCCTGCATCACAAAGGTGAAGAGAATGATCATCCACAACCAGTAAGCTCCACCGAAGCTGGTGCTATAGAACAAGGGGAACGAAGCGAAAAATGCTCCTCCGAAGGTTACGAGCGTAGTAAAGGTAAACTCCCATTTGCGCCCGGTGGAGTTGACCATCATTTTGCTGTGTAGTTCCGTCTTGGGTAGGCGGAACAACAGTGAGTTTCCTCCCTGCACGAAGAGCAGGAATACCAACAAGGCGGCCAGCAACGAAACGAGGAACCACCAATAATGCTGAAGTAAGGTATATGTATCCACAAT
>JAVBVI010000041.1:0-23928 GCA_031554505.1 Bacteroides sp. | reverse complement strand
GATGCATGAATCCGTGGGCTTTCGCCCACGGCTACGGACACGTAGCCCCTACGGGGCAAGGGGTACAGATTCAAAAAATGAGCACCCTTAACTGAAAACCGACCCGTTGGGGAAAGGAATTAGAAGCTTTGAAAAAGAATTCTCAAGGCATGTGATGCCTCTCTACATGCCTACTCAAGCAGGACGACCCGCTTCTCGTGCAGGTCATATCCTCATAGGAAAATAAATTATCCTCATGCGATAATTATTTATCCTATGAGGATAATTTATTTTCGCATGAGGATAATTTATGTCCGACAGCAGGTCGACCAGCATTTAGTGGTTGATTGGATGGGAGATGGCAGCATTTAGTGGGAGATGGTGGTTGATTGGTGGGAGATAAACGGTAATTTATCTTGATCAACCACCTCTTTATACTTCTGTACCACAGTTTGTTGCGTTGTTTTAGTGGTTGATGGTTGATTGATTCGATGTTTTTTGTGTGAGAGCGAAACCATTCGCCCAATAACCTTTACACATGGTTTTGCTGGTGATCCGTAATATTTAATTGTATGTAGAGCAGGGCGAAGATGAATATAAGAGAAAAAGGGAAGAAAGGGAAAAACGTTGATTATCAAACTGGCAAGGAAGGACAATATCCAAATCTTGCAAGCATGATAAATATTTGTTCATTAGAACTGATTTTGTGGAAGGTTATCATCCACGTCGCCCACTTAAAAAGAATTATTCTTTTCTTTTTACCTACAAATGCACTACCCCAATACAATAATCCGGCGCAGCCATCACAATATAATGCAGAATTCATTTCATCCACACAAAAACATTCCACTTGAGTACCATTAAAATCTTTTACACCGGATTGCCTTCCCAATCGAAAATCCAAATCGCACGATTCTGGGATTCTTTGCGTTCTTTGTGCATCTAATTCTCACAGTACAAGCTATCTGAACTGAGGTAAAAGCCGTTGAATTGATTCCAAATATTGTTGTGTCAGCGAAAAGTCTCGTTTTTCAAAGAAGTGTAAATGATCAATTTTCCCTTGAGTATTCAAATGAAAAACATAAGGAATTTCAAGGCTATCAGCAGGCATAATCTTTAATGCTGGAATATTAATTGAACTAACATTTTGATTTTGAATAAAAGAAAATTCATCTCTAAATACCATATCAAATGTATATGAACCAAGAATGAACAAGGTCTTTTTTGTCTTATCCAACATTTCTTTCAACTTTACTAAATTCTCTGCATAACAACTCATACAAATACCATTATGCAAGCGCAAGATATAAGTATCAGAAGGCAGCAAAGACACTACACTATCGGACAATACTATTCCATTTGTAGAGAAAGTTATTTTCTCTTTTGTAGCTATGTCATTCAATGCAAATCGCATTTCTAACAGATTCGAATTTTGAGCCCATAATTTATCCTCAAATTTACTCCGATGAAGATAGCTAAAACAAATTGTTATTGCTGTTAAAGCAATTAAAGTTCCAAAGATTATCGTATTTTTCATTTATCCTTTATCATGTATTCTATTAAAATAGGATTCGCTTCCTCATCTGTTTGTTCTACGATAGTTCGCATCATTTCAAAATAAGGGCTTTGGACTTTTTTATTCGCTTTTTCCATATTTTCCCTAAGCAGGTAGGGCATGATATACGTCAAGAAACCACAATCATCTTCTACATTGTCGTAGAAAAAATTGGGAGCAGGGGCAAAAGTTATATCATTTTCCAACGATGAAAAAAGATAAGCCCAACTTTGAGAATTCTGCCTGTCTTTTACCCACAACACCGGTCCGTCTTCTTTGATGAAAGGAAAAATAACTTGAGTACCATTTGTCAGTAACCCGTCAAAGCAACCAGAGCGAAGCATTTCGCGATTGTGTTGTGGGTTTTCTTCCATCAACATGGCTTCTTTTTCATTGGTCAAACGGCTGGAGGCGAGATAATTTATACGACTGAATTCACCTTTTCCCGATGTGTCATATACCAAAAGTTCGTTGGACCTACCCATAGGGAAAAGTATTTTCTCTCCATATTTCACAAAAGATATGGCTCTGTTCAATCTGAATGTTTGATTTCTTTCCAGCATGCATTTCTCTTCGTTTCCGTCCTTATTCAATACATGCACTACATGTTTATCTCCCAAAACGAACAGCAGTATTTTATTTTCGGTAAGACGCAGGCCAGAAGCATTCAAGGAAATCGGTATAGACTTCATCCACTTTCCGTCTTTTGCATATACCTGAATTCGATTAACCGTCAAAATATAAATGGTATTTCCACTGATATCAAAATCTGCCTGCAGAGAATATTCCTCTGGACCTGCTCCAATGGCGCCTACCGTATTCAAGAATCTTCCGCTTTCGTCAAACAAAGTCAGTGGCTTACCTTTTGATTTTACAAAAATAATTCCATCGCGTTTCATCACCTTTTCCATTTCACCCAACAAACAAGCATTGGACGTTTCAAGAGCTATCACTCTTTTTACTTCAATAAAAGAAGACATCAAAGTCTTTTCTTTAATGAGCATTTCAGGTGTGTCGTTTATGATGGCTTCGGCCACATTTCTGTCATCATTGTTGCAGGCAACGATGCTTAATGTTATCAACACCCATATAAAAAGTCTTTTTTTCATTGTAAAAGTAGTGCTTTAATCAAGAACGCGGATAAAACAGGTGTGCCATCCGCGTTTCCAAATATCATGAATTTAAATTTTATTTAGGGCAATCTCGTGTAGTAGAGCCACAGATACAAGGCTTCCCATCGCCGTTGTCTAAGCAGGCTTCATAATCTCCAGTTCCCCATCCTGGACAATCAATGAGTTTCCACTTACATGAACCACCTGTTTCCGGTGGATTTGCTAAAGCTTCTACTTCTATAAACAAATCCGAAAACATTTCCACTTGTTGTGCGGAATACAGATTATAGCCACCTATCATAACTACAATTACAAAAACAAATGATCTAATACTTTTTTCATACAATTCGGTAATTTATTATTAATAAAATTTGATTATTGGCCAACTAAAATCAAAATTAGTCGCCATTTTTTTTGCTTGTCATTATTCAGTCGTTTATTTCTAAACATTCTCTTGCCATGGAATGAGATGTGTCAACGCTACATTTACCACCTGTTTCTTTTATATCGATTCAACAGATTCTCCACAATCAGTTCATCCTTATTTACTCTGTAGTTTAGGATAAATTCCCTTTTTCATTTATGTTAGTAAGAGTTTTTTAATTATTATAGCTTACCACATATCTTACCTTGACATGTCCGATAGGACAATCTATGACGCCAGATCCTATACATTCTTGATAGCCTCCCGTTTTTCCTGCCACCAAAGCCTCAATATTCTCTAATGCCTGACCTCCCAGGTTTTTCTCTTTTGTTTGAATTTGAGAAGTAACCGCAGCAGTGACCACTACAAATAAGCCAATAAGTAAAATGTTCTTTTTCATGTTTCGCCTTTTTTTATAAGATTAAAGAAATCGCCACACAATGATACTTACAAATGTAAGAGAAAAGAAAAGGATCAACCAAAAATATTGGCTGACATTGGCTGACATTTTGCAAGATTGTGTAAAGTCATTAAAAAATCATAGCTTGTCAGTCGGCCTTCGGCAGGGCATTATTGTCATTTTCATCGATGGAGTAGGAGCTTTTTAGCTGATATCCATAATTCTCGTTCACAATTTGCCAATCCGATATTTGGGATAAATACCCCCGTAATCGTTCAACAGCTTTATGCAATTTATCAGCTGAGCCATCGCCAGTCGGCCACATCAACCCCTGCAGTTCTCCAATAGAAAGTCGATAACCTTTCGCCTCTATCAACAATTGTAACAACGTAGCCGCCTGCCTGGGTAATTTCAAAACGGAATCGCCTCTTTTAAGTATCCTTACATCTGTATGAAACGCTACATCCCCGAATTTGTAGATATGTACATCTGTGCCTTTAAGTGCCATCATCGGCACTTCTTTCTCTACTACCACCTCCCTAACGAAAAAACGACGATAGAATTGAACGAACTTTTTTTCTAAGAAGAATAACAAGAAACATAGCGCAATAATCGCACCTAACAAGATTCCATCTTTGAGCAGGAAAACGTTCCGCCAAGGACATCGGATAAAACCGGAAATTTCGTTCTCACACCGCTGGCCTATGTAGCAAGTCGTCAAACTATCAAACTGGCTCACACCGACAGATGCGTCCGAACAGGTCTGTTTTTCTCTTCCCAGTAAATCGGTAATAGACAAACGCACCAGACTACTTCCCGGAAAGCCTGCTTGCTGTAAGAAACCGTTCCAGGCTATGTTCAATGAATCTGCTTTTAGTGGGTGGTCCTCAAACAGAATTGTATACAACCCACGAGTGCTCCAATTTCTTTCTATGTTCAGAGAGTCCTTATACCTTGGTATGGCATATTCTATGGTTCCATATTCACTGATTACTGTTATTGCTTTTCGCCGTTCAGGTTCCGGAGATAGTTTTTTCGCTCCTGAAGTTAAAAAGAACACATCTTGCTCACTCCGCTTGCTCACCTCCCTCTTTATTACCTCTGCAAATGCATAGCGCGCCTCCATCTTCCAATGTTCCATCCTACTCTGATACAAGAAATAGGCTGTTGTCACCGCCGATACTACACCGATGGCTGTGTATACCCATAGTAAACTGTTTTCCGCTTTCATCGTATTAATTTTCTGTCGAATGGCAAAGGTAAAAAAACTTTGCAATAATGCAACGATGAGACAGGAATAACGAGTTGCGGATCTTCTACTTCCACTCCATCTTCTAAGAACACGCGTCACTTTTATGGCAACAACACACGGCAAGTCGCTTTTATTTTTTAATTTTGTCGCGAGTAAAACATTCAGATGTATGAAGAAAAAGATTACCCAAGAGGACTACATCAAAGCCAACCGTAAGTTGAGCCGCGAGGAAGAGATCCAGAGACACGGGCATCCCGTTTCTCACCAACGGATACATGTATCAAAAAAGGTGTACAACCGCAAGAAAATGAAGGCAGGCGATAAGGGTCTGCCTTATTTTTTGGTACCCGCCCTCCGTATCATACTTTTCTTTATCCTTTGTACAGGTGCCGGCCTGATGTCGGTCAACGCCCAGCAAAGCAACACGCTTGTCTTTATCAGCGACATCCAGGAACCGATGTGGGTGGAAAAGCTGGTGCTGAAAGCCGATCATAACAAAGAAGGAACGGCGGCCTTGTTTGCCGATTTGAAGAAACAGGAGTTTGCAGGGCTGTTCTTGCTGGGCGATATGGTTTCCTCACAAAGCGATTCGAACTGGGAGAAGATAGACCGCTACCTGGCAGACGCCCGCCAGCGGAAGATTCCGGTATACGCCACCATCGGTAACCACGAATATATGTTCAATTCCAAGAGCGGACGGGAGAAATTCGTCCGGCGATTCGGGTACCAGTCCACCATCGGGACGGTGCAAACCATCGACTCGGTAGCCGTGGTGCTGGTCAACTCCAACATCGGTAAGCTGACTGACGCGGAGAAGGCTACCCAGACTAAATGGTACCGGCAAACCATGGACTCACTGGATCGCGCACCGGGAGTTAAGGTAGTCGTAGTGGGCACGCACCATTCTCCTTACACGAACAGCCGTATCGAGAAACCGGAACAGCCTGTCGTCGAGCGGTTCGTTCCCGCCTTCATCCAGTCGTCCAAAGCCCGGCTCTTCCTCAGCGGACATTCGCACAACCTGGAACAGTTCCGTCAGTCGGGCAAAGACTTTCTGGTTATCGGCGGAGGTGGCGGACTGGCACAGCCTCGGCTCACTGGTGACAAACAGCGTACCCCAGATGTCCTGAAACCTGAAAACCGCCTGCGGTTCTTCTGCTTGATGCTGACGCGAAACGCCGATCAACTCGAGGTAGAAGTACGTGGGTTTGCCTCGGGCGATGACTTGTCGAACCCCGCAACAAAGACACTCCTCAACTATAAACTGTAAAGGTTCTGACCTCATTATTTTATCTCCTAAAGACACGATGTATAAGATGTACATCTTACGCAGTACAAGATGCGCATCTTATGCAGTAAAAGATGTACATCTTATACAAGGTATCTTCCGATGTAAAGGTTCGTTTCACCAGAAGATCATTCATTTTACTCTTAGGGTAATAGTTAGTCCGGTAGCTTCACCTTCTCAGGCTCTTCTTGCTGAAACTGTTCGAAGTCATTGATAAGCAGTTGCAAGTCGTCGAGAAACTCCTGCGAGCAGCCCTTCTGCCGGGCAATACCATAATATTCTTTCAGTGATTCGATGGCACAGGCATCGCTTCCACACAACACAAAAACAGGGATTTCGGCGTGCATGCACTTATGGAGTAGTCTTCTTTGATCTTTCATTTCAATTCCTTATTATTGAGGGAGTGCAAAGATAGCAAATTATTCCAGTTTCTTCACCCGGTCGAGGCGCATAGCCGAACGGCTAAAGAACATAGCCACGCCAATCACGATGATACAGGCACCACACAACACAAACGAAGTGGTAAGTCCCAGGTAATCGGCAAAGAAGCCAATACCCACCAGGCCGATGAGCGACGGAATGAAGCTGATGGTATAGAAGAAGGAGAACACTCGCCCGAGTGCTGCCGGATCGATATTCACCTGCACAATGGCTGTGAACGAGGAGTGGAAGACGGACCCCGCCACGCCTCCAATGGCAGTAAGGACGGCAAACCAGACGAAACCGCTTTCCGACAACAGTCCCGAGAACAGAAAAGTTGCCCCGATGAGCAGATAGATGTAGTTGATCAGCATCACCTTATTGATTTTATAGACCTTGATCCCCATGATGGCGCCACCTGCCAACGCACCGGCCCCCCACAACACTTCAATCACACTCACCTGATACGCATTGCCGTGGAAGTGATCCAGCGTCATGAGCGGGAACAGCACACTCACCGGCATGATGAAGAACATCACCCCGATGGAGCCGAGAAACACAATACTCAGTCCACGGTTCTTCAGCACTTCCCACACACCTTCCTTCATCTCGTGAAGCACGTTCTTCACCTGTTCCACTTTCTTCTCCGGGTTCGGGATGTGCACAAAGAGCAACGAAGTACAAGCAATGATAGCGCCCGCCACATCGAGCAGCAATACGTATTCCATCTTCCAGAGAGCCAACAGCAGAGCACCCAGTGCCGGACCGGCAATGTTACTCACCGAGAAAATCATCTGGTCGATACCGGCAATGCGGACCAACTGCGACTCGGGTGCCAGCAACGGTACGGAAGCCTGCATGGCCGGGCCGTGAAAGGCCGAACCGAACGAACGCAGGGCCAGCAACACAAAGATAGTCACCATATCGGCCTTGCCCAACCAGAACAGCACGGCCAGCACCAAGGTGCAGACAGCAATAAAACTATCGGAAGCAATCATCATGAATTTTCGGTTCCAGCGGTCTACATACACCCCGCTTACCGGGCCGATCAATGTCTGGGGGAGCAACGCAGCAATAGCCGCATACGCCAGCATCTCTGCCGAACCAGTTTCCATACTGATCCACAGAATGATGGCGAAGTTAACAATACTGCTGCTGAGGAGCGACAGAAACTGGCCTGTCCATATAATGGCAAAAACTTTTTTCCAATTTTCCATAACCGAATAGTATATAAACACATTCCCTATGGATAATGTGCGATGCAAAGATAAGGACTTTATATCTTTTTTACCATCCGGGAAGAACTTTTCGGAATAGCCACTGTTCCTATCGTGGTAATTTAATTATTCACCTTTAAACAAGAAGAAAATGAAAACAAGGATTCAACTTCTACTGTTTGCTCTCCTGATGGGAGTTACAGTAAGTGTGTCGGCTCAGAGCCAGGTACCTGCCCAACAGAAGACATTTACTCCTGAACAGATAGCACAGAAAGAGACCGAAAGAATGACACAGAATTTATCTCTGACAAGCGATCAGCAAACCAAGGTACAGGCCATCAACCTGAAATATGCCAAGCAGAGAAGCGAAGTGATGGCGGCTCATCCCCGAACCGGCGCTCCACTGACCGGGCCGGAACGTGCCCAACTGAAAGCAGATGCCCAGAAAAGCATCGCCGCCCAGCAAGCCGAACTGAAGACCGTGCTGACTGCCGACCAGTACAAGAAACTAATGACTAACACGGATGCTGCCAAACAGAAGGTAGCCACCGAGGTGAGCAAAGCTGCCTTGAAGAAGTAAGACTTTACAACCCAAAAAAAATCCACATAGCTCCCCGAATAAGGAGGAGTTATGTGGAATTCTTATGAATAGGAGGTCGTGTATTACAGACGTATCACCTGTTTTTTACCTGTATACGATACAGTCTTTGCCGGAGCATCTGTACCCGGAGTCATCACAATCACCCGGAACTTACGGCTTTTCAGCATACCGGGAAAGCTTCCTTCACGCGGCTCGAGGGTGAGTGTGCGGGTCTGATCGTCCCACTGCATACGGATGGTGCTAAACAGTCCTTTCTCGTAGTTATAATTATCGTTTTCGTCTTCGTACAAGGTGAACTCACCGTTGGCCCCCGGATAGACGCGGAGTTCCAGATTGTCCCACTTCTTCTCCGTAGAGTACTGCACCTTCGGGCCGATGGGCAGAATGGAACCTGCTTTGACATACAAAGGGATCTCGTCGATAGACGCCTGGCTGTTTACGGTTTGTCCACCCTTCAGGGATTCGTTGGTGCGAAAATCGATCCAGTTCGTTCCTGCAGGGAGGTATACCGGCCAGGTAGTCACTCCCGGTTTGCTAATGGGCGCCACCAAGATGGAACGGCCGAAGAGGTATTCGCTACCTACGTTGTGTGTAGCCTTATCGGCAGCGAAGTCCATGATAAGCGGGCGCATGAATGTACCGTCGTTTCGGCTTACATCCCAGGAAGTGCTATAGATATATGGCAACAGACTGTAACGCAGGTTGATGGCCTTTTCCTGTGCGTCGAAACACCAGGTACCACGTTCGCCGAAGTTCCATATTTCGCGGGGCACATCCGTTCCGTGCGAACGCATCATCGGGCTGAAAGCACCGAACTGCATCCAACGTACATACAGTTCCTGGTACTTCGGATTCTTCGCTCCCCCTTCTTTGTTCCAACGACCGGCAAAGAATCCGCCGATATCGCTGTTCCAATTAGGAATACCCATGAGGGTGAAGTTCAGGGCAGCGGGAATCTGCTTCTCCAGCATATCCCAAGTGGACTGCACATCGCCACTCCAGGTGTTGGAGCCATAACGTTGCTGCCCGATGAAGCCCGAGCGGGTAAGGATCACTACGCGCTTGTCGCTGTTGACAGCCCGTTGATGGGTGGCAATACCTGTGTTGTGCATCAAGCTATAGGCATTCTTCACGCTGCGGTACGAACCAAGGTAAGTAGGCAGGTCGTAATCCGATTCCTTACGGTCGATGTGATCCGGTTCGGTAGAGTCGAGCCACCAACCGTCGTTCCCGATGTAACTAAAGATTCCCTTGTTGAGGTACTTCCAATAGATGTCGCGCGCTTCGGGGTTGTACGCATCATACGGGCGGGCACTGCTGTTGGGCGGCCAGGTGTTGAAGTTGATGATCATGTTCTTGCTGTCGAGCTCTTTGCGTTGCTCGGTCTTGAGGCTGAATCCGGGCCAAGCTACAATAAGCAGTTTGGCATGATTCTTATGAATTTCGTCCACCCATTTCTTGGGATCGGGAAAACGCTTGGTATCGAAGCTATGCGAGTTCCAGATACTGTCGTTCTCATATTCGGGCCAGTAACGCCAGTCCTGTATCATCACGTCGATAGGGATTTGCAGTTGACGGTACTTCTTCAGCACGTTCAGGTTTTCGTCCTGCGTCTTATAACGCTCCTTGCTCTGGAAGAAACCGTACGACCACAGCGGAAGCATGGGAGCCCGGCCGGTCAGGTCGCGCACCTGGGCTACCACTCCGTCGGCATTGCCACCGTACATGAAGTAGTAGTCGGCACAATGTCCCAGTCCCTCGAACGAGAGTTCCTGCGGGTTGTCATTGAAATCCGAGATGGAGTAGTTGTCCCAATACACCGCATAGCCCTTGATGGACATGAAATAAGGTGAATAGGTAAACATGTTCTCATTCTGCATGTGGTGCGAGGAGTTGCGTCGGTTGAATTGATTATCCATGATCTGTCCCACACCGTAGATAGCTTCGTCCTTATCGAGCAGGAAGCCTTCGCGTATGGTAAACGAAGGGGTTCCGGCATCGTTCTTCGGAGTGAATTGTGTACCATAGTCCTTGTCTTTCAACAGTGGTTGCCCGGCGGCTGTGTAGAAATAGATACCTCCCGTTTGCGGGTTCAGTTCCACCTGTACGGCGGTACTTTTCAGAGTGATGTTCGCTCCTTTCTGTCCGAATTCCACCGATGTATTCTCAGGAGTTTTAATGACTACGAGGCTCTCTTTCTTATAGGGAGCTGCTTCAGGAGTTTTGTACACCCGGACGATGCTGGGCGAATAGAATTCCACCCGGATATTCATTCCTTGGGTAGTGCCTTGTACACCTTGCGTGGTGCGTTGGAAGGTTTGCGCCTGTGCTCCTGTAGTCAGGAGGCAGGTGGCTAACGCCCATGTCAAACCAGCCTTTGTCCAAAATTTCATGCTCATGATTATTTGATATTAAGAGTTTCAACAGCGGCAAAGGTAGGACAGAAGGCAGTGTGCGGCGCAACACTCCCGTTGAAACAAACAACACTTAGGTTGATTTCTTGTTTCTGTCGGCATATTCCGACGGACGGCAACCATACATCTCCTGAAAGCACTTGCTCAGGTAACTGGATGTGCTGAACCCTACCCGTTCGGTAATTTCGGCGATACTCAGGTTTCCTTCCTGCAGGAGTTGAGCCGCCCTGCGCAGGCGGATGTTGCGGATGAAGAGGCTGGGCGATTCGTCGAGCAAAGCGATCAGTTTCCGGTACAAGCCGGTACGATCCATGCACAGGTCGCGACTGAGTTGTTCCACTGAGTAGCCCGGTGTGTCCAGACTTTTCTCCACCTGCTCCATGGCGCGGGAGAGGAACAAAGCATCGGCCGGATCTTGTGCTGCCGAAGGTTCCTGGATCACCTGACAAGCATTTTCGGCTTCATGCGCTTTTTGCCCTTCCTCGTACTGATTGCATTGTTCTATCAGGTTCCGAATACGAAGCAGGAGTATTTCTTCTTTGTGTTGCCGCTCCAGCTTCTTTTTTGTCATATATATGTATAGGTATATGGAAGCTGCGAGGAGCATCAGAAGTAAAAGAGCATACAGAACATAGGCTGTAGTCGTTCGCCACCAAGGTGCAAGAATAGTAATGTCCAGTTCGGTGACAGTGCCATCCCACCGGCGACTACCATCGGATGCCATGACCTGAAGCGTATACTTTCCTGCAGGTAGATTGGTATACGAAGCCCGCAGAATACCATCGAGAGTAGGATTAATAGCCGACTCTTGTTCGCCGGTAGTCGTTTCGCGCCAGTCGGGATCGACACCTTTCAGCCGATACCGGTAACAGGTTTGTGCCCGATTCAGATAGTTGAGTGCCGAGAACTCAAAGGTTAGAAAGTTCTGATTGTATGCGAAACTCAGCTCCCGTGTATAAGGAGCAGCTTGAGAAAGTATGAGTCGCCCGTCATACTCTTGGCCTGGCCTTATCTCCTCCCCTCGCAGACGTAATGCCGTAAAAACGGGATGGAATGACTCCGCAGGCATGGAAGTAAGATTCGCCGGATGAAGCACATTGAATCCATCGATGCCACCGAAATAGAGTGTACCGTCGGAAGCTTCGAAAGCTGCTCTGTCGGCATATTCGCCCTCCAACGTGCCGTCGTAAGCGTTGTAGTTCACGAAACGTACTTGCCGGCTGGCGGCATCGACTTGTATCTGTGAGATGCCGCAGCTGGTAGTCACCCAGATGCGATGCGCCCGATCTTCCAGAATGGCATGTACGAAGTTATTGATCAGCCCGTCCTCAGTGTAAAACATACGGGGCGATGGTGTATCCGGCAGAAATAACGTCAAGCCGTCCGGGGTACCGGCCCAGGTCCATCCGCGACTATCGGTGCAAAGGGCTGTATAACCGTGTCCATTGTATTCCGGTACTTGCCCGTTTTCCGTCAGCTTCCTTTGTACTTCTGCCGAAAGCGATATAAAGGGAACCGGCCTCAGCTGAGCGTGCATATCGACTTGTGAAACATACATATATACTTCAGAGCCGCATCGGAGATAGATATTTCTTTGCTTATCTTCGGCAAAAGCCGATACAATCAGATCTTTCTCCAACGGAACGGGGAAAAACGAGCGACTCACTTGTGTGAACTTATACCGTGCGGGATGGTAGTAGAGCAACCCCCGGTTAAGGGTTCCTACCCAAAGCCCCCCTTGCCGGTCACGAAAGATAGTGCTGATTTCTGTGCTCACCGTTTGCCCGTCCACGGTTTTCAGGGTAGGCAGGTATCGTTGTTCTCCGGTACGGGGATCTATCTCCCAGATACCTTGCGTACAACTGATATATGCTTTTTCTTCCGGGGTGATGATCAGGGTATTGAGATGACGATCGCTCTCCAGCAGTTTGTTCCAGATACGGCTCCGGGGATCGAAGTAGAAGAATCCGCCTCTGCTGCCGTTCCGTAGTTGATAGAAACCATCCTGTCCTTTTATAACCAGGGAAGTACCTCCAAATCGACTCTGTTCAGAAGTCGGATAGGCTGCACTGGTATAGAGGGGTTTACCGGTGGACAACTCATGACAAACCACTTCGCCGGTATGATAAAAAAGATAGAGTCTGTCTCCTTCGGTAGCCAGGTCCTGCAACTTGACATCGCGTAGTAAGTCGACCAGTAAGGAGCTATCCGGCTGTAACAATCCCCGTGAAGTGAGCAACCAGATCCGGCTTTCGGTATCCATAAAGAAATCTCCGACAGGTTCGTTCACCCCTCTCGCCTTTAGATGAGTCTCTGGTGAGTCCGCATATTGCTCCCGGCGAAGATCCACGCACATCAACCGGAGCCGGTCTTTGATCCATAACAGTGAATCACCATCCTGATAGATGTGGTAATGCCCGTCGTACTTGCTCAACGGGTAGATATGTCCGGGCAATCGATGAATATAGGTGAACCGGGCCCCATCGTACAGATTAAGATTCCCGCTGGTAGTGAAAACCATCCGCCCGTCGGGAAGTTGAAGGATATAACGTATCTGGTTATCACTCAGTCCATGGGATGCATGGGTGGGTGTGAAAACAAGATCCTCGGCTTGCATCCACTGGGACGCCAACAGGCCTATCAGTAGTATTAGATATCTCAATGTATTCAAATTTTTGTCCACGCCAGTATTTTAAAAAGGAAGCATACAAAAATAAGAAATGTATTCAATACAACTGAAGTACCAGACAAGAAATATTTTTATATGCGTATAAACGACAAGATACCAGGGGAGAATTGATGAGCATTCTCCCCCGGTATCCGAACAACAATCTAAATACCTATACTAAATTAATATCCCGGATTCTGTTTCAGGTTACTGTTGGTCAACATGGCCGCATTCGGAATCGGATAGAGGTTTTTATTAACATCCGACTTGTCATGAGAGAACCAACTCTTGGTAGTAAAGACACCAAAACGGATCATATCCTGGCGACGGTGTCCCTCCTGCATGAACTCCCAGCCCAGTTCGTCAAGGAACCGTCCATACTGAATGTCTGCTCCACCTTCCTGAGTGGTAGAATAAGAATCACGACGACCGTAATCATACGCACTGCCCAGTAATAAAGCCGCATCGGTTACAGTTGCTTTCCCGGGTGCTTGCTTGAAAGCTCTCTGCCGTACTTGTGTTACTAGATCGCCGGCACCGCTCTGTCCTAAACGCATCAGGCTCTCTGCTTTCATCATCAGAACATCAGCATAACGGAAAACAGGGAAGTCATTATCCAGAATGTTCGTAGAACCCACTGCGTATTCGAACTTGGCCCAACGGTAACCCTGATAAGGAGTTGATTCATCTATCGAAGCAAACTCTTTGGTATAGACCAAATCTCCTTTGCCATCACTGCGCTTCAATGGTTCGCTGCCTCCCAGTGTAGTATATTGAGGTCCGGACAACAGGTTCTCCTGCCAACGAATATCATCCTCGTCAAATGAGTCGACAAACTGAGGCATTACGCAAACTCCTCCCCACGGACGATGCAGCAACTTATAGGTAGTCTGTTGCTCGGGGGCCAGTGTATATAGATGGAAATCGAAAGCATTCCAGTCGGTCACATAAATGGCATCAAACGGAAGTGCAAAAATAATCTCTACGGAGCTTTCATTGTTGGTCTTGAAGATGTCTTTCTGATTGCCTTCCAGAGCATATCCACCCGTTTTTCCGGCAAACTCTATAATTTTGTTACATTCATCTATACATTTCTGCCATTGGGGAGTACCTGTCCACACACCGGCATTGAGATACATTTTGGCCAGTATCGTGTGAGCCACCCACTTGTTGATACGCCCGTAGTAATACCCGCGGGGAGTTTCGGACAATTTGTCAATATAAGTGCTTATCTCACTGAGTATAAAGTCGTACACCTGCTGGCGGGTAGATTGCTTGGGCAGAGACTCGTCCTTGAAATCGGTTACGATGGGTACATTGCCGTACAAGTCGACCAGGATGTAGTAATACGATGCACGCAAGACTCTTAATTCAGCTACCAGGCTCTCCTTGGCCTCTCCTTCTACACCGATGCCGCCATCCTCTATCTGGGACAACAAGCGGTTACAGGTCGTAATACCACTGTAGGTACGTGTCCATCCCTGATAAACGCCGTCGTCCTCCGTGGTCCATTTATGCTGGTGCCAACGTTTGTAGATGTATCCATCCACCCAGCCGATACCCAGGCGAGCCGGAATAATATCCTGGTCGGCACAGAGTTCCTGCGACCGGACTACCCCATTCCAAAGCAACATCGTTTCACGCCAAGGCACATAGGCCGCATTCACCAGGTAACTGATATCCGATTCGGAGCTCGGATTGTATTGGGAAGAGATCACTTTGCCATAACTGGTATCGAGCAGATCGGTACATGAAGTGGTACCCAGCAAGCCCATAGTGACTAACAGTCCACAAGTTATTATTTTTGTTTTCATTGTTATTCCTTTATTATAGATTTAAAACTTAACATTCAGCCCGAAAGTAAACGAACGTACGGTCGGATATCTGTCACGGGTATCATAGCCAGGAGTCAAGCCGGATGTACTCACTTCCGGATCTATACCTTCGTATCCGGTGATGGTCAGCGTATTCAATACCGATCCATAGATGCGAAGCGAACGGATGTATTTCCCTAATTTCTGGAAGGTATAGCCCAGCGTAACATTATCGATTTTCCAGTAGTCACCGTTTTCCACATAGTAACTATTGAACTCAGGTTCTACATTCTTGTTAAGCTGTGCCTTGCCAAACACCAGCCTGTCCACCGACTGCAAACGGTTTTCGTAACGGCTGTTCTTGGGATTCTCGTAGTTCATGCGTGCTCCGTTGATAATCTGAAACCCGAATGCGCCACGCATCGTGATACTCAAGTCAAAGTTCTTGTACTGTATGCTGTTGTTCCAACCGGCATACCATTTGGGTAAACCATTTCCAATCACATGTTTGTCATCGGGTGCATGGCCAAAGTCCTTATAGTTGACCCGCTCGCCATTACGATCTTCATAGATCCAATAGCCTTCAGCGTCTACGTCCACAACCTTAAAGCCATAGAAACTTCCGATAGGTTCTCCCACCTGTACACGGTGCGAGCCATCTACTTGTCCGGAATACTCCACAGTACCGGTATTGAAGTAGTCGTAATCCGATTTAAAGATACTACCCGAAAGGCTTTCTAGCTCATTGGAGTTAACCGAATAAGTAACTGTAGTGTTCCACTCGAAATTCTTGGTAGAAACCGGAATGGCCGATACCAAAATTTCCAGACCACGATTGCGCATGGTACCTCCATTGGCTTTGGTTGTACTAACCAAGTTGGGAGGAGTAGGAACGGTATAGTCATAAAGCAATCCGTCTACCTTGCGATCATAGTAATCGATGCTACCCGACAGACGCCCTTTCAGGGATACGAAATCGAGACCGATGTTGGTTTCTTTCTTTTCCTCCCATTTCAGATCAGGGTTAGGATTGGATGCCGGCACGATGGTTTGCACCCACTGCCCGTTGACATAAGCATACTTGTCATACTTCAGCATGGAAACACCCAGAAAGGCTGTGCTGGGTTGCGATCCAGTCACTCCATATCCACCACGGAGTTTCAAATCGTCAAAGATGCGTTGGTTCTTCATGAAAGACTCCTGCGTAATGCGCCAACCCAAAGAAACAGAGGGGAAGAGCCCCCACTCATTGTCCGTACCCCATAACTGGCTGGCACCTTCGTAGCGCAAGCTGGCCATCAACAGGTATTTATCATCGAAAGAGTAAGTAGCCCGACCGAAGAAACCAATCAGATTGGAAGAATTCTTGCTGGAGCTGATACCCGCTTTACCGTCTTTCAGTGCCGAACCGATACCGATGTTGTGCCATCCGCCGAAATAATCATCCTGGAAACCGTAATTGCTGATGTTCGAGTCTTCATAGTCAGTCTCCACATAGCTATATCCACCCAACGCGCTCAACCGATGGCTACCGATAGACTTGTTGTATTGTGCTGTGAGTTCCAGCATCTTCTCCATCCGGGTGAAACCACCTACGGACGACCAGCCAGTGAAACCATCTCGCTGAGCTGAGATGTGTTGCATGGTCTCTTCGTAACCTCGGTTCATATTCTCACGGGTATAGGAAACGGTTCCGTTCAGGGTAAGATCCTTGATGGGATTGTACACCAGATTACCGTTGAAGCGGAGTTCGTTCTTCTTTACATTGCCATCGCATTCTTCGAGCAGCGCGACGGGATTTTCATATTCAAATTTACTCAGGTTTTCGTTCCAGGTACCATCAGCATTCTTTACCGGATCAGTCGGATTGCGCCGGGTGGCCTGGCTATAGGCTGAACCACGGAAGCTTCCTCCGCTACTGGTCGATTCGTATTCGCCTTGCTTGCCGAGCAAGCCCAACTTGACGCGCAACTTATCATCGAACATACGGTGAGTCACCTCGAAACGAGCCTGGAACGACTCATAATCGGACTTTAACATAATACCCTGACGAGAAGCGTAGTTCAGGTTGGCAATGTAATTTGTCTTGCTATTTCCACCCTGGAAAGACAAGTTGTGCACATTGGAAACCGGAGTGCGGGTAATCTGGTCCAGCCAATTGGTATCTGCACCATGATCCTGATCCGGATACAAGGCGCGGAACTCGTTCGCATTGAGCATATCCAGTTTCTTGGCAATGGCCGAAGTACTTATATAGCCGTTGTACTCTACCGAGTTAACGTCGCCGGCTTTCACCTGCTTGGTAGTGATCAGAATCACACCATTGGTACCGCGCGTACCATAGATAGCTGCTGCCGAACCGTCCTTGAGCACATCCACGCTCTCTACATCTTCGGGAGCTACCGTACTCAGGTTTCCGGGAATACCATCGATAAGTACCAGCGGATCTGTATTGGCACCACCGATCGTATTTGTTCCGCGAAGTTTAATCTGCGTTCCGCCTGTCGGATCACCGCTGGGATTGGTAATAGCCAAACCTGCTACCTTTCCCTGAATCAGTTGTCCGACATCCTTCACGGCTCCTTTGACAAAGTTATTCGATTTTACACTGGCTACAGAACTGGTCACATCCCCTTTGCGCTGGGTACCATACCCGATGACTACCACCTCGTCCAGCAACTCGGTATCTTCTTTCAGTTCGATCGGAATAAAGCGTTTCCCTTGTATTGGAATCTCTTGTGTCTTAAAACCGACAAAGCTTACTACCAGTGTTCCGGAAGTAGAGGTATTGAGGGAAAAATCACCATCCAACCCTGTGATAGTACCTGTACTTGTTCCTTTCACCATGACACTGGCTCCCACGATGGGTTCACCTTGTGCATCCTTAATAGAGCCTTTAATAGCCGCATTTTGAGCGTTCACATACGAAACATTCAAAAGAGAGAGCATACAAACGGCAAGAACCAAACACCATTGGCTCAGCCTGATTTTTCTAACAAATGCTTGCTTTTTCATCGCATTAATTATAAGATTAAACATTGCTTTGGTACGCTGACGGGCGAAGTGTGTAGCTACCCCACTTGCATCGTCAAGCGTTTCGTACTACCGCAAAAGTAGATGCAATGTCCTCTGAGATCACAACACTACGGTTGAAAGAAACAATACGCTGGTTGATTTTTTACTTTGGGAGTATAAAATGATTGATATATAGCCCCTTATTGAAGACAAGCAACCTGTATAAAGAAAACATCCGCCGTTAGAGCAACAAGGTGCGCTCCAACGGCGGATGCCTAAAGGGAATAAATAGATTACTTGATCTTCTTCCCCCAATACGTGGTGCTCGTGGTGTATCCGGCGTATACGATGGTATGCGTACGCGGGGTAGCCTCCCAATCGGTTTCCCGTTGCAGGTAGAGGTCTACGCCGTTAGCGGTCAACACCTGGCGGGTCTTGTCGTAGGACCAGGCAGCCCCTTTCCAGGCACCGGCCGTGATCTTATGATCGGCTCCGAGCGTCATCGTCGTAGACTCTTTCTGCTTGCCATAGCTGTATGCCAGATCGATATGTTCCCAATTTCCAATCAGTTCGCTCTCCTTGATTTCTACTTTGGGGACGGCTCCGTAACGTTCGGGCATCACCAACGGCCAGCCATCGGCCGTCCAACGGATGCTGCGTATGTGCCCCAGCATCACGGCGTTGCTGGCATTGATACCGGAAATATTCTCGGGCAGACGGCCTTGCGAAGCGTAATACCAGTTGCCATCGCCATCATCGAACACGGCACAGTGGGAGATTCCTACCCAGCCATAACTGTCGTTGAACTTATAAGGATGCGTCACCACCGGGAAGGCATTGCCACCTTCGGTAACATCGGTTCCATTGATACCCAGATACGGGCCGGTAATGCTTCGCGAACGGACCACGCGGGTATTATAAGATACCGACACGGCATCATACGCCAGAAACATGTAGTAGTAATCCGTCGCCGGATTGTAGACCACTTCCGGTGCCTCGGACCCTTGCCAGCGATTGCCTATCGTTCGGGTGGCAACCATCCGGCCATAGTCGGGCAGGGCGTCGATATCCCATGGATCGCCCAAGGCCTTCAACGGTTTTCCGGTAGCGCCGTCCAGTTGCAGGGCCACCATGCCGCTGTGCCAGGAGCCGTAAATCAGCCAATGTTCACCGGCCGGTGTAATGGTGTACGTCGGGTCGATGGCGTTCCATTTGAAATATCCCGACCAGTCGCTCTGTGAGGAGCGCGACCAGTCCAGTCCGCGGTCCGTGGACGAACAAACGACATATCCTTTGTCTTCCCATACATTGCCGGCCGGATCGGCAGTCTCCGCCAGACCGATGAAAGCACGCTCTGACCAGGAGCCGTCGAAGTTACCCTTGGCAACTCCTGTCTGGATAGAATTGTTAATCACCACACAATAGTACAACCGGTACTTCCCGGCCGATACCCGACGGGCCACCGGCGCCCAGTAAGCGTATGACGGACTTTCGATCGGATCCAGCCCTTGAGCGACGCGCATCTCGTTCAGTTTCGTTTTTACCCAGGCCGGAACACTGGGCAGAGCGGCGCCGATGAATTCCCAGTTGACCAGGTCTCTCGACCGTCGGGCGAGGAAGAGCCCATTCCCTACATGCACGTTTCCATACGAGGCATTCGTCTGATACATGTAGTAATACCCGTCATCGGCCTTCATCACTGTGGGATCGTGCACATTGGCCAGGTTCCATTGGTCGCGTTTGCTCCAGGAAGAGATACCTGTATAGTTATCGTCGTACGCCGGAGCCACATACTGTGCCAGCCGTTGGTCAACGGTTCCGTCCAGAGTGGTGAACGAGAGTTCCGACGAGTAAACGGCTCCCGACGCTCCGTTGGCAAATGCCTTGACATAATAAGTCTTGTTAGCCGACAAGCCGGTGAGTTCAGTACTCATCGCCGAACCGGAACCTTTTACTTCGACGGTCGCGGAAGCAATGTCTACTCCGGGCTCCGTCCCATAACAGAAACCTTTCTTGGTAATGGAAGAGGTAGCCCCCGAAAGAGTGGCCGAAAGAGTGACAGTACTCGAGGTGATGCCCGAGTAAGAAAGCCCTGTAACAGAAAAAGTTTCTGTTTTTGAACCATCGTCGTCACTACATGCTCCTGCCAGAAACACGAAGGACAACAGAAAACTAAACCAGGTAAGAGTTGAGATAGCCGTTACAAAAGGAACAGCCAGTTGACTGAATACGTTTCTTCTCATAATAGAATTGATTTAAAGGGTGTTAGTAGTATCTTCTATAACTAATACAAAGCAAAAAATAAATGTACTAAAGCAGAAGTGCTTTTCCTGAGAAACAAACTGTATATTTGCAGAAATGACGCAAATGAGACGAAAGAAAAGAGAGTTATTAAAATAAATCCTCCATGCTATGAGCCCCAAAGAAGTAGTTCAACAATTTGTCGACCGGTTCAACCAGGCCGATGCCCAAGGACTTGCCGAATTGTATCACGATGATGCCGTGAATCATCAGGTAGCCAACGACCCCATCGAAGGGAAAAAAGATATCCGGCAGATGTTTACTGCCGAGTTCGCCGCCGCCCCAATGGTCTGCATACCCGAACACATCTTTGAGGATGGCGAATGGGGTATCCTCGAATGGCGCGATCCACTCGGATTGCGTGGTTGCGGATTCTTCCATGTCGTAGAGGGGAAGATAAAGTTCCAGCGGGGCTATTGGGATAAGTTGTCCTTTCTGAGACAACACCATTTACCCTTGCCCACGGAATAAAGGATCACCAAATAAAGCAAATAGAAAAGCGTACTTAATAACATGTTTTAATCGTATATACCTTTGAAAAGGTATTTCTACCCAGATCAGGCAGGAAAGAAAAACTTTTTCATCCACCTTTCCCCGAAAACAGTTATCTTTGCTTCATTATTCATATAAAAAGCAGTGTACCGTGACCAATCCCAATGACATAGAACTCACCCCGATGATGAAACAGTTCCTGGAGCTGAAAGCCCAACACCCCGATGCGGTGATGCTGTTCCGGTGTGGAGACTTCTACGAAACCTATTCCACCGATGCCATTGTGGCTTCCGAAATCCTGGGCATCACGTTGACCAAGCGGGCCAATGGAAAGGAGAAGACCGTAGAAATGGCGGGATTCCCATTTCATGCACTCGATACGTACTTGCCCAAACTGGTGCGAGCCGGGAAGCGGGTAGCTATCTGCGATCAGCTCGAGGACCCGAAGCTAACCAAGAAACTGGTGAAACGAGGCATCACGGAACTTGTCACCCCGGGTGTTTCCATCAACGATCACATACTCAACTATAAGGAGAACAACTTCCTGGCAGCCGTACACTTCGGCAAGTCGACCTGTGGGGTGGCGTTCCTGGATATCTCCACCGGAGAGTTCATGACGGCCGAAGGCACTTTCGACTACGTGGACAAGTTGCTGAACAATTTTGCTCCGAAGGAAGTACTTTTCGAACGCGGCAAGCGCGGCATGTTCGAGGGCAACTTCGGAAGTAAGTTCTTCACCTTCGAGCTGGAGGACTGGGTGTTTACCGATAGCAGTTCCCGCGAGAAACTTCTGAAACATTTCGAGACCAAGAACCTCAAAGGTTTTGGTGTGGAACATCTCAAGAATGGTATCATCGCCTCGGGCGCCATCCTGCAATACCTCACCATGACGCAACATACACAGATAGGGCACATCACCTCGCTGGCCCGCATCGAAGAAGATAAGTATGTGCGCCTGGATAAGTTTACCGTCCGCAGCCTGGAACTGATAGGCAGTATGAACGACGGCGGAAGCAGTCTGCTGAACGTCATCGACCGAACCATCAGCCCGATGGGTGCCCGCCTGCTGAAGCGCTGGCTGGTATTCCCCCTGAAAGAGGTAAACCCCATCAACGAACGACTGAACGTCGTGGAATACTTCTTTCGCGAACCGGAATTCAAAGAGCTCATCGAGGAACAGCTTCACCTGATAGGCGACCTGGAACGTATCATCTCCAAGGTAGCCGTAGGTCGTGTATCGCCACGCGAAGTGGTGCAGCTCAAGGTTGCCCTGCAAGCCATCGAACCCATCAAAGCCGCTTGCCTGCAAGCCGATAACGCCAGTCTGAACCGCATCGGTGAACAATTGAATCTCTGCCTCTCCATCCGCGAACGGATTCACCGGGAGATCAACAACGATCCGCCTCTCCTTATTAATAAAGGTGGAGTGGTACGCAGCGGCGTGAATGCCGAGCTCGACGAACTTCGCCAGATTGCTTACTCCGGCAAGGACTACCTGCTCCAGATGCAACAGCGAGAGAGCGACGCCACCGATATCCCGAGCTTGAAGATAGCCTACAACAATGTATTCGGCTACTACATCGAGGTGCGCAATGTGCACAAGGACAAGGTGCCCCAGGAATGGATACGCAAACAGACGCTGGTGAATGCCGAACGCTATATCACCCAGGAACTGAAGGAATACGAAGAGAAGATACTTGGAGCGGAGGATAAGATCCTGGCACTGGAAACCCGCCTGTACACAGAGCTGGTGCAGAGCCTCACCGAGTTTATTCCGGCCATCCAGATCAATGCCAATCAGATAGCCCGGCTGGACTGCCTGCACTCGTTTGCCAACATAGCACGGGAGAACCGGTACATCCGGCCGGTCATCGAGGACAGCGACGTGCTCGACATCCGTCAGGGCCGTCACCCGGTCATCGAGAAGCAGTTGCCCATCGGCGAGAAATATATCGCCAACAACGTGATGCTGGACAGCACCTCGCAACAGATCATCATCATCACCGGTCCCAACATGGCGGGTAAGTCGGCTTTGCTGCGGCAGACGGCTCTGATCACACTGTTGGCACAGATCGGTTCGTTCGTTCCGGCCGAGAGCGCCCACATCGGATTGGTCGATAAGATATTCACCCGGGTAGGGGCCAGTGATAACATCTCCGTAGGCGAGTCGACCTTCATGGTGGAGATGAACGAGGCATCCGATATCCTGAACAATCTCTCCGCCCGCAGCCTCATCCTCTTTGACGAGTTGGGACGCGGCACCTCGACCTACGACGGTATCTCCATCGCCTGGGCCATTGTGGAGTATATCCACGAACACCCCAAGGCCAAGGCGCGCACCCTCTTCGCCACTCACTACCACGAGCTGAACGAGATGGAGAAATCCTTCAAACGCATCAAGAACTACAATGTATCAGTGAAGGAAATAGACAATAAGGTCATCTTCCTCCGCAAGTTGGAACGGGGCGGCAGTGAGCACTCCTTCGGTATCCATGTAGCCAAAATGGCGGGCATGCCGAAGAGCATCGTGAAGCGTGCCGATCATATTCTGAAACAATTGGAAACGGACAACCGCAAGCAGGGCATCTCGAATAAGCCGTTGGCTGAAGTCAGCGAGAAGCGCGGCGGCATGCAGCTCAGCTTCTTCCAGCTCGACGATCCTATACTCTGCCAGGTGCGCGACGAAATACTGAATCTCGATGTAAATAACCTGACACCGCTCGAAGCACTCAACAAATTGAATGACATCAAGAAGATCGTAAAGGGGAAGTAAAATTTCCCAGTAAAAAAAGAATACAGATATCGATCTCTTTTCTGCCTGTTCGGGTGCATGGTCTTATGTGCCCTACAGATATCTGTAGCCATACCCCTCGAAGGTTTAGAACCTAAGGGTCGAAGGTTTAAAACCTTCGGGGTGTAGGTTTAAAACCTTCGACCCTTAGGTTCTAAACCTTCGGAACCCATATTATTGAAAAA
>JAVBVI010000002.1:0-28157 GCA_031554505.1 Bacteroides sp. | reverse complement strand
TTTTTCAATAATATGGGTTCCGAAGGTTTAGAACCTAAGGGTCGAAGGTTTTAAACCTACACCCCGAAGGTTTTAAACCTTCGACCCTTAGGTTCTAAACCTTCGAGGGGTATGGCTACAGATATCTGTAGGGCACATAAGGCCGTACGCCTGAACAGTCAAAAAGGAACTGCCGATTTGTCTTCTTTTTTCTTAGAAAGTGTAGCAAGCTACGCCTACAATGCGATGATTGGTCACGCCATGCGTATGGTCATATTTCCCTTTTTGCCAGTTGAACGTCCCGGCGTTCCCATAATCGGCACTGGTCAGTTCGTACTCCAATCCGATGGAGAACTTTGGCAGATTGTAGGAGAATGTCCCCACCAGACGTCCCAGGCCGTTCATGCTCAATCCTTCGCCATATACGGCCGAGCTTTCCAGCAAAGCCTTTTCTGATCCCAGGTTCTTGACGTAGCCGGCAAAGAGGTTGCCTTTGTACTTCTTACCGTAGGATACATTCAGCCAGGACGACGAATGCTTGAAGTTGGTGTATTCCTGCTTCCCGGTATGCGAATCTTTCTGAATGATGCCATAGCCTCCCAGCATACACATGTCCGACAGGTTTTGTCCCAGAATCGTTTTGGCGCTTAGCGAGAACAACCGGTAGGTATATCCGGCGTATGCTCCGAAAGAGAAAGAATTCAGGTGCTCGTCCACTTTGTAGGTCAGAGTTTCCGTACCAACTGCCACGTTGGACTGTGTACGGGGTTTCATCATCAGATAATCAGCGAAAACGCCGGCCAGGAAGTCGTTCTTCTTATAGCCTACACCGAGGTAAAGTTCGGGGATGTTGGCATTGCGTTGGTATGTATTCGACTTGCCTTCGGGCCCGGCCGAGGTGTATTGGAACTGATAGATAGCTGTTCCGGTGAACACAAAGTCTTTCACTTTGTAGTCCAACCGGATTTGCGGACTTCTATTGAATACATTAAAAGGAGCTCCGGCGGAAAGAGATATCACATCTGGCGTCACATTGAGGAACATCGGATGCCACTCTTGTCCCACCAGTAAGGAAGTCTTCTCCCAACTCATCTTCATGAACGCCCGGCGAATGCGGAGTACGGTAGAGTTGGCATTGGCGCCACCGAACCCGGCAAAGTCGGCTTCAATCTTACCCAGTAAGTTGGCTTCCCATACCGAGCCGGTTACATCTACCCCGGCACGGCTGTTGAATGCGTAGAAGCCCGAGTTGGCTACCGCGTTCAGGTCCGCTCCGTTGGCGTCGGGCAATTTATCTTTGGGATACAGAAAAAACAATCCTTCATTGGGTGCTACGCTCTGTCGGGTATCGAAGGCATAATCCCCCCGCACGAAGCCATAGAATTTAGTCGAGAATTTCGTGTTTCCCTCCTGGGCGAAGAGGCTCCAGGCAGACAGAATGCCGATTGTTGCAACAAATAGTTTCTTATTCATATGTTTTATTATTAAAATGCGCCAAAGATAGTGCCTTTTCCTTTCATTTATATCTTTTTATTGTTTTTTTGCAGGAAGATACTCTATCTTTGTCAGATAAGCTAGATGAAAAACATGAAAAAGATAAAAAGAATCGGTTCAGTGGGTGTCCTTGCCTTGATTGTATCTCTGCTCGCCCTCTTTTATAGCTCTTGCACCGGCTCCAATGAAAAAGCCTCCGCCCGTATGCTGCAGGCGGAGCGTTTGTTGTGGAGTATGCCCGACTCATCGCTACTGCTGATGGAACCCATCCCGTCCCCGGAGAAACTGAAGGGGAAGCAGCAGGCCGACTATTGTTTGCTGCTGACACATGTCCGCCTCAGGTGTAACCTTCCCATTACTTCGGACTCACTGATAAATATCGCCATCGACTATTACAGTCCCACATCCGATGCGGATAAGAAAGTAGCATCTATGTTATGCAAAAGTAGTTGGTTGCTGGATATAGGGAAAGAGGTAGAGGCTGCCCGATTACTGAAAGAAGCAGAAGAACAGATCGACAGAGTGGATGACAGCAGGTTGGTTTCGTTGCTTTATGGAGACCTGGCGTATATCAATAAGGAAGCCGGCGATTATCACACAGCCATGAGGTATTACGACCAAAGCCTGGCCATTTGCGAAAAAGAAGGTTATACGGATTGGACAGTGAATAATCTGTTGAGTATGACAAGCATTGCATTACACGATAAAGAAAGTCAGGATTATCTGGACGTGTATTCCCGCAAACTGTTGGAGAAAGTGGCTTTGGTGAAGCCGGATCTGCAACGAAAGGTATATCATAATCTGGGAAGTTACTACTTGCAGCAAGACAATCTGGTACAAGCCGAAAGCTACATCAAAGAATCCATGAAGATTTATCCGGATTCTATATTCTATAAATCATATATGAACCTGGCCGAGGTGTATGACAAGATGGGGTATGTGGACAGGGCCGACAGTTTGTGGCAGGTAGCTCTCAAAAGCCCAGATGTAGGAGTGCGTGCCAATGTGTATCAATCTCTGTATGGTCGTGCTCTACGACGGAAAGCATACGAAGAAGCCGCCCGGCAAATGAAGTTATATGTGGAAGCAGTCGAATCCTTCTATAATTCCAAACATTTCAAAGACATTATGGAAGTGCAGGCAAAGTACGATAAAGAAGTTCTTGCCCGTGAGCATGCGGAAATGCAGAATTATCTCTACATAGCCTTCCTGTTATTCGTCTTCTTGGCTGCGATAGCTTGGTGGGGTTTCGTCCAAGCCCGTCGTAAGTTCCAAAGAGAACGGCAGGATAAGGTGATGAAACTGCAAATTCAGATTCATGAAGTTTCCTGCCTGAAGGAAGAAATCAGGTCTTTAGAAATCCAATTACAGGAAAGAGAAGGGATGACCGAACAGGAAAAAAATAAATTAGAGAATGAGGTCGTAGCATTGCAACAACAAATAAAAGAGAAAGATGCCAGAATAAATCAAATGAAGGTTGTCTATAATATAAAGGAGGCTGAGATGTCTATTTCTGGGAGTGATATCCAGTCCTTAAATCTATTTCTACGGTTGAGTAAAGACTTATCAAGCTATACACCTGCCGTAGACAGGGCGGCATTATTGCATTGGGTAGACATCACGCATCACCGTTTTGCTTCTCGTTTGTTAGTGGCCTATCCGAATTTGAGTTCATCGGATCAAGACCTCTGTTGCTTCACGCGTATGGGGTACTCTCATGAAAAGATAGCCGAAGCATTGGGCAATCAACCTACTTCTATTAATCGTAGCATATACCGTACTTGCACGAGGTTAAGACTGAAGCAAGAAAAGAATGTTTTCGAAGAATTTATTGCTCGTTTTTAATTGTTTCTCCAGGTGTTCCCTGAACCAAAATTAGTCTTTTCTTGATTGTTTGCTATAAAATTTATTGGTGAAATGTCACGATTTTCTGTTCTTGTTTAATGTAATTCGCTGAAATATAGTGTTTTAATATGTCGCAATGTTTTCTTGCGATTGCCTTTTGTTTTTGGAAGTAGAACTTTAACTTTGCGTAAACAAAAAACAACTGAAATGAAACAAGTAAATACAATTTTTGCAGCCATTTTATTAGTGATATTAGTAGGGTGTGAAGGAAACAAACAACCGAACGATGATTTAATCATCGTTGACGTTTCAAAAAGCTATCCTAAAAAAGAACTTATTCTTCAAGATTTTATGGATGTGGAATATATTACGCTGGAAACCACTGATGATTTTCTTACACAAGGTGTGGTACAGGATGTAGGAAAGGAAAAAAAGCTATATTTCAAGTTACTGTATACAATAGTGACTATGCAGAAAAAAGACCAGTGGCTATGACAGCGAAATCGATTAATCGTGAAGTCGAAGGTGCCACCAGTTTAAATGCATTCCGACTTATTGAGATTTACAAGGAAGGCCAACTGAAAGATGGCAAATTGAAAGAAATCGCCTCGAAGTTAGATGCAGAAGACAATCCGGTGATTATGTTGGTAAAGCAAAAAAAATCTACCCATGAAAATTTCATATTATCTATTAGGTATAGCTTTATGCTGCTTATCATGTAGCAGTAGTACGGCAAATAAGAGCTCTTTAGCAGAGTGTCCCATTGTAGCCACTCAGGAGAGTCTAAACGGGAACCCGCTGATTGTAGCGGATTATGAAAAGATCGACCCTCAGAGTACTATCAATTATTCGATGAGCGACTTCTGTGAATGGTATGAATTGATAAAGTTAGACAGTTCATCTAGCGACTACCTTTTATCACAAAATCATTTTTTTTCAGTGTCCGACAATTACATTGCCGCGCTGACTGGAAATGATCCAATTCTCCTATTTAACAAGAGTGGGAAATTCATCTGCCAAGTAGGAAGTAAAGAGGGCCCCGGTGGATATGATGGATCTTACTTTAATGTGGATATAAATGAAAGGAACAAAGAGATATTTATTTCACTCTTTCGTAGTTTGAAAGTGTATGATTTGTATACTGGGGAGGTAAAATATAATATTCCAATATCCAAAGAGAACCTGTTGATTGGAGTAGTATCACTATGTCTTGACAACGGGAATCTTTTGGTAGCATGCGCTCCTGGCGCAAGCACCGATAGAGTGATTTGGGAGACAGATAAAGAAGGTAATCAGATAAAGGCATTCCCGGCATCCTATTTTCAAGATGAGAAATTTACTTCCAAATACATGGGGTGGGGCACTACTTCGTCCGTGCATTTTACAAAAAACGATACGGAATACATTACATTCACTCTTAGCCCCCTCGCAATTCCCATGCCCGATAGTCTCTATCACTATTATCCGGAATCGGGAGTGTTAATACCGGCTTTCACCATGAGCTATCCAGACAAGGAACATGTCCCACAGCATTTTCAGTATGAAACCCCCAGCTATTACTATACTGTCATTATGGGGGCTAATGATATAACAGATCTTCTAGGATGGAGTAATCACCCGTCATTGCGAATACTCATTGACCGCAAGACATTAAAAGGCAGCGCCATTCGTCTCTGCCTTGACAAACACGGAATGCTCGATGTGTCGGATGAGCGGTCATGGATCATGAACGGGTATTTTGCTTTAAATTTAACTCCGGATAGGCTGCAAACACTTATCGAACAGCAACTGCAGAAGAACCCCAATATGGAAGATGTTCACAAGAAAAAGCTACAGGAAATGTATGACTCCATAGATATAGATGATAATAACTATGCATTAATAGGCAAAGTGAAATAAAAACAACGATGGAAAACAGTAATGTCTTAAAAACTGAAAGTGGGAATAGCTATATATACTCTCCGTTATATAGGTTAATAACTTATCTTCCCAACAATGGGACGGAAAATCCCACTGAGTCTTATTAAATAGTGATATAAGAGAGCAGTTCTAAGCAAAAGACAGGTTAACTATATTCTTTAGTTTTAATTAACTATGAATATTAGTTTTCAGACTGAATAATTTCGTTATTTGCATTTGTTACCAATAACAAGGTTAAAAATAAACAAGCCTGTATGTACGATACTACTTAAAATAGTATAAAAACAGTACTGTTTTGTGGCTTTCTGGCTTTTGTGACGTAAATTGTGACGTAAAAAACTGGGAAAAGCACGACTATATCCCTACATTTGCGCACATTACTTGTATCGAGTTCTATTACGATAAAAACATACATTACGATAAAATGAAAAACAAGATTTCGCTCCTGGCGCTGTGCCTGGCACTCGCACTGTTGACCTCCTGCGGTGGAGGACAGAAAGACGCCGAAGAGAAAGGGGTATCCACTGTGTTGCCCGACAGCAAGAATGAAGTGACGGTGGTGAAACTGGTCCGGCAGGATTTCCAGCACGAGCTGGTAAGTAACGGGAAAGTTTCGGCACAAAGTGTAGCCAATCTAAATTTCGAGAGCGGCGGGGTGGTGGCGCATATCTTCGTCAAGAATGGCGACGCCGTACGCAAAGGACAGAAGTTGGCCGAACTCGACAAGTTCCGGTTGACCAATAAACTGGCACAGGCAAAAGATGCGCTCGAAAGGGCGAAGCTTGATTTGCAGGACGTACTCATCGGGCAAGGATATCCGGCGGGCGACACGTCGAAAGTACCGGTCGAAACTATGCAGCTTGCCAAGGTGAAGAGCGGGTACGACCAGAGTATGGCTCAATACGAACTGGCCCGGTACGAGGAGGAACATGCCACGCTCACAGCTCCCTTCGACGGAGTGGTGGCCAATCTCTTTGCCAAACCATTCAACAACGTCAATACCTCGGAAACATTCTGTACACTCATCGATACGCAAGGCATGGAGGTGGACTTCTCCGTGCTGGAAAGCGAACTTCCCCTGATCAAGAAGGATGATAAAGTGAAAATCACTCCCTATGCTGCCGCTGTCTCGCTCTACGAAGGGCGGGTGACGGAGATAAACCCGCTCGTGGACGAAAAGGGTATGGTGAAGGTACGGGCGCGCGTTAGTGGCAAAGGGTTGTACAGCGGCATGAACGTGCGGGTCAGTGTATTCCGCTCCCTGCCAGGACAATTGGTGATACCGAAACAGGCTGTGGTGCTTCGTTCGGGCAAGCAAGTGGTGTTCACCCTGGATGGGGAGAAAGCCAAATGGAATTATGTATTTACCGGATTGGAGAATGCCGACAGCTACACGATCCTGGAGGATACGAAAGATAAATTGTATGAGGGCGACATCGTGATTGCAACGGGTAATATCAACCTGGCACACGAGGCACCTGTAACCGTAGTGAAGCAGTAGAACCGTATGATAAAATTCCTGATACAGCGTCCCATTGCCGTACTCATGGCGTTCACGGCCTGCTTCATCGTAGGAATGGTGACGTACAATACGTTGCCGGTATCGCTCTTGCCGGACATCGCCATCCCGGAGATCACGGTACAGGTCACGGCTTCCAATTCGTCGGCACGCGAACTGGAGAACACGGCTGTGAAACCCATTCGCCAGCAACTGATCCAGATGAGCAGCCTGAAAGGGATGACGAGCGAAACACGCGACGGGGCGGGCATCGTCCGCCTGAACTTTGAGTATGGTACGAATACCGACCTGGCTTTCATCGAGGTGAACGAGAAGATTGATGCGGCCATGAACTATCTGCCTAAGGATATGGACCGGCCGAAGGTGATCAAGGCCAGTGCTACGGACATACCGGTGTTCTACCTCAACCTAACGCTGAAAAGCGACAGTGCCTACCAGGAGACCAATCTGCCGGCCTTCCTGGAGTTGTGCGAGTTCTCGGAATCAGTTATCAAACGGCGCATCGAGCAGCTTCCCGAAGTGGCGATGGTGGACGTTACCGGTGTGCTGGACCGCCAGGTGCAGGTGGTGCCCGACCAGGACAAGATGGCGATGATGGGACTCACCATCGGCGACATTGAAACAGCGCTGCAACAGAACAACGTGGAGCCGGGTAGCATGACGGTGCGCGACGGGTATTACGAATACAATATCAAGTTCTCTACTCTACTGCGTACGGCGGAGGATGTGGAGAATATCTATATCAGGCAGGAGGGACGCATCGTACAACTCCGCGAATTCTGCCGGGTGAACATCGTCCCCGTCAAGGAGAAGGGAGTTTCCATCTCTAACGGGAAGCGGGCGGTGACGCTAGCCGTCATCAAACAAGCCGACGAGACCATGGACAATATGAAGAAGTCCATCGGAGAAACGATGGATTACTTCGGGAAGATTTATCCTGATATTGAATTTCAGGTGAGTCGTAACCAGACGGAACTGCTGGATTTCAGCATCTCTAACTTGCAGCAGGATCTGACGTTGGGGCTTATATTCATCTGTATCATCACGGTGCTCTTCCTGGGCGATGTGAAGTCGCCGCTCATTATCGGTCTTAGCATGGTGACGTCCATCGTCACGAGTTTCATGTTTTTCTACCTCTTCCATCTGTCGCTCAACATTATTTCCTTAGCCGGGTTGATTCTGGCATTGGGTATGATGATCGATAGTTCAATTATCGTTACCGAGAATATATCGCAATACCGTGAACGGGGCTACTCGTTGCGCCGTGCCTGTGTGGCGGGAACCAATGAAGTGATTTCGCCCATGCTGAGTTCGTCGCTCACCACTATTGTGGTCTTCGTGCCGCTGGTGTTCATGAGCGGCATTGCTGGAGCCATCTTCTACGACCAGGCTTTTGCCGTGACGGTGGGTTTGATGGTGTCGTACTTTACCGGTATCATGTTGCTTCCTGTGCTTTATATGCTGGTATACAGCACCGGCATGAGGGCCAGCAAATGGAAATGGCTCAACGTGAAGATCAACAATCCGTTCAAGGAACATACGCTGGATCATTATTACGAGAGTGGAGTGAACTGGGTGTTCTCTCACCAGAAGCTAAGTGTGGCTTTCTGTATCGTGTCGCTTCCGCTTTGCGTGTTCGTTTTCTATTTTATAGATAAGGAACGGATGCCTTATGTAGAGGTAAACGAGCTGACGGCCCGCGTGGAGTGGAACGAGAATATTCATGTGGACGAGAACCGTAGCCGGGTCGATGCTCTGTTGCACGATGTCAGTCAACGTACCGTAGAACAGGCAGCTTCCGTAGGACAGCAGGATTACTTGCTGAACCGGGAACAGGAACTTTCGGCCTCGGAAACAGAACTCTATTTCAAGACCAAAAAGCCCGCAGAGATTCCTCCCTTGCAGGAGGAAGTGTATCGGTGGGTGAAAGCGCATTACCCGGCAGCCGTGGTTTCGTTTGCTCCTCCCGAGACGGTGTTCGAGCAACTGTTTGTCACCGGCGAACCGGACATACGGGCCGAACTCTACGCTCGCAACCGCGACAAGGCACCCGAGGCATCTACTCTGCGCGACCTGGAGGAACAGATGGGTGAGGTGACTGGAGTATCGCCTACGGGCATCGCCTTCCAGAACCAGTTGAACCTGAGCATCGATACGGAGAAACTCTTGCTATACCGGGTATCGTACAATGAACTGTACCGGGAGTTGAAAACGGCTTTCAAGGAGAACAGCGTGACGATGCTGCACTCGTTCCAGCAATACCTGCCCATCAACATAGCCGGTGATGAGAAGACGGTGAACCGCATTTTGCAGGAAACGCTCGTACAGACGGAACGGGATGCCCAGGGGCAGGTGGAATACATCCCCTTGCGTGAACTGATCCGCATGGAACCGGCCGAAGACTTGAAGTGTATCACTGCCGGACGGAACGGAGAGTATGTACCGTTTGACTTCTATAGGGTTAGCAAACCGGAAGCACTGATAACCGATGTAAAGACTATGGTAGAGGAAACGGGCCAGTGGGATACCGGATTCTCGGGTAGTTTCTTCTCCAACCGGCAGATGCTCAATGAATTGCTGGTTATCCTTATGGTGTCACTGCTGCTGATGTACTTCATCCTGGCAGCGCAGTTCGAGAGTTTCATACAGCCCTTGCTGGTGATGGTGGAGATACCGATCGACGTGGCTTTCGCCTTGGTGTTGTTGTGGATATGCGGGCATACTCTGAACTTGATGTCGGCCATCGGCTTGATTGTGACATGCGGTATTGTGATCAACGACTCCATCCTCAAGCTGGATGCCATCGACGAACTGCGTAAGGGAGGAATGCCCTTGATAGAAGCTATTCATGAGGGAGGACGCCGGCGTTTGCGCCCCATCATTATGACGTCGCTTACCACTGTATTTGCCATGGTACCGTTGCTGTTCTCGTTCGACCTGGGTTCGGAGTTGCAGAAACCGCTCTCCATCGCCATGATCGGAACCATGCTCGTAGGTACGCTGGTCAGCTTGTTTATAGTTCCGTTGCTCTACTGGTACATCCACCGGGGTAAAGAAGAAAAGATGAAAGGACAAAATATATGAGAAAGATTGTGATTCTACTGGCCGGAATGGCTCTGGCAACGATGTCGCATGCTCAGGAACGGATTAAGCTGGACCTGCAACGCACCATCGAGTTGGCCAATGACAGCTCGCTCGAAGCATTCCGCACACAAAATATGTACCTGTCGGGCTACTGGGAGTATCGTACCTTCCAGGCCAATCGTTTGCCGAGCCTGACGCTGGATCTCACTCCGGCACAATACTACCGGGACATCACCAAACGGTATGACTCGGAACAGAACCTCGACGTGTACCGCAGTCAGCAGTCGTTCTCGGCCTGGGGCGGGCTGTCAGTGAAGCAGAACTTCGACCTTACCGGCGGTACGTTCTATCTGGATTCGGAACTGGGCTATATGCGCAACATCGGTGATGTGAATACCACCCAATTCTCCGCAGTGCCCATACGATTGGGCTATCGGCAGAGTTTGCTGGGATTTAATAATTTCCGCTGGGATCGGCGTATCGAGCCTTTGAAGTACGAGAAGGTGAAGAAAGAGTTTATATATAATGTAGAGCAACTCTCCGAGGAAGCTACGACTTATTTCTTCAATCTGGCCATGGCACAGGCGGAGTACGACCTGGCCAGGGACAATGCGGCGTCGACCGATACGTTGTACCGCATCGGTACGCAACGGCACAAGATAGCTGCTATCTCGCAAGCCGACCTGCTAACGCTGAAACTGGATTTAGTGAACGCCCGCAATACACTGCAAAACAAGGCAAGCTCATTGAAGCGGGCCATGTTCTCGATGGCTTCGTTCCTGAAACTGGACAAGCATGCGGTGATAGAGCTGGAACTACCGTCGCGTCCGCAAGAGATGATTATCCCACTAGATGAGGCGCTGGCCTACGGACGAGCCAACAATCCGAGGTTGTTGGGGTTGAAACAAGAGGTGCTCGAAGCCGAACGGACGGTGGACCGTACGAAGAAGGAGTCGCGTTTCAATGCCAGCCTTAATGCCAGTATTGGTTTCAATCAGGCGGCCGATAAGTTCAAGGAGGCTTATCAGAATCTGTTGCAACAGGACTTGGTATCCGTCAGCGTATCCATCCCGTTGGTGGACTGGGGGGTACGGAAAGGGAAGTATAATATGGCGCGCAACAACCTGAACATTGCCCGTATCTCTTCGGAAAAGGATGAGATCAGCATCGAGGAGGAGGTAATCATGACAGTGAACGATTTCCATATCCAGCAAAACCTGATAGCCAGTGCCGAAGAGGCGCTCGATCTCTCCGTGCTGGCATACAATGAGACGAAGGAACGCTTTATTATCGGCAAGGCCGATATCAACAGTCTGACACTCTCGCTCAACCGGCAGCAGGAGGCACAACGCAACTATATCTCGGCCTTGCAAAACTACTGGCTGAATTATTATAAAATAAGGAGACTTACCCTGCACGACTTCTCTATGGGTATTCCACTGACCGACCGCTTCGACTTTAATGGCGGTAAACTGATGAAATAAATGGAAGCATCCGGCAATAAACCTACATACGGAAACGCATCGGCTTTTACGCTGATTGTGGCTTTCCTTTGCGTCGCCCTGGTGGGGTTGGCGCTGGTGCCGTTGTTGCCGGTGAAGCTCAATCCGTCGCGTACGCTGCCAGGATTCACGGTGCAGTTTAGCATGCCGGGGTCTTCGTCGCGCGTGGTGGAGATGGAAGCTACGAGTAAGTTGGAAGCTATGCTGGCCCGTATCCGGGGAGTGAAAAGAATTGAATCCAGTTCGGGCAATGGCTGGGGAAACATCACCGTGGAGTTAGACAAATACGTGAATACAGACATGGTACGTTTCGAGGCTTCCACTATCATCCGGCAAACATGGCCGGAACTGCCTGCCGGTACCAGTTATCCGAACATCCGGATGAAGTCGCCCGATGAGAACGCCTCGCGCCCGTTTATGACTTTCACTCTGAATGCACCTTCTACGCCAATCTTGATACAGCAGTATGCCGAGGAACACATCAAGCCCCGGCTGGCACAACTGACGGGTATCTACAAGATAGATTTGAGTGGCGCTACCCCCATGGAATGGCAGTTGGAATATAATAGCGAACAAGTGAACCGGTTGGGCATTAGCCTGTATGATATACAACTGGCGGTTAGCCGGCACTTCCGCAAGGAGTTTCTTGGCATGTGCGATGTGGAGTCGGGTACTACCGGAAAGGAGTGGATACGGGTAGCGCTTATGCCGATGGAGGAAAAAGATGAGTTCGACGCTTCGGCTATTCAGGTGAAGAGTGTCAACGGTAAAATGGTTTTCTTAAACGAATTGGTACAGGTGACCCGTGCCGAAGAGGAACCGCAAAGTTATTTCCGTATTAATGGTTTGAACTCGGTATATCTCTCGCTGACGGCCGACGAAACGGCTAATCAGTTGGAGCTAAGCAAGGAGGTGGGGCGTGTCATGGAAAACATCCGTCTGGTACTGCCTGCCGGTTATGAAGTACATACCAGCTATGATGCTACGGAGTTTATCCGAGACGAGCTGGCCAAGATATACCTGCGTACGGGACTTACCGTCCTTATCTTGTTGATGTTCGTGCTGCTCATCACTTTCAACCCGCGCTATTTGTTCCTTATCGTGTGCAGTCTGTCGGTCAACATCGCCATTGCTGTGATATTCTATTATTTGTTCGGTCTGGAGATGCAACTCTATTCGCTGGCGGGTATCACGGTATCGCTCAATCTGGTGATCGATAATACCATTGTGATGACCGATCACATTGTTCACCGGCGCAACCTGAAAGCTTATATGTCGGTACTGGGGGCTACGCTCACTACTATGGGGGCCTTGTCCATCATCTTTTTCCTGGACGAAAAGCTGCGGCTCAACTTACAAGACTTTGCGGCCGTGGTCATTATCAACCTGGCTGTATCGCTCATCGTTGCTTTGTTCTTTGTTCCCGCCATGATCGACAAGATCGGCCTGCAGAATCGTGCATTTCGTGCCGGTGGAAAGCGATGGGTACGTGTGGCTCGTTTCTTCCGCCGGATGCCTGTCTACATCACCCGCTTTTACATGGGATTCATCCGGGTACTTTGCCGCTGGAAAGTGGCGGTATTTATCCTCTTTTTATTGATATTCGGTTTGCCGGTGTTTATGTTGCCCGAGAAACTGGAAGGAGAGGGGCGTTCGGTAGAGTGGTATAACAAGACATTGGGATCGCCCACATACAAGGAGAAGATAAAACCAGTGGTGGACAAGGCGTTGGGCGGCAGCTTGCGTCTCTTTGTACAGAAAGTGTACGAGGGAAGTTACTTTACCCGTAACGAAGAGGTAGTGCTCTATGCCAATGCCAACCTGCCGAATGGCAGTACCCTGGATCAGATGAATAACCTGATCAAGCAGATGGAGGTTTATCTGAGCGAGTTCAAGGAAATCAAACAGTTCCAGACATCGGTGTACAATGCCCGCCGGGCCAGCATTAGTATCTACTTTACCAAAGAAAACCAGCGGAGCGGTTTCCCGTATACACTGAAATCACACATGGTCAGCAAAGCGTTGCAGATCGGGGGAGGAAACTGGAGTATTTACGGGTTGGAAGACCAGGGGTTCAGCAATGATGTGCGCGAGAATGCTGGTTCGTACCGTGTCCGTATGTATGGATACAATTACGATGAACTTTATCACTGGGCGGAGCAACTGAGCAGCAAATTGCTGGAACACCGGCGTATCAAGGAAGTGGCCATCAACTCGGAATTCTCCTGGTGGAAGGACGATTATCAGGAATTCTATTTCCAGTTGAACAAAGAGCGGATGGTACAGGAAGGAGCGGTCGCCTCTTCCTTGTTTGAAGCGATTCGCCCCATCTACGGAAGGAATATAGAAATAGGTTCGGTACTCACAGCGAGTGGTGTGGAGAAGGTAAAACTCTCCTCCCGGCAATCGAAAGGACATGATATATGGGCCATGCAGTATTTCCCCTTTACGCAAGGGGGAAAGGAGTACAAGCTCTCCGATCTGGCCGTGGTGGAAAAAGGACAGATGCCGCAACAGGTAGTCAAGGAGAACCAACAATACCGCCTCTGCCTGCAATATGAATATATAGGTTCATCGACGCAAGGAAATAAGCTGTTGGAAAAGGATCTGGAAGAGTTCAATCGCATACTGCCGTTAGGTTACAGTGCCGAGTCCGATAGACAGCAATGGTCGTGGGGAAAGGACAATAAGCAGTACTGGCTGCTGGCATTGGTGATAAGTATTATCTTTGTCATCACCAGCGTTCTGTTCAATTCGTTGAAGCAGCCGCTGGCCATCATCTTTGTGATTCCTATTTCGTTCATTGGGGTGTTCATGACATTCTATTGGTTCAGGTTGAACTTCGATCAGGGAGGATTTGCTTCGTTCATCTTATTGTGTGGTATCACAGTGAATGCCAGTATTTATATATTGAATGAATACAACTCCATTCGTCGTCGTTTTCCACGCATATCTCCTCTGCGTGCTTACACCAAGGCGTGGAATGCCAAAGTAGTTCCCATCTTCCTGACAGTGGTGTCTACGATACTCGGGTTTATTCCATTTATGGTGGGGATGAATAAAGAAGCGTTTTGGTTTCCGCTGGCAGCGGGTACGATTGGTGGGTTGGCGATGTCAATAATAGGAGTCTACCTGTTTTTGCCGGTTTTCACCTTAGGTAGACTCCGTGTTAAGAAGTAGGCTAGAAGTCAATTATAGGTTAATACACTGTTCCTGTCAGGTGAGCGGCGCCCTGGAACACCTCGGAAGAAGGAGCCCGGCTGGTGGCTACGTCCGAGAATGTCAGTGTACGGGTCTTTTCTCCGTACTCCAGCGTGTTCACCCGTATCTTCAGCCCTTTGGCTGTTTCCAGTTCTTGGGCAATCTCATCTAATTTGAATGATACATATCCGTGCAGAATCCGCTCTCTGGGATCATCGTAGGCATTGTGCCTCAACTCCAGGTAGATGTATCCATCATCTTCATGCGTAACTGTTTCGTTCCGAACCAGGTTGAGCATGTGTGGTTCGCTGGGCAAGTTGCTGCCTGCCAGGTAGAAGCGCAGAGTGAGATAGTTCTGCGAAATCCAGATTTCGTTGTTGTAGATGCTGATGCGGTTGTCGCCGATGCTATCGGCGGTCTCTTCGGTCAGCGGGATGATGCCTTTGGTCAGGATGTCGGATATACCCTGTACCTTGGCACTGTAATCATAACCGGTGGGGACTTCGTTCAGCAAGTCGTACCATACGAATACACGCTGGCCGTCTGCTACCTTATAATTATGAATACTGGTGGTGTCACCGGGGTACATTTTCTTCCCACTTTCCATGTTGAAGTAATAATCCTGTCCATCGATCACCTTCACTGTGGCGATACTGATGTATCCGTTGTTTTCATCATCCAGGCATGAGTGCAATACCGGCGCAAGTAACAGCGCCAGCAGGATTGTTAAAGATTTGAGCCTTTTCATAAATAGTACGATTTTATTGATTCTTGTTTTTACTTTTGTTTGAAAAATGCTATGTGATGGAAAATATTGCACTCTTTATTGTTAAAGAAATCAAATGTTAGCGCGAAGAATGCAGCACATGCAGTATTTTTAGCTTCGTTGTATTTATAAGGAAAACACGTGTTGAACAGAATGGAAGATTTTGATCTGTCAGAACAATGCAGGCTGGGTAACAACCGAGCCCGCAAGGAACTATATGAGCGCTACGTAGGGCGAATGCTTGGCGTCTGTCTCCGGTATGTCGGGGACAGGGAGACAGCAGAAGACCTGGTGCACGATGGGTTCCTGAAGATTTTCGGTTCGTTTGACAAGTTTGCCTGGCGGGGTGAAGGTTCTTTGAAAGCTTGGATGGAACGGGTGATGATAAACACGGCGCTGCAACACTTAAGAAAGAACGACGTCATGAATCAAAGCGTGTGGATAGAAGATGTACAAACAGCCTGTGAAGAACCCGACGTTTCGGATATAGAAATGATTCCGCAGAAAGTACTGATGAAGTTCATCGAGGAACTTCCGGCTGGCTACCGAACGGTGTTCAACCTCTATACTTTCGAGGATATGCCGCACAAAGAGATAGCCCGGATGCTGGGCATAAACGAAAAGTCATCGGCCTCGCAACTGTTCCGTGCCAAGAGTGCGCTGGCGAAGAGAGTCAAAGAATGGATCGTAAAAAATGAGTAATAAAGTGATGAAAGATAAAGAACTGTGGTTGAAGAAGCTGAAGGAAAAGCTCGAAGATTACTCCGAGCCGACACCTGCTTCCGGTTGGGAACGACTGGAAAAGGAGTTGTCGGCATCTGACAGGAACGCGTCGCCCTTGGTTGGGGAACCGACACCCAGACGTATCCGCCCTTACCGGCCGTGGTCGGTGGCTGCTGCGGCAGCTGTGCTGGTGGCTCTCTCTCTCCTTGGTATCTATTTCCTGGAAACGCCTGAAGCGGAATTCGTACGACAACTGTCATCTGTTTCTGTTCCCGATGTGCTGCCGAAGCAGGTGACTCCGCATAGCATGGACGAACTGGAAAACGTGATAGAGACTGCCCGGCCGGTGGTTGGCAGAAAGGTTGCTATAGCCAGTCGTCCTGTCGTGGAAGCAATGGAACCTGTTGAAGAGCGGAAGCCTGATGCGGTTTCGGAAACGGGTAACAACGATCAGCCAACCACACAAGCGGAGACCAACGAACCTGCCCAACGTGCGAATGAGAACAAGGAACAAGCAACCACTCAACAGCCCGGAAAACGTACTAACGGCTTTACAACGAATAGAGATCGTAACTTGGCTTTGGCTACTTCCCGTACGCGGAAAGGGGGCAATTGGTCGGTAGGTATGGCAGTGGGTAGCCTGGGACAGACTAATCTGATGGATGCCGGAACGGATAGAAATGCACAGGGAACTGATATGATGTTTAGTCCTGTTTATGGTAGTGGTTCTTTGGGCAGTAGCATACCCATACCTAATAATGCCGATTTCTATTTTAAAGATGGCATGCCGTACCTGCAGAGTAAAGATGACGTTGTGGAGGCCAAACATAAACAGTCGTTCAGTTTTGGCTTATCTATCCGGAAAGAATTGACAAAGGAATTTTCGGTTGAAACCGGCCTGATGTATACGCTGCTCTCGTCTGATATCAAGACAGCAGGTAGTAACGCGTGGAAGGATCAGAAATTGCACTATATAGGCATACCGTTGCGTGCCGGTTGGAGTTTCTACCGGCAGGAAGGGGTTACTCTCTATACCTCAGCAGGTGGTGCTGTAGAGAAATGTATTTCCGGTAAGCTGGGCGACGAAAAGCAGACTGTGGACGAATGGCAGTTCTCGGTAGGCGGATCGTTGGGTGTACAGTTTAACCTGAACAAACGTCTGGGACTGTATGCGGAACCGGGTGTTACCTATTACTTCGACGATGGTTCGAAGGTAGAAACCGTCCGTAAGGATAAACCGTTCGGTTTTAGTTTGCAGGCCGGTATTCGTTTGAATTACTAATTCACCTGTATATGATCGAAATACTCCCTGAATAAGCTTGCTGCCAATCCGAGCTGTTCAGGGGTATTTTCTTTGATACCCTTTAGCTGGTATTCTTTTCCCAGAGCTTCGTATTTATGAGCACCGAGCGTGTGGTAAGGCAATATCTCTACGCGTTGTATCATCCGGTAAGGTTTGAAGTGTTCGCCCAGGCTGCGGATATCCGTTTCGAAATCGGTATATCCCGGAACGAGGACGTAACGCAACCAGAAGGGCTTTTCGTTGGCTTCGAGCCAGGCGGCTGTACGGAGGGTTTGTTCATTACTCCGTCCGGTGAGTTCCTGATGGCGGGTAGGATTGAACTCTTTCATGTCGAGCAATATCAGGTCGGTGAGTGTCAGTAGTTCTTCTACTTCCTGGCTCCACACAGCACCGTTGGTGTCCAGACAGATGTGGATTCCTTCTTCTTTCAGCCGGCGGAAGAGTGGGAGCAACGCTTTGGCCTGCAAAGTAGGCTCGCCTCCCGAGAAGGTGATGCCGCCCCGTTTGCCAAAGAAAGGCTTTTGGCTGACTGCCATGCGTACTACCTCATCGACGGGGGTAAGCGTACCTCCCCGCTTGGTTATCGTATCGGGATTGGCACAATACAGGCAGCGGAAGTTGCATCCTTGCAGAAAAACAACGAGCCGGAGACCCGGCCCGTCGAATGTTCCCATTGATTCGTATGAATGTATGCGGATCATCGTTGTTTGTCTGTTGGAAGGGAACAATTACATTCGGTCGTGGAAGCTACGTGAGATGACTTCCAACTGATGCTCACGGCTTAGCTTCACGAAATTCACGGCATAGCCCGATACACGTACCGTCAGTTGCGGATACTTTTCCGGGTGCTCCATCGCTTCTTCCAGCATTTCCCGGTTCAGCACGTTTACATTCAGGTGATGAGCGCCTTTGGTGAAATACCCGTCGATCATCGTTACCAGATTGTCGATACGGTCCTCGTTCGTGGGACCGAGCGATTTCGGAACGATGGAGAACGTGTTGCTGATACCATCCTGTGAGTCGCGGTAGCGCAACTTGGCTACCGAACTGAGCGAGGCGATGGCTCCGTTCTTATCACGTCCGTGCATCGGGTTGGCTCCCGGAGCGAAAGAGACTCCCTTGGCGCGTCCGTCCGGAGTGGCTCCGGTTTTCTTGCCGTACATCACATTAGAGGTGATGGTCAGGATAGAAAGGGTGGGGCGGGCATTCTTGTAGACAGGTAGTGCTTTCAACTCTTCATTAAAGAAGTAGACCAGATCCACAGCCAACTTGTCCACCCGGTTGTCGTCATTGCCGAAACAGGGGAAAGCGCCTTCGATGTCGAAACTTTCCGTCAATCCTATCTCGTTGCGACGTGCTCTCACCGTGGCGTAGCGGATGGCCGAGAGTGAATCTACAGCGATGGAGAGCCCGGCGACGCCATAGGCCAGGTTGATACGGGGCTCGGTGTCGATGAACGCCATCTGCGCCTTTTCGTAATAGTATTTATCGTGCATGTAGTGGATGACGTTCATGGCCTCGTTGTACACGCGGGCTATCTGTATCAATACTTTCTTGTAGTTGGCCATCACCTCTTCGAACTTCAGCCGTTCGCCGGTGAGTGCGGGAATGTCCTTCACCATCAGTGTTCCGGTATTCTCGCATCGCCCGCCGTTGATAGCGAGCAGTAGAGCTTTGGCCAGGTTGGCACGGGCGCCGAAGAACTGTATCTGCCGGCCGATGTCCTGATAGGATACACAGCAGGCGATGCCGTAATCGTCCGACCGGCGCACTTCGCGCATCAGCTCGTCGTTCTCGTATTGTATGGAACTGGTATCGATGGATACTTTGGCACAGAACTCCTTGAATCCGTCGGGCAGCTCGGTGCTCCAGAGAATGGTGAGGTTGGGCTCCGGTGACGGGCCGAGGTTGTACAGCGTCTGCAGGAAGCGGAAGGAAGTCTTTGTCACCTTGGTCCGTCCGTCGTTGAAGCGGCCGCCGATGGCTTCCGTCACCCAGGTAGGATCGCCTGCAAAGATGTCGTTGTACGACTGCATACGCAGATGACGAACCATGCGGAGCTTCATCACGAATTGGTCGATCAGTTCCTGCGCGAAGGACTCTGTAATCAGTCCTTGGCTTAATTCATGTTCTATGTAGATGTCGAGGAAGGAAGAGACATTACCCAATGACATGGCGGCACCATCCTGCTCTTTCACGGCAGCCAGATAAGCCATGTACACCCACTGCACTGCTTCCTGTGCCGTATAAGCCGGGCGGCTGAGGTCGAGCCCGTAGTAGTTGCCCATGACTTTGATTTCCTTCAGTGCTTTGATCTGTTCGCCCACCTCTTCCCGGGTACGGATGCGGGCTTCCGTCATGGGGCCGATAAGATGTTTCAGGTCCTCTTGCTTGGCTTCTATCAGGCGGTCGATGCCGTACAAGGCCAGCCGGCGGTAGTCGCCGATGATGCGTCCGCGCGCATAGTTATCGGGCAGTCCGGTGATGAAACCCAGCGATCGGAACGAGCGTACCTCTTCGGTATACACATCGAACACGCCGTCATTGTGCGTCTTGCGGTAATTCTTAAAAATATCCTTGACCCGTTCGTCCAGTTCCACGCCATTTTCCTTGCAGGCCCGTTCCACGACGTTGATACCACCGAAAGGTTTGATGGCTCGTTTCAGCAGTTCGTCCGTTTGCAAACCGACGATTAGTTCGTTCTCTTTGTCAATATATCCGGCGGGGTGCGAAGTTATGGTCGATACGGTATGTGGGTCGAGTGCGCGGATGCCGTTGTTGGCGCGTTCTTCTTCCAGCGCTTTCAGGCAATGATTCCATACATTTTGAGTGCGTTCGGTAGGGCCTTGTAGGAATGAAGCATCTCCTTCGTAGGGAGTGATGTGGATGCTCACAAAGTCTTTTACATTGATTTCCTGGTTCCAAAGCCCTTTATTAAAGGTCATTCTGCGTTCCATACATTTATTCGGGTGAGTTGGTTATCCTTTTAGGCCTGCAAAGGTACAACCTATTTTTCATATAGATGGTATAATTATTCTTTGATTTGTGTAAGAATGTTGAACTACTGAACAAAAAGCCTCCCGCATCGGGGATGGGACGAATAGGTAGAAAATCGTTAAAAGTTAAATAGGGGATGCAGTATTCCGTTTTTTTCTTAATTTTGCAAACAAATACCAATCACTAAATACCTAAAAAGAAATGAAAGTAGTGAAACTAACCTTTTGTTTGTTATGCATCTCTATGATGGTAGCATGTTCCTCGAAAGCCTCTAAAACCGAGACGCAGCCTGATTCCACGGCCACGGTGGAGGTCGCTCCTCAAGTATTGCCGGTTACTGTTCAGACCTTGAACGGCTATTTCCTTAAAAACACTTATAAGTTGGCCGAAGATACTGCCTGTATCTTGTTTGCCGATCAGTCTTCGTTCGATAAAGCCTTTGGAATGGCTAAAACGATGACCAATAAGGTGGATAAACCTGATTTCGATAAGAATGTGGTGGCAGCCGTAGCCCTGAAAGCTACGAATACCAAAACAGAAATAGCTATCAGCAAGGCTGAGAAGGTGGACGAGATGATCCATGTTTACGTGGAAGTTACCAAGGGCGAACCCCTGACGTATACCATGCAGCCGTTGGTCCTTTTCAGCTTCCCGAAAGAAGCCGGTGTAAGCTCAGTAAATTTCATGATGGACGGTAAAGTGATCAAAAGCTTTCCGTTGAATGTTCCCCCGACCAACTAAGGTTGAACCACTGTATTAAGCTCTAACAAAAGACTGCCGCTGTCCGGATGTTTGTTTCCATCCGGGCGGCGGTTGTCGCATCCAAAATAGATACGTATGAAGAAAGTTATCAATCCCTGGAAGGGAGTCGAGAATTATCGTTGTTTCGGCTGTTCGCCCGACAATGCAGTAGGAGTGAAGATGGAGTTTTACGAAGATGGCGACGAGATCGTCAGCATCTGGAAACCGCGTCCGGAATACCAGGGATGGCTCGACACCTTGCATGGCGGCATTCAGGCGGTATTGCTCGATGAGATATGTGCCTGGGTCATCCTGCGCAAATTGCAACTTACCGGTGTCACTTCGAAAATGGAAACACGCTACCGCCGTTCCGTCTCGACCAACGACTCATACGTGGTGCTGCGCGCTTCGATCCGCGAAGTGAAACGCAACATCGTGCTGGTGGAAGCCCGTCTGTACGACAAGGACGAAAATCTGTGCACCGACGCGCTCTGTACTTATTTCACTTTCTCGGCCGAGAAAAGCAAGGAAGAGATGCATTTCGACGGTTGCGGAGTAGAACCCGAAGAGATTCTTCCTTTAATCTGATATCCAAAGTGAAGTTTTTGTGATAATAGTTTGGCCGTTAAAAAGAAATACTATACTTTTGTCGTCGAAATACAGAAAGTTATGAATTATACAACTACACATCATCATCATTTTCCTAACGAATAATCGGTGGGCGTGATGATATTGTGTACGTACGTAATATAGGAACAAGGCTTGCCGGAATGGTGAGCCTTTTTTATTTTCAAAGTATATAAACTATACATTATAACAAAGTTCATGTTAAGAATTGCAGTACAAGCCAAGGGACGGTTGTTCGAAGAAACAATGGCCCTTCTCGAAGAAGCAGACATCAAATTGAGCGCCACGAAACGTACGTTGCTGGTGCAGTCATCCAACTTTCCGGTAGAGGTATTGTACCACCGCGACGATGATATACCGCAGTCGGTAGCAACCGCCGTAGCTGATATCGGTATCGTAGGCGAGAACGAATATGTGGAGAAAGACGAAGATGCTGAAATCATCAAACGACTCGGATTCAGCAAGTGCCGCCTGTCACTCGCCATGCCGAAGGACATCGAATATGCCGGTGTACAGTGGTTTCACGGCAAGAAGATTGCCACGTCCTATCCCGTCATTCTCAACAAATACCTCTCGGCACATGGGGTGAAGTCCGAAGTGCACGTCATCACCGGTTCGGTGGAAGTGGCTCCGGGTATCGGACTGGCCGATGCTATCTTTGATATCGTAAGCTCGGGATCTACGCTGGTGAGCAACCGCCTGAAAGAGGTAGAAGTCGTGATGAAGTCGGAAGCACTGCTCATCGGTCACAAAGGTATGAACGGAGAGAAACGCGAGATTCTGGACGAGCTCTTGTTCCGCATGGATGCTGTGAAGGCTGCCGAGGACAAGAAATATGTACTGATGAATGCTCCGAAGGACAAGCTCGATGAAATCATTGAAGTGTTGCCTGGCATGAAGAGCCCCACTGTGATGCCGTTGGCGCAAGAAGGTTGGTGCTCGGTACATACCGTGCTCGATGAGAAACGTTTCTGGGAGATCATCGGCAAGCTGAAAGCGCTCGGCGCGGAAGGCATCCTGGTACTCCCGATTGAGAAAATGATTCTGTAAAACAACTATTTCGTATGAAACTTATCCAATACCCTTCCCGCCGAGAGTGGGCCGACCTACTGAAACGTCCGGCGCTGAACACGGAGAGTCTGTTCGACACCGTGCGCGACATCATCGACCGGGTGAAGGGCGAAGGCGACGCAGCCGTACTGGCTTATGAAGCCACGTTCGATAAAGCCAATCTCAGCACCCTGGCGGTATCGCCGGCTGAGTTGGCTGAGGCCGAAACATGGGTTTCGCCAGAACTGAAGGACGCTATTCGCTTGGCTCACCGAAACATAGAAACGTTCCATGCCGCCCAGCAATTCACGGGACGGAAAGTGGAGACCATGTCCGGGGTGACTTGTTGGCAGAAAGCCGTTGCCATTGAGAAGGTTGGCCTCTACATACCGGGTGGAACGGCGCCGCTTTTCTCTACCGTACTGATGCTGGCCGTACCTGCCCGCATAGCCGGATGCCGGGAGATCGTGCTCTGCACCCCGCCCGACCGACAAGGCAAGATTCATCCCGCCATCCTCTTCGCCGCACAACTGGCAGGGGTGAGCAAAATATTCAAGGCCGGTGGCGTACAAGCCATCGCCGCCATGGCTTACGGAACGGAAAGCGTGCCGAAAGTGTATAAGATATTCGGTCCGGGCAACCAGTACGTCACAGCCGCTAAGCAGTTGGTGGGCTTGCGTGACGTCGCTATCGACATGCCTGCCGGTCCGTCGGAAGTGGAGGTACTGGCCGATGCTTCGGCTAACCCTGTTTTTGTAGCGGCCGACTTGCTTTCACAGGCCGAACACGGAGCCGACAGCCAAGCCATTCTGATCACTACTTCGGAGCAACTGCAACAGGCTGTGAAGGAGGAAGTGGAACGTCAACTGGCCGAACTTCCCCGCAAGGAGATCGCGGCGAAGTCGTTGGCCAATAGCAAGTTGATCCTGGTGAAGGACATGGCCGAAGCCGTGGAGATGACCAACGCTTACGCTCCCGAACACCTCATCATTGAGACGGAGAACTATCTCGAAGTAGCCGAACGGGTGATCAATGCCGGATCGGTATTCCTCGGCCCGCTCACACCGGAGAGTGCGGGCGACTATGCCTCGGGTACCAACCATACGCTGCCCACCAATGGCTATGCCCGGGCGTATAGCGGGGTGAGCCTCGATAGCTTCATCCGCAAAATCACTTTCCAGGAGATACTGCCGCAAGGGTTGGCTGCCATCGGCCCGGCCATCGAGATCATGGCGACCAACGAACAACTGGATGCACACAAGAATGCCGTAACCGTAAGATTAAAGGAGATACGAAAATGAAGACATTGCAAGAATTGACCCGCCCCAATATCTGGCGGCTGAAGCCTTATTCTTCGGCACGCGATGAGTACAAGGGCTTTACCGCATCGGTTTTCCTCGATGCCAACGAGAATCCGTACAACCAACCGTACAACCGCTATCCGGATCCGCTCCAGCACGAAGTGAAGGTAGAATTGGGCCGCTTGCGGAAGGTAGATCCGGAACATATCTTCCTCGGTAACGGTAGCGACGAACCCATCGACCTGCTGTTTCGCGCCTTTTGCGAACCGGGCGTGGACAACGTAGTAGCCATCGACCCCACGTACGGTATGTACCAGGTATGTGCCGATATTAATAATGTGGAGTACCGCAAGGTGTTGCTCGATGAGCAGTACCAGTTCTCGGCCGACGCTCTGCTGGCAGCTACCGATGAGTGCACGAAGCTGATCTTCCTTTGCTCGCCCAATAATCCGACGGGCAATGACCTGTTTCGTTCGGAAATAGAAAAGGTACTGGCCCTTTTCGAAGGCTTGGTCATTGTCGATGAGGCTTACAATGACTTCTCCGATGCGCCATCGTTCCTGGCCGAACTGGACCGATATCCCAACATCGTGGTGCTGCAAACTTTCTCCAAAGCCTGGGGAAGCGCCGCCATCCGCTTAGGCATGGCCTACACCTCAAAAGAAATCGTAGGACTGCTGAGCAAAATCAAATACCCGTACAACGTGAATCAACTGACGCAGGAACAAGCGCTTGTGATGCTCCGTAAGTACGACCAGATAGAACGTTGGGTACGCACCCTAATTGAGGAACGTATCCGTCTGATGGAAGAATTCACCACGCTGCCCTGCACGCTGAAGGTATTCCCGTCAGATGCCAACTTCTTCCTGGCGCACGTAACGGATGCCGTGAAGATCTATAACTACTTAGTAGGCGAGGGGATCATCGTACGCAACCGTCATTCCATCTCGCTTTGCGGCAACTGCCTCCGTGTCACGGTAGGTACGCGCGAAGAAAACGAAACCCTGCTCACCACCCTCAAACAGATGGCCGTATGAAGAAAGTACTGTTTATAGACCGCGACGGGACGCTCGTCCTGGAACCGCCCGTCGACTACCAACTCGATTCGTTCGAGAAGCTAGAGTTCTACCCGAAAGTGTTCCGCAACCTGGGCTTCGTGCGTAGCAAGCTCGACTTTGAGTTTGCCATGGTCACCAACCAGGACGGGCTGGGCACCCCCTCGTTCCCGTCGGATACTTTCTGGCCGGTGCACAATTTAGTGATGAAGACGCTGGTTGGCGAGGGAATCACCTTCGACGAGGTGTTCATCGACCCCAGCATGCCTGCTGACAATGCACCTACCCGCAAGCCTCGCACCGGCATGCTTACCAAATACATCGACAATCCGACGTACGACCTGAAAGGGAGCTTCGTTATCGGCGACCGCGCCACGGATGTAGAGCTGGCTCGCAACCTGGGCTGCCGCGCCATTTTCCTGCAAGAAGACACGAGTTTGCTGAAAGAAAAAGAACTGGAAGAAGTTTGCGCCCTCGTAACCACAGACTGGGACCGGATTGCCGAGTTCCTTTTTGCCGGTGAACGCAAGGCCGAAGTACGCCGTACCACGAAGGAGACTGATATCCTCGTCGCCCTCAACCTCGATGGCAACGGAACTTGCGACATTGCTACCGGTCTGGGCTTCTTCGACCACATGCTGGAACAGATAGGCAAACACTCCGGTATGGACCTCACCATCCGCGTCAAGGGCGACCTCGAAGTAGACGAGCATCATACCATCGAAGATACCGCCATCGCCCTGGGCGAATGCATCTACCAGGCGTTGGGCAGCAAGCGTGGCATCGAACGCTACGGCTATGCCCTCCCGATGGACGATTGCTTCTGTCAGGTATGCCTCGACTTCGGCGGACGTCCCTGGTTGGTCTGGGAGGCCGAGTTCCGGCGCGAGAAGATAGGCGAGATGCCCACCGAGATGTTCCTGCACTTCTTCAAGTCGCTCAGCGATGCAGCCAAGATGAACCTGAACATCAAAGCCGAAGGACAGAACGAGCACCACAAGATCGAAGGTATCTTTAAAGCCTTGGCCCGTGCGCTGAAGATGGCGCTGAAACGCGATATCTACCACTACGAGTTGCCTTCTACCAAAGGAACTTTGTAGGACACACGCATACAGAGAGCCGCCGCTTCACAACCTGGTAACAACAGGAGCGAAGCGACGGCTTTCTATTTACAAACGTTGCGATGCTTTGTCAGCAATCCGAACCCTCACGGGCTTATTTCTTCATTTGGAACGAAGTGGGGTAGGTGCAGGCGTTCACCCGCTGACTGTTTCCCTTCTCACGAATCCAGGTATCGAACTCTCGTTTGCCTTCCTTCATCACGATGATGCGGCTACCCGGTGTCTTATCGCCATACGTGTTCTTGCCACCCGAGGCGCGTCCATAACCCAGTGCGATGTTGTATAGGCAGGCTATGTAGTCGTTTATGTGGTCATGTCCCACGAACGTACCCATCACATCCCCACATTCCAGCATGTTCACGAACATACCGCTGTTCACTTCCGGGCTGCACTCCTTCTCGTTCCGCTCGCCCACCCGGCGGGTGTCGAACGACTCCCAGGCTTGCCGGTATTCCGGCAGCGGGATATGAAAGAAAGCCACAGCAGGCAGCGGGTTTCCACCGTTCCTCAAAGTATAGCTCTTACTCTCCGTGCGGTACCAGTTTATTTGCGACTGGTCTATCCAGCCATATCCCTTCACGGTTTTCTGTTCCGAATAAGCATTCGAGTCGAAGCAATAAACCAGTGCCGATACCGAACCTTTACCGTCCGAAGCATACAGTGGAAGGATATGGTTGCATACCCCCTTGATACCCTCGACCGGGTTCCTCATCATGCCATACGGTTCCTTGCGGATAATGCTTTCGATTTCCTTGCGCGTCACGCCATGTTCGTCGTCATGATTGCCCAGAACAGCCGTCCACGGCATTTTATATCCAGTCATCTTTTCGGCAATGGCATCCCAGGCCTGTTGTACCTCAGGCAAGGTTGTGTTATCGCCCGAGAAAACCACAAGATCAGGTCGTTCCGATTCGATGACTTCGGAAATCATGTCGCTTACGATTTGATTTTTTTCCATGTCATGGCTCAGGTGCATGTCTGTAAACTGGGCGATCTTGAACTCGCCATTCGCTTTGAAGCGAAGGCTTTGCGGCGCTTGCGCCAGTACAGTCGCTCCCGAGAGAGCCAAAGCCGTACCAAGGATTAGTTTTTTGATATTCATACTATACTTTGCTATATAATTATTAAACAACCTCAATAATTCTACACGAACCATTGTTACAACATACATGCAATATTAATAGTTCTTTCTGAATTCGCATCGGATGTTAGCAGATAAAGTGAAATCTGGTACAAAATAGTTCATTCACGATGATATTAGGTTTCAATTCAAATACATAGGTGATACTGCTATAGCCATCTTTCCTCTATACATAGGAATTTGTTTGCTCCCTCCACTTCTTCCAACATGTCTAAAACGGCTTATTCATCGGCGCTTCCGGTGAAGGGGTGCTCCTTCACCGAGACTTCACCCCTCCACCGTGTGCCGTCCTGATTTTGAAGGCATGTCATGCTCCTTTTGTTGCCTTCTACATTTATTTTCAAGGCAACTAATTACTTCTTTCAATAGATCTGCAAGCACTGTTCAACGGGCGCTACGCGTTTTTCAAAAAGGCGTAACGGGAAAAAACAAAACGCGTAGCGCCCGTTGGAAGCTTCTTTCTATTGCCCTGGAAGCTTCTTGCAATTTGGTCAGTTGCTTCTTGGTTTCGAGGCAAATGCTTCTTTCTTCCGGGCATTTTGCTTCTTGCTTCCGGACACTTTGCTCCTTGCTTCCGGACACTTTGCTCCTTGCTTCTGAGGCAAATGCTTCTTTCTTCCGGGCACCTTGACTCCTGCAATCAGGATGCTACAGTGTGACTTGTCCTGAAATGGGTTGACCATAACCTATAAAAGTAATATGGTAAAGAAAGATTATCCTCATGTCAAAGGCGATCCTTACTCTATGGAGGTTCGTAAGCTCGCCGTAGCCGAATACCTTCGTGGTGT
>JAVBVI010000141.1:0-11330 GCA_031554505.1 Bacteroides sp. | reverse complement strand
CACCGGAACCGTGATCAAGAGCCACCACAACGTAGGTGGTCTGCCCGAGAAGATGAACCTGAAGTTGTGTGAACCACTCCGCCTGCTTTTCAAAGACGAAGTACGTCGTGTAGGCCGTGAGCTCGGTATGCCCGATCATCTCATCAGCCGTCACCCGTTCCCGGGGCCGGGTCTGGGTGTTCGTATCCTGGGTGACATCACTCCGGAGAAAGTACGCGTGTTGCAGGATGCCGACGATATCTTCGTACAGGGACTGCGCGAGTGGGGCCTGTATGATAAGGTATGGCAGGCTGGCGCTATCCTCCTTCCCGTTCAGTCGGTAGGGGTGATGGGCGACGAACGTACCTATGAGAATGCCGTTGCCTTGCGTGCCGTAACTTCCACCGATGCCATGACCGCCGACTGGGCTCGTCTGCCTTACGACTTTATGGCCAAAGTGTCGAACGATATTATTAATAAGGTGAAAGGTGTGAATCGTGTTACCTACGATATCAGCTCCAAACCACCAGCTACGATCGAGTGGGAATGACCCCTTTCGGTTTTATTGAACTAAAAAAAGCCCCGGTTCCGCAAAGTTCCGGGGCTTTTTACACCTTATTATATATAGGTCACTGACGTTTCTTGTTCCAGTCTGCCAGAGCGGCAGCGTCGTAGATGACGATTTCTTTGCGGTGAAGTTCCAACAGATTCTTTTCCTGTAGCTCGTTGAGTACGCGCGATACATTCAGGCGCGTTTCGTCCATGTACCGGGCCAGATCCTCCATTTTAGTCCGCAGCACCTTTTCGCCTTGTCTTCTTTCCACATGGCACAGTACGAAATTTATCAATTTCTCTTCCAGATCGCGGGGAGCCTCTTCCCAGAGTCGGGCATGCAGATGCTGTGCCCGCCGGCTCAGAATGTTCAGGAAGTTAAGCCGGAAAATGTCATAATTGAAAAGAGTGCCTAACACAGCCTCCTTCGTGATACTCACTGTGTTGGCCTCTGTGCGGGTGGTGTACGTCGAAGTGTAGTAGGGCGCCATGCCCACCAATACATACGGTTCTATCAGAAAAGGAGCCTGTATATACTCCACGAAGGTAAACGATTCGTCCAGGGAAACTGTTTCGCAAGCCATCTCGCCTTTCAGGAGGAATAATAGTTGATCGCTGGGTGTTCCGCTTTTCACCAGAACCTCACCAGGTTTATGTTTTGAGAACTTTAATTTGACTTTCTCCAGTATGCTTGTAAAATCTTCATTACAAAGACCCTGAAACAGAGGAAGCTGTAATAAAGTATCGAACATTGTTTCCATATGGTTGTTTTTTCATTAGGAAGCAAATGTAGGTATAATAGGAGCTTGGCGAAACTATCGCCGTCTTGTTTTTATTTTTTTTATTATTTCTTAGTGGAAAGGTATATTTCTCACACTCTATGCTTGCTTAGTGCATAAAATTCGGTTATATTTGCAGTAAAAAGAAAAATCTATGTTCTCAGACTTCAATATTCAGCAGATGGCGAGCGCATTCATTGTGCTCTTTGCCGTGATCGATATCATTGGCTCTATACCTATTATCATTAACTTACGCGAAAAAGGGCAGAGTGTCAGTGCCATCAAGGCTACGCTTATCTCGTTTGCCCTGCTGATCGGATTCTTCTATGCCGGCGATTTCATGTTGAAACTTTTCCATGTCGATATCGAGTCGTTTGCTGTGGCCGGTGCGTTAGTCATCTTCCTGATGTCGCTCGAAATGTTGCTCGATGTGGAGATCTTTAAGAACCAGGGGCCTATCAAGGAAGCCACGCTGGTACCGTTGGTATTCCCGTTGGTGGCCGGTGCCGGAGCATTCACTACCTTGCTCTCGTTGCGTGCCGAGTATGCCAGTGTTAACATCATCATTGCCTTGATCCTGAACATGGTTTGGGTGTACTTTGTGGTGCGCATGACTTCCTGGGTGGAACGCATCCTGGGGAAAGGAGGTATTTACCTCATTCGTAAGTTCTTCGGTATTATTTTGCTGGCCATCTCCGTACGCCTTTTCACAGCCAATATTACCTTACTAATGGACTCACTACAGAAATAGTTAAAGGATTTTTTGCATAAATCGGAAATTATGACGAATATTGCGGGCGATTTGATTGTTGTTGCTCGATATTTGTTGTTCCATGAAAAACTTAGTTTCCGTTATTGCTCTCTTTTTCTTACTGGCCTTTTCTGCGTGCCAGCGTACTGGCTGCCTACTGTCCAGTATTGAATCTCTGGTTAATGCCAATCCCGATAGTGCCTGGACGTTGCTCAACTCCATTTCCGATGTAGAAGGACTGGACCGTGGCGACCGGGCTGAATACTACTTGCAGCTTGCCCATACGAAGTACAAAAGAGATATGGCTCAGGACGACGATTCCTTGTTAGATTACTCGCTCGCGTATTACAAAGAACAGAACGATCCTCATAAGATTGCTATGTGTTGGTTATACAAAGGACGGGCGCACTTTGAAGCCAATCGGTATACAGAAGCTGCCCGATGTTATAAAGAGGCGGAGGCTATGGCACTTCAGTCTGCTGATGAAAAAATGCTTGAATTTGTGTACAATCAATTGGGGCATGTGCATTACCACACAGCCCTATTCGATGAGGCGTTAGTTCTATACCGTAAGTCATTGACCTATTCTATGAAGCGCCGGAATGCGGGTTCCATCGTTAGTAATCTGAATAATATCGGGCGATCATTTGTTTTTTTAGAGCATTCGGACAGTGCGATGCACTACTTTCGCCGGTCACTTGATTACCTGGCCGATGACGATCCGAAAAGTCAGGCATTGGCTTATTACAATCTGGGTGTTTTCCTTTACGATAGGGGCGAGTTCTCAGAGGCTTCTTCTTTTATCCGGCAATCGGTGAATAAAGATAGTACTGAAACGTCTGGAATCCATCTATCCTATGCAATGCTGGGAAACATATACTATGCGGAAGGCAAGGTGGACTCAGCCGACTATTTCTGGAATAAAAGTTTGGAAACTTCTGATTATGATACAAGGGTGTGTACCTATGGCTATTTGTACAATCGTTATTTGCGTGAAGAAAAATATAAAGAGGCCACTCAGTATGCAGAATTGTTGCTTCAATATTCGGACTCTCTTTATCTCTCTTCGTCTGCTAAGGAGGTGGCAAATATTCAGGCAAAGTACGATAATTTGTCTTTGCGTTCCCGACAACTGAAGGCTGATGCTAACATAGCCAGATTGTGCTTGCTAGTTCTGGCAGTGGTGTTCTCCTCTACACTTTCTTTCTGGTGGTTTCAACATCGGCAAGCCCGCAAGAAAGAGAGACTGAAAAGATTAATCTTCGAGAAAGAACAGGAACTGCTGGGATTGAAAGAGGATCTTGTGGAGCTGCAACAGGCCAATCTGTCCTATCAGGGAGAAAACAAGTCGCTCACTCGGCAGTATGAAGAGATGCAATTGCAGATTAGTCGAAAAGAGCAGGAAATTGCCCTCCTCAAAGAGGACGGAGAAAAACAATTGGATCTTCAAGGCCGTCAGGACACAATTAGTTCTTCTGTTGGGAGGGGATTCATTCAGATGCATGCAATTGATGACTATATAATGCACCCCGAAAAATGTCCGAAAGTGCTTACCGTTTCCGATTTAAAAGATATTGTTTGTCTCTATAGATTCATCGAAGAATCTTTTATTGATAAGTTGGAGAAAAAATATAAACTCAAAACGTTTGAAGTTGCCATTTGCATTTTGTACCGGAAAAAGCTAAATAATAAACAGGTCGCTGAGGTTATGGGCAGTAGCCCTAACACGCTTGGTCGAACCAAAACTCGGATTAAAGCTAAAATGTATGGCATTAATGCATCTACTTTGGAAGAAATTGTGATTGCTTTATAATTTTTTTTGTCTATGTACCCCCCTCGTTTTAGATAGCTCTCGCTGGCTTTTTTTTCTTGAAATTCGTTAGTTTGCTGATTATCAACAAACTAATTGTCTATGTGGTTTCTTTGTAGGGTGTTTGGAAATCTGCTATCTTTGGCTCCGTCAAAACTTTAAAAACAACAAATGCCATGAAGAAGCTAGTATCATTTTTCGTTTTCGTTGCTGTGACCATTCTATCGGTGACGGCTGGTAATTTTTCATTCAGTTCTGCTGATGATCTTACTGTTCCTGTTCCCATGAAAGGGAAATACAAGGATGGGGACACTAAAGGTTTCCTTCCTCTTTCCAGTCCATTCACTGTGACATGGAGCGATAGCTATGAATTAGCCGTAAGCTCTACCAAAGCAGAAACTGTCACCCTTTCGGTTTTCAAAGATGGTGTGCTGATGGAAGCGCATACATTTGTTCTGGAAAGTGGAGAAGCAGAAGCTTTTGTTTTATTGGGTTATGAAGCCGGTGAGTATTCGGTAGTGCTCACTACTCCTGCCGGTACATATCTCGAGGGAAACTTTATAATAGAATAACCAAACCTTAGCGGTTCGCTGGGTTCCATAGTTTAACTTTTAGAACGCTGTATGGAAAGAGGTTCAAGTGCAAATCTTGATGGAACCTGTGTGAGCTGTGCATTGAAATAGGACATCACAAACACCACAATATAATTATGGGCAACTTGTTGACTTATGGCGAGGGGCTATGTTTGGGTACACAGTTGTACCATCAATGCTCCCTAATAAAAGTGCTTGTTACAGCTCTTCTCTTTGGTATCGTATATTCCCAGTTCGGAATGTACGATATCATTTCCGAGAGTATGCTGTTAGCTTTTCTCTGTTGTGCATTTATTCAGATAATGGCGCTCGTATTCGATTTCTTTATCGGAAAACAGATGAGAAAAGTGCGTTCTTACTACAAGAAACTGAACGCTCAGAATCGAGAAACAGTAAATATCTTATTCCCCATGCTTCCTTTGGGTAATAGTTCTGCGCTTATCCATCTTCTTTTTACCCTGTTGATTTGCTTTGTTTCTGTGATGATCACTTGCTTTTGGGGCGATTTCATCGATGAAAGTAGCTCTGGCTTTATTGTTTTGACTGGTTGTATGGCTTTGATCATAGGGACGCTCTCTTTTTTCTTTTTGTATTATCCGGGGTTTTTCAACTACTTTAAGAAGAGTGGGACACTTGAAGCACGGTAAGAATTCAGTGTCCTCTCTCTTGCGAAAAAAGTTACTTTCTGCAACCTAGGGGCATCTTCCACATTTCTGACGTCTGCTTATTTGTTAAAAAATGTAGAATCCAGGATAAATGACGCCCCCGAATTATTTTTTTTGTCTATGTACCCCCCTCTCCCAAAGCACTTCTCGAGAGGTTTTTTTGTTTCAAAACATTTAATATTCTGATTATCAGCAAACTAATTGTCTATGTGGTTTTCTTGGAACTAATTTGTAAACCATTTACCTTTATCGGCGAACATATACTAGCACGAATCATCACAATACAAACTTTTTAGAATATCGTTTTATGAGAGGCACCCTTTTATTCGTAATTTTCCTGCTGCTTAGCAGCATTTCTTACGCCCAGTTGGTGGACGAAGTCCGCCCCAGTGTCAATGCCCGGCAGTTCATCTCGGGATTGTCGAGCGATGTCTGCCTTCGTTCGGGACAAGTCTCTGCAAGTATCCCCTTGTTCTCTTTGCCGGGAAAAGGGATCAACGTTCCCATCTCGCTGGTTTTCAATGGCGAAGGGATCACCCACGAATCGGAATCATCGAGTGTCGGCCTGGGCTGGTCGCTCATGGCTGGGGGAGTAATAACGGCCACCATAAGGGGTAAAGACGACAACCGTGCTCAAAAGTACGAGGATATCATCTGGCAATTCAACTATGACCACATCAACAATTTATGGTCGCAACAGTTATTAAACCAATACAACACATTCGGGCCAGCATTAAACAATATAATGGTAGGCGATGCTAACCCCGATTCGTACCAGTACGCATTCCTGGGATACTCGGGCGACATCTATTTCCAGTTCCAGGTGTCCGACCACACCAAACGATACGGTACACTATTTCCCAATAATGACTTTAAAATAGAAAAGACCACTCTGGGATATAAGATCACCGGCAATGACGGTACGGAATATTTCTTCGAATCTGTTGAGACCAATGTGGTGAGCGCAGAAAACTATACCACCAGTTGGTTCCTGTCAGAGATCAAAACCCGTCAGGGAGGCCTCGTGGTCTTCGTATATGACAATGAAAGTTATTTGGACTATTCTAATCCACTTCATGCGGGGACTTCCACCAATTATCCGGAGGTGAAAACCAAAAGGCTGGTACGCATTACTTCTGACTATGGTCGCGTGGAGTTCAAGTCCCTATACAGGGGGGACATGTCTAATGCTAAGAAAATCACCCATATCGAGTTGTATGACAACCAGGGAAGATTGGTCAAAGGCTACAAGCTGGATAATGACAGGACATTCACCAACCAGGACCTGGCCTATCCCAGCTCTAGCTCCGAAAATTTTCGGCTAAGGCTGGATGCGGTCCGTGAGTACAACCGCTCGGGCGAGTACCTGCCCCCTTACACATTCGACTACGATTATTATTTCAGCCGTTCAAAGTCTTCCTATAAACCTTGGACTGTAGGAAATATGATGTTGAACTCATGGGCACATAACCCAGCTTCGATAGCCCTTGTGGATATTGACCATTACGGTGATCCGGCTTGTTGGATTGTCAATCCCAATAATCCGGGTACTTATACCATCGGCTTTGATGCTATCAGCGATTACTCCGATGCAACCACATATGACTATTTTTGCCTGACAAAGATAACCCATCCGGCTGGTGGGGTCGAATCGTATACGTATAGCCGCCATGATTACGCCGGTGTCTCCGGTTGTGACCCGTCTTTCCTCAACCCCAATTCGTCGATCAGGGGTAGAAGAGTCACCAGTAAACAGATTGTCGACGGCAGTAAATCTGTCCAGTCCATTGAGTACCGGTACCGCCTGCACAATGATGCCTATCAGGAAACAACGACTTCCAGCGGGCTTCTGATTGCTCCTTCCATCCATACTTCCGTGATGCACGTACCTTTTTTTGATAGTAACAACCGTAGCCGGTTCGCGGCCACTCCATATACCACTGAAAAGCCTCAGAACAGCCTCTCGGGTTCTCCGGTTTGCTATACCGAGATCGAAGAGGTGTTCCGCTCGGTTGAGAATGGTGATATTCTGGGAAAGAACATCTACTATTTCGATAAGAAGGTGGCATTACCCGGACTCAATTACATTTATGTGAACTATGATTTTTATGGAGGAAAGGCTCATCGCTTAGTTCCAGTATACAACACGCTGTACGGGCAGCCCTTCCCACATCCCGAGAACCTGAACAAGGTAACCCGGTCTAACTTCACCTATATCGCATTCCCCGTGGGGCATTTTAGTATTGCCGGGGATGTAAACGGGAAACCCATCAAAGAGGTGACCTTAGACAGCCAGGGACGGGTGGTGAAGAAAACGGAGAATGTCTACAACACTTATCCCAATGCTACCTCTTATAGCTGGAAGATACACTACTTTAACGATGGATTCGAAAAAGACAGGTATTATGTCAACGTAAGCCCCTACCAAAGCACCACCTGTAGATTGGAGAGTAGTACCACCACCCATTACTATCCCAGTTTCGGCACGTCGGTTACCGAAGAGCAGACTTTCGGCTATACCTCGGGTCTGCGTCCGCTATCCAATACCGTCAAGTCGAGCAACGACGAACTGCTTGAAACCCAATATCTGTATCCGGATATCATAACCTTTGGTACTCAATCCAACCTGTCCGCCCAGGCCTTATCCATCAAGAAACTGGTCGACCTAAACATGATCGGCACCCCCGTCCAGACCACCCGGAAAAGAGGCGGGAAGTTTATAGAAGGCACTTATGCCACCTACAAGCAGATAGGCAGCAACTACGTGGCGGTGGATAGCCTCTTCGAACTGGAAAGCCAGTTCGAAACGGTGCTTCCCGCCCCCAAAGTCAACACCAGCGGAAAAGTGGAACGGCACAACGGCTTCACGATAGGAAAAGCGTATACAGCTTATGACACTTTCCTGAACCCTGCCAGCCTCCAGGGGAGGGACAATGTGCCGACGACCGTCAAGTGGGGATACGGAGGTCAATACGCGGTGGCCAAGATAGAGAACTACACCCATGCCCAGATGGAAGGAAATACCACACTGGTCAACCTCTTGAAATCGCTCGATGGATATACCGCCATTACAGATGCCAATCTGCCCGCCTTATTGACTTGTACCCAGTCCATTCGCAATAGCTTGCCCGAAGGCGTTATGATCACCATCTATACCTACGACCCGTTGGCGGGTATGACTTCCGCTACCGATCCCCAGGGTACGACGGTCTGCTACGACTATGACAGCTTCGGACGCGTCACTCAGATCTACCGGGTCAAGAACGGAGTTAGAGAAGTTCTTGAATCATATGACTATCATTACCGCAATTAATACACACACGCACCTATGAAACGATATATCACCTTTCTATTTGTTGTTCTGTGTTCCATGACAGTCTGCCTGTATGGACAGGACACGATGGCCACAGCCTATGATTTAGGCACCATGCTCGACGGTTATGGACGTAACTCCACGCTCAATACCGCAGATTACACGTACAGTTACGGACGATTTCCGACCAACGATGTGTACTACCGGTTTAGAACCACTGAGCCTCTGGTAGTAACTATCTCCCATTGCGGGTCACAGGTGTCGGATACGTATGTCTATTTGTTGACCGACTCGGGCTATTGTCTGGACAATAGCGGCAGCAGCGATCCGGGTGTTTGCTCCAGTACGGGTATGGCCTATCTGAGAGTCAACAACCTACCGGCCGGTGTGTATTATGTGGTGTCCAAAGGTAAAACAGCCAATGGATATATCTCTACCACTGTCCAGGCGAATTCTTTAGCCAGTAGAGATCCTATCGATGTAGGTCTCAAGTCGGGTTCGTTTACCTATACGGATACCCAGAACACCACTCAGTTCGGCAACTCCTATGTAGGTCGTAGCACCAATGACGTGACTTATAAGTTCACTCTTACGAAGCCGATGACTGTTACCCTCTCCCATTGCGGGTCGTTGGTTTCCGATACTTATTTATCCTTGCTGGATGCTTCGAAGAGTCTGATTGCGTACAATGATGACTACAGTGGTGTAGGCGCCTGTTCCAACACTTCACAATCCTATCTGAAAGTAGATTTACCTGTCGGTACCTATTATGCCATCTCCGAGGGGTATAGCCAAAACGGGTACATTACCACTTCCATCCAGGGTACGCCTTCAGACGTTGTAGTAGACATAGGTACCAAAAGCGACGTGTTCACTTATTCGCATACCCAGAATACAAATCTATGTACGAACGCATACGAGGGTAGAACGACCAAAGACGTTACGTATAAACTAACGTTGACCGTCCCTATGCGTCTGGTGATTTCCCATTGTGGTTCGGCGGTTGCTGATACGTATCTGTCTTTGCTGGATGCTTCGAAAAATCTCCTTGGCTTTAATAATGACTATACCGGTGAAGGAGCCTGTACCAACACGCAGCAGGCCTACCTGAGTAAAGACCTTGCTGCCGGTATGTATTATATTGTGTCCGAAGGATACACTCTGAACGGTAATATCACCACTTCCATCCAGGCTACCCGTCCGTATGACAAACTGGCTGCCAGCCCGGATCAGAACTACATCGTGAAAGCCACCCCGACGGTCAGCACCACTTCGGCAGTGCAGCTTTCCCAACAAGACTGCCTGCTGGAAGTGCAGTACTTCGATGGACTTGGCCGCCCGGTGGAAACCATTCAGCGCGGCGTCTCCCCCGGACTAAGCGACCATGTGTACTACCAGGAATACGACGGCTACGCCCGCGAGTCCAAGTCCTGGCTACCCGTTTTGGCCGGCAATAACCAGGGAAGCTTCGTCGCCCCAACGGCCATCGCCACCAAAGCCGGCAGCACCTATGCGAACGAATCAAAACCCTATACCCTTTCGGTGTATGAGTCCTCGCCGCTGAACCGGATAACAACGCAATACGGCCCCGGTCAGGATTGGCACACCAACCAACGTGCCGTGAAGACCACCTACATGACCAACACCGCCGGCAACGACACACTGAACTGCATCTACTATACAGCAACGGATGTAGCCAACGATAGCGCACTCATTGTCAACAAATCGGGCAACTACGCCTCTGGCCTGCTCTTCGTTACCCGTATGGAAAATGAAGACGGGCAAACCGTCTTCGAGTTCAAGGACAAGACCGGGCAGGTGCTCCTCACCCGGCAGATCCACCGCAACGGCTCCGCCAGGGAACTGTTCGACACGTATTACATCTACGATGCCGCCGGTCTCCAACAAGCCGTGCTTCCCCCGCTGGCCTCCGACGTATTCAAAGCTGCCGCCAGCACCGCCAGCTGGAACAGCAAGAGCGATGCCACCCTGAAAATCTACGCCTACCTGTACAAGTACGATAAACGGAAACGGTGCATCGCCAAGAAACTCCCCGGAAGCGGCTGGAACTATTATGTCTACGACTTCGCCGACCGGCTGGTGTTCTCACAGGACGGGGAACAACGCAAACGGTCCGAGTGGACGTTCACCATCCCCGACCAGTTCGGCCGGCCCTGCCTGACGGGCACCTGTAAAAACAGCTACAACGCCCTGTCGTCCACCGCCTTGCTCATCGCGGTGGCAAAAACCACCCGCGACAACAGCACCGCGGCGTATAAAGGGTACGCCACCCCCAACATCACGTTGGCATCTCCCAAACTACTGACGGTGAACTACTACGACGACTACGCTTTCCTGAACAAAGCCGCCATTACGGAGTTCAACAACACCGGCTTCGGCTTCGTACAGGAAACAGGATTCGAATTGCAGGGAACCAGTGCTAAGACCCTGCCCACCGGCGTGTTGACCGCTAAGCTGGACGACGCAGCCACCCCCACCTACCTGGGTTCGGTGATGTACTACAACACCACAGGACAAATGATACAGTCCGTCTCGTCCAACCACCTGGGCGCGAAGGATAAGGAACATGTACTGTACAACTTCACCGGCACCCCCAAACAGCGGAAGCATGTGCACACAGCCACCGGCAAGGAAACCGTAACGGAAAACTATGCCTACACCTACGACCATGCCGGTCGGCTGAAAAAGACCACCCACCAACTGACGATCGGCACCTCCGTCAAACCGCTGACAACACTCGTGGACAACACCTACGACGAGTTGGGCCGCCTGGCCAGTTCCAAGTCCAATGACCAGAGCAATCTGAACAAGACGTATACCTACAACATCCGTTCGTGGATACAGAAGATCAGCAACCCCCACTTTAC
>JAVBVI010000099.1:0-21814 GCA_031554505.1 Bacteroides sp. | reverse complement strand
CACAACATACTGAAGAATAGTCGACGGGAAGTATTCAACAAGATCTCTCTTGTTAATAGTAATCTTTCCTGTACCTTCGCTAACGAAAATACGTGCAATAGCACGTTTACGTCTGCCTAATGCATTTACTACTTCCATTCTATCTTATTTAAGTAAGTTTATATCAATTGATTTTGGAGTCTGAGCACTGTGGTTGTGTTCGCCACCGGCGTAAACATACAGGTTGCCCAGCAACTTAGCTCCCAGCTTATTCTTCGGAAGCATACCTTTCACTACCTTCTTCAGCAACTTTTCGTCACCGTTCGGTCTTGCCTGCAAACGAGCCGGAGTCATTTCTCTCTGGCCACCGGGATAACCGGTATATGACAAATACACTCTGTCATTCCATTTGTTTCCAGTCATTTTTACTTTGTCTGCATTGATGATGATCACATTGTCACCGCAGTCTACATGAGGAGTAAAGTTTGGCTTATACTTGCCTCTTAACAGCTTCGCAACTTTCGAGCCAAGACGTCCCAGCGTCTGGTCGGTTGCATCAACGACAACCCATTCTTTGTTAACGGTTGCCTGATTTGCAGAAATGGTCTTGTAACTTAAAGTATCCACTCTTGATTTGTTTTTTAAATTGTTACTACTAAAAATTTCACTTCACCGCGCATCAATCCTCCCCGGACAAAGGAAGATTAACTTGCTATGAACTAACATTTTATCCTTTTAGATAATATTCGGCTTGCAAAGGTAGGCCTTTTCTTCGAACTGGCAAACAATTTCTACCATTTTTTATAGACACCAGACTGGTTCACAGCAGAAATGGGATCATCCGTAAAACTATGTGTATCACTCTTCTTGCTCCCACACAAAACCCGACATTCTACCACCATCTTCCATTCCTATTTCCCATTTCACTGCGTCAACCCTCCGAATTTAACAGGCAAAAGCGTCGTTTCAAGGCATCTTTCTTGATTTTCGAATGAGGTTTAATGTATTAGATATGAGCATTATACAGCTTTTGCCAGAAGATATAGTGAGCCCACAACCGTGGGCCCATGGGCCCCCATATGAGGGACGATGAGCCCACGAATGGGGGACGATGGGCCCACGAATGGGGGCTCACTTCTTCGCGCTGGGATAAACACTAAGCAACAGTCGATAATACTTATACGTATTGACGAAAAATAAATATCTTGGTAGGATATGGGTGATAGATAGGTGGTTGATGATGGGAAATGATGGGAGATTGGTGGGAAATGAAGGGAGATTGGTGGGAGATAAACGGTAACTTTCTTGATCTCCCATCTTTTTAGCATGCTGATTATCAAAGGATTGCAGTAGATTTGGTGGTAGATAAGAGATGATTCGCGTTTTTTGTGTAGGAGCAAAGATGACACACATGGTTTTACTGGTGATTCCTTTTAGCTCTTCACAGCAATGACAAAGCTTTTTCACTGCTGCGAAGAGCCAAGAACAAGAAAAGGGAAACAAGAAAGGAGGCGAGGAATATCTACTTACGCCGACTACCTTACGATATCTTCAGGAAACTTAGCCGGCATATCCAGCCGCTTCCAGGTTTCATGGAACCAGGTGTTCAGTTCGTTCCCGTGCAGATCCTTCGCGATATAGAACTTCAAATGCAAATAGGTATCTTCCACGATTTCGAACTCCAGGACATTGTCTCTATTATCCAGCATGGGTAGATGGATGTTCTTCTCGATACTCTCCATGTAGGTATTGTTGCTCAACTGTTTCCAAGAGCCATACCCTGTAATGATAGCATCCGAACCGGGAATCACCGTAAAGTTAGTGATCCTGCCGTCGTCGGTCAGTACCTTGAATGTGAAACTTGGCTTCAACACACCCGGAACATCCGGATCTTCTGACACATAATGGCATAATTGCCAGAAACCTTTCAGGTTGGCCACCTGGAACTTAGTTTTTTTCTGCCCCATTGCATCTGTTACCCCCAGCAGCATCACTGCCAGCATGGTAAGGAAATAAAGTTTCTTCATCTCTAGCCGATTTTAGTTAACAATGAAATAAAATGCTTGCTACAAACATAACAAAAAAGTCTGCATTATCCAAGGACAATGCAGACTTATTGATATGCTATTCAGCTAATTACGCAACTTAGAATTCAGCATTACGCGGAGTGCGCGGGAAGGGGATCACATCGCGGATGTTCGACATACCTGTCACAAAAAGCAACAAGCGTTCGAAGCCGAGACCGAAACCTGCATGCGGGCATGTACCAAACTTACGAGTATCGAGGTACCACCACATATCCTTCATTGGGATGTCCATCTCCTGAATACGAGTCATCAGCTTATCATAGTCGGCTTCACGTTCGGAACCGCCGATAATTTCGCCGATTTTCGGGAAAAGCACATCCATGGCACGTACCGTCTTTCCATCTTCGTTCTGTTTCATATAGAAGGATTTGATCTCCTTCGGATAGTCAGTCAGAATCACCGGGCGTTTGAAATGGTCTTCTACCAGATAGCGTTCATGCTCTGAAGCAAGGTCCGCCCCCCAGTAAACCGGGAATTCGAATTTGTGTCCTTTATCGCGGGCTTCTTCCAGAATCATAACCCCTTCGGTATAAGCAAGGCGCACGAAGTCATCTTTAAGCACGCTTTCCAGACGTTCGATAAGTTCCTTGTCGAACATATCATTGAGGAACTTCACATCTTCGGCACACTTCTCGAGCGCCCAACGCACGCAGTACTTAATGAATTCTTCTGCCAGGTCCATGTTCTCCTGAATCTCATTGAAGGCAACTTCCGGCTCGATCATCCAGAACTCGGCCAAGTGGCGCGGGGTGTTCGAGTTCTCGGCACGGAATGTAGGGCCAAACGTGTAGATAGCACCCAATGCTGTAGCAGCAAGTTCCCCTTCCAACTGTCCGGAGACGGTCAAGCTAGCTTGCTTGCCAAAGAAGTCGTCTTCGTAAATGATAGAACCACTCTCGTCCTTCTTCAAATCATACAGATTCTTGGTAGTCACCTGAAACATCTGTCCGGCACCTTCACAGTCGGATGCGGTGATGATCGGAGTGTGGAAATAGAAAAATCCTTTCTCATGGAAGAACTGATGAATAGCCATAGCCATGTTGTGACGAATGCGAAATATGGCACCAAAAGTATTGGTACGCGGACGCAAGTGAGCAATCTCGCGCAAGAATTCCATAGAGTGCCCCTTCTTCTGCAGCGGATATGTGTTATCACACGCTCCCAAGACTTCCATTTCCTTCGCTTGCACTTCCACCTTCTGCCCAGAACCTACCGATTCGACCATCACCCCGTTCACACTAATACAGGCTCCGGTAGTAATAAGCTTCAACATCTCCTCGTCGAAACCTTCCAGGTCGACCACGATCTGCACGTTATTTATTGTAGAACCGTCATTCAGGGCTATAAAATTCACTTGTTTGCTACCTCTGCGGGTGCGAACCCATCCTTTCACATTGACCATAGCTCCGAAGTCTTCGCGCTTCAGTAGGTCGGCAATTTTTGTTCTACTAATTTTATCCATACTTTTATACATTATTATATATAAGCAATGAAGAGTGACTTTTGGTTTCACTCTTCATCGCCTATGTTTTTTAATTCTATGATCATTCAAAAGATCCCATGCGCAGGAAGTTCACTTCCTGTTCAGTGAGGTAACGCCATTCTCCACGGCGCAATCCCTTCTTGGTCAATCCGGCAAAGAAGACACGGTCCAGCTTCACCACTTTATAGCCCAATGATTCGAAAATACGACGAACGATACGGTTCTTTCCAGAATGGATTTCAATACCTACCTGGTCGCGTTTGATCTCATCGGTGTAGCTGATAGCATCGGCATGGATTTCGCCATCCTCCAGTTCGATACCAGAAGCAATTTTATCCATATCGGCTTTCGTTACATTCTTATCAGTATACACATGGTATATTTTCTTCTTCAGGAACTTCGGATGTGTCAGCTTCGAAGCCAGATCACCGTCGTTCGTAAGCAGCAACACACCGGTAGTATTACGGTCGAGACGACCTACCGGATAGATGCGTTCTGTACAGGCTTGCTTCACCAGATCCATTACTGTCAGGCGAGCCTGCGGATCATCCGAAGTAGTCACACAATCTTTCGGTTTATTGAGCAACACATACACTTTGCGTTCGATGCTTACCAACTGATCGTGGAATTTCACCTGGTCGCCGTGCTTGATCTTCGTTCCGAGTTCGTTGACCACAACATCATTCACAGAAACAACTCCTGCTGTGATAAACTCATCAGCCTCGCGACGTGAGCAAACACCTGCATTAGCCAGGAACTTGTTCAAACGGATCGGCTCATTCGGATCCACATGCAATTCCTTGTATTCTATCTGTTTCTTCTGGCTGTACTTCGCATTGGGATCGTAATCGGGTGAGCGCATAGGACGACCAAAGCCCGGACGTTGCTGACGATAGCCTCCACCTTGATTACCATACGGACGTTGCTGGTTGCCATACGGACGTTGCTGATTACCGTACGGACGCTGCCCACCATCCTGGTTGAAACGCGGACGTTGCGGACGATCCTGATTGTACGAAGGACGATCACCTTGATTGTACGAAGGACGCTGCGGACGGTCCTGGTTGTACGGACGATACCCACCACCTTCGTTATTCGAATTATACCTCGGCCGCTGCGGACGGTCACCCTGATTGTACGAGGGACGTTGCGGACGGTCATGATTATACGACGGACGATCACCATACGAAGGGCGATCACCCTGGCCATACGAAGGGCGATCCTGATTGTACGACGGACGGTCTCCTTGATTGTACGACGGACGTTGCGGGCGGTCATACGAACGATAGCCCCCCCCCCCTTCGTTGTTCGAGTTAAATCTCGGTCTCTGCGGGCGGTCACCTCCTTGATTGTATGAAGGACGTTGCGGACGGTCATACGGACGATAGCCCCCTTCACTGTTAGGATTAAATCTCGGCCTCTGCGGACGATCACCCTGATTGTACGATGGGCGATTATCCCCCCCTTCTCTGTTGTAATACCTGTTACCATCACGGCTGGCACCGCTCTCTTCATTAGAACTGTCGCGCCATTCTTCATTTTCCATGTTCATTTCTTTATTCGAATAAAAGTTTAAAAATTGTGGCCTCACGGCCTATTCCTCACACAGTATTTAAAGCAATCGGTTAAACTCCCGTGTATGTATGCGGGGTAATTGCTCGTAATTCTTTTTTTACTTCTTCGTTCACATCCAGCTCTTCAATAAATTCTTTGATCGAGCCTTCTGTGATCGCTTGATTCGTACGTGTCAACGCTTTCAATGCCTCGTAAGGATTAGGATACGCTTCACGACGCAAAATGGTTTGTATAGCTTCGGCCACTACACTCCAACAATTATCCAGATCGTTGTACATAGCCGCTTCGTTCAACAACAATTTACGCAAACCTTTCAGTGAGCTCTGAATAGCAATAACCATGTGCCCGAAAGGTACACCCACGTTACGCAATACAGTCGAGTCGGTCAGGTCGCGTTGCAAACGCGACACCGGCAGTTTCACCGCCAGATGGTCCAGTATGGCATTGGCAATCCCCAGGTTCCCTTCTGAGTTTTCGAAGTCGATAGGGTTCACCTTGTGTGGCATAGCGCTCGATCCTACTTCGCCCGCTTTGATCTTCTGTTTAAAATACTCCATTGAGATGTATTGCCAGAAGTCACGGTTCATGTCGATCAGAATCGTATTGATGCGCTTCATGCCGTCAAATACTGCCGACAGGTTATCGTAGTTCGAAATCTGCGTAGTAAACTCCTCACGTTCCAGGCCCAGTTTTTCGGCCACAAACCGGTTGCCGAATACTTTCCAGTCGTACTGCGGATAGGCCACGTGATGCGCATTGTAATTACCGGTAGCACCCCCAAACTTAGCCGTCAACGGGCAAGCTTTCAGGGTAGCCAACTGGCGTTCCAATCGATACACAAACACCATCACCTCTTTCCCCAAACGGGTAGGCGATGCCGGTTGTCCATGTGTCTTAGCCAACATCGGAATACCGTCCCACTCTTTTGCATAAACAGTCAACTGATCAATCAGTTCACGAATCAGCGGATAATATTCGTTGTCCAATGCTTCTTTGATAGAAAGCGGCACGGAAGTGTTATTGATATCCTGCGAAGTCAGTCCGAAGTGGATAAACTCTTTGTACGCTTCCATCCCGCCCAGCTTATCAAACTGTTCCTTCAGGAAATACTCCACAGCTTTCACATCGTGATTGGTTACACTCTCGATATCCTTGATGCGTTGGGCATCGGCTTCGGAAAAGTCGCAGTAAATGGCACGCAATGCCTGGAATTTATTCTTATCAAATGTGGCGAGTTGCGGCAAGGGAAGTTCGCACAAGGCTATAAAATACTCCACTTCTACCTGCACCCGGTATTTAATCAGTGCAAATTCAGAAAAATAAGCAGCCAAAGCTGCCGTTTTGCCTCTATATCGTCCGTCAATCGGGGAAATTGCGGTTAGTAAATCAAGTTCCATACGTGTTCAACTAATTATCAGACTGCAAAAATAAGCCTTTTTCTTGATACTTAAGACAAAAGATCAGAAATTCTTTCCGGTATCCCACCATAATCTTGTCCCGCCATCATCGGCACCTCCCAACGCCTGGACAAGTGCCTGGTATTGTTGTGGATCGGAATCAATCATATCCGACGGGAAATTCAGACGCCGAATCATGATTTCCGTATCGATTGCCCCTCCTTTACTGTTATTGAACCGGACAGGGAACAAACGCGGATAGCCCGTACGCCGCTGTTCCGTCCATGCTTCACATCCTTCGGGGAAGATAGCCAGCCATTTCTGAGTCATGATTTTTTCCAGTTTTTCTTCGTTCGACGCATTTTCCTCCCAGCGGGGAGAGACGTTGCAACGAGCTGATATATTATTGGCCGGATCGAAAGCATCCACATAATCGGCCGCGGCAGCACCACTATCCAGGTATTCATCGACTCCGGTAGTTACCTTCCATTGGTTGAACGAAGTGGCGACGCCCTGCCGGTAACAGGCTTCCACACTTTCCGTAGTCCACCCGCGCAATGCGGCCTCGGCACGCAGAAACCACACCTCGGCAGCGGTCATCAGGATGGGAGCAGTTTTCTGGGAAACATAAGTCTTCGAATGATTGGCATAAAGCAGATGCGAAAATCCGGTGCCTTGCCTCACACCTTTATAGATACCCTTCAGTGGCACCACCACTGTATTCCCTTTGGCATCGGTGTACGTCGTATTGGCTGCACAAGGTTCGAAGTAGAAACTACGCCGAGGGTCACCGTAACCGTTGAGTATGGATTCCATAGAAGCATTCATCTGCACCTCGCCCCACACGCGGTTGATCTCACCCAACGGGTTAAGGTATCCCTTGTCGGTGGAGACAATGGCAATATCCCCGGCACTTTCGAAGATTCCCAATGGGCTTTCCAAAGCCTTCAGGAATTCAGTACGTGCTTTCCCGGGGTCGATCATCGACAAACGCATGGCCAATCGCATACGCAGAGAGTTAGCAAACTTCGCCCAGGTAGCAAAATTCCCGTCGAGAATGATGTCCGACTTTTCCAGTACCACTTCGTCTACATCAGGGTAAGGATTGGAAAGGAGTTCAATAGCTGTATCCAGATCTGCGAAAAACTGACTATATGCTTCCTGCTGGGTATCGGGTGTACAATTTCCCCCTTCCTGACCAAACGAGCGGTAAACTATCGGACCATAAATATCAGATATCCTATGCATGGTCTCTACTTTCAGTATTTTGACCACGCCGTACAAAGCGGGGTAATCCACCCGGGTTGAGTCTTCCGCCTTCTTCAGTTGCGGTAGAGTATAAGCAAAGGTATATAGCCAATTGGTACCATTCCAACCGTCCTGCAGATTGTAATCGGAATTATTGGTACCTCCATTGAGCGGCTTAAAATCCATCATGTAGCCACAAAACATATCGGCATTGAGGTTTTGCATAATCTGGTAAGGCCAGTTCTTCCCTTTTCCGAAATCATAATTGAAATAGATGCCCTGCTGGGCTACATCCAGCGGGATGCGTAGAAAGTTGTAATCGATACGCATATCTTCCTCGGTCATTCCAGACTTATCCGTGTTGATATCCTGAAAATGGCCCGTACAACCGGCGACACAAAGGATTCCCCATATACCGGCGCATAAACGGCAAACAAACTTTTTCCTCTTCATGATTCTGTTCGTTTCGGTTTCGTTAAAAATCGCACTTAATACTGAAGCCCAGACTACGTGTAGTAGGCATGCCATAAACCTCTATACCCTGATTATCGTTTCCGGTAGATAGCACCAGTTCCGGATCGAAGGGGGCTTTCTTATATATAAAGAATAGGTTCCGCCCCGTCAACGAAAATTGTACCCCACGGAATATCCGGGTAGCATCCACCCATTTACGAGGCAGAGTGTATCCCAATGAGAGTTCCCGCATACGTATATTGGTAGCATCGTACATATAGTATTCAGTAACCCCGGCTCTTCCTCCTACTATTTTACGGTAGAAATCCGCCACATTCTCAATCCGGTGTCCCTCCAGTTCTACATAGCCCGCATCACGTGCTGCCGCAGTGGCTTTCGTCACTCCAAACTGATCCAAATCGGCTAGTGTTTGCGAAAGGACATCTCCCCCGAAACGGCTGTCGACCAGAAAGGAGAGCGACCATTCCTTGTACGTGATCGTATTTCCCCAACTCAGCGTAAAAGCCGGATTGATATTGCCTACCTTGATCAGGTTGCCGTCGCCCACCACCCGGGGTAGTCCGGCTAAAGTGCCTTCAGTTTCATAGACAATCTGCCCATAGGCATCCCGTTCGAATGCTTTTCCATAAATATCGCCAAACGAGCCCCCCTCGACCAGCTTCATGGCATAGCTCGACGAAAAGCCTTGCGGACCGTATACAAAGACAGGCAGTTCTTCGTGCAGACGGACCACTTTGTTTACATTGCGAGAGAAGTTGAACTCGGTACGCCACATCCAAGCATGCATCATCACCGGATAACCGGACAGGCCAGCCTCCCACCCGCGATTCTGTATATCACCAGCGTTGACGTAACGGTAGGCATACTTGTCACCCGTCTTGGAAGGAAGTTTAAAAAACTGGTTGCGCGTATTGGTCTTGTACCAGGTAACCTGAAGACTGATACGGTTATTCAGGAACTTCCACTCAGTGCCGAGTTCTACGGAAGTGGTCATTTCGGGTTTCATATCTTCGAAGGGGGCGGCATCGACCGATTCTATTTCCCCTCCGGCAGCGATATGTGCTACAGGATTGGTGATAAATAGAGGGATATCATTACCTACCTTACTCCAGGCAGCACGCATCTTCGAAAAGCTGATCCACTCCGGGAGTTTCCAAGTCTTGTGAACAAGCCAGGAAGCGCCCACTGACGGATAGAAGTACCCCGTATCTTCGCTAGGCGTAAAGGCCAGCGTGGAGGCCCAGTCATTGCGAGCCGACAAGTCAAGGTATACCAGATCGTTCCAGCCCAACTGAGTGGTAGCAAAAACCGATTGCATCTGCCGTTGGGCATCTATTTGTTGGCTGACGTAAGCCGATCCGTCCATCACGATGTTGGCTACATTAAAAACATTGGCGTATTTCAGTGAAGCTGTTTTCGAGTCATAGCGCAACGAGTTTACCGTCTTGTCGTTGATACTGGCTCCCACAGTAGCATTCAGTTGCAAACAACCCCACTTTTTCTCGGCCGTAGCCATGATGTCACCATAATACATCTCCTCCCCGTAGTCCATCTCGACATAGCGTCCGTTATCACCTGCCAGGGCCGGGGCTGTGGATGCGTAGAATTTCTGGCGGATCTTATCGGCAATATTGTCAATGCTTCCACGCGCCTGCAGCCTCAACCAATCGGCCAATTTCCATTCCATCGACATCGAAGCCAAGGTACGTCGCCGCACGTCCTTGCTCTGAATACGGTTCAGTATCCAATAGGGATTCTGCTCGAAATCACTCGTATCCGAATGCCAGTTTTGTACATTCAGGTTGCGCGATTCGTTCCAGACTTCAAAACTATTTTTATAGGTTGAGAGATCCATGCCTCGAGGAAAGCGGTAGAGTCCTACCAACGGATTCATATAAAAGCCTCCCGGTGGATTGCGGTTGTCGATCTGCTGACGGAAAAGCGTTACACTGGCATCCAACTTCAACCGCCCATTGAACAATGTAGCGGTTTCGCGGAAATTGAAATTATGCTTACGCATATGGTTTCCTTCCGTAAGTCCCGAAGCAATCGTATTCCCGTAAGAAAAATAGGTCTGATAGTTTTCATTCCCGGCACTGACAGAAACATTGTTCATGGATGTCACACTGGTGCGGAAGAAGCCCGATACGTTATCATAGGCGGGCATATCGATCTTTTCTCCCCAACTATTCACCCCATCGCTCACTCCATAGGTGTTCTGAAATTGAGGAAGGTTCATCACCTGGTCGAAAGTAAGATGGGTGGAGAAGGTGATCTTGCGCACATCCGCCCGCCCTTTTTTAGTAGTAATAAGAATCACCCCATTGGCCGCCTGACTGCCATACAGGGCAGCAGCCGGAGCTCCCTTGAGCACACTGATGCTCTCTACATCTTCAGGATTCAGATTAGAGATGCCGTCACCACCATCCCGATTGCCGGAATCGGCCGTACCCCCCACGGCTGTATATGCCTGTTCGTTCGATGCATTCGACACCGGAATACCATCGACGACGTAAAGCGGCTGGTTATTACCAACCACCGAACGGATACCTCGTAGCAATACTTTTGCCGATGCTCCAAGACCTGACGAAGCCTTGTTGACCTGAAGTCCCGACACCTTGCCTGTAAGCGCATTGATCATGTTGGGATCTTTGACACGTGTCAACTCTTCACCCAACACCTCTTTCATGGAATAAGTAAGCGAGGATTCTTCTCTTTTGAGTCCCAAAGCTGTCACAACTACATGAGTTAACTGTTGAACGTCCTCATGAAGCACGATTTGCAGTTCCGCTTCTCCCTCGACACATACCGTTTGCGTGATAAAGCCCAGAAAAGAAATCTTCAGTACTGTACCAACAGGTACTTGAATGGTAAATTTTCCTTCCAGGTCTGTAACCACTCCTTCTGTAGTTCCGTCTATCTGTACATTGGCACCAGTAAAGGGCAAATATTGCTCATCAGTTACCACCCCCTTCACTTTCACATTTCCTTGAAACAGTTCACCTACTTTTAACCTTTCATTTGTCCATCCTGTTTTCCCAAAAGCCACACAAGGTATAAAGAACAGGATAAAGACAATCATCTTTATTTTCTCAGTCCCCATCTTTTTCAGAATTTGTTATTTAAATTATTAGGTCAACAACAAGAGCTCATCTTGTAAAACGTTTTTTTCATTTCGCAAAGAAAACAAAAAAGGTTGAAAAAGAAATGAATTATATGAAAAAATAACCATCTTAATATCGTATAGGATCAGGATGGAGAGAATGGACCAATCTTTATTGGGGAGAAGGCTGCCAACCTCCTCCTAACGACTTATACAAATACACTACGCTGATCAGTTCATCCCGGATGGTATTAGCCAGTCCGACCTGTGCTTCAAAATATCCTCTTTGCGCATCGAGCACATCCAGATAATTGATCACTCCATTGATGTATTGAAGCTGTGCCATGTCCACATGCGACTTGGCTGCTTGTTCCAAACGGGCCTGCAAGGCGCACATTTCACGTACTTTGTTGAAACCGACGATGGAGTTCTGTACTTCGCGAAAGACATTCAGCACGGTCTTTTCATACTGATAGCAAGCCTGTTCATACACTGCTTTCTGGGCTTTCAGCTTGGCCTGGTTCTTTCCGGCAGCAAACAACGGGGTCAGCAAAGCACCTTCAATAAACTTGTAAGGCGATTGCAGGAAATTGGACAATTCCACACTTTCCAAGCCGTACTGTCCGGTCAGAGAGATGCGCGGAAACAGACTGGTATAGGCCACTCCTACCCGGGCGTTGGCAGCCATCAGACTCTGTTCGGCCTGCCGTACATCGGGACGCCGTTCCAGCAAATCAGAAGGTATACCTACCGGTAGCATGGTAGAATGGGCATACTCCTCCAACAGATTGCTCCGCTCTACCTGACCGGGAAGCGTGCCGGTGAGGAAAGCAATATCGTTCTCTTTGAGAGAGATCTTCCGTTCCAGAGAAGGAACCAGGGTGGCCGTGCGCGCCACTTCCAACTGTGCTTGCTGATAAGCTGTTTCCGACGTAAGTCCGCCTTCGAAACGCAGACGGGCCAGACGCACGCTCTCTTCACGGGCGCTTAGTGTCTGCCGGACAATAGCCAGTTCATTGTCCAGGGCAACCAATTCATAGTAAGCCTGAGCAACCTCGGCCACGATGGTCATGCGTAAGGCCCGTTGGGCTTCCACCGTTTGCAGGTATTCGGCAACAGCTACATCTTTCCCCCAGCGCAAGCGGCCCCAGAGATCCAGTTCCCATGACAAAAGCAGTTTTCCTTCAAAGGTGCTTACATTATTCTCACTATTTCCGCCATGATTTTCAAACTCCCGATCGGCTGTCAACGTACCGTCTATCTGGGGAAACAACTGGGACACACTGATTCGTTTCTGCGCCGCCATCTCCTTCACACGAGCGGCAGCTATACGAAGATCACTGTTGTGTTCGAGGGCTTTCTCTATCAACTGTTGCAGCGGGACATCCGTATAAAGGTTCCACCATTGGGTATCGCCCAGACTTTCCGTAGTTTGTCTGGTCCACAAACTATCCGGGAGTTGCACTTCCGGGCGCACGTAGTTCTTGCCTACTTTACAGGAAGATAGTCCCCAAGTTGCCATGCCGAGCAGGCAGGCCATTCCGAAGGTATATAGTTTATTATTCTGCGCCATGAGTAGAGATCTTTTTCAGTTTCGACTGGGTTTTATAGACAAGCACGAAGAAATAAGGAACGAGCACAATGCCGAAGACTACGGCAAAGATCATCCCGAAGAACACTCCCGTGCCGATGGCTTGGCGACTGGCTGCTCCGGGACCACTGGCGATAACCATCGGCAGCATACCCAAAATGAATGCCAGCGAAGTCATCAGGATGGGGCGGAACCGCAGATGAGCGGCGTACAGGACCGACTGCACCAGATCCACACCCCGGTCGGCCTGCTCCTTGGCAAACTCTACGATCAGAATACCGTTCTTGGCTGCCATTCCCATGAGCATCACCAAGCCGATCTGGAAGTAAACATTGTTCTCCAATCCACATAGCCATACTCCCAGATAGGCGCCTAAGGCCGCCACGGGCAAAGAGAGCAACACCGCAACAGGTACCATCCAGCTCTCATACTGAGCAGCCAGAAACAGGAATACGAAGAGGAATACCAACAGCAACACCAGCCCTGTTTGCCCACTGGCCTGCTTCTCCTGATAAGAAAGTCCGCTCCATTCGACGGCAATATTGTCCGGAAGATGTTCGCGAGCAACCTCTTCCATCACCTCCATCGCCCGCCCGGAACTGTACCCCTGGGCAGCCTCTCCCCGGATGACAGAGACGTTAAACATATTGAATCGCCTGATATTGCCCGGTCCGGTAGTATATTCAGCATTACCCAAAGAAGTCAAAGGAATCATTACCCCGTTGGAAGCGCGGACGAAGAACAGATTCAGATTATCCTTGTGCTCGCGATAGGGAGCCTCAGCCTGAATATATACCTTATATATACGGTTGAACATATTGAAATCGTTCACATACACCGAACCCGTATAAGCCTTCATGGTAGAAAACACATCGGCCAGCGGAACGCCCTGTAGCTTAACCTTGTCCCGATCGACATCAAAATAGAGCTGTGGGATATCGGCCTGCATGGACGAAGAGAGTCCGGCCAACTCTTTTCGGCGATAGGCATAGTACATCAGCGTATCGACGGCATCCCCCAAGTTCTCGAGACTGGCATCGCCACGGGCTTCCAACTGCATCTCGAAACCGCCGGAAGTGCCCAGTCCCGGTATCACCGGCGGAGTGGACAGGTAGACTTTTGACTCGGGATACAGGCTGAGTTCGGCCCGCACACCGGACATAATCTCTTCCAGTGTGATGCCCTTCCGTTCATTCCACGGTTGCAGGATGACCGTCAGTTCGCTCCGCGCCTGGTTGCTGCCCACCCGCGGACTGGTGCCTACCACACTCTGTACATAACGTACGTACGATTGTTTCTCCAAAAAGTCCACAGCCCGTTCAGTCACCGCCCGGGTACGCTCCAGTGTGGCGCCTTCGGGTAGTTCGAGCTCTATCTTGAAATACCCCTGGTCTTCGGCCGGCAGGAAGCTCTCCGGGGTGATCTTATGCACAATGAATATGACGACTAACACGAGACCGAAGGTTGACATCGTGCGACGCGGATGCCTCAGAACATACTGGATAGCGCCGCCATAGGTCTGGTTTCCCCGGGCAAGCCAATAATTGATTTTCCGGAAAACGATGTTCTTCTTCCGCCGGCCGGGTTTCAGGATCAGCGAACACATGACAGGACTCAGTGTCAGCGCAACCACAGTGGATATCAACACGGAAACCACAATCGTGATGGTAAACTGACGGTAGAGTTGCCCGGTAATACCTGCCAGGAAGCTCACCGGAACAAACACGGCGCAGAGTACCAGCGAAGTGGCTATGATGGCGCTCGCCAGCCCCTGCATGGCTTTCTTGGTCGCCTCGTAGGCATTGAGTTTTTCTTCTTCCATGATGCGTTCCACATTCTCCACCACCACGATGGCATCGTCGACCACGATGCCGATAGCCAGTACCAACCCCAGTAAGGTAAGCATGTTGATGGAGAAGCCGAACATAAGCATGAATCCGAAGGTTCCGATCAGCGAAATGGGAACAGCAATAATAGGAATAAGCGTAGCCCGCCAGTCCTGCAGGGAGAGGAAGACCACGATGATGACCAGGAACAAGGCTTCGAACAGCGTTTTGTACACCTCGTGGATGGACTCGGAGATGTAGGTGGTCATGTCGAAAGGTATCTCGTAGGTCAGCTCGTCAGGGAAGTTCCGGCTGATCTCCTTCATGGCTTCTTTCACTTTCTTCGCGACTTCCATAGCGTTGGAACCGGGCAACATGTAAATGCCCAAAATGGCGGCATTCTCGTTGTCGATGGCGCTCTCGGTATTGTAAGAAGAGGCTTCGAGTGATACCCGGGCTACGTCGCGCAGACGCACGATGGACCCGGCGGCATCGGCACGGATCACGATATCTTCGAACTGGCTCACAGTAGAAAGACGTCCCTGGGTGGTGATGGGAATGGTTACATCCAACCCCGTGACGGGTTGCTGGCCCAGTACCCCGGCGGCCGATTCGCGGTTTTGGTCTTTCAGGGCATTCTGCAAGTCCTGTACGGTAATGCCGAAGCTGGCCAGCTTGTCGGGTTGCGCCCAGATCTGCATGGCGTAATAGCGGCTGCCAATGTTCGACACGCGGCCCACGCCGGGGATGCGGCGTATCACGTCGAGCACATTGATGGTGGCGAAGTTGCTCAGGTATATCTCGTCAAACTTGGGGTCGGACGATTTCAGCACGAGCGTCATCAACTGGCTGGGGGCTTGCTTCTCGACCAGGATACCGTTCTGTATCACTTCGGCGGGCAGGCGCGATTCGGCCAACTTGATGCGGTTCTGTATTTCTACGGCAGCCAAGTCGGCATCGGCGGAGATGTCAAAGGTTATGGTAGCCGAGAATCCTCCGGAGTTGGAACTGCTGGATTCCATGTAAATCATCCGCGGGGTACCGTTCAACTCTTGCTCGATGGGCGTGGCTACGGCCTGGGAAACGGTCAGCGCACTGGCTCCGGGATAGGAAGCGCTGATCTTCACTACAGGCGGGGTGATCTGCGGGTACTGGTCCACGGGCAGCATGGTAAGTCCTATCACGCCGACCAACACGATCAGAATGGAGAGTACGGCCGAGAAGACGGGCCTGTCTATAAAGAAATCTACTTTCATCGTTCCTCCCCCTATTTTACCGGTTGAATACTATCGTTCGGAGTCATTTCTTCGGCCAGCTTTACTTTGATGCCGGGCGCCAGTTTGTGCTGTCCTTCTATCACGATGCGTTCTGCGGTAGCCAGCCCCCGTTCCACCACCACGCTGTTCCCCACTTCGGGTCCCAGCTCGATGAAACGTTTCTCGACGGTAGCATCTTTCTTCAGCACATAGATATAGGCGCCGCCTTTCTCGATGATCACGGCTTTGTAAGGCACCACCAAGGCGCTTTGACGAATATCGAGCAGTATCTTTACCCGGGTGGACTGTCCGGGAAGGAGCGTGCGGTCGGGATTGGGCATCTCGGCACGGACGGTGAAGGTTCCTGTTTGCGGGTCTACCTGCGGATCGGCAAAGTCGACAAAGCCTCTCAGGGGGTACACCGTATTGTCGGGCAGGGTGATGGTGACGTTGGGCTGCCAGGAGCGGGCGGTATCGGGCTGGCCGAAGGTGACGTTACGTTCCTTGCTTTTCAGGTAGTCGAGGGCAGTCATACTGAAGTTGACCAGCACTGTATCGCTCTTCACCACAGTGGCGAGCAATGACTTTCCGGTAGGGCCGACCAAGGCGCCGATATCAGCGTTGCGCTCGCTGATATGGCCGGAGAAGGGGGAGCGAACGGTGGTATAGCTCAATTGCATCTCGGCCTGGCGCAGGTCGGCTTCGCTCATGGAGACGGATGCGGTGGCTACTTCGTAGGCGGCGATGGCATTGTCCAAGTCGAGCTGACTGGCAGCGTTCTGCGCGTGGAGCGGGCGGATACGTTCCAAGTCGCGCTCGGCTTTCAGGGCTTGTGCGCGGTCTTTGTTGAGCTGGGCTTTGGCCTTGTCCACCCTGGCCTTGTAGATATCCTGGTTGATAATGAACAACACCTGATCTTTCTTCACCCAGGTTCCTTCGGTGAACAGCATCCTTTCCAGATAGCCTTCTACGCGGGCTCGCACTTCGACGAATTGCTGGGCACGGATTCGACCTACGTACTCACCGTATATCTCTACGTTCTCTTTGTGGGTTTTGCCGACGGACACTACCGGAAGATCGGGTGTCACTTTTCGTGGACGGGAAACGAGGTAGTATATCCCGCCCAACGCGCATACGACAAGAATGGCCACCATCGTTTGGTGCTTGCTTAGTTTAAAATACTTCTGAGAAAAGAATGTCTTCATACCGTTTTTCTATTTAACATCCGAAATGGTTAACAATAAGCACTCCACTTTTTACAGGAACCACTTCTCGCCAACCTTTTTTATATAAATGCAGGACCTTGTATACTATTTGACTACAAATCCGGCGTGTGTATTTAGCATTATTAAGAGTTCCCAACAAGCAAACAAGTAGATATCGGGGAAAATCTGTAGCATAATTCCACAAAAGTGTAGTTTTCTCTACAATTTTGCTCGGCTTCTCTAAGAGAACAGAACTTCCCGGAACCGAGCGCAACTCTTCTATTTTAACGTTTGCACTGTTTAAAATGTTTTAAGAGAGCAGCAGGTAGAAAGCTCTTCCCTACCAACTACCTGAAAACCAGGAAGCCCGCTGTAAAAGGATTTTTCTCCTCTTACAGCAGGCTGTACGTTCAAGAACGAACTCCGGTTATTCCTTTTCGGTATCCTGATACTCGGCTAATTCCCGTTCACCGGCATCGGCAAAACTATAGCGTTCATCGTGTTGGCTGATATCCAAACCGATATCCTCGCTCTTGGTCGACACACGCATGGGAATCATCTTATTGGTAACCCAATACAAGATGTAACTCACCACAAACGTGTAAGCAGACACAATCAGAACAGCCCAAACGTGGTTCAGGAATATCTGCACTTCACCGGCCAGTAATCCATTGACGAAGATACCCGTCAGGATGGTTCCCAGAATACCTCCTACACCATGTGTGGGGAATACGTCGAGTGCATCGTCCACGCGGGTACGGTTTTTCCAGTGAACGGCCACGTTACAAACCATCGTCGTAACGAGGGCGATAAAGATGCTTTCGCCCACGGTGACGTATCCTGCCGAAGGAGTAATGGCCACCAGTCCCACTACGGCGCCGATAGCAGCTCCCATAGCCGACGGCTTACGTCCGCGGAGGCAGTCGAAGAATATCCACACCAGCATGGCGGTAGCCGAGGCTGTATTGGTATTGAGGAAAGCCTTGATAGCCATTCCATCAGCCGCCAGTGAAGACCCGCCGTTGAACCCGAACCAACCCAGCCAGAGCAAAGAGGCGCCCAGCACCACAAACGGGATGTTGGCAGGATAGTTCGACTGACTGTTTTTCCCCCGGCGACCCAGGAAGATAGCTCCCGCCAAAGCCGCTACTCCAGACGAAGCATGTACCACGATACCACCAGCAAAGTCGACTACCCCCATCTGACGCAGGAAGCCGTCGGGATGCCAGGTCCAGTGCGCCAACGGACAGTACACGAAGATGCAGAAAAGAATCATAAAGATCAGATAAGCCGAGAAGCGAACCCGTTCGGCAAAAGATCCAGTGATCAACGAAGGAGTGATAATGGCAAACTTCATCTGAAACAAGGCATACAATGCCAGAGGAATGGTAGGTGCCAAGGTTTCATTGATTTTCGCCCCCACATTATGGAACATAAAGAAGGTACCGGGATCGCCAATGAATCCGCCAATATCATCGCCAAACGCCAGACTGAATCCGCATACCACCCAGATAACGCTAATCACACCCATGGCTATAAAACTCTGCAGAATGGTAGAAATCACATTCTTCTTGCCCACCATACCGCCATAAAAGAATGAGAGACCAGGCGTCATCATCAGAACGAAGATAGTAGCCGTAATCATCCACGCTACATTGGCCACGTTCGTGCGTTCGTCCGGTTCCCAAATACCCGCCGTTTCCGGCACTAATACCCCATACAAGCTGATGAGCAGCATAATACTCATCAAAATAATCCATCTTTTTTTCATTTGCTTTATGTTAAGTGTTACAATATATATTCTTTGTACCGAGCGATCAAACCCACATATTTCAATATCTTTTTGGAATCGTATTGCAAAATTACATATCTTTTTGAAATATAATAATGCAAATAAAGAACATATTGAAACAAAAACACAAAACAAGAAGAACAATATGACAATCAAACAGAAGAATGCTATCCAAACAAGAAAAACCGAAAGAAACAAGCCGTTTTTAGTTTCAAGATGAAACTTGCTGTATCTTTCGGTTCACATAGCACGCATTGTCTTAGTGAAATCTGCTCCAGGTCACCGGGAGCAAATACAATTAACTTTCCATTGTAGGCAACTGGAAACAAATATGCTCTGCTAATGTATCCAACCGCACAGGGTCTATATCCAAACGCTTTTTCATATCATCCAAACCGGCATAATACCCTCTTTTCTTTCGTTCATCCATTATCTGAATAGCTTCGAATACAGAAATAGCAGGAATCGAAACGACCAGCTCAGAAGAACTATCCAACAGATTTACACAGATACCCCCGCTCTTTTCTGTTGCTACTTCTGGAACCACCTCCTGCAGCTCCCCGGCATCACTTCTATCTGAAGAAGGATACTGATTTTCAGAGGAAGTGTCATGAGTCTCTCGCTGCTGAATATGTTCTTGTAAAGTACAGACAAGATTGGTGGCCAACTCAGGAGCCGACCTCAATGGCATAACTATCTCCTCTGCCACTTCCTGCAATTCCGTGATATCACTGACATCCGAAGGAAGGCACTGATTCTCAAAGGAAGCAGCATAAGCTTCCCGTCGCTGGATATGCTCCTGTATAGCACGGACAAGGTTGGCTATAACCTCAGGCCCCGGCCTCAACAACATGGCTACCCGTTCCGCTCTATTCACCTCAGCCACGCCCGGTCGACTGCCGGGATGCTGTTGGCTATCAGAAGAGACGACGTTTCCTTTCAGGTTTCTGCCGGCATTATTCTCTGAGGCTTGAACAGGTTGAGCTTCCGACAAATAGATATTGATCATATTCATAGAATTCGAACGATCGCTATCATAAAACCCTTTTATATTCCAAACGCCTCTGCGCCCTTCCATGCATTCTACACGAAAATCTCTAAACTTCAGAAAATCTAAAGACGCCTTCAGCAATGCCTTCCCTTCTTCCGGCGGAACACTACTGATATCCACTCCCCCCACACAGATTCGCCTTATAAGCCAATCTTTAAATAGCACATGGCCCTGGAAAGACTGGCCCCTTCCACCCAATTTCGACATCAATGTTACCAGAGTCTGATAGTTACCACTTACTAATTTATCATACGAAGCATCTAGAGATATGGTTCTATTCTGCTTCTTCATTTTATGCATATCCACATAAATCTGTAAACTGTTCCGATAAAAATCATCTGACTTTTCGCGAGCTGAGGAACCAGCGTTAATACCCCTGAGCACATAAAAAGTCAGCGCCAAACCTAAAAGCAATATGAAAAGAATTAAACCTGCTCCCATTCTATAATTTTTAAACGAATCGTGATGTATTTTATTTGACACAAAGATAGTGTTTTCAGTTCATCCCCATACAGCGTAAGTAAGAAAAAAGCAGAACTATTTACCCTGGGATTTGTTCCATCTAACACCTAAACAAAAAAGAATCATGTTTACTTTAGAGCAAATCCAGGCTATTCATGCCAACGTGAAGAGTGGGGCCGACTTTCCTCGCTATATACAAGAATTAATTCAGTTGGGCGTATTGAGCTATACCATCCATGTAGACAATGGGCTTACATTTTATCTGGGTAGAAACAACTTTTCCATCAGCTCCGAAGCGCAATACCCACTGCAGGAAATTAATTCAATAGGTCATACACATAAATTGGAACATGCATTGAAAATCCATCAGCAAGGATTAACTGATTATCCAACCTTTTGCAAGCAGGCCGCCGAAGCCGGAGTAGAACAATGGGTGGTCGATATGGAGAAGATGGTTTGCACCTACCATGACAAAGATGGAAATATATTGGTCACTGAGAATATACCCCAATGCTCCAACACAGATGAAAACAAATTGTAGTCGAAACTAAAGGAGTAATGACAACCGTGCGGATATGGTTTTGTTTTATAAGGGTACAGCGTGCCATTAGACGCGCTGAACTATCTATCGGCTCTCTACAAAAAACGCGAATCAATCAGCCATCAGCCACTAAATTGAAGCAATTCGTTGACATGCAGAGACATACCTAGGTGGTTGATCAAGATAAATTACCATTCATCAACCACCAATCTCACACCATCTCCCACTAATCAACCACTAAATGCTGGCCAAACATGCTATCGAACAGGATTTATCCTCATGCGAAAATAAATTATCCTCATAGGATAAATAATTATCGCATGAGGATAATTTGTTTTCCTATGAGGATATGACCTGCACGAGAAGCGGGTCGTCCTGCTTGAGTAGGCATGTAGAGAGGCATCACATGCCTTGAGAATTCTTTTTCAAAGCTTCTAATTCCTTTCCCCAACGGGCGCTACGCGTTTTTTTGACGGGCGCTACGCGTTTCTAGAAAAGGCGTAGCGCCCGTCAAAAAAACGCGTAGCGCCCGTTGAAGAGCCCTCTTCAATATACTTGTTGCTATCTGCAAGAATCTGTTTTTATGTCTTTGAACGTGTATCTATTGGATGGGAGATGACAGCATTTGGTGGGAGATGGTGGTTGATTGGTGGTTGATAAACGGTAATTTATCTTGATCAACCACCAAGTCATCAATCCGATTATCAGCATGTTATCTATGATTTAGTGGTTGATGTATGATTG
>JAVBVI010000015.1:0-20931 GCA_031554505.1 Bacteroides sp. | reverse complement strand
CTTATGTTAGTATTTACTTTCACTGTCTTTTCTTTATGTTTTCGCTGCGCTGTGCTTTTACTTTCTCTTGTGTCTTGAAACAAAAGAGAAAGTAACAAAGAGAAAAATTCAAGGCTGCGTGTGTTTTCCTACTCGCTCGCTGCGTAGCGCTAACGACCCCGAACTCGCTTCACTTCGTTACGCTCAAACACAGGGTCGTCTTCACGCGCTACTCCGGTCGCTCGCTTAACGGAAAACGCACGAGGCCAATCCCGCAACGCCACATCGCTTCGCTCGTGCTTTTCAGTGACATCGCTTCGCTCGTGTGGTCCGCGATTTGAGCATCCAATAACAGAAATCCGAAGCAGAGCAATGACACATACCAACACGAGCGAAGCGATGTGGCGAGGAATTAAGGTCGGCCTCATTTTCGGAGCGTGAAACTCCGCTTGTGCGAAAAGCGTGAAGAAGGTTCGGCTGTTTGAGCGAAGCGAGTTCCGAACCTTTAGCTTTTCGTACAGGCGGAGTAGCGGAGAAAATGCAGCCGTGGCTTTTCTTCTTTGTTACTTTCTTCTTTGCGCCAAGGCAAAGAAGAAAGTAAAAGCATTGCGCAGCGAAAACAGCATTTAAGGAGTAATCACTACTTTGCCAGCAGCAGTACGAGCCTGCGCATCCGCATCATACATCGCCTCACACTGCACAGCCGGCAGCACAAACGTCCCTGCATACGTAGCCTGTAACCTCACCGCAAATATTTTCGCTTGCCCGCGGCGAAGATCGAAGTACGTCAGCACCCGGTCATCGCGGATATCCTGATACGTGAACGTAGTGGAGCTTTCCGCCTGATCCGGGCGGATCATCCGCTCGTTATAGATCTCCCATCCGGACGGGATGATGTGCGTCAGTGCCAGGTTGTTGTAATCCGATATGCCGCTGATATTGCTTACAGTTACAATGGCGCGGAAGTCCGTACCCTGTTTCAGGCGGATCACGTCGATCTTGTTGCCCGACATATCCGTGTACTGCACATCGATGCGTAGGTTGTTGGCCACGGCAGGAAGTGTATCGTTGGCCAGTTGCGTACGGGTGATGATATCTACCGAGAGGGCACCCTTGCCGGCATTCTTCACCGTGACCTTGCCTTGGGTGGGCGAGGGGACGATATCTACCTCGAACACTGCCTTGGCCGACTTCACGGCCGGTTGCGCCTTGCCGTTGAGCGACCATTGAAAGTCCAGCGTGCCCGACAGCTTCTCGGCCAGGCGCCCCATCGCCATCAGGCTAAAGGCGGTGGACTGTGTACTGAACCATGACTCATTAGTGAGGTTCTGCGATACCACTTTGGCCTGCTCCAAGGCTTCCTTGTCGCGCTTCATCAGGAGGAGCGTTTCGAGGATCATCGCCTCGTCACGGTCGGACGAGCCGTAGATACGGTTGTACGACGAGTAAGGTTCCACCTTCATCTGCGCGCCGAACACCAGTTCGCCGGCGGGCTTCGTCTTGCCACTTACGGCGTAGGCGGCAGCCAGTCGCCAACGGGCTTGGAGCGAGAGTTGTTCCTGCATCTCCTTCATGCGGTTCATGGCACCTTGCTCCGGCGCACCTGCCAGTGCCAGTACGTAGAGGCGGAAAGCTTGCTGCAAATCCGACTGCCAGGCGTACCAACTGTCCGTATCGCGTTGCGGCGATCGCCAGTTCTGTGCGGCGGCCCGTTGGAAACGTTTCCATTTCGAGATCGTATTGGCATTCACAGCATAACCCTTCTCCTGCGCCATGACGAGGAACATGCCCGCGTAGGAGCTGATCCATTCGTCGGCCGTGGCGTTGCCCGGCCAGTAGACGAAACCGCCGTTGGGCAGTTGCCGGCCGTAAAGTAGCTTGATGGCTTCCTGTACGTTGGCTTTTATCTTTTCCGCTTCCTGTTGGTCGACGGCTTTGAACTGGTCGATGAACAGGAGTGGGAGGGCTTTTGAGGTAAGCTGTTCTGTGCAGTGGTGTTGATAGTCGTACAAGAAGTCGAACCTCCGCGTGATGTCTACCGACGGGATGCGCGAAGCTTCGAGGCGAATGGTGTTATCCGGCGAAGAGCCTGCGACGCTGTATTCCAGGTCGGCGCTTTCTCCGGCTTCTATCCATTGGCTGGTGCGTTGCGTTACAACCGGGTTCGGGTTGCGTACATCGATCTCTACCGTTTCCTTGGTCGACTGTCCACCCCCTTCGGCGGTGAGGTTCACGATGGCTTTACCCGTCTTCGATCCGGCTTTCAGGCGGAAGAATACGAGCTGGTCGCCTGCTTTGCTGAACGAAACCGTCTGCTGGTTACCGCCTGCTACCGACAGTCCTCCAGTGGTGCTGACCGATACCTTTACCTGTTTGATATCTCCTTCCAGAGCGAATACATTGACCGGAAGCGAAATCTCTTCCTGCGTGCTGATGACGCGCGGCAGACTGGAGAGTATCATCAACGGCGTGCGTACCGGAGTGGTCTTTTCGGTGCGACCGTAGGCACCGTCCTGTCCGGCTATGACCATGGTGCGAACCGAGCCGACGTACATCGGCAGGGTAATCTTGTGTGTGCGTTTGTCACCTTTGGCGAGGGCGAACGGGCCGATGAACTTCACCACCGGACGGAAGCGGTTGGCCTTGTTGTCCGATTGCTTCAAGGCTTCGTCACCACCGGTACTGAACAGCGAACTGTAGCTTCCGGCGAAGGCGCCGAGCACATCGTCATACATATCCCAGGTGCGGATGCCCAAGGCTTCGCGGGCGTAGAACTCGCTCCACGGGTCGGGCGTGCGGAAGTTGGTCAGGTCGAGCAGACCGTCGTCCACCACCGCGAGGGTGTAGGTCATGGGGCGGCCGCTCTTCTCGCTTACCGTTATCGAATATTCCTTTTCCGGGCGGAGTACGTCCGGCATCTGTATCTGCGGTTCCAGGATGGTTTGCTTGTCGGTCACCAGTACCGGCATCACGCCGTACATGCGGATGGGCAGGTCGTTGGTGGTCTGTGCGTGCGGTTGCAGTAGACTGATGTGCAGGTAGACGTTGGGTGCCATCTCCGGCGTAACCTTGAACTGGTACTTCGTGTCGCCCTTGCCCGACACCTCAATCCATTCGCGTTTCAGCACCGTAGAACCGTTCTCGATGGCAGCCAAGGCCCGTCCGCCGGCAGCGGCAGGGATAATGGCTGTTACCGTTTCGCCCGGCTGATAGGACTCCTTATCTAAAGAGAACGATAGCATCTTGATGCCGCTCGGATCGCTCTTTGACGAACGTCCGCGCCATTCCGGCCAGTCTATGTAGACGGTTCCGCCGGTGGCATGGCCGCTTTCGCTGTCTTTCACGTAAACCAGGTACCGACCCCAGCCCGGATAGTCCACCCGGAACGAGAAGTGTCCCCGCCCATTCGGTGTGTCCATCCGTCCGGTGGCAACGGGGGTGTAAGAGCTATTGTTGATGTAGTTGCCGAACGACTCGTATGTGTTCTCCCACCACCAGCTCCAACTGATGCGGTATATTTTGTATTCCAGTCCGGAGCGGGTCACCGGCTTGCCGTCGGCGCTGAGCGTCACCACGTCGAATGTATGATCCTTGTCCGTTTCCAGGTACTTATCCTTCGGCTGATGCAGGTCGATACCCACGTATGAAGAGTAGGGTGAGTAGGGGACGGTCAGCGTGTTGATGCTTGCGTCGCCGCCCGGTTCGAACACGCGGGTGGTGATGTCGGCCCGCAACATGCCCGGCGCTTGTGCCGATTCCGGCAGGCGGAGGGCGAACGAAGCGTTACCTTCTTCGCTCAACGTGCCGCTGAACACTTCCGCACGCGAGGTGGTGAAGTCCGTGGCGGGGTTGTTGAACAGGTACTTCTCGTATCCCTTGAACTGCGTGGTGGCTTTGGAAAGCGATAGCTCTACTTCGGCTTTCAGGCGGGAAGCTTTGGCTCCGGTGAGCCAAGAGGAGGAGAGGGTGGCTTGTACCTCCCGGCTCGATGCTTTGATCACTTCGCCCGGGAGTTTGAGGTTGATCTTCAGTCGGTTGGGTTTCACGGTTTCGATGCGTACCGCCTTGTGGAAAGCAGCACCGCCCACCTTGATGTAGGCATTCCACAGTCCCGTAGGATCTTCCTGACGGGTGGGGACGGGGAAGGTGTACACTCCGTTCAGTCCCTCGGTGCGTATCAGCTTGGTGTAGAACTGCCCTTGCGGGTTGTAGAGTTCCAAAGCCACCGGATGCTTGGCGGGGATGCGGTGGGCGCGGTCTTCGAGCATGAACGAGATGTGGAGCGTGTCGCCCGGTCGCCATACGCCGCGTTCGCCGTATACGAAGCCTTTCAGTCCTTTTTGAATATCCTTTCCGCCTACGTCGAAACGGCTTACCGACTGTTCTTCACCGTCGGCCACCTTGACGTACGTCTTCTGTTTATCGGCTTCGGCTACCACAAGGAAGGCTTTGCCCTTCGCGTCGATCTCTGCAAAACCGTTGCTGTCCGTTTCGGCCTGACCGATGACTTGCAACTGGAAGTTATAGGCCGTCACCTTCGCTCCTTTGGCAGGAGCTGTGTCGACGATGTTGTTCACCGTGACCCAGAGTCGTCCGGCCGAATTGCTCTTCACAATCATTCCCAGGTTCGATGCCAGGACGTTGCACGAGGCTTTCCGTTCGGGCAGCATGTAGTACGAAGCGTGGCAGGGATTCTCGCGTTCGTTCCACCGGTAATTGCTCCAGTCGATGCCTTCGTAGTCGCTGTACCATGTCTCCGGTTTGTCCCAGTAGGCGGCATCCTCGTCGGTGAGCACGTCCGAGGTGAGCTTGGTTAGTTCCGAACCGGTGGCAAACTTCATCTCACGGCTTTCCCCACAGGGATAGGCTGAGTATTCTTGTTTGAATGACAGGATGATGCGGTAGATGGCGCCCGGCTCCTGGCGGATAATGCCGGATAGGTCGATGGAATAGTCCTCCCATTGGTGGATGTCCTTAGACGGGTCGCCGTTGAGTGGAAGTGTCTTTTTGTATACCAGCCGTCCGGAGCGACGCAGCTCATTAGCCGATTGGAGCGAGTTGGTTTGCAGGAAAGTGAGCACGTTGTTCTCGAAGACGCGGACGATGTCCAGATCCACCGCGTAGAGATTGACGGCGCGGAAGGGGAGGATGAGGTTCTTCGAGTCGGGCAGTATTACCCCGGCGTTGGCCAGTTGCACCTGTGGGTTCAGGCTCAGTTCGCTGAACGAGAGCGATTGTGATGCGCCCAGCCCGTCGTCCTGCCAGTTGCGAAGACCTTCGTGCACATTCACGGTGAGTTCTTTGAGTTGTTTCTGCTCGAAGAAAACGTTCACTTTGTTACCCGATACCTGGCAGATGTAGCTGGAGAGTTGGGGCAGTTCGATGAGTCCTTTCAGATCCTGTGAGTCGGAGAGGGGATCGGAGAAAACGAGCTGGATGCCATTCTCCGGTTGGTCAATGCGGTCGGCCGAGAGAAAACGGAAGTTGCCCTGGGCGGGGATGGTGATTTCCCGGGTAATTTTCCGGTCGATATCGGCCTTGTTGCCGTTGGCTTTCAGCTCGATGGTGTAGTCCTTATCCTTGCGCTGTATGTTTTCGAGGGCGAAGAGAAAGCGGGTAGGGTTGTCGGTGCCCTGTATAGTGATGGCGGGTTTGGCTCCGTCTACCGAGAGTATGCTTTCGGCCTGCTCCAGCGTGCGTTGGTCGCTGAAATAGATCTCGCCGCGGATGGCTACTTCGCCGGGTGTGGTGGCGGTGATGTCGACGGGTTCTACCTGAATGGCGAAATTACTTTCTTGCACGCGGAAGGAGAACTCGAAGTCCTTCAGGTCGGCAGGCAGTTCCACGAAGTCGCCCAGCTTGAAGGTGGCTTGGTAGAGCTTGCCCGGTTTCAAGGCGCCCTCTTCGGGCACGAACTCAATGGTATGGTTGTTCACCCAGAAAGTTTTGCCTTTCAGGGAGGGGGAGAAGCTGAATGGTTTGCCTTGTACTTCGTTATTAAGGTCTACCATCGGCTGATCCTGTGTCAGTTCCACTCGTATAGTGGACGACTGCGAGATGATTCCGCCGGTGTAAGCAGTGACGTACGTGGCGAATTCGGCCGAGGGGATAATCTCTTTCTGGCTTCCTGTACACGCACTTAGGCAGAACAGTACAGCGGTAGAGGCGGCTAATCGGAGAAGGTCTTTGATACGTTCCATAGATACTATTTTTATGTGTAGATGCAAAAATAGTAAATAAAATAGATTTTGTTCGACTGTGGATATATATATTTAGAGAAGTTGGTAACTTTATTAGGGTTCTCTACTGCAGAATTTGTTGGCCCCATCCACTTCCTCCAATTACCCTGAAACCACTTGTCCATCGGTGCTTAAGGTGAAGGGGCGGGTCTTCACCAGGCCTTCACCCCTTCACAGTGCTGTCCTGATTGCAGTAAGCAACTGCCCCGGAAGAAAGAAGCAACTGCCCTGGAAGAAAGAAGCAACTGCCCCGGAAGAAAGAAGCAACTGCCCCGGAAGAAAGAAGCAACTGTCCCGGAAGAAAGAAGCAACTGACCACATTGTGAGAAGCTTTCAGGGCAATAGAAAGAAGCGCCCGTTGATAGAAGTAATTACATGCTTTGTAGTTGATTTTAGAAGGCATCAAACACTTCTTCGCATGCCTTCAGGCTCATAACAGACCATAACAAGAAAACCGTATCAGTCTTGATCCTCGTTCCGAACCATTCCCTTGTGATACTCCGGCAACGCACTCTCTACCGCCGTGTACGCTTCTCCCATCGTAGCCTTGATGTTATCGTGCCCTTGTCCTTTGGGAGGGATCGGTTCGTGTATAGTCAGAATCATTCGGTGCCGGTGAATCCACTTCCCGGTACGTGGCAGGATCTCGAACGATCCGTCGATGGTAACCGGAACTACGGCCAGGTGCAAGTCGTCGGCCAATTGGAAAGCTCCCTTCTTGAAGTACCCCATGTGTCCGGTAAACGTGCGCGCTCCTTCGGGAAACACCACCAGTGACACGCCGTCTGTGAGCGAACCCTTCGCCTGACGGATAGTTTCCAACACTTTCTTCGGTCCCGAACGGTCCACAAAGATATGTCCGGCGCTCTCGCACGCCTTGCCCACGAAGGGAATCTTGCGCAGACTCTTCTTCATCATCCACTTGAAGTTGCGCCCCAGGAAACCGTAGATCAGGAAAATATCGAACGCCCCTTGATGATTGGGCACGAAGATGTACGACGTGCGCTTGTGCACCTTCTCCCGTCCCACCACTTTGACAGGCAGCAGGAGGAACAGGCAAACCAGTTGCGACCATATCTTTCCGGGGTAGTAACCCCAGATATGAGCGCCTCCCAACAAGGAACCGATGATGGTGACGAGCGCCGTCAGGATAGTGAGTACCAGCAAGATAGGCAGTGCGATACAGACCTCGTAAATGTAATACAATATCTTCATAGGTAACTATCTGTATAGAAACGTTATTGGCTTTTGATCCGTAAAAGTATAAAACTCCGCAAAAACTACCTAATATCTGTGAGAAAATCAGCGGAAAAACTATTGTAAAAGCTATGCAACCCCGAAATAAATGTATATATTTGCTTTGATTTTAACGAAACGCATGATGAGAAAAAATCTGTTATTCCTCGTGTTGCTGCTGACCGTATCCAGTGCACACGCTACTAACCTCTCCTTCATAACAGGTACCTGGAACCGGGGTACAGAGCGCGAAGTAACTCTGTACAGCATCGTCTTGGGTCGCACGGAACGCGTGGCCGCCTGTCCGCTAACCGACGACCGCACCTTCCGCTTTTCTTTCGAACCCGTACACGAAGGGTTCTACGTTATGGGTACGGGTACACCCAAGTCGGATCAGGACAAGTACTTGTTTTACTTCCAACCGGGTGATTCATTGAGTCTGGCTGTGAACGACTCTACCTATGTACTAACAGGTGATAACACAGTTGAGAATCAGATGCTTACCCGTTGGCATGATGAGGTGCTGCCCCTGGAATGGAAGTCGGTGTACTTCCGCACCAAGTACGGGCGTGTGGACGGACTGCCTTCTATCTATATCGACTTCTTCCCCTTGCTGGAGCAGAAAGCTGCCTTGACTGAGGCCTACGTCACCGGCAACGAAACGTTCGACCGTCTCTTCGCTCGCTTTCGTACGTACGACCTGACGCGTTATGCCTGGACTCTCCTGGCTACTCCCCGCATGTCGCATCCCACCACAAAGGACTATCCCGAATTCCTTCGTACCCACAGGCTCGAAGATATCACTTATGATACCGGACTGATGCATTATCCCTTTGGCTCTTCCCTCTTGCAGCGAGGAGCCTATCTGCGGGAGTCGAGCCTCCGGAAAACAGTTGCCGAACAGCCGCAAACCCCGGACGACGAGTGGTCCGAATACAACCATGAATTGGGCAAGAAGGTGCTGGAAGCTGTGAAGAACGATACTTTGAAAGGCGAACTGATTTTCGCGGTTGCCGAAAAACTAAAAACAATTGATGAATACTTTGTGCTTATCACCCGGTACAGCGAGTATGTGGTGACCGACGACCAGAAACAACGCATAGGCGACCTTATGAAAGCCGTTGTCCAAGCTCCTGTGACTATGGAAACCATCGACTTCTCCGGAACGGATATCGACGATTTCGTCTATCACCTGAACGACTTCCCGGGCAAGGTAGTGTTGGTCGATGTCTGGGCCACCTGGTGCGTACCGTGCCGAAGGGAGATTCCCGCGTTGCAACGCTTGATTGAGAAGTACCGGGATCAGGATGTGGTATTCATGAGCATCTCGCTGGACGAGGTGAAGGACCGTCAGAAATGGAAGAATTTTGTAAAGAAGGAAGCTCTGAATGGTCTCCAACTCTTCGGGGGAAATGGCTTCCGCAGCGAAGTGGCGCAGGCGTACCAGATACGTAGCATCCCACACTTCCTGTTGTTCGACAAGAAAGGCCAACTCGTCACCGCTAATGCTCCGCGTCCGTCGTCGCCTACGTTAACGAAGATGCTAGACGATTTGCTTAAGAAATAGTGGAAAGTGGAAAGATCCAATAATCACTCTCCACTCTCCACTCTCAACTCTATAACCGTGATCTCCGGCCAAGCCCCAAAGCGGAAAGGAAGTCCCACGAAGCCCAGCCCGACGTTGACATAGAGTGAACGTCCCGCATCCGTATACATACCTCCCCATTCCTTATATACAAATGATGAAGGAGAATGGCGGCCTACTGCTAATTGCATGGCATGTGTGTGCCCGGCCAGCATCAGACTAACCTCCGAATCGGGCATCACTTCCCGTTGCCAGTGTGTAGGATTGTGGCTCAGCAATACCTGGAACAGGCCTTCCGTACCTTCTAATGCCCGTTTCAAGTCACCATGCTGCGAGAAGGGCGGTTCGCCCTGATTCTCTACACCTACCAACGCAATGCTATCGCCTGCCTGATGCAGGATGACGTGCTCATTGTTCAGCATTCTCCAGCCCATAGCAGCCTCCCGACGTTTCAGATCGGCCAGATTTTCGACTTGCTCCCGCTGACTGTTCCAATGGTAGTAAGGACCGTAGTCATGGTTACCCAGCACAGAATACACCCCGTCGCGGGCCTGCAGTCCGGCAAGGATCTCCTGGAAGCCGTTCAGTTCATCGGCCCGGTTGTTCACCAAGTCGCCTGTGAAGACGATGAGGTCGGGCTTTAGTGCATTGACCTTGTCTACCATGCGTTGCAAAGCTTTCGCATTGCCTGCCCAACTACCGATGTGGATATCCGATAGTTGTATGATGCGGTACCCGTTGAATCCTTCCGGCAGCTTACTGGAACTATATACAGTGTTCTTCACTTCGAAACGAGTCTTCCCCACCAGTGAACCGTACAGAATGCAGCCGGCAGTAACAGCAGCCAGGGCGAGTCCCATGTACGTGAAAGGAGCCTTGGGCCAGTGCAGTAACCAGTTGAATGGTAACCCGATGATGCTGCTCAGAACGAAGAGCAACTTAGGCACTACAAACAGGAAAAACGCCACCATAAACCAGCCCAGGAAACGCATGTGATCTTCGGCCAACTTCTGACCGCCCATGAAACCTATGTAAGCCGGTACAGCTATCAGCACCACGGTAGGCACCCAATAGGCTATTTTGAGCCACACACTGATGTCCGCCCGGGCAATAAACATACGGTAGATGTAAATATCGGGCAGTACGAGTAAAATAGACAGAATGATAAAAATGCGTTGAAACATAATTGCTGTTGTGTAATAATAAATAGGTTGCGCAAAGATACGCAACCTATTCGAGTTAAAGCTAAAAAAGAGAGAATGGTTTACCTCAGGTCATCTCAGGCCCTTGATAAAGAATATTGAAAATTGTTGTTGAATGTTATAGTCCGGTACTTTTCCTTCAAAACTTGAATCATGCACCTTCTTGTAACTCCTTCAGTTCGTTCAGGTTTTTGCGTATCTCCCGGATGTGGTGTATGGCTTTCTTCTGGTAGATCCAGTAGAGCATCCCGATGGCAACCGCCCAAAGTCCGAAGAAGAACAAGACAGATACTGTGGACAGGTGCCAGATACCTCGATCGATGAAAAACAGGACGGCCATCGTCAGGACCAGAAGCATGGCTACCACTTCTTCTATAATCACCCAACGGTAATAGCGGTTGATGCGTCCGATAACTTCCACCAACGGCATCCCGTCCATCTTCGTTTGACTTAGATAGCGAACGGTGAAGAGATCCCAGGCCAGGGCAGGTACGGCTACAATCAGCAGGATGGTGAAGAACCAGTCGAAGTGTTGGTCCATCAGCATTATGGCGCTCACTATCCCTAAGATAATAACTGCTGCAATGATGCCGCGTACCAGCAACCGGCTCAGTCCGGCAATGCCGCTGCCCGCTTTGGTTATCAGCCGGCTGATATCTTCTTCCCGGATAAGCTCCTTGTCTTTGAGTTGCTCATCGATCAGATTCCAGGTTTTTTTTAAATCGTCCAGTTCCATATATCAATCCTCCTTGTTCATTTTTCTAAGTTTGTCTTTGACGCGGCTGAGCTTCGTGGCCACATTGGTCACAGTCAGTCCGGTGATCTCTGATATTTCCTCGTAGCTTTTCTCTTCGAGGTAAAGCAAGACTATGGATTTGTCGAGTTGCCCCAGCTGGTTGATGAGCCGATAGAGTTGTCGCAGCATCTCCGCCTGCGGATCGTGCTCGTTGCCCATACGTTCCACCTCCTGTGTCAGCGTTACGAATTCGGGGATGTTCTTCTCCTTACGTATAAAACTGATACAGGTGTTCAGCGCAATGCGGTATATCCAGGTGGATACCTTGCATTCCTGCCGGAAACGGGGATAAGCTCGCCAGATGTTGAGTACTACTTCCTGATACAGGTCGCCCAGCGGTGCGTTCTTGGTGGCGTACAAGTAACATACCTTATAGATGACACGTTCATATTCCCGTATCACCAAGAGGAACTCCCGTTCGGTCGTCGCATGGCCTTGTGAGGCTGTTTGGTCCATTGATCAGTGTTGCTTTTAGAGGATTAGTCGCTGGGCGGCTCCGAAAATCACAGAACTTGCTAATTATTTTGATCAAGTTTTGTTTCCCCACAGAGTCACACAGAGTTTCACAGAGTCTTTTTAGTTCACGCAGATAGCACAAAGAAAATAAAAACTCTGTGAAACTCTGTGTGACTCTGTGGGGAAACAAAAGGATTATTGCAAGTTGGCAGCCAGGAACTTCTTCAGCTCCTCTACCGGAACTCCCCGGCGACGTGCATAGTCGACCAGTTGGTCGTCGGCTATCTTACCGATAGCAAAGTATTCCGAAGCCGGGTGGGCGAACATCAGTCCGCATACCGAAGCATGCGGGTTCATGGCGCCGTTCTCAGTGAGGGTGATGCCTATGCGACGCATGTCGAGCAGTTCGTCGAGCAGGAAGTTGATGGATTGGTCGGGTAGCGACGGGTATCCCACAGCGGGACGTATGCCCTGATACTTCTCGACCAGCAGGTCGGCGTAGGAGAGTTGTTCGTCGGGAGCATAGCCCCAAGCTACTTTGCGCACGTATTCGTGCATCTTCTCGGTAGCGGCTTCGGCCAGACGGTCGGCCAATGTTTGCACCAGGATACGTTTGTAGGGATCTTGTTCGTAGAGCCGTTCCATGTCGTTCTCCACCGACGAGGCAAAGACGCCTACGGTATCGGTGACGCCCGACGAAAGCGGACGTACAAAGTCGCTCAGGCAGAGGAACGGGCCTCCTTCGCGTCTCACCATCTGCTGGCGCAAGAGCGGGAAGACGAGGCGGCGGTCATAGGCCGACGCTGGCTTTGGCTTTCCATCGATAGTAGCTGGTGGCCGGCCATTGGTGAATGCATCTTCATCCGTCAGATGAAATACGAGGTTGTCTCCGTCGGAATTGGCAGGATAGAGGCGGAAGATGGTTTTGATTTCGAAATCGGCATCCAGCTCGTCCAGCATCCGGTTAGCTTCCTTAAACAGTTGCATGGCCTCGGAGGCTTTCGGGCGCTCTTCCACCGGAAAGGAGGTGAGCCAGGATGCCCGGCAGGCATCGCAGCCATGGATGTTGGCAATCGCAGCAAACCGGGGTTGAAAACCCCAGGCGTGGAAGAAATAGACCCAACTGATGTAGGGGGCCGTTTCGCGTATCTTGTGATATTGAATCATGGTGTACAGGCGGACCTATCGGAATCGCAACTCCTGTCCGCGGTAGTTGTCGTCCATCTGTCCGTGGTCATACAACAAATGTCCGTTGACAAATGTTTTCTCAACCTTCCAGTGGAAGGTGCGACCTTCGAGCGGACTCCATCCGCACTTGCTCCACAGCCCGTCGGTGCTCACTATCCAGGCAGTATCCGGGCGTACCAGCACCAAGTCGGCCTGGTAACCGGGACGCAGGAATCCACGGCGATGAATCTCGTACATGGTAGCCGGCGCATGACACATCTTCTCCACCACAGTTTCGATAGGGAATACTCCTTCACCAGCCAACTCGAGCATACTAACGAGCGAGAACTGGATGGAAGGCATACCCGAAACAGCTTTCAGCGCACCGCCTTCTTTCTCGCTAAGCAGGTGAGGAGCGTGGTCGGTAGCAATGGAGTCGATCCGTCCCGAACGGACAGCTTGCTGCAAGGCATTCCGATTGGCTGCCGATTTGATGGCAGGATTGCACTTGATGCGGGTTCCGGCAGTGGCGTAGTCTTCGTCACAAAACAGAAGGTGCGACACGCAAGCTTCGGCAGTGATGCGCTTTTCGATGAGGGGGAGTTGTTCGAATAATTCCAATTCCTTAGCCGTTGAGATGTGCAATACGTGCAGACGGGCATGGGCTTGACGGGCCAGTTCCACCGCTTGGCGGGTGGACTGGTAGCACGCTTCTTCGGATCGAATCAGCGGATGATAGGCCAGCGGCAGGTCCTCGGTAGAACCATTCTCCTGGCAGTATTTCTCTGTGTTCCGGCGGATGATGTCCTGATCCTCGCAGTGTGTTGCTATCAACAGGTCCGTTCCACCGAAGATATTGAGTAGTGCTTCTTTGCGATCCACCAGCATGTTACCCGTACTGGACCCCATAAAGAGCTTCACGCCGCATACCCGGTGCTTGTCCAGTGCGGCCAGTTCCGGGAAGTTGTTGTTCGTGGCGCCGAAGTAGCAGGAATAGTTTACCACCGACTTTTCGGCAAAGAGATCGAACTTGGCGTTCAGCGCTTCCAGCGTGGTGGTTTGCGGATGGGTATTGGGCATATCCATCACCGAGGTGATTCCACCTGCCGCGGCTGCCCGGCTTTCGCTGGCGATATCGGCTTTGTGCGTCAACCCCGGATCGCGGAAGTGCACATGTACATCGATAGCGCCCGGTAGCAGGTAACATCCGGTGGCATCGATGGTTTCGTCGCATGGCAGGGAGGGCTTCCCGTCGCCTTCCAACACTTCGAGGAGGATTTCGTCTTCGACGACTACCGATCCCCGGAACTTCTTACCTTCGTTGACGAGGGTGGCGTTATGGATGCAGATACGTTTCATTTCTTTTGCGGATAGGTGTGGAACCAACTGTTTACTTTCAATTTGATGACGCCGGAGATGGCCTCGCCGAAGATACTGCTGTTCATTTTGGAGGTGCCAAGCTCACGGTTAATGAAGATGACGGGCACTTCGATTACCTTGAATCCACACTTGTAGGCGGTGAACTTCATTTCAATCTGGAAAGCATATCCCTTGAAACGGATGTTGTCCAGATCGATGGTTTCGAGTACCTGGCGGCGGTAACATTTGAATCCGGCAGTGGTGTCGTGAATGGGGAGCCCGGTGATGAGCCGCACATACTTCGAGGCAAAGTACGACATTAGCACCCGTCCCATAGGCCAGTTTACTACATTTACTCCCGATACGTAACGCGATCCGATGGCCACGTCGCCACCCTCTTCGGTGCAAGCCCGGTACAGGCGGGGCAGGTCGTCCGGGTTGTGGCTGAAGTCAGCATCCATCTCGAACACATATTCGTAACTACGTTCCAATGCCCACTTGAATCCGGCGATGTAGGCCGTTCCCAATCCCAGTTTACCCCGGCGTTCCACCATGAACAGGCGTTCGGGAAATTCAGTTTGCAGGCTTTTGACAATAGCCGCCGTTCCGTCGGGCGAACCGTCTTCAACGATAAGTATGTGAAAATCTTTCTCTAAGGCGAACACGGCGCGGATGATATTCTCAATATTCTCGCGCTCGTTGTAAGTAGGAATGATTACAATGCTGTCGGAAGTATGCATAGATATAGTATTTGCTGACAAAAGTAAGGAATTTCCTCTACTAACAAAAGGTAATGCACCAAAACTAAGGATTATTTAGTACTTTTGCGCGCAAATAACATGGTATGACTATCTCCGAATTACAAAAACTATATGCTACCCATCCCCATGCGGCCGCTGTATCCCGTTTGCTACATGACTTGTCTGTGAAACATCTGTTTTGCGGCGGACTGTGTGCATCGTCTGCTTCCCTGTATTTCTCCATGCTGGTCCGCGAGAACAAATTCCCGTTTGTGTTCGTGCTGGGCGATCTGGAAGAGGCGGGTTACTTCTATCACGATCTGACCCAGATATTGGGTACGGAGCGCATTCTGTTCTTCCCCTCTTCGTACCGCCGGGCGGTGAAGTATGGGCAGAAGGATGCCGCCAACGAGATTCTGCGTACCGAGGTGTTGAGCCGCTTGCAGAAGGGCGAACAGGGCTTGTGTGTGGTGACGTATCCGGATGCGTTGGTCGAAAAGGTCGTGTCGCACCGGGAACTGAGCGATAAGACCCTGAAGCTGCACGTGGCCGAACGGGTGGACACGGGTTTCATCATGGATGTGCTGCGCGATTATGGTTTCGAGTACGTCGACTATGTGTACGAACCGGGACAGTTTGCTGTGCGTGGAAGCATCATCGACGTCTTTTCGTTTTCGTCGGAGTACCCGTACCGTATCGACTTCTTCGGTGACGAGGTGGAAAGCATCCGTACCTTCGAGGTAGAAACGCAGCTTTCGCGTGAGCGGAAGGAGAACATTGTCATCGTGCCCGACCTGAGTACCACCGGCGGTAGCGTATCGTTCCTGGATTTCATTCCGCAGAACTCCCTGCTGGTCCTACGCGATTTCTTCTGGTTGCACGAACGCATCGGCGCCGTGTACGAGGAATCGCTTTCGCCGCAGGCCATGGCACTCCAATCTACCGACGAGAACGGAGGTGCCACGTTGGTCGGCAAACTGATCGATGGTGCCGAGTTCGCTCGACGAGCGCTCGACTTCCGTCGGATCGAGTTCGGCAACCGTCCTACCGGAACGCCCGATGCGTCGGTGATGTTCGAAACGTCGGCCCAGCCTGTATTCCATAAGAATTTCGACCTGGTGGCTGCTTCGTTCGGCGAGCAACTGGCCAACGGATACGCCATCTATATATGTAGCGACAGCCAGAAACAGACCGACCGCATCCGTGCCATCTTCGAGGATCGGGGCGACCGGATTACCTTTACTCCTGTAGAGCGAACGCTGCACGAGGGATTCATCGATCATTCGTTGCACATCTGCGTGTTTACCGATCACCAGTTGTTCGACCGTTACCATAAATACAATCTCAAGAGCGACAAGGCCCGTTCGGGCAAAGTAGCACTGTCACTTAAAGAACTCAACCAGTTTACTCCCGGCGACTTTGTAGTGCATACCGATCACGGGGTGGGACGGTTCTCCGGCTTGGTACGTATTCCCAACGGCGATACCACGCAGGAAGTGTTGAAACTGGTGTATCAGAACGAGGATGTGGTGTTCGTCTCCATCCACTCGCTACACAAAGTATCGAAATACAAGGGTAAAGAAAATGAAGCGCCCCGACTGAACAAGCTCGGCACCGGCGCCTGGGAGAAGCTGAAGGAACGCACCAAGAGCAAAATCAAGGACATCGCCCGCGATCTGATCAAACTCTATTCGCAACGCCGTGAAGAGAAAGGATTCGCTTATACACCCGATAGTTTCCTGCAACGGGAACTCGAAGCGTCGTTCATCTACGAAGATACCCCCGACCAGAGCAAAGCCACTGCCGAGGTCAAAGCCGATATGGAGAGCGATCAGCCTATGGACCGCCTGGTGTGCGGCGACGTAGGTTTCGGCAAGACGGAGGTAGCTATCCGTGCCGCCTTCAAGGCCGTGGCCGACAATAAACAGGTAGCCGTGCTGGTGCCTACCACCGTGCTGGCCTACCAGCACTTTCAGACTTTCTCCGAGCGACTGAAAGGAATGCCCTGCCGGGTGGAATACCTCAGTCGGGCACGCACGGCCACACAGACTAAAGCGGTGCTGAAAGCATTGAAGGAAGGAGAGGTAGGCATCCTCATTGGTACACATCGTATCCTGGGAAAGGACGTGCAGTTCAAGGACCTCGGTCTGCTGGTCATTGATGAGGAACAGAAGTTTGGTGTGTCGGTGAAGGAGAAGCTTCGCCAGCTCAAGGTGAATGTGGATACCCTCACCATGACGGCCACCCCGATACCCCGTACGCTTCAGTTCTCCCTGCTGGGTGCGCGCGACCTAAGCGTCATCTCCACTCCGCCGCCCAACCGTTACCCCATTCAGACCGAAGTGCATACGTTCAACGAAGAGGTGATCACGGATGCCATCAATTTCGAGATGAGCCGCAACGGACAGGTGTTTTTCGTGAACAACCGCATCTCGAATCTCCCGGAACTCAAGGCGATGATTCAGCGACATATTCCCGACTGCCGGGTAGCCATCGGGCACGGGCAATTGGAGCCGGCCGAGCTGGAACAGGTGATCCTCGACTTCGTAAACTATGATTACGATGTGCTGCTGGCTACCACCATCATCGAGAGCGGCATCGATATTCCCAATGCCAACACCATCCTCATCAATCAGGCGCAGAATTTCGGCCTGAGCGATCTGCACCAGATGCGCGGACGCGTGGGTCGTAGCAACAAGAAAGCGTTCTGCTACCTGATGGCTCCTCCATTGGCTTCGCTAACTACCGAGGCGCGTCGCCGGCTGCAAGCCATCGAGAACTTTTCCGATCTGGGCAGCGGCATACACATCGCCATGCAAGACCTCGATATCCGTGGGGCCGGTAATATGCTGGGTGCCGAACAGAGCGGCTTTATCGCCGATCTGGGGTACGAAACGTATCAGAAGATACTCACCGAAGCCGTTCAGGAACTTAAGAACGACGAGTTTGCCGAACTCTATGCCGACGAGGTGAAGGGCGATGGTACCATCACCGGCGAACAGTTTGTCATCGAGAGTCAGGTGGAAAGCGATCTGGAACTACTCTTGCCGGCTAATTACGTTACCGGAAGCAGCGAACGCATGCTTCTCTACCGCGAACTCGACGGACTGACGTTGGACAAAGAGGTCGATGCCTTCCGCTCCCGTCTGGAAGACCGCTTCGGTGCCATCCCCTCCGAAACCGAAGAGTTGCTTCGCATCGTTCCCCTGCGTCGTCTGGCTGCCCGTCTGGGCTCCGAAAAGATTTTCTTGAAAGGTGGTCGCATGACGCTGTTTTTTGTTGCCAATCCGGATAGTCCGTACTACCAGAGTCAGGCGTTCGGCAAGCTCATCGACTATATGATGAAGTATACCCGCCGGTGCGACCTACGCGAACAGAACGGCAAGCGCAGCATGCTGATCAAGGATGTTCCGAATGTAGAGACGGCAGTTAGTGTGTTGAGGGAGATTATTGCTATTCAAGAAAATAAGTGAAAGAAGCAGAAGATTCTTCTTTTCAAAGAGCCTGTTTATAAATAAAAAGTTATCTTTGTGTTGATGTCTAATTGATTACGCAATGAAAAGACCTGATATTGTACATAAAATAAAGGAAGTTTTGCGCCGGGTTGCTCCTCAGGCGGAAGTGATACTTTATGGATCTGAAGCCCGAGGAGATGCAAAAGCAGATTCGGACTTTGACCTGTTGATTCTGATTGATAAGGAAAAGTTAAGTTATAGTGAAATAACTGCAATTACTTACCCATTGTATGATATAGAGATTTCAGAACATGTTACTATCAGCCCTTTGGTTTGCACTCGTAGGCAATGGTATGAGCGTCCGTTTAAGACTCCTTTTTATGTGAATGTAGAAAACGAAGGAATCAGACTATGAAACAGGAAATGGATAAAAATAATGTGAATGCATTTGTTTCCTACAGGATTCAGCGCGCTAAAGAGACATTGCGCGAAGCCGATCTGCTAGTATTATAATGCTGCCGTCAACAGGTTGTATTATGCTTGCTACTATGCAGTGATTGCTTTATTGGTAAAGAATCATATTGTGGCTCAGACTCACAATGGAGTGAAGCAGATGTTTGGATTGCACTTCATTTCCACTGGCAGGATTGCTAACAAGTATTCTCGTTTTTACAGCCAGTTGTTCAATGATCGAGTGAGTGGCGATTATGATGATTTTCTCCACTACGATGAAGATACTCTCGCTGTATTAGGTCCACAAGCAGAGGGATTTATTGCTGTTATTGAAAGGGAACTCGAACGTACTCTCTAATCCCTTTTCTTCCCATACAATTTATCAACAAGATCCATCCGCCCGATACGGCGGAGGGCATTCAGGATGTTGCGGCGTTCTTCGGGTTTGTACCAAAAGAAGAATTGCCGCTGCGCCAGCTTTTCCTGCGGGGTACGGGCACTGAACACCGGTTGCAGGGTGTATGGGTGAAAACCGGTATACCACGCTTCGGTGGCTACGGTCATGGGGGTAGGGGTAAAGTCCTGCACTTGTTCCAACTGGAAGTCCAGGCGACGGGTGAGGACGGCCAGTTCGGCCATGTCTTCTTCCCGGCAACCGGGATGGCTCGAGATGAAGTAAGGGATAAGCTGCTGACGAAGGTTGTGCTCCCGGTTCAAACGGTCGAACGTCTTCTTGAACTCCTCGAACTGGGCAAACGAAGGTTTGCGCATGATGTACAGCACCTCGTCCGACGTATGCTCCGGAGCGACCTTCAACCGACCGCTGACGTGGTTTACGATTAGCTCTTTGGTGTATTCCGCGGCAGCATGGTTCACTGCCGGATCATTGCTCCGATGGAGCAGCAGATCATAACGCACCCCGCTACCGATGAAACTCTTCTTGATCCCCGGCAGGGCATCCACCGCACGGTATATATCGAGCAACGGACGGTGATCGGTGTTCAGATTGGGACATATTTTAGGATGGATGCACGAAGGACGTTTGCACTTGCGGCACATCGCTTCGTCCCGGCCTCCCATGCGGTACATGTTGGCCGAGGGGCCGCCGAGATCGCTCAGGTACCCTTTGAAGTCGGGAAGTTCCATAACCGATTTTACCTCTTTCAGAATGCTCTCCTTGCTACGACTCACGATGAACTTTCCCTGGTGCGCGGAGATGGTGCAGAACGCGCAACCACCGAAGCATCCCCGGTGAATATTGACCGAGAACTTGATCATGTCATAAGCCGGAATGCGTTTACCCTTGTACTTAGGGTGAGGTAGACGGGTGTAAGGAAGGTCGAACGAACCGTCGAGTTCCTGTTCCGTCAGGGGAGGATAGGGCGGATTCACCACCACGATGTTTTTATCTACTTCCTGGACGATGCGGGAAGCAGCGTATTTGTTGCTCTCTTCCTCGATGTGGCGAAAGTTGGCAGCTTGTTTCTTTTTATCTTTCAGGCATTCCTCGTGCGGGTAGAGACGGATGTCATCCCCGGAAACTGCGAACGAAGGGGACGGTTGCATGTAAGCCGTCTGCGGGACGTCAGTGGGGAGGCTTGTGACAGTACCTTCCTGTTGAACCTGTTTCTGCAACCGTTGTACCAGCTCCACGATGGGTTTCTCGCCCATGCCGTATATCAGCATATCGGCGCCACTGTCGCACAGAATACTCTTCTGTACCTTGTCCTGCCAGTAGTCATAATGGCTCAGGCGGCGCATACTGGCTTCTATTCCACCCAGCACTACGGGCACATCGGGAAAGAGTTTCTTGAGGATTTGAGTGTAAACGATGGAAGGATATTCCGGTCGCATGTCCGGACGACCGTCGGGGGTATAGGCATCTTCGCTGCGCAGGCGCTTGTTGGCCGTGTACTTGTTTACCATGGAGTCCATGCATCCGGCAGAGATACCGAAGAACAGGCGGGGGCGTCCCAATTTCTTGAAGTCGCGCAGATCGTCGCGCCAGTTGGGTTGCGGGATGATGGCTACCCGTAGTCCTTCTCTTTCCAGGATACGGCCGATGACAGCCGCTCCGAACGACGGATGATCTACGTATGCGTCACCGCTGAACAAGATCACATCCAGTTCGTCCCATCCGCGGAGTTCCATTTCTTTTTTGGTTGTTGGCAGCCAGTCAGTAAGCCGGTATTCTTTCATGCCGCGAAGATACGGATATTTATCGGATGCGGAAAGAATCGAAGAATTTCATAGCCTGTGGACAA
>JAVBVI010000005.1:0-36382 GCA_031554505.1 Bacteroides sp. | reverse complement strand
AAATTTGGTATAATCAAAATAGAAGACATTCCTTCCTGAAATATCTCACTATTCCGGAATTTTGGGAAAGATATAGAGCAATTAACAATAATGTAAAACCGGCCGCTTAACTTTTTGTCCGGAAAAAGGTAGGATATTCATCCTTTTTTTATTCGAAAACGAAAAAACGATGAACACAGCCATCGGAATTTTTAATTATTTTTTTCTTTTCTTCTTTCACCATAATCATGTAGAACGCATTGGCGAATACTTCCCAATCGCAATACCCATCCTTTTTCCTAAATCCGATTAGTACTGTTTAGTACTGTTTAGTGATTTTTCCAAAGGATGTGATTTGTTAACCAACATTCAGTAAATCGTAGGGCATAATTGCATTCTTTGTCTATCACTAAAAACTTATTAGATATAAACTCTATTATTTAAAAAAAATATCATATTCCTTAATTTTTTCTCCCGTTGTGAAAATATGAGGATTATATTTTATAGATTCTGTATGGTCTATAAGGATATTATAATCAAATAAAACATCATAAACATCATTCATGTTGTATCCATTAGGCATATAAACAGGATTCAAATGGTCAAATTTAGATAGATTATTTGTTATCAAATTTTTTGATATTCCTCTACTAACATTTAAGCCTGGATGTGGGGTGAAAAACGAAAAGAAGAGTTCTATATTGTTTTTAGGTGTCCAATCATTTATATAAGGTGTTATTTTTTTTAGGTAGTTTTTGGGCATCTCTGGATAGAAAACTTGTAAAACAGGTCGTGCAACTATTCCATATTTATTACACAAATCAATGGCGCGAAAGGCTTTTTCTACCCATTTTTTCGAAGTAGTTTTTGAGGAAGATAAAAGGTTTTGATTGTCAAAAGTTTCTACTCCCATTATTAGATGCGTTACTCCAAATTGCTTTAAAATAAAAATTGACCGTTCATTAATTCTATCTATTCGCGTTTCAGCTATAATTTTTTTAAATTTTTCTCCAAAATTGCATTTTGATAATACATCTTGAGATTGCAATACATCGTCATCAATAATTTTTAGACTATCCTTGTTTCTTAATTGATTTAAATCATTAATGACAATATCACTTGTCCTATTTGAGCAAATACCAATATCCCAGATGTAACGTAATGAACAAAAATTACAGTTGTATGCGCAACCAAAAGTTATCTCATAGCAAACAGGGTCATTGCGATAACAATCAAATAGCGACGAATTTAAAATATCACTTAATCTGAAATTAATATCGTATTTACTTTTCCCTTTAATTATTTTCTTTCTTGAAGAATTTTCGAACAAATCAATATCAGGAAGTCCTCTGACTATTTTGTCAAAACAGGAATAATTTTTAGAAATTATTTCGATGTTCATACTTGCAAAAATGCCACCTAATATAACAAAACAGTTATGTTCTTTGGCAATGTTAGCAAGTTTAACAGCATTAGGGAAGGTTGCGGTATTAGTTGTTATTAAAACGTAATAAGGCTTTTCATCAATTAAAAATTGTTGAAACGAAACTTTGCTCTTATCTTCAACATATAAACTTAATTTATAATTATCATCTAATGATAAATAATGAATTAAATATGGAAATGTAAGGGCTAAAGCATGTCTATGAACAGAAACTTGGTATTCATTTGAAGGTTGAACTAAACATACTTTATTTTGATAATTCAGCATAACTTTGGAGAGCATGATATGCTATTATAATTGTGATATGATAGCAATTGATTAGACTTTTGAATTAACCATTATTTTTTGTCCGAATAAAACTAGAAATACCTGGTACATAAGGGGTTGTTTTGGTAATGGATAATTCTTTAATCTTATTCAAATCATCGTCAGTGATATTAGGTGTAATCTTGATAGAAGTTAGTAATTCTTTAATCTTTTTATTTGTTAATTTACTCCTTTTAACAAAAGGAATTGTCATGTCTAATGGAATATCTTGTTTTACACCTTGTGCTAAATCAAAATTATATATATTGTAAAATAGTGAACTGTGTTGGTATACAATTGCTGGGTCACGAGGGTCTTCTCTAGTAATGATAACCATACTGTCAGACATTTCAATTCTAATAGGAGAAAAATTATTTTTCAGATAAACTTTAATGTCTAAATAAGGTTGTTCCTCTTTCCAAAGATATGCGGCAACAATAGTCGCAAGCAAATCTTGTATTGTTTTCTCTTTTATTATATCTTCGTCAAGATCACTTAAATTATTCCTATATTCTGTGTAAGTTTTACAAACAATCTCATTGTCAGGGTGTAAAATATGCAAATTCACTCTTATCGATCGACTTTCTTTCCTGCAAGTTTCTGCTAAATATGGCAAAGTCACATTTCTTGTATATTCTCCCCGATTTCCGTTATACCACCACGTTTTAGTATTCATCCTAGACTGAAGGTGATATGTATTTATTAACCGAGGATGCAATACTTCCATATCCGCGTTAGGCATTTTAGGATTTACCCATTTTGTAAAAAAATAAATCAAAACGCTAACTATAAGTGTAGCAATCAATGCTTCGCAAATAGCTTTAATTACTTTTATTAAAGATACTATTGGTTCCTTTACCGTTATAGAAAAGGGTTCTAAAAGTAGAACTGTTAAAAACGTGAGGAATAAAATGCTTACTATAAAAAGTTTTTTATATCTCTTGCCTTTTTTTATTTCTTCATTTGTTTTCATAACCTTCGAACTCTATAAAATTACTTGTATCATTTATTTTGTCGTACCATTTATCTAATTGTACCTCTATCTATCATAAAATAGGTAATGCTGCTATAGTATAATTTCTATATCCTATTTTTTGGCAGGTTACAAATTTAACAATAAAAATCATACCTTTATATACAAGGAGATGATTATGCTAAAATTCCATAGAATATATTGACAAAAAGCTTCTAATATAGGAAGTTCATGAAAAAATGGAGACTGCAATATTCGCAAGAAAATACAAAAATTGGCTTATGGAAAACCCAATGTGTGTTGACCCCTTAAACCAAAACAGGTTTGACCCCTGAAAATTATTTAATTTTGCCCCCCAAAGTATCTTGATAAGTGGGGTCATTTTTATTTGGGAATACCATCCTTAGGCGATACACCATTATTTTTTCTTTTTTTAATTGATATACATTTCATTCATGGAAACGATAGATAAGACAACACTTTATGGAAATTTACTCTTTCGGTACGAAAGGAAGAAATTTCTATAAACCGCTTGCGGCTTGGTGTTGGCGTTCTATCGTTGGAATGTACTTTTGTATATCCCTTAAAAAAGGACTTAAGCGATTCTTTATTTCGTTCATTCAGTTTTCTTTTCCTTCCTTGTAATCTGTATTATGGGATTACGTAAAAATCTATGTTGACATACATTCAAATGGGGTCATTTTTATTTTGGTCAGAAGGGTCAACCTTATTTTGGAGCAAGGGGTCAAATTCGTTTGGTTTAAGGGGTCAATCTGAACTGGATTTTCCAGTTGTCCGGGGAATGAAATTCCTTGGTTATAGTTTCTATGTAAAATCAGGTGAATGCCGCTTAAGTGTCCATCCTAAGAGTTATGCCAAATTGAAACTCCGATTAAAGGAATTGACAGGTCGGAGTAATGGAATGGGTTACGAACAGCGAAAGACTAATCTCCGTCTTTTCATCCAAGGTTGGCTTGAATACTTCAAGCTGGCGGATATGAAGAGCAGGCTTCAATACCTTGATACTTGGTATCGTCGCCGACTTCGAATGTGTATCTGGAAATGCTGGAAGAAAGTAAAGACACGTTTCACAAACTTATGCAAGTGCGGAATAGACAAAAGAAAAGCATGGGAATGGGCTAATACCCGAAAGGGTTACTGGCATATCTCCAATAGCTATATCCTTGCCCGCGCTTTGTGTAATGACAACTTGAGACGTGCCAGTTACCCTTTTCTTCTGGACTGTTATCGTAAAGTTGTATCGTAAGTAAGGAACCGCCGTATGCCGAACGGCACGTACGGTGGTGTGAGAGGTCGGAAACAAGAGTAGGAGAAAACTACTTTTGTTTCCTCCTACTCGATTTTGCCCAACATGGGCATATTCTAATGGGCGCAAGTTCCTGACACCCCCTGATAGTGGGAAGTGTTTAGCCAACGCCAAGGGTATGAAGGAACTACAAGGCTGACAATCCCACCACTTTTCAAGTTGATACCTAAATTGTCATTTTAATAAAGAATAAAATCATTTTCAGACATCCGCATCTTCTTTACAATCATAACTTTGCATCTTTCTGTTACACCTTAAAATTAGAAAAATGATTATGAAGAAGTTTTTAACTCTACTTACATTTTTATGTGTGACCTTATTCTCTTGTACTACAAAAACGACGAGATACACGGTGCCTGGCATTCAGGCTCCTTATAAATCGATAAGTGGCACTTTTTCGGGGATGCAGGTCGCTCATTCACCCGATCCGCTAGTCGCATTACGGTGGGAGAATCCCCGGTGGACAGATAGCTTAGAGGTGTATGTACTTACTCCTGCAAGAGTGATAGCAGACAACACGGAAAATGTGTCGATAAAAAACAATACCAGTATGACTGTAAACGGGGCATGCAATCTGCTGTTTGATTTCGGCAGGGTGAGCGCCGCATGGTTCGAATTTGAGGCGCCTGAGATAGATGGCGAAATAGAAATGAGTATCAGCGAATTTAATGAACCTGCCGTTTTCAACTTAGGTTCACAGCATCCGAAGAAAACAGCCGCTCCAACCCGCCACGGAAATACATGGCGTCTCGAATTGAATAAGGAACTGTATGAAGGTGTCCGCTATGCGTGGATACATATACATTCATTAAATAAGCCTCTTGATATATCTTCTGTTCGGTTGGTGTGCCAGACAAAGCCGACTAACTATGAAGGCAGTTTTGCCTGTAGTGACACAATGCTTACCCGCATTTGGTACACAGGTGCCTATACGGTAAAGACTAATCTTTTGCAGGATTATTTTGGAGCGATCCTGATGGAACGAAGCGACCGTCATTCGTGGACAGGTGATGCACATACCTCGCAAGCTGCTTCGATGGTAGCATTTGGAAATTTTGATTTTGTAAAACAAAACCTTCGTTATACGTCCACCCAATACAACGGTATTGCCAGCTATTCTCTTTACTGGATACTGAGCCTTATTGATTATTATATGTACACCGGCGATAAGGAATTGCTGGACGAAATGCTTGAAAACGCCTGTAATAAACTGGATAAAGCGTATGAACATTATGGTGATGATGCCAATATCGTTTTTTATGGTTGGGACGAACGACTAGGAGCCGGCTTCGAAAACGGGAACAACACGGAGACACGGAATGCATATAAAATGCTGTCGATTCAAACCTGGAGCAAATTCAGCCAAGTGATGAAAAAGGCAGGTTATGTAGATATTGCCGGAAAATACGAACAATACGCCAATGAAAAGATCACCTTATTAGGCAATATTAAAGACTGGAACAGTAACTTTGGACTTCATGCTGCCGCAGATGCAATTAATGCTTCCTTTCTTAACGAGCCGGAACAGAACGATCTGATTAAAAGAACATTTTCCGATAGGCAACAACGTTTATCTTATTCGCCTTTCAACCAATACTTTATTATACAGGCATTAACCAAAGCCGGATTGTATAATGAAGCGCTGAACACAATCGACGACTGTTGGGGCGGACAGATACGCTATGGTGCAACTACCTTTTTCGAAGTCTTTCGTCCTTCCTGGAATGATATTTCAGCGCCTAACGATGCACCTGTAAATAATCAATGTGGTTATACAAGCCTTACGCATCCGTGGAGTGCAGGTGTGACCAAATGGCTGAGTGAAGAAATACTGGGCGTAAAACCGACCCGGGCCGGGTTCCAATCCTATCTATTCAAGCCTCATTTATCATCAAAAGTAAGTTGGATCAAAGGAAAAGTTCCCACCCTTAACGGAACGATAGAAGTGAGTGGTGATATGAATACCGGGAAATTTTCGCTTACGGTCCCTCCGAATACAACGGCCGATGTGGCTATTCCAAAAGCCGGTTATACAATAGGGGATATCCGGTTCAATAAAGAAGCAATTCATAAAACCGGGGAAGATGAAGAGTTTGTTTATTATACCGGTTTCACTCCCGGAAAGTACAGTATTAAAGTCAATTACCAAGGACATCCGAAAGTATGGAATGACGAGCCGTTTGTCTATCACAATCGAACAATACTGGAAGATACGGATACTCAGGGAAACTGGCATGGTAAATATGGAAGCAAGGGTTATGTCTTATGCAATTACGACAATAAGGGAAATCGAACCCAACTTCCTGATTATATAAGCGATTTGAAATTCACGAGAAATGCAAACACAAACTGGGCTACAGCAACAGAGGATATCCGGGCCTTGCAATCAGCCGATAACGGCACTACACGTCATATCGGTGCGATCTATACGCAAGATCCCAATGTGTGTATGCAAACGATAACGGTCGATCTATCCGGTAAGGTGGACCAGCCTTATCAGCTATCCCTTTATTTTGTGGATTGGGACAGGCAGGAACGCCGTTCGGCTCTTGAAGTCTTCGATCTGAACACGAAAGAATTGCTTATGCCTGTGTATATGGTACGAAACTACGAGGAAGGTAAATACGTGACCTTCACGGTGGATCGGCCTGTAAGGATCAGGGTTGATCATGTTCGTGGATCGAATGCCGCATTGAGCGCCTTATTTTTTGACTGATTCTGTCTCTTTTCAAATCTGTTTTCCTATCTTTGTTCCAGCCTCAAAATCTGTAAGTTGCGTATGGAAAAAGATGTTAACATTAAATACTTAATTGCCAATAAGCAAGACAAGCTCTGGGGTATAACTGTTACTACTGTTGGCTACCAGCGAATAGAGCCTCATACAGTGTATCCGCCGAAGAATCATCCTTCCGAATACTTGTTCTCTACCCTTAAAGGGAGAACGTTGGATGAGTATATACTTTTGTATATAGGAAACGGGAGTGGAACTTTTTCTTTGGACAAGCAGAAAGGCATACGATTAACTACCGGAAACATGCTTCTGCTGTTTCCGGGTGAATGGCATAACTATGCACCTGACCTTTCTACCGGATGGGATGAGTATTGGATCGGTTTTCAGGGAGACAATGTGGAAGCGCTCGTTCAGAATGGTTTCTTCAGCGAACAAAAGAAAGTATTTAATGTAGGGCCTTCGGTGGAAATTGTACAACTCTTTAGGGCTGCAATCAGTGTCGCAGCAGAGCAGAAAAGTGGATTTCAACAAATCCTTGCAGGCATAGCCAGCCTGTTACTCGGTATGACTCATTCTCTTGATAAGTCCCAGGCTTTCGATCAAAGCCAGCCTATGCAGTTAATCAATAAGGCTAAGATGATTATGTTTGAAAATTCCCATACGGATATAAAGCCTGAAGAGGTTGCTAACCGGATATGTATGAGTTATTCCTGTTTTCGCCGGAACTTCAAGCAATATACCGGACTATCTCCACATCAATATTTGCAGGAGATCCGGATACAAAAAAGTAAAGAACTGCTTGCTACCACTAACCTGACCTGCCAGGAAATTGCCTATAAGACAGGTTATGAAAGCCCTATTCATTTCACTACATTGTTTAAGAAGAAGACCGGACTTACCCCCTTCCGATACAGGGAGTATTACCAAAGGCATGAATCCCATACGATTAACCATCCACAAACGGCTGAAGAATAGTCATTTTAATAAAGATTGAGATCATTTTTAGATATTCGTTTCTTCCTTGTAACCATAACTTTGTCATGATTACCTAATACCCCCGAAAGACAAGTTAAATGCCTAATTAACGATAAAGGAGGACTGCCTATGAGATAAATAGAAGAGGCAAAAAAAACCAGGAATAGATGGCGCTATTCCCGATTTCTAATTAAATAACAACAATTCATTGTTAAGTATTAATTCATAATGCAAATATATGAGAAAATTATATCAAGTCAAAGGGTGTAACCTTTTGATTGCGAAAAAAGTATGTCTACATGTGAGACAAATAACTATTCTACTATTCGTGTTTACACTTTGCTTACAGGCAAAAACAACTGGGGAACTACCGGCATTGAATCAAACGAATAAAAAGACGATCACGGGTACGGTTCTGGATGAACAAGGCGAAACTGTTATCGGAGCGAATATCGTAGAAAAAGGCACCGTAAACGGTGTAATAACCGATGTTGACGGGTACTTCTCTTTATCAGTTGCCGAAGGAGCCGTTCTGCAGGTTTCTTATATTGGCTATGTCACTCAGGAAATAACGGTAGGCAACCGGAATAATATCATCATCACCATGAGTGAAGACACCCAGACGTTGGGTGAAGTGGTGGTTGTCGGATACGGGACAATGCGGAAGAAAGACCTGACCGGATCCATCAGTCATGTGGATGCCGACAAATTAACATATCAAAGACCTACGACGGTACAGGACATCATCCGTAACACCGCGCCCGGATTGATCGTCGGCCCTTCGTCGAGTGACGCTAAGGAGTCTCCGGGATTCCTTATTCGTGGGAATCGTTCTCTAACGGCTAATAATGGTCCGATGATCGTATTAAACGGAGTCCCGTTTAGCGGCGATCTTTCGGAAATCAACCCCGCTGATATTGAATCGGTTGACGTGCTGAAAGATGCATCATCGGCAGCTATTTATGGGGCAAAGTCGGCCAATGGCGTTGTTATTATTTCTACCAAGAAAGGTCGGGGGGATAAACCGACAGTCAAGTTTGACGGTAGTGTCGGATTTGCTACGATGGGTGCAAACCGCGAATACTATGATCCCAAGGACTACCTGCAATATCGTTCAGATTACGCAACCAGCAGTAATGGATTCGAAAAGCAAGGGTATTATAACAAACCGACGGCAGAAAACCTGAAGAAATACAACATGACCGAAGAGCAGTGGCGTAATTACGATGCCATTGGGCAGGGATCAACCAATACGGAAGATGTGTGGTTGCAGCGTATCGGACTGGGTGATGTGGAACGGCGTAATTACTTTGCCGGTAACACATACGATTGGTATGACGCAGTCTGGCAGACCGGTGTGCGTCAGAATTATAATGTGAGCCTTTCGGGACAAACTCCCAATGTAAACTACTACTGGTCGCTGGGTTATCAGGATAATAAAGGGAACCAGACAGGCGACCGGTTTGTGAACTACCGTACGAACCTGCGTCTCGATGCCAAGGTGACCAGTTTCCTGGAAGTAGGAGCCAACCTGCTTTTACAAACCCGGGATGAAGGATTCCAGAAGGTTGACTGGGAAGGAATGTGTAGTAACTCCCCCTATTCGACTCCTTATTACGAAGACGGCACATTGAATCCCTGGCCCATGGGCGAAGGACACCAGGTGCCGGGAGTGAACAGTTTCTATAACTTATCCATGACTGACAAAAGTGCCGGTGCACAAACCGTTACCGGTAATTTTTACGCGAAAGTGAAGTTGCCGTTCAATATCTCTTACCAATTTAATTTTGCTCCCCGCTATGGCTGGACACAGAACAGATATTGGACCAGTGCTGCCAGTGTATTTGATACCACGCATGGCTCGGCTTCACGGGAAACGGCCCAATCCGTAACCTGGACGCTGGATAATATAATCAAATGGAATTATACGTTTGCGGATAAACATCAGTTTGATGTGACACTGCTGCAAAGCGCAGAGCAATATCAATATTGGAGTGAGAAGATGAGTGGTTCGCAATTCTCTCCCTCCGATATCCTGCAATGGCATTATATGCAGGCGGCCGGTGTGAAATCAATGTCTTCCAATGATGAAAAATATACGGGTGATGCTTTAATGGCACGTTTGTTTTATTCGTATGACAACCGGTATATGCTGACTGCATCTGTGCGTCGGGACGGATATTCGGCATTCGGACGTTCCAATCCGCGTGCGACATTCCCAACATTGGCTTTGGCCTGGAATTTTACGAATGAAAAATTTTTCGCCTGGGAACCGATGAGTACCGGTAAACTCCGTCTTTCCTGGGGTAAAAACGGAAACCGGGCTGTCGGTATTTACCAGGCGTTATCCCAATTGAATACAGGTAGCGGTATCAGCAAATATTCGTATGCTACCCAGGCAGGTACTTTGTATGAACTGTCCACGTTGCAAATTGCCCGTATGTCGAATACCGACCTGAAATGGGAAAGCACAGCTTCCTGGAATGCAGGGCTTGACTTCGGGTTCTTCAATAATCGCCTGAGCGGTAGTATGGAATGGTATTATATGCCGACGACAGACTTGCTGATGGACCGTACGCTGCCCAATATTACCGGTTATTCGGCGGTGGTATCCAACCTCGGAGAAGTAACAAACAGCGGGTTTGAAATCTTATTGAATTCGATCAATATCGAACAGGAAAACTTCAACTGGAGTACCACTTTTAGTTTGTCGCACAACCGGAACCGGATCAAGCATCTGTATTATACGTATGAAGATGTGTTGGATGCCAGTGGTAAAGTGATCGGATCGAAAGAAGTGGATGATATAAACAGAGGTTGGTTTGTAGGTCGGGATATGTCCACTATCTGGGCTACTAAGTTCATTGGTGTCTGGCAGGAAAACGAAGCGGAAGAAGCTGCCAAGTACGGACAGAAGCCCGGAGATGCAAGAGCATTCGATGTAAACAAAGACTACCGGATATCGCAGGATGATAATGTATTCATGGGAGTCAGAGACCCCAAAGTCCGCCTGTCATTGACGAATAATTTTGTTCTGTATAAGAATTGGGATGTCTCTTTCAACCTGTATTCCTATCTGGGGCACAAAAAAACAACCACGGATTACCTGAACTATTTTGGACATAAAGAAGACTATTTGAATAGCCCTATACGGAATTACTGGACAGCAGAGAACAAATCGAACTCTTTTGCCCGGTTGAAATCAACGCGTCCTTCGAACGTTGAGCCCCAAAAAGTGATTTCGGGAGACTTCATCCGTCTGGAGAATATCTCTATTGGATATAATGTACCTAAAAAGGTGACAAGGGTGCTGGGTGCACAGGAAATCCATCTGTATGGAACGATTCGTAATGTAGCTATCTGGGCTTTCTCGAAAGATTGGTCGAAAGCTAATTACTGGGATATCGAAACCGGCGGTTCCATGCCCCGGACATATACATTAGGCGCAAGTGTAACTTTTTAATGATCATTCGTATGAAAAATAATTTATTCAAATCAATATCTCTAAGTTCTGCTTTGTTGATACTGACTTCCTGCTCTGAAAGTTGGTTAGATCCGGAACCCCTGTCATTCTATGAGCCTAACGCGACATTTTCAACCGTAGAAGGTCTGGAAGGAGCGCTTTCCCGTTGCCGGAGCGACTTACTCTTTTATTATCTGGGATCAAACGGAACTGCCATATCGACGGAATTGATTTTCTCGGATGTGGCGGTATCGGCAATCTCCGACCTGAGTGGTTCGCAAAATTTTGTAACCGACATTACTCCTACTTCCAATAATTTATGGATCGGATCAAACCTTTCCAATGCTTTTTGGAGTAGCGGTGTGGCAGGTAGTAGCTTTGCCAATGTGGTAATCTCCCGTCTGCCTGATCTGGAGATGGATCAGACAGTAAAGAACCAGATGATGTCAAGAGCTTACTTTCACCGTGCCTGGCGATATTATCACATGATCTTCCAGTTTGGCGATGTTCCTTTCGTCTCCCGGGAAGTCACTACTCCTAAATTGGATTTCCGTTCGGTAAAGATGGAAGTCATTATCCAGAAAATAATCCAGGACCTTGAATTCGCGGTAGAGAATCTCCCGCTGAGAGACGACTGGGGAAAGGAGAACAAAGGGACGTGCCTGATGTTGCTCATCAAATATTACCTGGCTGCCGGACAGTTTGACAAGGCTATCAGTGCAGCTAATACGCTGATCGACGGTTGCGGGTATGAATTGATGGAAGCGCCTTTCGGTACCTTTGAGAATCCGTATCCCAAAGATCGTCCGATGACGCGGAATGTACTGTGGGATTTGCATCGGCCGGTAAATAAATCGATCCCTTCCAATAAGGAAAGTATCATGACGATCATTAGCCGTTATGAAAACCCGGATAGCCGTGTGAATACCATGTTTCTATACAATTTCACGCCGTTCTGGAGCATGACGGATGTGAACAGAGGTATCCTGACACCAAGCAAGCAGAATGCAGGGATGGGACGACTGGCCGGAACGTCTGCTGTTATGGCAAAATATCCTCAGTATATCGACTTCCGTGAAATTGCCGGACGGGGGGAATGTTTCATCCGACCGACTTATTTTGCAGAGAAAAGTATGTGGACCGACGAGAATGACCTTCGCCACAGCAATAAAACAGGTAACTGGTTCGAAATGGAAGAGCTCAAATATAATAATGTAAGTCTGGTAGGGACGGAAGATGAGAAATATTTCATGAAGCCTATTCAGAAATTTGCCGACGATGGAACATTGCTGTGCCAGGATACGATTCGTTGCTGGTATGGTTATCCGTATTATAAATTGTGGGTGGATGATGTGGATCGTGATGTGGCTAACGGATATACGGGAGTGGATTATCAGGGAGGCCCTGGTGATATGTATCTCTACCGGTTGGCAGAAGCCTACTTGTTGAGGGCAGAAGCCTACTATTGGGCAAATGATTTTGCGAAAGCAGCCGATGATGTCAATAAAATACGTAAACGTTCCGGATGTACCACCTTCTTTACGGCAGGCGAACTGAGCGGATTGGAGGGACTTGATGTGATTATGGATGAAAGAGCCCGTGAATTGATGTATGAGGAAATGCGTCATGTGGAACTGGTACGCGTCTCCTATATCAAGGCACATGAAGAAGGGACGTATGAGTCTCCGAAAAGCTTGGCGGACGAGGGTAGTAACAGTTACTGGTGGCATCGCATCACAAAGTATAACAATTACTACAACAAAGGGATAACCACCCTGCATCATGATGAATACAAGATGGCAAAGCATAACATCTTCTGGCCGATCACGCAATCGAATATTAACCCCAATCTATACGGACGTATCAACCAGAATTATGGTTATGCCGGTTACGAGTTGAACAAAACGCCGATCAGTTCTCTGGAAGAATTGGAGGCATCGGGTCAATAAACTACTTTTCATGCAACACATAGCACCCACTCTTGTTTAGTGGGTGCTATTTAAACTATTTTATTTGTGAACCGAAAAAGAAAAACACAATGAATATATGTAAGAGACCAGCCTTCCTGATGACACTCTGTTGCCTGTTTATTGCTTCGATATCCGTTGCTCAGGTTAAAACAAAGGAAGCAAAAGACCAACCCGAATGGATGAAAAAATATAATGAGCAGGACGTTCGTGCCATGTTCTGTAATCCTCCGATGTTCTACGCCCCTCATACCTTTTGGTTCTGGGATGATGTGATTAAAGATGAACATCTTGGAGCTGCCATGGTGGAAGCAATGGCTAAGCAACGATTGAATCCCGGATATGCACATCCTCGTTCGGGATTCGACAATTCGGTAACGGCTCTTCCTCTCGAGCAATATTTGGCCGAGCCATGGTTTAATAGTATTGGTAACGCGTTACAAAAAACAAAGGGAAACGGATTAACACTTGGCTATTGCGACGAATATAACTGGCCGAGCGGGCATGCCGCGGGTAAGGTATTGAAGATGCATCCCGAATTGGAAGGAATCTATCTTGCTCCAAGACGTTATTATGTAAGTGGAAAAACGGAAGTAACCTATGACTCGGTTGATTTTGTTGTTGCCGGGAAAATGGTTGGCAAGCAGCTTGATGCGGCAACGCTACGTGTCATCGGCGAAGGGAAAAATATCCGTTGGACTGTTCCTGCCGGTGATTGGATGGTATATACATACACGAAGAAACCGCATCAGGGTATTGATGGCGGGAAGGTGAATTATTTGGACCCGAAGTTGATGGAAGTGTTTATTCCCATGGTTCATGAAGCATATGACAAGCATTTCAAGGATGAAATGGGTCAAACCATTCCCGGAGTGTTTGTGGATAACGAAGGTGATTACGGCTGGAAAATGGCATGGTCGGACTATTTTTCGAAGAGGTACCAACAGATAAAAAAACGTGATATACGTCTATGGCTCCCGCTATTGACCGAAAAAGATAAAGACGGGCTGTTTGTCGTCGCCCGGTGCGATTGGTTTGACGTTGTATCGGATGTATATAACGAAAGTTATTTCGAGCCGCTCGTTGATTGGCTGAAAGAACGTAATATGTACTATATTTCTAACTTATGGGAGGAATCGTTACAGTTCCAGACCATTGCAGTCGGTGATTTGATGAAGACAACGCGTTGCGTTACCATGCCGGGAAATGATTGCCTTGAAATGAAGTCGCAGGAAGTGCATGATTTTAAGGAGGTGCAATCGGTTGCCGAATTCGAAGACCGTCCTTTTATGAGTGAGATCATGGGTGTGGCAGGTTGGGTCCAATCCCCCGAAATGATGAAAATGTCGATCAATTCCGTCACGTCGTTTGGCGTGAATCATGTGGTTCCTCACGGTATTAATATGAACCGGAAATTGGAAACGATCCCTTTCCCTTCCGATTGGTATATCGACAATCCGTATTGGTCTTATATGCATTATTGGACTGATTTTGCCCGGCGGGCGGCTTTTGTTACGCGGCAAAGCAGTCTGGTGGCGGATGTCCTTTTGGTCAATCCGCAGGAGAATGTCTGGTCGTTTTCCGAAAATTATTTTTCAGAAGAAAAAGGTGTACAGAATGCGCCATGGGATAAGCGTGCGGATGAAGCTAACCAGGTCTATTCGGACGCTATGCAGGCGATGAATGAGCGAAATATCGATTTTCTGATAGGCGACAAGTATTATCTGGAAAAAGGACGCGTACAACAGTTAAACGGAAAGGCAATACTAACGATTAATAACCATGACTTCCAGGCGATCGTACTTCCTTCCTCATATATTATCCCACGTTCGTCATTGGAAAAGATCTATGCGTTTGCAAAGAAAGGAGGGGTAGTGATCTTAGCAGGTGCGTTACCTCATGGCTCTCCCGAAAAAGGACTGAATGATGAAACAATTGTAAAACAAGTAAATGCCTTAACCCGGCTTCCCAATGTGATTCGCTTAATGTCAGGAAAAGAGAAGATGAACGAATTGGTTTCAACGCTGAAGAAGAAGGTGGATCCACAGATCCGTCTTGAAAATGCAGGCCGGTTATACACTGCTCAACGCAAGACCGAGAATACCAATTTATACTGGTTTGCGAATAATACCGATACCTTAAAACGGTTTACGGCATGGTTGAGAGACGGAAGCGGGATGATGGAGATCTGGAATTGCGAAACAGGCGAAAAGCAGCCTATTCCTTCAACCATGGAGGACGGATACAGAAAAGTTGGGTTAACATTGAATTCCTATGAAGGCTATTGGGTGGCTCTCAACGCAGACAAAGAGGAGACGGTAACGCCGGAGCAGCCGAATCGTATCGCTGAGAAGAGGATTAACACTACATGGTCGCTTAGCTATCCGGGTGTAACTACAGTTAGTAAAACAACGGCGAAAGTATTTTTCTCGGATCATTCGGTGATCGATATGGAAAAACTTAAAAAGGAATACTACGATACAAACTGGAAGTACTACTCCCGGCAGGATGAAAATGCCGGCAAAAGTAAATACTGCTATTGGCGGATGAATATTCCTGTCGGAGCCACCGCAGTGACGCTTCCCCCTTATTTGTTGCATAAGGAAGTTTGGGTGGATGATCACAAAATGAATGTGACCAACGCTTTCCTGTCTTTGCCGCCTGAATCAACGATGTTATCATTTGTGTTGGCCTCTGATGGGAAAGAACTCGATATCGCTCCGTTTACGTTTACGGTCGGTGGCGTCGACGGTAAGGAACTGGCTTCCTGGTATGCTTACGGATTACAGCAATACACCGGTTTTGTTGACTATGAGACATCGATCCGTATTGATGATCTTTCTCAGGATATAGGTATTGATTTAGGTAAGGTCAAGTATATGGCAGAGGTTTTTGTCAATGATCAACCGGTAGGCGCTCGTTTATGGCCTCCCTACAAACTGGATATTTCCAAAGCTGTGAAACCCGGAGTAAATAAAATACGTATCCGAATTGGTAACCTTATTGCCAACGAGATGTGGATGAAAGATGACCTGAAGGAATTGCGAACCTGGGGATGGAGGGGAACGCCTGATCTGACTCAGTATGATGCCGGACTTTTCGGACCCGTAAAATTGATTTTTACCTCTAAATGAAATTAAATAAGTGTACATGGAAGAAATTTTAGATCAACTCGCCTTGTGTGTTGAAAACGGGAAGATAAACCGGATATCTCCATACCCTCCGGCTATGAAAGGACAACCCGGTGCTGATGAGTTAACTGTACAGGCGCTTGCTGCCGGCATAGCCCCTTCGGATGTATTGTCCAAGGGATTGATTACCGGCATGGGCCGGATCGGAGTTAAGTTTCGCGAAAACAAAGTGTTTGTGCCCCAGGTGTTGATGAGTGCAAAAGCAATGAACGGGGCAATGAACCACCTGAAAAAGTATTTTATGGACGGTTCGGTGAAGCGTAAAGGGAAAATAATCCTCGGGACTGTAGAAGGTGACTTGCATGATATCGGTAAGAACCTGGTAAGTATGATTGTGGAAGGAAATGGTTATGAAGTAATTGATCTGGGAGTGGATGTCTCCGCCGATAAGTTTATAGAAGCAATCCGGCAAAACCCGGATGCCTTTGTCGGTATGTCGGCTTTGCTGACCACGACGATGGTTAACATGGAAAAGATAAACAAAGCAATCAAAGCCGAATTCCCGGGTGTTGTCACCTGCGTGGGCGGAGCTCCACTTAACCATGACTTTGCCAAAAAAATAGGTGCGGATTATTATACGGATGAACCCCAAGCCTTAGTAGAAATCCTCGATCGTTTGATCGCTTAACAGATAAGTTATGAATATCAATCAGTGGAAAAAAGAAATCATTAAAGATCCGTTACGGCATACACTGCCGATCATGACCCATCCGGGTATAGAAATGATAGAATGTTCTGTCAGAGATGCCGTGCAGGATGGCAAGGTGCATGCCTTGGCTATCAAAGCATTGAGTGAGCGGTTTCCTTCGAAAGCTACAACAGTCATCATGGATCTTACAGTGGAAGCCGAAGCTTTTGGCAGTAAGATCGAGTTCCCGCAAAACGATATGCCGCATATATTGGGGCGGCTGGTGGACTCTTCTACGGTAGAAGACCTGCAAGTTCCTTCTCTTTCCGCCGGAAGAATTCCCCAATACCTGGAAGCTAACCGCCTGGCGGTAGAGCTGATCGGCGATAGACCTGTGTTTGCGGGAGCAATCGGCCCGTTTTCATTGGCAGGGCGACTTTTCGACATGTCGGAGATCATGGTTGCCTGTTATCTGGAACCGGAAGCTATCGCTTTATTGCTTGAAAAGTGTACGCAGTTTATCCTTTCTTACTGTCAGGAATTGAAAAAGACAGGATGTGCAGGAGTGATTATAGCCGAACCGGCGGCCGGTCTGCTGTCGGGTGAAGATTGCCTGCAATTCTCTTCCGTATATATTAAGCAGATCGTTGAAGCTGTACAGGACGATTCATTTATGGTAACTCTGCATAATTGTGGAAACACGGGACAATGCACCGGAGCTATGCTTTACACCGGCGCAGGCGCCTATCACTTTGGTAATGCGATCGATATGGTAAAGACATTGGACGAATGTCCGCAGGATGTACTAGTCATGGGTAATATCGACCCGGTAGGCATCTTACGGATGATGGGGCCGGAAGATATAAAAAGAAAAGTGCATGCTTTACTCGAAAACACGGCAGCTTATCCGAACTTCGTCCTGTCCACCGGTTGCGATGTGCCACCCCATGTGCCGATAGAGAATATACAGGCTTATTATGATGCTTTATACGAATACAATCTGAAGAACTGATATGTCACCTTTTGTCTATTATTATCCGACTATTGATGAGATAGAGCTTCATCCCCACGAAGTGCTGGATATGCTTCATCAGGAAGACCGTTCGCCCGACAACCCGGTAGTTGCCGATACAATGCAGATTTTCGAACAACTGCATGAATTATCGGAAATACAAGGTGGATATGCCATCTTTGACGATGTGGAAATTCTACGTCGCGAAGGATGGATACGGATAAAAGACCGGATGATAAAACCGGCAGCGAAGATTTGTGCCTATTTGAAAGATGCCCGGCAGATCGCTGTATTAGTCTGCACTGCCGGTGAAGGTTTCTCACAACAGGCAATGGAATATAATCGACAGGGTGATTACCTGAAAGGATATATTACGGATGCCTTTGGCAGCATTGTCGTAGAGAAGTCCATGGAATACATTCAATCAGCGTTGGAACGAGAGATGCAGAACAGGGAAATGAAAATAACAAACCGCTACAGCCCGGGCTATTGTAACTGGGATGTCAACGACCAGAAGCAACTCTTTGCCTTGCTGCCCGAAAAAACGTGTGGTATATCTCTTACCGAAAGTAGTCTGATGGTCCCGATAAAATCCGTCAGTGGTATTATCGGTATCGGTCAGCATGTTCGCAAGAGCGATTACGGTTGTGACATATGTAACAATGCTACGTGTACTTTCCGTAAAGTAAAAAATAAAGAAAACGTGATTCATTATGAATAACATAAAATCAATGACTCCAAGAGAACGAATATTGGCAACTATAAACCGTCAACCGGTGGACCGTTCGCCGGTTGACCTCTGGTGTACGCCCGAAGTGCTGGATTCACTTCGGGCATATACCGGCGTACAGGATGAGTTTGCCCTATATAATAAGTTAGGAATAGATAAGATCGTATGGATATTCCCCGGTTATGGCGGACGCTTTTTCGATCCGAATGATAGCGGAGAGATTACAATGTGGGGTGTGCCTACACGGATGGTAAAAGCCGGGTTGGCTACTTACCAGGAATATATCGACCCTCCGATTGCCGATTATTACGATCTGGCACAACTCGACAGCTATCCTTCCTGGCCCTTACCGGAAAAGTTTGATTATGCGGGGGCAAGAAAATTGGCCGAAGAAGCCCATTCCTGGAATTTTGCCACGATTGGTCCGTGGATATCCCATTTCGAGATATACTGTCAGATGCGCGGATTGGAAAATGCGCTGATGGATACCCTCGCCAATCCTGAATTTCTGGATGCAACGATCGAAAAGATAGATGCCGTACAGACGGTGATGTTGGAGCGGATGTTGACGGAACTGGGCGATCTGATTGATATTATTTTTATCAGTGATGATATGGGGATGCAGGATAATATGTTAATTTCGCTGGATTCCTGGGAAACACATTTCAAACCACGCTTGAAAGTCTGGTGTGATCTGATCCACAAATATGGGAAGAAAGTATTGTACCATACCGATGGTGCCGTACTTCCGCTAATACCCGGGTTGATCGAGTGTGGTATCGATATCCTGAATCCGATACAGCATGTATGTCCGGGCATGGAGAGAGAAAATCTCAAAAAGCAATTCGGGAAGGACCTTATTTTCCATGGAGGTGTGGAAAACCAAAAGACGCTTCCGATGGGTACGGCAGAAGAGGTGATCCGTGAAACGCAAACCTGTCTGGATACATTAGGAAAAGACGGTGGATACATCTGTTGTTCGTGTCATAATGCACAGGCAGGGACACCCGTCGAGAACATCCTGGCGATGATAGAAACAGTAAAGAACTATACACATGAATAACACAAAAATGCTACAAACAAAGGCTCTATCAGTTATTATTGCGATTGCATTGTTTTTCCCTGCGAAGATGTATGCAACGAGTGAAGTGTCCAATGAATGGAATACGACTCAAGTCAAAGCAATCGTTCACAATCCTTCGACGAAGAAGATCACCCTTTCGGATGCCGCGCAAAACCTTGTTTTGCAAATCGACTACGCTACCGGTTGTAAAATAACCCAATTGGAGATCAAAGGGGAAAACACGGTATCGCCTTCCGGTGTTTATACCGGGTTCCGGACACGGGGCGGATCATTTACTTCTTTGGCCAATACGAGTGCAGTAAAAGTAGAAGAGCAAGCCAATAAGATTAGTGTAAAGAATATCGTCTATGGCGATCATGCAACGTATGTGAATGAGTCGTGGACATTTGAAACAGCAGGCGATAAGATCGTCTGGCGTATTGACCGGGAATATAATGGCCTGGCAAAGTTGGAAGAAACTGCTTTCCCCCAATGGAACTTCAGCGACCTATCTGTATGGAAGGGTGGAATCCTGGATAACGGCGGGATGGTGTGGTGTAAATACCTCAGAAATCCGAATGATACCTATGGTATTCATACCGGAGGAGTCACTTTCTGGAACCCGGATAATGGACAGGCGTTTCGTATCAATGCAAAATCGAATGGTAAATACATAGCAGCCAAATACTCACAGAGCGAAAAACAGGAGTTTGTTTGTACGCATTTTGTAACGGACACCGAGTTGGAGCCGCGTTACAACCTGAACCGGTTCGTCGGTCAACGGTCGGATGTATTTGCGCCGTTTGATGTGCATCGTGGAATTACTTCCGTGACGTTGGAAATGGAATATGTGGACTACGATGTGGCCTATTCACGGGGAAATCTTCCCGGGATCGACGAGAAAGCAGTCCGCGAACTGATGAATACCACCGGACGGTATGGCGTTGTCGATAACGGCATCGTTGGTGCCAATGGCTGGACTACGAACTGGAAATGCCTGCATGAACCGTTCTTCTCCCAGATAGGAATGGCTTTAGGAGATGAAAACTATACCCGGAATAATGGATATAGCCTGGATCGCGAAAGAGATCATGCCTTAACACCCGACGGGCGCGTCTTGTCGCGTTGGCATAATGCAGACGAAGATCAGATGCCGGGAACCTTCAATTACAGAACCGGATATTACGAAGCCCGTTGGGGATATACCATCGATTCGCAGACCGGACAGATCATCAACACGGCTGAACAATTCGATCTCTGCGGCGATATCAATTGGTTGCGTTCCCATAAAGCCGGTTGCGAAAAGGCGTTAGACTGGCTGATCAGACGCGATTCGAATGGAAACGGCATCTTCGAAATGATGAATAACTCGATCACGGAAGAAAAGGCAAGCGATTGGCTGGATATTGTCTGGGCTTCTTTCGAGAATGCTTTCGTGAATGCGCAGATGTATGAAGCCCTGAATCTGTGGGTAAACTGTGAACGCGTACTGGGAGATACGGAAAAGGCTGATTACTATACCGCTGTTGCCGCCAGACTCAAGGAAAGTTTTAACAAACCCATTAGTGAAGGAGGTTTCTGGTCGCCCGAGAAGAAACAGTATGTTTACTGGCGGGATAAAGACGGTTCGGTGCATGGAGACAACCTGGTTACGCCGGTCAATTTTGCCGTCATAGCTTTTAACCTGTGCGATGATCAGAAAAGAATAGCCCAGATCCTCGATCAGATTGAAAAGCGGTCTGTGGCCGAAAACCTGTTCCACTGGCCTTTGTGTTTCGACTCTTTCAAAAGGGAAGAGGTATCGGCAGGTAACTGGCCGTTCCCCAAATATGAAAATGGCGATATATTTCCTACCTGGGGATATATGGGGATCAGGGCGTATGCCGGTTACGATAAAGCGATTGCCCTGAAATATATCCGGAATCTCCTGGCGCAGTATAAGAAAGACGGTCTTTCCTCGCAGCGCTACAGCCGGACCACTCAGGAGGGTTTAGGATCGGATATCCTGGCGGGAATTTGTACAAGTATCACGGCCCTATATCGGGATATCTACGGAATACGCCCCAAATGGAACCGGATGGGACTGGAACCCAATATGGTAAAGATGCTGAACGGCACAGCGTTCAATTACACCTTACGCAACACAGTCTATCAGGTGAAGTTGAATGTAAACGATTACGAACTGAGCAGCGATCACTTCTCCGTAAAAAGCCAGGAGGCCTTCGGTGTATCGTTTACCAACAACGAATTAGCGCTCTTCCCTCATAATAAAGAACAGAAGATTCTGAAGCTGAAAGGAAATGCGGATTCTCCGGTATCAGTCGAATTGAACCGCTATTCCGGCAACAATCTTTCCTGGAAAGTAACTTCGGCTGACGATTACCGGTTTACCCTTGAAGGACTGGACCCCGCCCGGAAATATACAGTGACGGTACAGGGAAAAACCATTCCTCTTGAAGTCGGAAAAAATGGGAAAGCCTCATTTACGCATACCTGTGTGAAGCCTGCGGTCTTTAGCCTGAATGAGAAACGTGGATAAATAAGAATACTATAAGATAGATATCATGAGAAATAAAGTTAGCATTATGGCCTTCTGCCTGTTCCTGTTGAGTACTGTCCTTTGGGCACAGCGTCCTTATTCGCAGGCATTGGAAAGCGGATTTACTACACCGTCGGACAGTGTACAAACGGCCGTTTACTGGCATTGGGTCAATGGTAACCTCTCTAAAGAGGGTATTGTAAAAGATCTTCATGCCATGAAGAAAGCCGGAATAAACAGGGCATTTATCACCGATATCGGATTGACAGCCGCTGAATGTCCGATGGGGAAAGTTCAATTGTTCAGTGAAGAATGGTGGGAGATTGTCCACACCACTCTGAAGACTGCTACTGAATTGAATGTTGAAATAGGATTCTTTATCAGCCCCGGATGGAGTCAGGCAGGAGGACCGTGGAACAAACCCGAACAAGCTATGCGCTACCTGGCCTCTTCCGAGATGAGAGTGAAAGGCCCTCAAAAGCTGGTACAAAAACTGGATCAACCTACCACAAACTTTCAGGATGTGAAAGTGGTAGCCTGGCCGGTTGCTGCCGGTTATGAAGAAAACCTGTTGACAACAGCACAGATACGTATCTCACCGCAGCAACCGGGAAGTAGTCTGATGGCTGCCGATGCCTCTGTCATGAAATTGAACCAACAGGAAAATACGGTGGTGGATATTACATTGAAACAACCCGCAACTGTCCGCAGCCTGATGATCTATCCGGCAAAGTACCGCATACATACCCGTTGCGAGCTGCAAGTGAAAGAAGGGGAAGACTACCGTACAATCAGCGAGTTTGAAATAAGCCGTATAAACGAACAACTAAATGTCGGCTTCGATCCCTATGCTCCTGTCAATGTGAGTTTCCCTGAAACTACATCAGACTGTTTCCGCCTTGTTTTCCCCAAAGCCGATCCCAACAGCGGTATCGAGCAGGTAGTGCTATCGTCAACCCCGATGGTGGCGGACTATGCCGGGAAAACATTCGCGAAAATGTTTCAGACTCCACTTCCTTACTGGAACGATTATATGTGGCCGCAACAACCCGCTGTAAACGATAAAAACCTGATACCTTCAACTGACCAGGTCAGGGATATCTCAGCCCATCTTGCTGCCGACGGAACACTTACGTGGGATGTTCCGGCAGGTGAATGGATTATTATGCGTACGGGAATGGCGCCTTCGGGTACGATGAACGCTCCTGCTGCACCGCAGGGTACAGGCCTGGAAGTGGATAAGATGAATGAAGAACACCTGGCTGCCCATTTCGATGCTTATCTGGGCGAGATCATCCGTCGTATCCCTGCCGCCGACCGCAAAACATGGAAAGTGATCGTACAGGATAGCTATGAAACAGGCGGGCAGAATATCACGGACGGCTTCCTGGAAGACTTTAAACAGCGTTACGGATACGATCCCGTTCCTTTCCTGCCCGCATATAAAGGGCATGTGGTTGGGAGCCAGGATCTTTCAGACCGCTTCCTTTGGGATATGCGTCGTCTGGTAGCCGATAAAGTGTCGTATGACTATGTGGGAGCGCTTCGGAAAATCGGACACAAATATGGACTTACCACCTGGTTGGAGAATTACGGGCATTGGGGATACCCCGGCGAATTCCTGCAATATGGCGGACAGTCGGACGAAGTGGCCGGCGAGTTCTGGAGCGAAGGCAACCTGGGGGATATCGAAAACCGGGCCGCATCGTCGTGTGCACATATCTACGGAAAGACAAAGGTATGGTCCGAATCATATACCAGTTCCGGTAATCCCTACGGCCGTCATCCGGCTGCGTTGAAACGACGGGGCGACTGGTCCTATACGGAAGGTGTCAATGCCTCTCTGCTGCATGTATATATACATCAGGCCTACGAAGATCGGAAACCCGGCATTGATGCCTGGTATGGTGTCGAATTCAACCGACATAACACATGGTTCTCGCAGCTTGATTTGTTTACCGATTACCTGAAACGCTCCAACTATATGCTACAACAAGGATTGGATGTGGCCGATGTCGCTTATTTCATTGGCGAAGACGCTCCGAAGATGACAGGTATATGTTCTCCGGGGATGCCCAAAGGCTATTCGTTCGACTATATCAATGCCGAAGTTATTCTGCGCGATCTCTCGGTGAAAGACGGGCGTCTGGTGTTGCCTCATGGTACGTCATACCGCTTGTTGGTTCTTCCTCCGCTGGAAACGATGCGTCCCGAAGTATTGCAAAAAATTGAACAACTGGTACAGGCCGGGGCTGTCGTGTTAGGTTCTCCGCCAAGCCGTTCGCCCAGTATGGAGAATTATCCGGTAGCCGATCAGCAGGTACAAGCCTTAGCTGCTAAAATGTGGGGTAAGCCTGTCATCAAACAACGTTCGTATGGTAAAGGTACCATTCTCAACGGAATGTCAATGGAAGAAGCACTGGCTTTTTTACGTGTAGCACCCGATTGCCGGTTTGCGGACAATGATCCTGTATTATATACACATCGCAAAGTCGGAGATACAGAAATCTATTTCATTACGAATCAAAGTAGCAACACAATACATATCAATCCCCAGTTTCGTGTAAACGGAATGCAGCCCGAGTTGTGGGATGCAGTCACCGGTTCCACACGTCCGCTTCCGGCCTTTACGCAAAATGGTGAAATCACCGAAGTACCTTTGTTACTGGAAGCATTCGAAAGCGCCTTCATTGTCTTCCGTCAACCCGGAACACCCTCGGCTTCCGGACTTGAAGGTAATTATCCGGCATTTGAAACCTTGGTTTCTTTTAATGAGCCATGGAAAGTCTCTTTTGAGTCGGATAAATTAAAACGTGGACCGTCTAAAGCGATAACCTTCCCTACACTTACGGATTGGACACTGAACAGTGACGAGTCGATCAAATATTATTCGGGTACGGCTGTTTATACCACTTCGTTCCGCGTACAGAAGAAACCTTCCGACAAAAAGTTGTTTCTTGACTTGGGTAAAGTCAATATGATGGCAAAGGTGAAGATAAATGGTAAATATGTGGGTGGCGTTTGGACAGCACCCTATCGTTTGGACGTGACCGAGTGGGTAAAAGAAGGAAAGAATACCCTGGAAGTGGAAGTGGTGAATACCTGGATAAACCGCTTGATAGGAGATCAGAAACTTCCGAAGGAAGACCGTCCCACATGGACACATAATAATCCATGGAAGGCTGATTCTCCTTTACAACCTTCCGGATTAACAGGACCGGTAAATCTTTTTGCCCGATAGATAGCGTTTACGAATGTGTTTTGATCGTAAGATTTATCTTATTTTTGCAAATACACTTAAATTTAAGATAAATCATGCGATCAGCCCGATTATTTTTAACTCTATGTATCTCCCTTCTTTCTGTCTTTTTGTCCGCAAAAGAGAATAAGCCTTACGGTTTGCTTACTGATCTGATAGAGCATACGGATCGTACCTGGCAAAATGGTTATTTATCCAATGTGCCGGTCTGGGGTACGGGCAATGCTGTCGAATCACTACAGTATGCGCGTATTACTTCTTCCCAACCGTCTTTTAGTTGGATTGTACCGGGTGAGGCTAATGATACCCGGCAAACGGCATACCGGATTATTGTCTCTGACTCTTACGATGGTATTTTGTCTGGGACAGGCACTATTTGGGATAGCGGAACGGTTGAAAGCAGCAAGTCGTCGGCAATTCGGCATGAAGGTGATGCCATGCAGCCAGATAAGGTTTATTTCTGGAGGGTAAAAACAACTACTAACAGGGGCGGAGAAAGTGATTGGTCTGATGTCAAAGCTTTCCGCACGGCTTTGGAACTATCAACATATGGTTACAGTGCTTATCCTCAAGTAAAAACAGCTGAACATCCGGTTTCAATACATAAGCCCGCTTCTGAAACCTTCCTGATTGATTTCGGGAAGGCCGCTTTCGGACAATTAATGGTAACTCTTGCCTCCGAATCTGCCGGCGATAGTGTGATCGTTCATCTTGGTGAATGCGTAAAGGACGGCCGAATTGACCGCCGTCCCGGAGGAACCATCCGGTATCAATGCTATCCGCTTGTATTGAGCAAGGGAACTCACACATACAAGATAAAGATACGACCAGACAGGTTGAATACAAGGGACGTAGCAGTCCATATGCCCGATTATATAGGAGAGGTCCTTCCTTTCAGGTATTGCGAGATCGAAAATTACGGCAAATCCCTTTCGGTAACCGATGTAGTAAGGGAAAGCGTTCATTATCCGTTTGATGACAAGGCTTCCTTTTTCCAGTGCAGCAACGACACACTGAACCAGCTGTGGGATTTATGCAAATATTCGATCAAAGCTACTTCTTTTGCAGGTATCTACGTCGATGGAGATCGGGAACGTATTCCCTATGAGGCAGACGCCTTGATTAATCAACTTTGCCATTACGGGGTCGACCGGGAATATTCGATGGCGAGACGTTCTCACGAATACTTGCTTGTACATCCTACATGGCCTACAGAGTGGATCATGCAGGCCGTTCTTATCGCATGGAATGATTTCATGTATACAGGCGACAGTCGTTCTTTGGAGTCTAATTATGAGGTGCTGAAAGCCCGGACACTGATGCAGCTGAGGGAAAAGAACGGTTTGATAAGTACTACTACAGGGCTGCTTAGTCCAACATTCCTCTCGTCAATTCGTTTTAATGGTGAGGTAAGGGATATCGTCGATTGGCCCCATACCGGTATTCTGGGTTTGAATAAGCATGAAGGAGGGGAAGCTGACGGTTTTGTATTTTCCGACTACAATGCCGTGACGAACGCTTATCATTATGAGACCTTAAAGCTGATGGGCAAAATAGCCGGTGCGCTTGGACGACAGTCCGACGTATCTTACTATACTAAGGAAGCGGATCAGTTTCTTGTCAGGTTTAATAAAATGTTCTTCAATAGAAAAGCCGGCTATTACGTAGATGGAGATACTACCACCCATGCTTCACTGCATGCCAATATGTTTCCCGTTACGTTCGGAATGGTTCCTTCGGACAGACTTAATAAGGTGGTTGATTTTATGCGTAGTCGCAAGATGGCGTGCAGTGTTTACGGTTCACAATTCCTGTTGGACGCAATATATGATGCGTCGGATGCCGAATACGGTCTTCATATGCTCACCAAGACGGACGACCGTAGCTGGTATAATATGATCCGTATGGGTTCTACTGTTTCGCTGGAGGCGTGGGATAATAAGTACAAACCCAACCAGGACTGGAACCACGCCTGGGGAGCTGCCCCGGCTAATCTGATTCCCAGAAAACTGATGGGTGTCGAACCACTGCTGCCCGGATTCGAAAAAGTACGGATCAAACCCCAATTGGCCTCTCTTTCCTGGGCTAAGTCTGTTATCCCCACCATCCGGGGAGCTATCAAACTGGAAATTGAAAACAAAGACGGAGAATACCGTATGCAAATGACGATACCTGCCAATATGGAAAGCGAAGTCTACCTGCCTTTACTCTCAAAGAAATATGAAGTTAAGATAGACGGGCGCATACAGAAAACGACTCTTGTCAAAGAGTCACCATTCATCTATTTGGGAAATATCCCTTCCGGCATTTACGTTGTAACAATGGCATATTAGGCATTCATACTAAAATGCTTCCGTAATACGGAAGTAAATACCCCAATCGTTCTTGCCTATGACGCCGTCTATGCCTGCAAGGAAAAACAGGACTTTGTATCAGGTACTTTGAACAAAAGCCCTTGATATGCTCTTCTATTGAAATAAGAAAGTTTTATCAAGATGGCATTCAAGAAACTACTGATCCCCTTACGGTTGCTCTATAATACCCTCAGCCGCATCATATCGGGGCTGGCTCAGTTTGCCATGCTGGCGGCAAGCTTTTGTACGATAGGTTTGCTGATTTATAATTTTGGTTTTGGAGTGGATAAAACGACTTACCAACATATTCATGTTGACTTAAACAGGCTGTTACTGATCTTTTTCATCTCCTATATTCTTCGTCTGATTTTTGCCTATGATAAAATAAGGAAGATAAAGGGACGGTGGCTTGAACTGGCTTTATTTATCATCCTGTTTGTTACGGTTTGTATGCACTTTGTTATTCGTCCTTACTTTAACGGTCATACAGGGTTGGGAATATTCAGTACCAATGTGTTATCATATATCTTGTTATTCATCCTCAGTCTGATTGAGATTTCACGGTGGAGCCTTTACCTGCTCGACCGCACTTTTAATCCTGCTCTGCTATTTGTCTTCAGTTTCCTCTTCATTATTTTTATTGGAGCTTTCCTGTTGAAACTTCCTAATGCCACGGTTGGCGGTATCCGTTTCCTGGATGCATTGTTTACGTCCACCAGTGCGGTATGTGTGACAGGGTTGGTGGTGGTGGATACGGCTACCGCTTTTACTCCTTTGGGGCAGTTTATCATTATTCTGCTTATTCAGATCGGGGGGATAGGTATTATGACATTTACTACTTTTTTTGCACTGTTCTTTTCCGAAAAATCGAGTTTTCATCACCAAATAGTGGTACGCGATCTCGTTAGCGGTGACAGTCTGAACGGGATTTTCCGGACGTTGATCAGTATCGTGTTGGTCACTTTGTCGCTTGAGGCTATAGGTACTCTATTGGTTTATTATTCCATACAGGGCAAAATAGGGATGGGCTTCTGGGACGAACTTGCATTCGCCGCTTTCCATTCCGTATCGGCTTATTGTAACGCGGGCTTTTCTACGCTTTCGGGTAACTTGTATGATCCGCTTGTGCGCTCTAATTACATGCTGCATACCATTATTGCTGTGCTTATCATTCTCGGAGGTATCGGTTTCCCTATCGTTTTTAACTATTGGAAGCTGATACGACACTACATACAGAGTGGCCTGGGATTACTTTTCGGACGGCAAAAGGCATACGTTCGCCTGAAGATTATCAGCGTAAACAGTCGACTTGCAATGACTACTACCGTTGTTTTGTTGATACTGGGTACCGGTTTGTTTTTTCTGCTGGAAAATGAACATGCGCTGAAAGGCTTATCGTTTGTTGAGAAGCTTGCAATATCGTTTTTCAATGCGGTAACGCCACGTACAGCCGGTTTCAACAACATTGATCTGACCACTTGCCTGCATAGTTCATTATTTGTGATCATCCTGTTGATGTGGATAGGCGCCTCGCCCATGTCTACGGGAGGAGGGATCAAGACCACCACTTTCGGGCTTATGATTCTTAACCTTATAAGCACTATACGCGGAAAGGGGAAGGTGGAGGTTGCACGCCGCGAAGTACGCCTTGAATCCATAAACAGGGCGTATGCCGTTGTGATGCTTTCGTTGATCTGGTTGTCGATAAGCATATTTCTACTTTCGGTATTTGAGCCACAGGCTGATTTGCTCACTATTATTTATGAATGTGTGTCGGCATTGAGTACGGTAGGATTATCGCTTAACTTCTCACCTACATTGAGCGATCCAAGCCGGATTGTTATTATTATCACCATGTTTGTGGGACGTGTAGGGCTGATCACCATTCTTTCAGGGATCGTGCGCCGGTTTGTGACCAAAGGTTATTCTTACCCCGGTGAAGCGGTAATGGTATAAATACGTATAATATAAAACAGCATAGTTATGAAGTATATTGTGATCGGATTAGGAAATTTTGGTGCGGTGCTTGCCGAACACCTCACCCTGCAAGGACATGAAGTAATTGGGGTGGATGAAGATATCCACAAAGTGGAAGATCTGAAAGATACATTGGCGAGTGCTATATGTCTCGACTCACGCGATCGCCATGCGTTGCTTACCTTACCTATTATGGATGCCGATGCAGTATTTGTCACCATTGGCGAAGATTTCGGTGCATCAGTATATACCATTGCCCTGCTTAAGCAGTTAGGTGTTGGGAAATTGGTCGGCCGTACATTATCGCCTATCCACAAAACCATTCTTGAGGCTATTGGAGTAGACGAAACGATCTCTCCCGAGCGTGGCTATGCCGAGTTATATGCTACCAAGGTGGATATACCCGGATTGATCGGCAACTATATGTTCTCAGACGAATACAGGGTGATTGAAATAACGGCCCCCGGGTTCATCCTCGGCCTTACTGCTTCCGACGTTGATTTCGAAGGTAATTACACATTAAAACTACTGTCAGTTAAACGCCGGTCACAACCCAAGGGTACATTCTCGTTGACAAAATCAAAGGATTTGATCATAAATGAATTTAGTGCGTCCGACACAGCAAACGCATTCGAATTTAAAAAGGATGATGTGTTGCTGTTGTATGGCAAGGTACAGGATTTGAAGAAATGGATGAATACGTAAGAGGATAAAGTTGTGCCGACTTGTTATCGTCGGCACAACGTGAATTCATGCTCCAATTTGCAGATATGAAATTCCTTAATTCTCTTTTGTGAATACCCCTTCACCCTGCGGGCGCTTGATGGTCATTTGTTTTTTTGCCACATCGAATTCGACCGTAACTCCGGGAGCAAGTTTGAATGTATCAGGTGTTATCGCTTCGAGGGGGATCGGGTTTTCGTCGTTTCCAATGGAAATAGTTGAACCGGTTCGGGTAACCACCATTCTGGCTGGTCTTCCGGCCACAACATATACACCAACATATTGGTCCAGAATTTCTGGGCTTACTACCAATGCTTCAAAGGTGGGTATTTCATACGGTCTGTTCCAGTATATGTCGAATACACCTGCCACGATATTGGATACCGGGTAGATTTTAGCATTGGTTGTATATGCCATCGCCAGTTTTTCTGTAGGCTCGTAGGCCAGCCACGAACCGGAAGTGTTGCTTCCGCCGGTATGTCCGTACATAGTTTTGCCTGCAAATGAAAAGGGTTCCATTCCCATACCTTCACCGTCGCGCATCGTTATCATCTGATCGAGACTGCTCTTAGATATCAGTTTCAGATCGAACAGAGCCTGAATAAATGTAGCCATATCTGTCGGTGTGGATACGATGGCTCCTGCACCGGCCGGAATGCTGAAATTCATCTCGGGGGCTTCTCTCCATGTGCCTAAATACCGGTAAGAAAGACATTCGTTATTGTCGGGGTTGGTGTTCCCAACACCCATGTAGGTGTTTGTAAGACCGAGTTTAGCTGTGATCCGTTGCCGGAGCACTTCGGGATAAGGCTTTCCATCTACTTTTTCCACGATATATCCTAACAATACATAGCCCGTGTTGCTGTATAGATGCTGGCTGTCGGGTTCAAAAAGAGGTTGGCCTTTTGCGATCGCGGCAAGTACCTCCTCATGTGTTCTTGACTGCAACCTCCAGCCTTCCTCAACAGTCATGTCGGGGATACCGCTGCGGTGTGAGAGGATCTGCTCAAGGGTGATTTTGTCGGCATTAGGGATCTGTGGGAAGAACTTATCCAAGTGATCACTTAGTTTTAGCTTCCCTTCTTCGACAAGTTGGAAGATCATCACGGCGGTATAGGTCTTTGTGATCGAAGCAATACGGTATTTGGTATTTTCGGTCAGCGGTTTCTTCATTGTTTCTGTGATTTCCCCATAGCCGAAAGAGCGGGTGTAAAGCACTTTCCCGTCTTTGGCAATGGTAATACTACCCATGCCTTGGTTTTTCTCGAGGAGACGGTCAAACAATTGGTCGAATTTGACTTTGTCGATGGTTTGCGCATAACCTGTGCTAAAGAACATCAGGGAGAGTAAAACAGGCAGTGTAATTTTCATTTTCTTGATTGTTTCCATGTTGCCTATGATTTATTCAGCTATTTCTTCTTGTTTATACCAGTTCACTTTGCGGGAGAAATACATGATGATAGCCAAGATAACGAACAACCCGATACTTCCGATCAGCAGTGCCACGTCTTCCAGTTGGAGCACCATATACAAAAATGCATAGAGCAGGCAGAGCACAAAGGTGAGGAGACCGGTTTGTGTCTTGTTCCTGAAGATGCTTTGTGTATAGACCGTTATCAACCCTATCGTAGCAAAACTGGCAATCAGATACGCTATGCCGAAATTCAGTTGTTCGGAGATAGAGAGTAACAGGCTGTAGAATAGAATCAGAGCTATACCTACCAACAGATACTGAATAGGGTGTATCCTTTTCTTTGTCAGTATTTCAACGAAGAAGAAGACGATAAACGTGAGAGCAATGAACATAATGGCATATTTGGCCGAACGCATATTCTGTTGGTAGTGGTCAACCGTTTCTACCAGGTTAACGCCAAATGACGAATTGTGGAAGCTGTCCACCTGATTATCCGTCCATACCTCCGGGATGTTGCGGTTGAACCTCAACACGCCCCATGTCGCATCGAAACCCTGCTCGTCGAGAGTATGTTCAGGACTGAAGTTACCGATGTACCCCGGCGCATTCCATGAACCTGTCACGTGCACATTCGTTGTTTTCCCCAGTGGGATATAGTTGATGCTGCTGCTTCCGTTGAGGTTGAAGCGGCAGTGGAAGGAGAGGGGTTGCTCTGCTTGTTTCACAGCATCATCCGCCAGTACAACGATCAGCTCTTTACCTAAGTAGGTATCACTACTCCCGCTGGCTTCTGCCTCATAGGGTTTGCCTGCCAGTTCCATGATGATGTTGCTCGTTATTCCGCGCAGGTCTGATAGCCCGAGGCGAAGATATGCCTTGTCCCAATGAACGGTTGCATTCTCCAACTGTGGAAAGCTCTTTAGGCTAAATTCGCCCGACAGTTCCTGCTCGCTTTTGTACAGGATCGTTTTGTAGATGCCGTAATGCCTTTCTTCGGGCGATAGCTGCGTTTTCACGTTCAGTATTTCGGGTGTGATATTCAGCACATGGTGTTCATACTGTAATTTGTCATTGGCACCCTGATAAGAGATCGTATAGGGTACACTTAGGATAGGTGCACAAATGGTTTGTGCATCGCTCCATTTGGCATTGATCTTTTCGATTGTCTCCCGGCTTCTCTGCTGTCTTTCGTGGATAAGCTCCTGGATCATGACGCTGGGGATGAGCAGCAAGATGATCAGGAAGCCAACGATAATGGCCTTCAAGGTGATTGACTGGCCAAGGCTACTGATATTTTTACTTGTTGTGTCCATACTAAATTGTTAGTTTATGGGTGTATTAACTAGTGTCCGACAATTTCAGATTTCATATCTATGGTATGCTGCCATTTTTTTCCAACTATTGCTGCAGCAGTTGCAACTACGATAGAAATAAAAGTAGTCACGATACAAATGGCAAGAAAACCTGCAGGATCGTCTTCTTTATTATGGAAAATCGCGATGTATAGTCCTGCCATCACGATTAAAATACTGAATACGATGGCACAATACTTAATACTTTTTAAAGCCCTGACCGCGTTTGATGAGTACATTTGATTTTGCCCGATGTATCCAAGTAATTTGAACGCCTTATACAGCCCAACAAAGAAAGCGATTGATGCTGCGTATCCATACAAGATGAACGGGTCAGCATAAATACTGAACAAGTCTAAGTCTGCGGCTCTTCCCTCGGTTAAGGGTGTCCAAATCAGAATGGCAAGCACTACAATGCCGATAAGCAAGATGGCTGCCTGAAACAAGGTTGTTGAAATTCTTCTCATGATGATTGTTAGAATTTTAATGGTTCAAATTAATTTTATTGCCTACTCTATTCGGTTTTTGGCCTCCCCGTTTATTTTGTTACAAGATATTGATCTCTAAAAGTGCTTTGAAATTCAAAGTATGATGTACAAAAAAATTATTTAAGCAACGATTCCAGCGCATCCAGATGCGCTTTGAATTCTCTGCTTCCTTCTTCGGTTATCGCATACTGTGTATTGGGCTTGCGCCCGATAAACTGCTTATGCGATTGGATATACCCGATGCCCTCGAGCGCTTTCAGGTGACTGGCAAGATTACCGTCAGTCAGGTCCATCAGATTCTTCATGGTATTGAAGTCTGCGGATTCGTTGACCGAAAGAATCGACATAATACCCAATCTGATCCGGCTGTCGAAAGCCTTGTTTAATTTGGCAATGATGTTCGTCATTCTTTCTTCAGATCATATTTAGTATACATGACATAGCCATAGATGATATGGCACAAGCCAAAGCCGATAGCCCAGAACAAAATCCCGTGACGGGCAAACAGAGCAGCCACTATCCCCAAGGCGATTTCGATCAGCCCGAGGTAATGTATTTCTTCAAATGTGTATTTGGAGACATTCACCAAGGCCAATCCATAGAAAAGCAACGTACCGGCAATTACCAACGGCAGATTGCCTTGCCACAGCAGGATCAGGCAGAAGATTCCCCCTGCCACCAACGGAATAGCCAGGTTGTATAGCGTGCGTATGGTGAGTTTATTGAATAAGTTTTGATGTAACTTCTTCGCTTTCCGCCACGAAAAATAGATGGCGAAGCCAACCGATACGACTAACACCACCATCGCATCCGCCAGCAGGATCATCCATTCCTGCATCCGGGTGTAGTCAGTTAGCGACGGGTCGCGCAACAAATAGAAATAAGCAAAGGCAGCGCCTGCCAATGCCGTTACCCCGGCTACGATGCCGGACAAGCCACTCAACGAGATGAATTTGGACGACTTTTCCATCATCTCACGTATCGCTTTTATATCTTCTAATTGTTTATTCATAATTGTATAAAAAGTACTTTGAATCGCAAAGTTACTGACTAAATAACAATTGCCAAACAATCATCTGATTATTTGAGTGTGTTTATGTAATTTTAACAAAATGGGGTCTTTGTTCTTTTGAGCAGCTTTCCTTTTTGGGCATCATGGATAATAAAATATACAGGTCCATATAACCTCATTGCGATTCCTGAAATAGAAACCGGGATAGAATTCACTAAAAAACTTCCCGGGATAGTAGCCGCTTTCTGTAATGATGGTGAACCCGCTGTTTTCCTCATTTTCCCAATCCTCCGGATATGCGAGTCTAACGGTGATTTTATCGAAGTCATTCAATCCCTCGACTATCAGGTCGGGCTTATATACTTTTTCTTTGATTATAAAAACACCTTCGCCTTCATAGGTATAAGGATAGGTTTTGGGTACTTCAACACCATAATAAAGATAGACTTTGGCACTGCCGTCCAGTCTCTGTTCTCTATTTGGAGAGGTTTTAAAATAGGGGGAGACTTGAATGTTTATTTCTTTCCTTGGCTCCGGTTCAATCCGATCTTCTTTCTGGCAGGAAAAAGCAAGCATGGCGAATATAAGCAGCAGGCTGAATGACAATAACTGTTTCATAGTATCTCATTTTAATAAGAAAGTGATCTTTTTTGTCAAAGGTAGTGATTTTTAGGAATGTAGTAGGATTCAGGGGTTTGAACTACTGGTATTTAGCAATAGGTAATGACTTAGAAACTACTTAGCCGCTTTACCTCGCTTCATTTCCAAACATAATGGTCTTTTTTCGACCTTGTCATCAGCGAAATCATTATTTTTGTACGCTGATGATGGATACAAACATTCGGATATTCGATTTTAAGGCGTTACCTATCGAGATAGAAGTGAAGGATTTGAAGTTTGCCAAAGAATTGCCTAAATTGCTCGGCAGACCTCATAAAGCAAATTTTTATCAGATAATCTGGCTTACGAAAGGGAAAGCGACTTTCCGGATTGACTTTCGGGAAATCACTGTGCAATCCAATGAAGTACTGATCATAGCATCCGGTCAGGTTTGCGAATTTGATATGGAGTCCGATTATTCCGGTACCATCATCCTCTTTACCAAATCTCTTTTTGCGGTCACAGAACTAGATTCCAACTTCCTGTACACATCCGAAATCCTTAACCCGGTGAGTCTAAACAAAACCATTCCCATTTGTCTGCAACTGGCCGGAAGTCTGTTCGCATTGCTGACCGAAGAACTGAAGCGTTCTGTGGATGATTTTCAACCAGGCATCGTCCAAAGTTTTCTCCGTATTATCCTGCTTGAAGCCGAACGACAACTTATGAATTCATATACCCCTGTGGTAAATACCCTTGGGAGGAGATTCTACAATGCTGTTGAACAGCATTTCCGAAAAGAGCGAAGTACCGAATTTTATGTGAATCTCCTGGGAATAAACGAAAAGAGTTTATCCAAAGAAATAAAAACACTT
>JAVBVI010000058.1:0-40310 GCA_031554505.1 Bacteroides sp. | reverse complement strand
TCCTCATGCGATAATTATTTATCCTATGAGGATAATTTATTTTCGCATGAGGATAATTTATGTCCGACAGCAGGTCGACCAGCATTTAGTGGTTGATTGGATGGGAGATGACAGCATTTGGTGGGAGATGGTGGTTGATTGGTGGTTGATAAACGGTAATTTATCTTGATCAACCACCTGTGTATACCTCTGTACCACAGCTTATTGTGTTGTTTTAGTGGTTGATGGTTGATTGATTCGATGTTTTTTTTGTGTGAGAGCGAAACATCCGCCCAATAACCTTTACACCTGGTTTTGCTGGTGATCCAGAACTTCTTCGTGTCTTGTTTTTTGTGCTGGAATTAATGGCAAATCCCGGCAATATGGAGAAGAAATCTGCCATTGCCGGGATTTGCTTGTTAGTGCACTTTTAGCGTGCGAATCATTCAGGGAATCCTAATTACAAAAACTTATTTCAAGTTCAGGCGTACAGAAGCGATACCTCTGGCCGAAAGCAATACGGAAACACCTTGTATATCTTCTGCCACAGTGGCTGCGACGCTCTTCATCTTGTAGGTTTCTGTCGACTCTACGGCACTTACGCTCTTCACTGCCGCCGGGGAAGTGATTGAGGCATGAACAGCTACAGCCTTCATATTCAGAAGCACGACCGTCATTTCAGTCCCGGCCTCATTGATATAAGCAGTAGCCAGCACATTCGAATCGCCCGTTTCAATCTTGATGCGGGTCATGTTCGAAGCATACCGGGCGTAGTGCGACAAGATATATCCGTTGCCGAGTATATCACCCGGGGTGGCCTGGCTGCGCTGATCGCTGTCGGCCATCATGCCGTAAAAGCGCTTCAGATACCAATAGATATAAGCACTACAGTATCCTTCCATACTCATGTGCAGTTCCTTGCCCAAATGTTCCATCTCGTAGCTCCATTGTCTGAACTGCCACAAAGCAGGATCGGACTCTTTTTCTCCGTCATTGAACAGGTGCTCGGTCATCCACCAGGTCTTTCCGGCGGCGGCCAGCTTAGAGTTATACAGACCGGCGATATAGGTGTGCCTGTTCTTCTCGTAGGTACTCGACGTGCCTATAAAACCTTGGTACAGGTGTCCGGCCAGGATATCCGTTTTGGCAAAAGCCGTTGCGTCATTCAAGATAGGATCTGTATATTCGGGTGACATACCACAAGCTTCAGGCGACATCAGTTTCACACCGGTAGCCCTGATCTGGTCACCGTATGCCTTAACAAAATTGACTACTTCTGCCGGACGCCAGTAGGTAAACTCCATATCCGGCTCATTCTGCACAGAAACAGCATACAGGTTCACCCCATTGCTCTTCATGTAGTTGATATACTTCACCAAATGATCGGCATACGCCTGATAGTTCTCCACTTTCAGGTGCTTGTATTCCTTACCGTTTACGGGCACCTTGTCGGCCAACGCATCGGTACAATCCCACGGACAGGCAAAGACAATGGCCCCGTATTGTTGCGCCAGCTTGGCTCCTTCGACATCGGCCGCCCAATCGTTTTCGTTGGGATAGACCATCAGGCGAAGGATGTTATATCCCAGACCGCCAGGACCGTACATCTTGGTAATGTCACTGGTAGAGATCAGGTTATTGGCGGCAAGCCATATCTTCGGATTATACATCCCGCCGAAGCCAACTACCTGCTGGTACTTGACAGACGAAGTCAACGTCATCGGCACGGTAAGGTATTTGGAGGGTTGTTCAATCACCAGCTTGGTACGATCCCCGGTGGTTTTATTTACCAGAAACACATCTTGCGTGCGCGATTTCAACCCCGTATTTTCGCTGTACTTGATTTTAATCGGAGTGCTTTGTTTCACACTCTTCAAATCGCCCCCGTTGTCAGGAGTAATCTGAGTAACGATTCCCTGATCGGTGTCTGTTTCCACCGCCCATAGAGTAGCCGACCAGAATACAGTAGCAGAAACCTCACCTGCCGAGGAGGATATCTCCACGTGATTCCGCAAGAATTCAAGACTTTTCTCCAAGGTTTCTCCCTGATCGTCCGAGCATCCCCAACAGAGAAGGCTTCCTACTACCCATCCTAATTTTAAAATATTCTTCATCACTCTATTACCAGTTTATCCACTTTTTGTAATCGACCTGTTCATAGAGCGGTGCTATGGTGACATTCGTATTGACCTCCTTCTTTCCCAGCAGGAACTTATCCACGAAAGCTTCTACCTCCGGGTACTGACTAGTCGGAAGGGCACAGTGCGGATGGCCTCCCACGATGGAAAAGCCCATCCGGTCGGCAATGCCAAATGTTTCCCATACCTTGCGGGCAGCCTGACAAGAGACATAACCCGATTCATCGGCCAGCCATTTGTAGTCCGGATTGCCAAGCACCAATAAAGCGCGAGGAGCGATCAGGGCACAAAGTTCGTGATGGTCGAAAGGCAGACGGTTCACATTCTCTTCTTTGAACTGGAACATACTCTCCATGAACCAGGCGTGGCTGGTACGTCCCAAAGTTTCCACTTCTCCCAACGTTTCGGATACGCGCCAGGCAGCAGCACCTCCCCCACCGGGTTCCTGTGCAATGGTCAGTGCGATGCGCTCGTCGAAAGCTCCGGCAAAGAGAGCCATCTTTCCGGCAAAAGAACATCCGGAAATAGCCAAATGCTTCAGATCGATCTTGCTACTTGCTCCAACAATCTCCAATCCGTCGATCAACCGGCTGACTCCCCAGGGCCAGGCGCTGTAAGCTCCAAAGTCTACGAGATCAGGATACAGTTTATTGATCGGTTCATTCCCCCGTTTCTGGGTGTGCGACATGACCTGGCTGAAATTGAAAGAGATCTGTGCAACGTTCCGACTGCTAAAAATCTCCTCCGGCAGACTTCCACTTCCTTTTCCTATGCCAATGATAGCCGGATAAGGAGCGGTTCCACCTGCAGGATAAGTAATCTTCGCCTTGAGGGTCAGTGTTTGTCCTTTCAGGGCGACAGTCACCGTTAACGTATCGTTTAGAAGTGTGGCAGTCATATTCTTGCGATCGACCACCGGTTTCTCACCAATCTCATAATGCTCTATTTCTTTCGCTATCTCAGCACGTCGACGGCTCCAATCCATGAAGTCGGTAGAGCGACCGCTACCATCCGACCATTGGAATGGATCGGGAAGCGTTTTCACTACCGGCAACTGGTCCAGAGCAGGAGTCACAGGCTTCGGGAAGGCCGCTCCGGTATTCTCTACCGGGTATACCAAAGGAATCTGCACCCCCTCCGCATACATACACAGGTTGATCACATCCCCCGGCTTCATGAAGTCCAGTTTCCGATCCTTGATATACGCTTCCAGGGAAGCCTTCTTTTTCGGATAGATTTTCAGGAATTCCTTGAAACTTTTGAATTGTTTCCTTTTACTATCTTTGTCAATCCAGTAATAGTTGTAGTAACTAGTTACGTTCATCCGAGTATCGTACCCGAAGTACTGGCTTCCTCCTCCGGTATTGGCAACGTAAGTTCTCGTGGAAGTCAGGTCCGAAGTACCGCCAAAACCGGCCTCAGGAGCTTTCGTTCGTGACTTGGCACGATATTGCGCATAGACCGTAGGTGTGGTAGCAAACACTTCTGTCATTCCATCTTCATCGGGCATAAAATTACGATGTCCGATAGTGATCATGAAAATGATCCGGGTGTCAGACAGTTCTTTGATCTGGTTGTCCTTCTTGTCAACGAAGTTGAACTTGTTGGTCACCACATTATAGTTCATCTTCTCCTTGGTCTGAGCACCATTGGTGTACTGTACCACAGCTTCCTTAAAGTCGGGGAAAATATATTCCGACAATTTTTCCTGTGCCTGAAGAACAGGTGAACAGCAAAGCAATAATAGCCAGGCAATGAAATACTTCTTCATAAGCAATGTGTTATTTAATGTGAAACATCATAAATTGTAAAATTAGCCGGAAGCAGTTGCTTTTATGCAACTGTCATTCCGGCTAATAAAATACCTATTAAAAGGGATCTACGAAAAACATCTGTTTACCCTGAAAAACAATCCCAATCAGGTATTATTTTTTTATTTACCACTCAAACCATCGGCAAAGCCCGCATATGCATGCTTGCGGCTATTGTTTGCATCCCAGAGCCCGATAGGTTCTCCTGCTCTCCAACCCGAGCCGGTCGGGCTATCTTTGGCAGCCCATTGGGTGATACCATAACGTTGTGCAGCCGGAATGAGCTCAAAATATTTCTTGACGATAAACTTGTAGTATTCCGACATGGCTTTGTGTTGTTCTTCGGTAACATTGGCAGTCAACACCTTGTTACCACTGGCATCTACAACGCCCATATCCAACTCAGTAATCTTGATTAACTTACCAGTCTTAGCCATCAGCTCGAACATCTTCACCACATGATCTTCCTTGCTTGCCTGAGTGATCGGGTTCATATAGCACGATACATGCATCTGGGTTCCGATACCGTCAATCTTAGTAATACCGTCTGATTCCCAACGTTCAATCCACTTAACTAAACTCTTCAACTTACCATTGTCGTCCCAGTCTGATTCCAGGTTGTAATCGTTGACAAACAACTTCATGTTGGCAGGACCATACTGACGAGCCAATTTAACGGCTATCCGCGTAAAATCATTACCGAGGTAATCTTGCCAGTAGAAATTAGCCTTCGCATCAGCTTCTGAAACATTCTTCACGGATTGCAAGTCATACAAACCATCTCCGTCCTTGTCCGCTCCGGACAATGCTTCGTTCACCACATCCCATGCGGTTACATAACCGTCACAAGCCTCCATCATACCAGCAATCCACTTATCCATGGCCCATGTCAGCGTATCGGCTTTTTCCTGAGGGGTCAAAGGTATACCACCAAATTTCTCTATTTCCCACTTAATATCATCGAAATAGTAGGTCGTTGCCACTTTAGACTCACTAAGATTGAACGCAATAGTATTGATACCATCAGCTTCGCCAGGAATAGTACCGGAAAACTTGTATTCTTTCCATTCAGTTGTTACGTTAGGGCTACCTACTATTGTCCAATGCTTATACCCCCCCGGATTAAGGTGAGCTTGAGAACTGATCGTAGCAGCCTTGTCCGCTTTCACCATCATGCTGAATTTGAAAGCATCACCCGCTACGAAGGTATGGGGCACTTTGACAAAGAACTGTGTATCCCAGGAATTAGCAGGATTATCTCCAGATTGGATGACAACAGAACGCCCCACTCCATCAGCACCGGTGCCGGCAGCACCGAAAGTAGCTCCCCTCGGACCAGTACCTTTAACGGTTTCAAAAAGTGATGAAACGTCATCGCTTTCGCAGTCGAAGTTATTCACCAAATTAGCCCAATAAGAAGCGGGTGCCGGAGCCTCTCCTTTGATTTTATAAGAGTGGCTCTGATAACCGGGTTTACCCCAGCCTGCAAGATCATCCTCATCAAAAGAACCGTTCGCTATCAAATTGACATCAGAACCAGTTGCTTTCAGAGTTACATCGTCAAAATACAATTCACCCCCAAATTTCCCGAAACAGAACATCATCCGTTGTAACGGATTGTTTGCTGTAAACTTTACAGATGATTCTGCCCATGCCGTTCCAGCGGTAAAAGCGGCAAGATATTGTGTACCTTGTCCATCTAATTTGGAAGGCCAGAAAGGTACTGAAGTAGCAGTACTTGCTTTTATACGCATGCTTATGGTATACTCCTGTCCTACAGTCAATGGGGCCTTCAAGTCATAATAAACCTGCCAGTCCCAATCATTTGCACTAGCTGATGGAGTAGTCATATTCAAGCAATTGTTCAAATCGTTCGGATCGATCTCTATCGCTCTATCAGCAATAATACTATTTAAGTATTTATTGTTCTGTTGCGCATGCCACACCAACGTATGTCCATAGATGGTAGTCCCTGCCGATTGAGCCATTTCTACAAAACTCATCACTTTAGAAAAATCCATTGTACCGTCGTCTTTCACAACAGAAGCGTACTTCATGGCATTTCCTGCTGTTATCTCATCGAAGTTGGCATTTGCCAAACGGAACATCAATCCCCGAGCCGTGTAATCAGCTGCTTCTAAAGCCAAGCCCAACTTAAAACCTGGATTAGCGGCCCGGTCCACATAGGATTTCAAGGCTCCATAATTATTCAGATACTCCATATTGGCTATGGAAGCCGGCTTCTCCACATCGAACAGCAATTGCGTATCATCTACACACGACACCGCCATAACTGCCGTCAGCATAAAAGCTCCTAAAATATTATTTGTATGTTTCATATCCATTTTTATTTTAACGTAAGAAACTACTCTTATTGCTTCAATATAGGGTCAAACCATTCGGCTTTCAAGCCTCTGTCACGAACTACCAATGTATCATTGGTAACACTATGTATACCGTCGTAATCAAGCGTATAGTTCAGATAAAGCGCATCACGGTCTTTATTTCCCCAACTGTTCTTATCACCTTTGGATACAAATTTTCCGCTTCCACTTGCTGTAACACCTGCTGATTGGGTTGTGATAGTGCAATTGCCATCCTTATCGAAGGTAAGTAACAACTCACAATTCATCAATTTTCCATCAGTATCTCTAATAGCATGATCCCACGCAATGGCGTTCAGCGAACGAGTGGTAATACTGGATATTACTGAATCTTTCTCTACATATTGTTTATGACGTACCACCGTACCTGTTTTCGCGCCGGTAAACACATCCTTGCCACGACGCAAATAATTGGCATCGTACTTGTTGATGTATTTCACCGCATAGAGAATATAATCCTTCGGCAGCACATCCCAGTCAGAAGCTACAGCACGTCTTGGATTATCAACCACCGGAATACCGGAAAGGATGGAATCGACATTGTTCACGCCTGTCATCACCAACGGAATGACATAGGTGGTTTCCAACGACTTGGGGTCGTTAAAGAAAGCATCGGTCAGTTGTACAGTTACACCACCCAACAACTTTCCCTTCGGTATCGTGATCTTGTCCGAAGAAAGTGTGTAATAACTCGATGGCATTGCCTGGATATCTGCGTTTGAATTTTTGAACACCACTCCGTTGCACAATGAATTGTCTACACGAAAACTGATATCAATATTTTTCTTGTTCTCATAGACTCCACCCATTGTGGCCATAATCTGGCACTTATGCTCGTTGTCCAGACTGGTATCAAAGACATCCTCACCCATACAAAGGGTACGTATCGGACTCTGGTAGGCAAAATACACGGCATCATAATCAAAATCAGGGAAACTCCAATCGTCATTTTCACAACTTGTGAACACTCCGCCTATTATCGCCAGTAATATAAATAATACTTTTTTCATTTGTTGTCTCATTATTAGTTTGACATTGTTACCAACCTTCATTCTGAAGCAAATTGCTGTATTTAAGCAGTTCGCTATACGGTATTGGGCCATAGTACATGTAATTATCATAAGAACGTTTCTCAACCTCAGGCAGCACAGTGTAAGTAGTTCCATCAATGCTCATACCAGTTGCCGATTCGGTCAAATTCTTCTTCCAACGGCGAAGATCCCAGAAACGGAAACCTTCGAAACAAAGTTCCAGACGGCGTTCATTGTGTATCAGTTCGCGCATCTTCTCTTTGTCACCTTTGATGGATTCCAAGTAGGCATCCCCATTCGTAGTACCCACGCCTGCTCTTTGACGAATGGCTTTGATCACGTCATAGGCCGAATAACTGTGGCTTCCTTTTCCTGTGGGTCCCCAAGCCTCATTGGCTGCTTCCGCATATCCTAAGAAAATTTCCGTATAACGGATAAAAGGTTTGATATGATAAGCATTGGTTGCTGAGTTGGGATTCGCGTTCACCGTCTGGCACAACAACTTCTTCATATAGTAACCCGTACGTGTGGAGGTCTCTTTTCTGCCAAGTGCGTCATCATTTACCTCTTTATCGATAGCCGTGGTGATCGTCGCACTCTGCGGTCCTGCCTTGCTTCCGTTCCGAATGATATACAGATCCAAACGGGGGTCACGAGCCGCATAAGGATCGTTTGCCTTATAACCACTCTGAGCATCCGTAATGGGATATCCATTCGCCATAGGGAAAGCATCTACCAAATTCTGGGTCGGATTAAGACGTCCCTTACCATATAAGGTCGGCGGATAGTGAGTTTCCTCTAACGAACGATTGCTTTCTTTGTTTGCACGCCACAGCATCTCTTTGGTATTCACACCGGCTTTCAAGTTTTCGATCGCTTTACCATCGACATACCACTGATTGCCTTTCGGATCGATTTCGGCTATAGGATTAGTTCCCAGACCATCCAGAACAGTAGCCATCAAATCGGCAGCCTTCTCCCATGTTACATTTGACCCAGCGCTGTAAGCCGGACTGGCAGCCAACAATGCAGCTTGAGCTTGAACAGCCACAGCTATACGTGCACTCATACGGTTAAGGGCATTATCACCAAACACACGGCTATATTGTGCTGAAGTTACTCCTTTAGAGCTATATTTGGTCGGCACTTTACTCTCCTCCGTTATTTCTCCATAATCTTTGGGCAACAAGGAGATAGCCTTTTCCGCATCACCATTCAGTTGGTCAATACATTCTTGAAATGTATTGCGCGGATGGTTGTAATCAGAATAAAGATCCTCCGATGCAGTAAGGATAGGTATCCCCAGGAGCTGGCCGTCGGTTGCTTTTCCAGCATGATTCAATAGCAAGTGATACATATAAAGCGCACGCATGCCATAAGCATCCCCTTTCATACGGTCATTAAACATCTCGGCTACTAAAGGATCGGCAGCCCAGTTTACACTATCGACAACTTCAAGGAACTGATTCAGATATTGCCAGGAAGCACGGAGATATTGCCAACGATCCATCGGGTTGCTATTGGAACGCCAGGAGCCAGTGGCCATTGAACGATATCCATTGGCCGGATCGTTAGATACGGCATCGTCCGTAGCTACATCATTGAACGACCACGAGCCTAAAGGATTGCTGATGTAAGCATGCCCTAATAACCCTGTCGCCCAACCCGGCATATTGTATAAATCAGTTTGCTTTTTCTCATTTTCAATGGCCGGTTCGAACATATCCTCACAGCTTGTTTGTATAGCCAGCATGGGCACCATTAATGCAAGTATTGCTACTCGTTTTATATTCTTCATGATTATATTCATTTTAGCAAATTGTTTCATTAAAATGTACCTTTTACACCAATGTTATAGAAGCGATTTTGCGGTGCACTTCCTACATTCAGTTCAAAATGTTTGCGTTCTTTCGAGATGGTCAACAAATTGTATCCACTCAAATAAACACTTAATCCCTTAACGAAAGTTCCCTGTAGAGCTTTCTCCGAAACGTCATACGTCAACTGCAACTGTGACAAGTTCACACGGTCAGCTTTGTACAACCAGAAGTCCGAATTACGGAAACTATTGGCGCCATTGGTGGTGGTAAGGCGAGGATAAGTCGCTGTCTCTTTGGTAGCTTCCGTCCAGCGGCCACGCACCACTTCCGAATATTTATTGTCACTGCGTACCCAGTAATAGGAACTATCCTTAAAACCATATCCACCGAAGAAGCCGTTGGCCATAGCAAACAGGGTGAAATTCCGCCATTTAGCAGTGAAATTAACACCTAACCGAAGCGGAGTATCCCAACGCCCCAGAAACACCTCGTCATTAGAATCGATGATGCCGTCATTGTTCTGATCTACGTACTTCAAATCACCCGGTTTGGTTTCGCCAAATTTTTGAACCGGAGAATTGTCTATGTCTGCTTGGTCGTTAAAGAATCCCAAATTCTGCAATCCCCAAAGGCCATTCAGCGGACGTCCGACACGTGTTTGATAATCGTACGCATAATTTTCGTCACGTTTTCCGGCCTCACTGGTATAATACATACCGCTTACACCCAACGTCAAATCCACTTCGCTAACCTTCTTATTCAGATATACGCTGAAATCGAATCCGGTGCGGTTGTCCACATTAAAGTTGACATAAGGAATAATAGACGAAGTAGGATATCCTGTCTGTGTAAAATAGTTCGGATAAAGTGAACTTGCACGGGTAAGACCATCGTCTATTTTATTGGTAAAGAAATTAAAGTCGAATGCCAATAGTTTATTCCACAAAGAACCTCGCAAGCCGGCTGTGAACTCTTTCCGCTTCACAAACGTCATATTCTTATTATCACCACGCTGCCACTCAGTGGCCGATTCGCCGCCAAGGTCTCCCCAGGAATACCAACCGCCCCGTTGCAGAATGGATCTATACAGGTAATACCCCATAACATTATCGGAAGCCGTAATATCCAGATCCTGATCAATCTTACCAGCCGAAACTGTCAGCATCAAATCATCAAATGCCGTGTTGGCTAAGAAATTTTCCTTCACCGGTCTCCATCCCAAAGTCAGAGTTGGCGAAAAACCTACCCGGTTGCCTTCCGGCAATTTGGCTGAATAAGGTACAGCCGCGCTAAAATCGACATAGTATCTATGCTGGTAATTGTACGAAGCCTGGAATCCCATATTCACATTCGTCAGACGATGGTATTCACCATTCCTCTGTGTTTGCCAGGCATTGGCAACAATCATGGCGAACACATTGTGTTTGTCGCTGAATGACCGCGAATAATCAAACTGACCGGAAACATTATATGTATATCTGTAAGCAGAGTTACTGATATTTTCATTTCCGGTTTTATTATCGGTACCATACTGCGTTATACTTTCAATCATGTCCGTACCTGAATAGGTTCCCCATTTAGGAGCAAACGTGGCATATCCGTTAGAATACCCCTGATTGTAAGTCGAAGCATAGTCAATACCATACTTGGCACGGAAAAACAAGCCATTAAGTACCGGTCTCAGATTAAAATCAAAGCTGGTATTGAACTGGAACTGTCTGCTAACAAACTTACTGTCTCCACCTGCATACGAGGCTGCGATAGGGTTCGTCGGGTTGATCTGTGTACCACCCAGGAAATATTTTCCATCAATGATGTAGTTACTACCGTTTATGGTATTCCAGGACAACTTGTCATCCTCTTCCAGATAGCTAAGCGGAATAAGCGGAGAAACCATGTTCGGACGCAAAGTAGCGGCATTCGACCACCAGTTGCCGGCTGCAGTATATGCATCATAGAAAGTCACATTAGCATCTGCCTTGGCAGAAACCAAGTCATGTAACTTGATATCCAGGTTACCACGTACAAAGAGACGACTGGTATAGTTATCGGCAGCATTAGCTGCTTTCAACAGTGAGGATTCTCTGTAGTAACCGGTCGTAGTATAATATTTCACCCGTTGGTTACCGCCCGAAATCTCAGCGATGGCCTCCGAACGATTGAACATGCTCCGCAAATAATCGGATGAGTACATATCCAAATTCGGATACCGATAAGGATTCTCCCCCGAAGCATGATGATAGATATCCTCGACCGTATAGCTGGCTGTCGTTCCATCATTCAAACGCGCTTCATTATACAACGTCATGTATTCGGCAGAACCTAAGTATTTCGGATACGATTTGGGTACATACATACCTGTATTTGCCCGGATATCGATACGGGTATCGCCTATTTGGCCACGTTTAGTGGTAATCTGCAGCACACCTTTGGAGGCACGGCTTCCATAAAGTACCACGGCTGCCGCTCCCTTCAGAATAGTGATTTGGTCTATTTCAGAGGGTAGCACATTGTTGGCATCACGTACCATACCGTCTACCACTACTAAGTAGTCACCCATACCCCATATATTATTACCACTTACTCCACCGACCACATTTTCGATGAAATCCAGGCTATATGTGGTATATGCTTTCTTCGTCAATTCTTTCACGTCTATCACAGAAACACCACCTAACAGGTCTTCCTGATCTACAGCGCGAAATGCTACTTGTACTTTGTTCACCGAGTCACCGAACAATGTTGCATCACCTGCCATCTCCTGGGCAGTAGCATGCATCAAACTCAAAATGAACGTGAGGCAAAATACGAGTCTTTTATGTATATGTTTCATTGTTATCTTACTTTTGAGTTAATACTATCTTACCAACCCGGGTTTTGTCCAAATTCGGGATAGATGCTGACATCACTTGTCTTAATCGGCAACCAATAGTGCTTGCTCGAGAGATTACGTGTAATAATCACTTCTTCCCTAAAGTTTCTGACTTCGTTTTCTTTGGTATCTGCCTTAGGATTAAGCTCAGCAGCACGGTCGAACTCCTGTTTGGTCTTGATGTTGTAAGGATATTCCGTTAACAACAGCCAGCGACGAAGATCATTGAAACGATGTCCTTCAAAAGCCAACTCTACAGCCCGTTCCCGACGGAGTTCATCCATAAACCCATCTAAAGAAGCCGTATATTTGCTGGCAATATCCTCTATGCCGGCACGTTTGCGAATGACATTAAGCGCCTCAATAGCATTTTTCGAGTAACCACCGTCTTTCCCTGTAGGTACACCGTAACCCTGAGCAGCAGCTTCAGCATACATCAGATACACATCGGCCAAACGAAGCCACGACAAGTGCATATGGGTGGCATAACCGTATCCGTAGGTGATGTCATAGTTATTAGCGCCTATCGGAATAAATTTATAATTCAGATATCCCGTACGACTTGTTTTTCGGGGGTCATTACTGTAAGAACCGCCCGTATAAAGATTAGCATAACGCCACTTTTTTTCTTCGTCCTGTTTGTCTATGGTTCCCGATACGACCTTTACACCGTCGTAAACAAAGTTATTGTAAAATCGCGGGTCTCTGCCTTTCCATGGGTGTGCAGGATCAAAACCTGAGTCCGAATCAGTCAAAGGAAGTCCGTTGGCCATGCCGAAATAGTTCACATAATTGGCCGAAGGACACAATACAATACCATCCCCATTACAGATATCTGCAGGTTGGTAGGAGTTCATCTGCCTCCAGAAAGAGTCAGCACCGTAAGTCGGGCTACGCATGATAGCTTCAGTACCACCTGGCATCAACCAGTTCTGCTGAATGGTATAAAACAACGATTTATAGTCTTTAAAATCAACCAATGCGTATTGGGTCTGTCCGTTTTCAACCATACTCAGGACTTTTCCTAAAGCAGCAGCTCCTTTCTTACACATTTCCGCATCGTACGTACGAGGTCCGGTTGCACCGTTTGCCATCAACGGGCTACCTGCATAGAGATAAGTCTTACCCAGATAGGCCAATGCCCAGATCTTGTTCGGACGGAACGCATTATTCTCAGCAGTACGACGACCAATCTCAGTTTTATCCCAGTCTACAGGGAGTAAATCCGCTGCTTTCTGGAAATCGCGAGCCATTTTCTCCGCATTTTCACGATAAGTCTCACGCGGAAGCGTCAAAGGCTGATCGCTTGGCAATACAGTTTCAATGTATGGCATTCCACCCCAGTATTGGGTTAATTGGAAATAGAACCAGGCACGTAAGAAATAAAGCTGACCTTCTATGATCTCGCGTTCAGCTTGCGAAGCATCCGTCATCAATCCTGCAGCCAAGGCTTCCAATCCCATGTTAGCTGAACGAATCCCATACCAGGAACCTCCCCATATTGATTTTGTGAAACGGTCGTTATTAGTATTCCAACTACGATCAAGAAAGCAGTTTCCTTTGTTGATATGGTCACGATAATTACCACGATCGACACTGAAGCCAAACAGGGACTCGCCATTCCCAATGGTGATCACTTCATCCTCACCCCAATTGAACGAACTCACCCAATTGTGTTTAGCCACATCAGGAATCACATTATACATTCTCTCAACGAATCCCTGAAAATTAGTAAAATTCTTAAAGGCTTCTTTTGCCGATATTTCCGAATCCGGCTCTCTGTCCAGATAGTCCGAACATGATGTAAGGCTGAACAAAAAGGACATTACCCCACATAGATATATAACATATTTTGTTTTCATCATATTCTTAGCTTATAGTGTTATTCTTAAACCCAAATTAAATCGTCTTTGAGTCGGATAAGAACTGTTACCTCCTGTATTAGACTCGCGGTCATCGGGCATCTTGGTCCACAAGAACAAGTTATTACCGTTAGCAAACACCTTCAGAGTGTTCAATCCGACTGTTTTCAGCCAATTTTCTTTGGCAAACGTATAGGAAACTTCCGCATACTTCAAACGCATGTAGGAACCATCGAACAAGTAACGTGTACCTGTGGTAAATTTACTGGGGATCGTTCCCCAACGTGGCAGAGGTACATCCGCATTCAGATCGTATTTCGACCAGTACGAACCTTCGTCGAAGGCCGTATTCTTCACACCACCCAAACTGTTAAGTCCCACATACCGGGTTACATTGTTTACACCGTAGAACTGCACAAAGCAACTCCAACCTTTGTAATCGAATCCGATCTGCGCATTCAACGTATTTTGAGGTATGCCGGTATATCCGTAAGGTATTTGGTCAAAATCTGAAATAATACCATCGGCATCATAGTCCAGAATGATGTAATTACCCGGCATACGAGCATCGTCAGAAGCATCATGTCCTGTACTTCCGTACAGTTCGTCCCAGTTATTATAATAACCTTTATCTACGTACGAAGTGGTCTGACCAATCGACTTATTGGCCGTTTTCTGATATTCAGGCAACAATTGTGGATTATCGGCTTCAATGATTTTATTCGTAGCATGCGTATAGGCAGCATTTCCCCACAGACGCCAGTTGCGATCCAGTTGCTTATTCCAGCGGAACTCAAATTCAAAGCCTTGGCTATCCACCTTTCCTAAGTTGGCAGTAGGTGCAGTAGTACCATAATAAGAAGGTACGGCACGACTGCCACCAGCAAGTAAAATTTCAGATCTTTTCTCTTTAAAATAGTCGAACGAACCAGCAATCAAGCCACCGAAGAAAGCAAAATCAACAGCCAAATCCATTTTGGTAGCCGTTTCCCAATGCACATTGGGATTTCCAACCTGCGACTGGTTATACCATTTATAGGGACTTTTGGAAGGGTCAACGCCTGTAAGGGCCTGACTGTAAGCACCACCATAACCCCAGGTATCCATGTATAACCAACGTCCATTGATATTGTCATCACCTATCTCGCCATAGGAAGCTCTCAATTTCAGCATATCAAGCCATTTCAGGTTGAGTTTCTTCACGAAAGGTTCTTCAGAGATCATCCAACCAAGTGCTCCCGACTGGAAGAATGCGAAACGATAATCTGGTGAAAACTTCTCCGAACCATTATAAGCACCGTTGTATTCAAACATGTATCGTTTGGCATAATCGTACGTGGTACGGAATACCCAGTTCTCCCGATAGTAAGGTTGCATACTACCTGTTGCATACTGTTCACGACTGAAGCTACCCATAAGGCCAACCGTGTGATTGCCGAATGTATTGCCGTAGTTCATTTGCGCCGAATAGTTCAACCGACGATAAGTCGCATTATTATTCACAGAACCCGCACCCGTAGTCCAAGAATTGGTGTTTTGATAGTCGAACTTATTGAGCCCATCTATCGTTAAATTGGTATGTACCTGACCGGTTTCCGGATCAATCCATTTTTGCGGGTTGTCCTCCCAGTCATCCCTATCATTAATACCGCGTTCAACTTCCCGAAAACTGTTATCAAAGGCTAATTTGGCATTCACTGACAGTCCTTTCACCAAGAAATCAAGTTTCTGTTCCAAGGTAAAGTCGGTAGTCAAACGATCGTTTGTTGTATAACCCACACCGTTGACACTTAAGTCCTCCATCGAGTTGGTAGCAGCTTGCGTGGGGTTCGGATAATAGAAACCAAATGTTCCATCGCTGTACTTAGGCCGGAACGAGTCGGGCGACACTCCGTAGAAAGCAGACCAAACCAAATTCTCGTAAGCATTGAAGTTTGTACCTTTGGTTACGGCATGTGAACCGGACAAGTTAGCGCGCAACTGTGTAGTCTTCGTCAACTGGAAGTCCAGGTTACTACGAACATTGAAACGGTCATAACCGAAACCGGTATCGTATCCGCGATTGTTTTCAAACGACTTATAAATATCGCCTTCGTGTGAGTAGTCCACGCTGGTGAAATATTTCACAAAACGAGTACCACCCGACACATTGACATTGGCGTTATAAGAGGTAGCCACGTCTCTCAACAGTTCATCGACCCAATCCACATTCGGATAGCGTTCGTATTCTTCAAGGTTGGCAGGAAAACGATACTTATTAATCGTTTCTTGTGGCAAGTAATAGCTCCATGCTTCGGGTTTGTAACCCAATTCGCCTTCAATTACCTGATTACGCAACATTAATGCATCGTAAGAATCCATCAGCGCCGGCAACTTGGAATAAGTTTTCAGAGTGGTACTTACATTAATATTAATATTAGCCTTTCCTTCTTCACCACGTTTGGTAGTAATAAGAATTACACCGTTAGCACCACGAACACCAAAGATAGCAGTTGCCGAAGCATCCTTCAATACAGAAATGGTGGCCACTGAGTTAATGTCCACACTGTTCATGGGACGTTCGATACCATCCACCAGAATCAAAGGGTCGCTGCCGTTCCACGAACTGACACCACGAATCGTGATTTGCGGATCTTCTTCACCCGGCTTACCTGTAGTAGTCATAGTTACCACACCCGGCAAGTTACCTGTCAAGGCCTGTCCCAAGCTGGTTACACCACCGGTGCGCTCCAACGTTTTACTTGTGGTCTGCGCGATGGCTCCTACCACACTCTCTTTCTTCTGCTGGCCAAATCCGACGATCACTACTTCATCCAGAATCTGTGAATCGTCTGCCAGTACAATACGCATTTGTTTACCAGCAACAACAGGTAATTCTTGTGTTTTCATTCCAACGAATGAAATCACGAGCGTAGACTTTGCACTAGGTGCACTCAGTGTGAAATGCCCGTCTAAGTCTGTAATCGTTCCAGAAGTATTGTCTCCTTTCACGAAAACGGAAGCACCGATAACTGCTTCTCCACTACTGTCAAGTACAGTACCCTTTATTACTATTCCGGTTTGTGCCAATATAGGCAAGCAACCAAATAGGAACAAAAGAAACAGGCAAGGAATCTTTTTGAATTGTTTTGTTACGTTTCTCATTATTACTAATTTAATGTTAAATAATCCATAATAATTTGTCAACATTGTTTTATAATCATATTTTCATCATAGGTTAGCATACGATTTGAAGCATCAACAAGCCGTGCCGATGCCTCCAAAACCATAGTGGCAAATAGAAGATCCCGCTATATAAAGTAAGAATGTGCGATGGATTTTCTTTTCCATGTTTATTAGATAAAAGATGATTAATTTTATTCGCTACCTCATTTTGTCCAAGATGTGCTTGGACCTAAAAGTCTTATCCGAGGCGAGAAAGACTTCTTCGTTTGAGAACTGATCAACTATCGTTAAATGTTTTACTCATAAGCATTGATTTTAAGGGTTACTTTATTTTTTATAACATCTCGCGTATTCAATGGAAATACACTTTCGACAGTGCAAATATATTATCAGAATTTGTTAAACCCACAAATAAGTGAAACACATACTTTAATGTACGTTACATCTTTTTAAATCGTGTTACACGAACTTTTTGCTGCGTTACAAAGAATCCTACAACAATGTGTATATCAATAACTTATACTTATTTTTCACTTCAAGAAGAAAAGAACTTCAATTTTCATCTCATCAACCATTTTTGAGTATCTAAATCTTGCAAAAACATAAAAAAGGGAATAAATCATCTGTACCTTCCGCGAGGGTACGGACGGCTATCCAAGGAATAGTTTAAAGAAATACATGCCAACATCCCTATCTCTTGACATATATAAAGAAGCCTCTTCACAGCTGTGACGAAACTTCGTCATTACTGTGAAGAGGCAAACGCTCCTAAAGGAAGTTATTGGACCAAAAGCTGGTACGGTTTAATGCGTCCGTACAAAGGAATAGCTCTTTCCTGCTTCGGTCATAATATCATATTCATAGATCTGATAAAGCAATGCATCTTGTGGATTGATCTTAGCAGAAACAAGAGGATCTTTAATATCAGCTCTTTCGAATAATGGGTTGGGATTGATGCCAGTGGCTTTCTTCAAGCCCTCTCCTTGCAAAGGTACGTACGAGCGCAGGCGCAGGTTGCCGCCGTTGCGCGAGGTGATGGTGGTCTCCTCCAATTGAACGCCGTCCCATTTCATGGCGACTTCGAATCCTCCACGGGCAACGAGTCCGCTAATGCTTCCGGTACGCCAGGCGTCGGGAAGAGCAGGAAGCAGTTGGACAGCTCCGTCATGGCTCTGCATCAACATTTCGGCCACCCCGGCGGTAAAACCGAAGTTACCGTCGATCTGGAAGGGTGGATGGGCATCGAACATATTCGGGTAGGTACGCCCTTCGTTGTTACCCGGTTCTACCAATACCAGCATGTTGTTGATAATCTTGAAAGCATGGTTACCATCGAGCAGACGCGCCCAGAGATTGATTTTCCAACCAATAGACCATCCGGTAGCCATGTCGCCACGGTAAACCAGCGAGTTCTTGGCAGCCTGAAACAGGAGCGGATGCGTATAAGGAGAAATCTGGTTGCTGGGATACAAGCCATAGAGATGCGATACATGCCGGTGGTCGTTCTTGGGGTTGTCCACATCTTCCAACCATTCCTGTAGCTGGTTGTACTGCCCGATCTGCATCGGTGGCAAACGTTTGATCATAGCTTCGAGCTTCTGCGCATATTCCGGATTGTCGCCCAGGAGGAGGCAGGCTTTCCGCGTATTGGAAAGGATATCGAAAGCAATCTGATTGTCCATCGTACAACCGGCAATGATAGACGAACTGTTTGGCCCTTGCTCGGGTGAGTTCGACGGGCAGGTCACCATCCACTTGTACAGCGGATGCTCCACAAGGAAGTCGAGGAAGAAATCGGCCGAACCTTTCAGTGCCGGGTATACCTCTTTCAGGTATTCTTTGTCGCCGGTATAAAGGTAACGTTCCCACAAATGCTGAGCCAACCAAGCTCCACCGTTAGGCCACATGCCCCAATAAGCACCGTCGACTACGCCGCAGCTACGCCACAAGTCTGTATTATGATGTGTCACCCAACCATCGCAACCGTACATATCACGCGCTGTGGCACGTCCGCTTTCGGAGAGCTCCTTCACCATCTGTACCAACGGCAAATGTGTCTCGCTCAGGTTGGTTACTTCCGCCGGCCAGTAATTCATCTCCAGGTTGATATTGACAGTATACTTTCCATCCCACGGCGCCAGGAGTTGATGGTTCCAGATGCCTTGCAGATTGGCCGGCTGTCCACCGGGCTGTGACGAAGAGATAAGCAGGTAACGTCCGTACTGAAAGAGCAATACGGGCAGGGAGATATCATCTCCCTGGTGGAAGTTCTTAATGCGGAGATGCGTTTGCTGGGCGGCGGCTTTAGAAGTACCGAGATCCAACTTCACGCGGTCGAACTGATTGCGGTAATAAGCGATATGATCGGCCTTAGCTTGCTCGTAAGGTTTCTTCAGGGCGGCTTTCATATAGGCAGTGGCTCGCTTGCTTTCGCTGGCACTTACGTCATGATAGTTCACAAAGTTAGTAGCAGCTGAAATACAGAGGGTCACCGATGTGGCACCAGACACGGCAATCTTATCGGAATCAACGGTCACCTTTCCATCTGTGTTCTGGACATAGGTTTGCGTCTCCATGCGGATAGCACCCGGAATACCTTCGTGCGCTTGCCCTTGTCCGGTCAGAATCAGCTTACCGTCTTTCTTCGACACAGCATGCACCTTTAGCGGGCTGGTATATCCTGCTGTGAACGAAAGAGCACCCTGCTTATCGGCCGTCAAGCGCACCAATATCACGTTATCGGTAAACGAGGCAAATACTTCACGGGTATATTGCACATCGCCTACCTTGTAACGCGTAGTACCCACGGCCTGTTCTATATTCAGGTCACGGTAATAATCTGTAAAGGAGTCATGTCCGGGGAACTGGAGTTTCAGACTACCAATGGTCTGGTAAGGCATACCGCTCTGTGGTGTGCGGAACTCCTTATCAATGATTCGTTGCGCTTCCATGTTCTTGCCTTCGAACACCAGCCGGCGTACTTCGGGCAAGACTTTCAATGCATTGGGTTGGTCGTTGCGATGCGGTCCGCCTCCCCAAACCGTTTCCTCGTTGAGTTGCAACTCTTCGTTGGCTGGGTTTCCATAGACCATTACTCCCAGGCGAGAGTTACCCAATGGCAAAGCTTCAACCCATTCCTTAGCGGGCTGAGCATACCACAACTTTAATTCATCGGCTTTCGCAAAGCCTGAACACAGTACTGTCATCAGTACAAGTAAGAAGTTTTGTTTTTTCATGGATTGATTGATTTTCGTCAAATATACATTATTCCTTAAAGGTACCCATCAGGGAAATTGTCGAAAGTGAGTTCCAGGAGATAAATATAAAAAAAGGGATACCGCCGTATCCCAACCTTTGTTAACCTTAAAATCTAATACTATGAAAAACACACTACAAAGATACAGACATCATTGACAAAAACAAGCATTGTGTGCGGAAACGACAAATATATAACACGTTTTAAGGGTTGGCCATCCGATTTTCACGTCCTTTTTCATATCTTTGTCCGAAACATTTTAAAATCATCTTGCATGCCCAGCTATGATTTGATCGCCATACTTGGTCCTACTGCTTCGGGGAAAACGCCCTTTGCCGCTGCTCTGGCTGCCGAACTTGACACAGAAATAATCAGTGCCGATTCCCGCCAGATATACCGGGGTATGGACCTGGGTACGGGGAAAGACCTGGACGATTATACCGTGAACGGTCGCCTCATCCCGTATCACCTCATCGATATAGCCGATCCGGGCTATAAATACAATGTCTTCGAGTACCAGCACGACTTCCTTACAGCTTACGAAACCATCCAACAAAATGGGCATCTGCCTGTTGTATGTGGGGGTACGGGCATGTATCTGGAATCGGTCCTGAAAGGCTATCGTCTGATGCCTGTACCCGAAAATCCGGAACTGCGCCAGCAGTTGGCTGACAAGTCGCTCGAAGAGCTGACCGGCATGCTGCAACAATACAAGACCTTGCACAACTCTACCGACGTAGACACCGTGAAGCGGGCTATCCGAGCCCTCGAAATCGAGGTGTACTACGCCGAACATCCGGTAACCGAACGGGAATTTCCGTCATTCAATAGTCTCATCATCGGAGTGGACATCGACCGGGAACTGCGCCGGGAGAAGATCAGCCGACGGTTGAAGCAACGGCTGGACGATGGAATGATCGACGAGGTACGACGGTTGCTCAACTCGGGTGTTTCGGCCGACGACCTGATCTACTACGGGCTGGAATACAAGTTCCTGACCCAGTACATCATCGGCCAGCTGACGTACGAGGAGATGTTCGCCGGACTGGACATCGCCATCCACCAGTTTGCCAAACGACAGATGACCTGGTTCCGCGGCATGGAGCGACGGGGGTTCACCATCCACTGGATCGACGCGCGCTGGCCGATGGAAGAAAAGATTCGATTTGTAAAAGAAAAACTCAAAGAAGTTTAGTACCTTTGTCAACGATTAAACCACAGAAAACAAACCTCAAAAAAACGATACGAGATGAGTGTACATCCAGGAACATGGGGGGTCATCTACAACCCGAAGGCCGGAACACGCAAAGTACAGAAGCGCTGGACGGAAATAAAGGAATACATGGACAGCAAAGGTGTGTCGTATGACTACGTGCAGTCCGAAGGATTCGGCTCGGTAGAACGTCTGGCCGGCATCCTGGCCAACAACGGTTACCGTACCATCGTCATCGTAGGTGGCGACGGCGCACTGAACGATGCCCTCAACGGAATCATGAACTCGAATGCCGAACAGAAGAATGAGATAGCCATCGGAATCATCCCGAATGGCATCGGGAACGACTTTGCCCGGTACTGGGGACTGAATATGGACTACAAACCGGCTGTGGACTGGATCATCAACAATCGCCGCAAGAAGATCGACGTGGGCTACTGCAATTACTTCGACGGCACACACCACCAACGCCGTTTCTTCCTGAATGCCGTTAACATTGGCCTGGGAGCACGCATCGTCAAAATCACTGACCAGACGAAACGATTCTGGGGGGTAAAGTTCCTCTCCTACCTCACTGCTTTGTTCCTGCTTATCTTCGAACGTAGCCTCTACCGGATGCACCTGCGCATCAACGACGAACATATCCGCGGACGCATCATGACAGTGTGTGTGGGTAGTGCCAGCGGATACGGGCAGACGCCCAGTGCCGTGCCATACAATGGCTGGCTCGACGTATCGGTAATCTACCGTCCGGAATTCCTGCAAATCATCTCCGGACTCTGGATGCTTATTCAAGGTCGTATCCTGAACCACAAGGTGGTGAAGAGCTACCGCACCAAGAAGGTAAAGGTACTCCGCGCCAAGAATGCTTCGGTGGATCTCGACGGCCGTCTGCTGCCCAAGCAGTTCCCGATAGAGATAGGCATCTTGTCGGAAAGAATCACGCTAATTATACCTAATTAATATATACGAATATGATCGAACTTAAAAATAATCCTGCCGGCAACTTCTTCTTGCTTGCAGGTCCCTGTGTGATCGAGGGTGAAGAGATGGCAATGCGCATCGCCGAACGGGTGGTGAAGATCACCGACGCGTTGAACATTCCGTTCGTTTTCAAAGGATCGTACCGCAAAGCCAACCGCTCGCGACTGGACTCGTTCATGGGTATCGGCGACGAGAAGGCACTGAAGATTCTGAGGAAAGTGAGCGAAACCTTTGGCGTGCCTACTGTAACGGATATCCACGCAGCCGAGGAAGCGGCCATGGCTGCCGAGTACGTGGATGTACTCCAGATCCCAGCTTTCCTCTGCCGGCAGACGGATTTGCTGGTAGCTGCTGCCCAGACGGGCAGGATCGTCAACATCAAAAAGGGACAGTTCCTCTCTCCCCTGGCTATGAAATTCGCCGCCGACAAGGTGGTCGAAGCAGGCAATAAGCAGGTGATGCTGACGGAACGCGGCACCACCTTCGGCTACCAAGACCTGATTGTAGACTACCGTGGCATTCCGGAAATGCAGACATTAGGTTTCCCGGTAATCCTGGATGTAACGCACTCTCTGCAACAACCCAACCAGACAGCCGGTGTCACCGGTGGCATGCCTCAACTTATCGAAACGGTAGCCAAAGCGGGCGTAGCCGTAGGGGCCGACGGGCTGTTCATCGAAACGCATGAGAACCCCGCCGTGGCGAAGAGCGACGGTGCCAACATGCTGCAACTCGATTTGCTCGAGGGGCTGCTGACAAAACTGGTACGCATCCGCGAAGCCATTCAATGAATTTAGTTCACCACAGAGTCACACAGAGTTCCACAGAGTTTTTATTCTTCCCATTTACACTGAGGGGTAAAAAACGAATGACTAATTCTACAGTGAATTAAAACTCTGTGGGACTCTGTGTGACTCTGTGGTGAACTATTTTTTCTTTTTTTGTGATTTTCTTTTTTTCTCTCCGACTGATAACATCAGAAACAACTTAATTCAAAGATTATATGAAACAAGTACTCCGTTATTTTTGGGTAGTAGCTGTGATCCTTTGTTGCAGCGCCCAGCAGATGCGCGCACAGCAGATGCCTCCCATCCCGGTCGATCCGAATGTACGTATCGGCAAGTTAGAAAATGGGTTAACCTATTACATTCGTAAGAATGCGTTACCAGCCAACCGGGCCGACTTCTACATCGCTCAGAAAGTAGGTTCCATTCAGGAAGAAGAAAACCAGCGTGGGTTGGCGCACTTTCTGGAACACATGTGTTTCAACGGAACGACCCACTTCCCGGGTGATGCCCTGAAACAATACCTGGAACGCATCGGGGTAAAGTTTGGCGAAAACCTGAACGCCTACACTTCGGTGGACGAAACGGTATACAACATCTCTAACGTGCCTGTCACTGTAGCCGGAGCTATCGACTCCTGCTTGCTCATCCTGCACGACTGGTCTAACGACCTGACACTCGATCCGAAAGAGATCGACAAAGAACGTGGTGTGATCAACGAAGAATGGCGTACCCGCATGAGCGCCAACTACCGCATGATGGAAAAGATGCTGCCGCAGATGTTTGCCGGCACGAAATACGCCACCTGCTTCCCTATCGGAACGATGGACGTGGTGATGCACTTCAAGTACCAAACGTTGAGAGACTATTATGAGAAATGGTACCGCCCCGACCTGCAAGGTGTAGTGGTGGTAGGTGATATCGATGTGGATGCCATCGAAGCCAAGATCAAGACGATGTTTGCCGATATTCCCGCCCAGCCCAATGCAGCCGAACGCGTCTACTATCCGGTAAACAACAACCAGGACCCCATCGTCATTATCGAAAAGGACAAGGAACAATCGAACATCCAGTCGATGATATTCTACAAGCACGATATAGTGCCCAATGAACAGAAAGAAAACATCGGTTACCTGGTACAAAACTATGCCACCGCTCTTATCGGTAACATGCTGAATGCACGTCTCAACGAGCTGACACAGACAGCCACTCCTCCGTTCATTTATGCATACACCTATGACGGCGAGTTCTTCGTATCAAAAACCAAGGGTGCTTTTACCGGCGTAGCGGTCTGCAAAGAAGGCGAAGTAGAAAACGGTATCGCCAGCGTGCTGCGCGAGATGGAACGCGCCCGCAAGTTCGGCTTCACCGAATCGGAATACGCCCGTGCCCGCGCCGAACACCTCCGTTACCTGGAGTCGGCTTTCAACGAGCGTGACAAGCAGAAGAACGACGCATACGTCAACCAATACGTGCGCAACTTCCTCGACAATGAGCCCATACCGGGTATCGAGAACCAATATGCCATCATCAATCAGGTAGCGCCTCATATCAAAGTGGAGATGCTGAACCAGATGATGCAAGGCCTGATGACCGACAGCAACCAGGTGGTAGCCATCTTTGCTCCGGATAAAGAAGGTATCCAACTGCCGACCAAAGAGGCGGTAGCCGCCCTGATCAAACAAGTGGAAGGCGAAGAGCTGACAGCTTATGTAGACAAGGTGTCCGACGAACCGCTCATGGCAGAAATGCCGAAAGGTGGAAAGATCGTATCGCAAAAGAACTACCCGCTCTTCGATGCGACCGAACTCGTACTTTCTAATGGCGTGAAGGTAATCCTGAAAAAGACCGACTTCAAAGCCGACGAAATCCTGATGGGTAGCACCAGCCCCGGAGGAACGTCGGTGTTCCCCGACTCGGACATCATCAACATTCAGGAGCTGAACGAAGTGATGGGTATCAGCAAGCTGGGCAACTTCACACGAGTGGATCTGAACAAGGTATTAGCCGGCAAGAAGGCCTCGGCCAGCGCCAACGTAAGAAACCTCGAAGAGAGCATCACCGGTAGCTGTTCACCCAAGGACCTGGAAACGATGCTGCAACTCGCCTACCTGTCGTGCACTTCTCTGAGCAAGGACGAGGATGCGTTCACTTCGCTGAAGAACCGCATGAAAGCTTCGTTGCAGAACATGGAGTTGAACCCGCAAGTGGCGTTCAGCGACTCCATCCAGGCTGCTGTGTACGGCAAACATCCGCGGGCTCTCCGCATGAAGGCCAACATGGTAGACCAGATAGACTACGACAAAATTATGGCCATGTACCACGACCGCTTCAAAGATGTGAGCGACTTCACCTTCTATCTGGTGGGCAACATCGACATCGATAAGGACAAGGATCTGATTGCCGGTTATCTGGGAGCACTTCCTGCCACCCACCGCAAAGAGACCTTCAAGGACAACAAGCTCTACATGCGCCAGGGCACCTACAAGAACGAGTTCGTCAAGGAACAGGAAACCCCAAAAGCCTCGGTACTGGTACTCTACAACGGTGTGTGCAACTACGACCTGAAGAGCAACATCCTGATGAGCATGACTTCGCAGATACTCGACCTGGTCTATACCGAAAAGGTACGCGAGGACGAAGGCGGCTCGTACGGCGTATACGTAGGCGGCAGCATCGAGAAATTCCCGAAAACCTTCGGTTACCTGCAGATTGTCTTCGACACGGCTCCCGAGAAGAAGGACAAGCTGATGAGCATCATCTTCAACGAGGCACAGAACCTGGCCAAGAACGGTCCGAGCGCCGAGAATATGAACAAGGTGAAGGAGTTCATGCTGAAGAAACACTCCGAGAACCTGAAGGAGAACAGTTACTGGCTGCACGCCATCGACGAATACACGATTACGGGTATGGACATTGCAAAGGATTACGATGCCATCGTGAACAGCATCACGGCGAAAGATGTGCAGCAGTTTGCCAACGACCTGCTCAAGCAGAAGAATGAACTGGAAGTAACCATGACAAGTCCTGAAAAGAAATGATCACCTTATTCAACGAGTTACGCAAACACGGCAAGCTGGCCGCCAAACGGCACCCCATGTACGAAAAGAACCGCTTTGGCAAGTTCTGGATGTACTTCATGGGCGTGTTCTGGGCAGGTTACCTGGTGTTTTTCGGCTTCACAATAGCTAAAGCACTCGGTGAGTCCAGCAACATGGAAGCCTACCATCTGATGAATTCGGGATTGCTGATCATCCTCGTCCTCGACTTCCTGATGCGTTTCCCGTTCCAAAAGACACCGACACAGGAGGTAAAACCTTACCTCCTGATGCCGGTCAGGCGGAACCGCCTCATCGATTTCCTGCTGGTACGCTCGGGGCTGAGCAGTTTTAATACATTCTGGCTGTTCTTCTTCGTACCGTTCGCGGTTGTTGCCGTCACCCGGTTTTACGGAATCGGAGGTATCATCGCCTACTGCTTCGGTATCTGGTTGCTGATGGTGTTCAACAATTACTGGTACCTGCTGTGCCGCACGCTGATCAACGAACGACTCTGGTGGCTGCTACTACCGATAGCAGTCTACGGCGGTCTGGGTGCCTGGTTCTTCGTTCCCGACAAAAGCCCGCTAACGGCTTTCTTCATGAACCTCGGCGAGGGATATATTGAAGGCAACCTGTTGTACTACCTCGGCACATTGGCTGCCATCGCCCTGCTGTGGTTCATCAACCGGAGCATCATGGCGGGACTGATCTATGACGAGCTGAACAAGGTGGAAGACACGAAAGTGAAGCATGTATCTGAGTACAAGTTCCTCGAACAATACGGTGAGGTAGGCGAATACTTCCGCCTGGAACTGAAGATGCTGTTCCGCAACAAACGCTGCAAGTCGTCCCTGCGCATGATAACCATCATCGTAGTGCTGTTCTCGCTCGCCCTGAGCTTCTCGGATGTATACGACGGCATCATGAAGAACTTCATCGCCATCTACAGTTTTGTAGCATTCGGCACGGTGATCCTAACCCAGATCATGGGGTACGAAGGCAATTACATCGACGGACTGATGACGCGCAAAGAGTCTATCTTCAGTCTGCTGAAAGCGAAATACTACCTGTACAGCATCGGCGTGGTGATTCCTTTCGTGCTGATGATACCCGCCATCGTCATGGGTAAGCTGACGTTGCTCAGTGCCTTTACGTTTGCTTTCTTTGCTATCGGGCCACTCTACTTCATCCTGTTCCAACTGGCGGTGTACAACGTGAAGACGGTGCCACTGAATGAAGGATTGTCGGGCCGGCAAAACTCCGGAAATGCTTTACAGAATTTGGTAGGAGTAGCCTCCTTCGGTCTGCCCTTCATGCTCTACCTCGGCCTGACCAACCTCTTCGGGCAGACGCTCGGTTCGTGGATCCTGATAGGCATTTGTCTGGCTTTCGTACTGACGGCGCACATCTGGATAAAGAACGTATACAAACGTTTCATGAAACGCCGCTACCGGAACATGGAAGGCTTCCGGGACACCCGCAACTAATTACTCACCCGTTTATCCTGTAAGATATGATCATTATTAATAATCTGCAAAAGAACTTCGGCGAAAAAAGAGCCGTAGATATAGAGAGCTACACCATCCGGCAAGGAGACATGCTGGGACTGGTGGGCAATAACGGTGCCGGTAAGACGACCCTGTTCCGCCTGATACTTGACCTGCTGAAAGCCGACGCGGGCAACATCACCGTAAACGACATCGACGTGGCACGGAGCGAGGACTGGAAGAACTTCACCGGTGCTTTCATCGACGAGGGTTTCCTCATCGACTACCTCACCCCGGAGGAGTATTTCTACTTCATCGGCAAGATGTACGGACTGAAAAAGGAAGAAGTGGACGAGCGCCTCGTACCGTTCGAACGTTTCATGAACGGCGAGGTCATCGGACAGAAGAAGTTCATCCGTAACTTCTCGGCAGGCAACAAACAGAAAATCGGTATCATCTCGGCCATGCTGCACTACCCGCAATTGTTGATCCTGGACGAACCGTTCAACTTCCTCGACCCGAGCTCACAGTCCATCATCAAAAACATGCTCAAGAAGTACAACGAGGAGCACGGGGCTACCGTCATCATCTCCAGTCACAACCTGAACCATACGGTCGACGTGTGCCCACGTATCGCTCTGTTGGAACATGGCATCATCATCCGCGACATCGAAAACATCGAGAACTCGGCGGAGAAGGAACTAGAAGAATACTTCAATGTAGAATAATAAAAACAGTACAACGTATGAAAAAGATTTTCGGTTTACTGGCCCTCTGCCTCCTGCTGGCACCGGCCGCACAAGCGCAATTATTGTGGAAAGTTTCGGGCAAAGGCCTGGAGAAACCCTCGTACATCATGGGGACACACCACCTGGCATCGCTCAGCATCAAAGACAAGATTGAAGGGATGCAAGCAGCCCTCGACGCCACCACACAAGTGTATGGCGAAGTATCGATGGCCGACATGATGAGTCCGGCTACCATGCAACTGATGCAACAAGCCATGGTAACGCAAAGCGACACTACTTTCCAGTCGCTCTTCACTCCGGACGAGTACACAGCCATCCAGAAGTTCTGCCAGGAAAACATGATGTTCGACATCGCCCAGATGCCGAAAATAAAGCCAGCCTTTATCTCGAACAACCTGATCATCATCCTGTACCTGAAAACCTTCTCCGGTTTCAATCCGCAGGAACAGATCGACATGTATTTCCAGGCGCAAGCCCAAGAGAAAGGCAAGAAGACTGCCGGACTGGAAACCCTCCAGTTTCAGTTCGACCTGCTCTACAGCAGTTCGTCGCTGACACGTCAGGCGGAACAACTCCTCTGCACCTTCAACAATCAGGACCACGCGCTGCGTCAAGCCAAACAGCTCACAGATGACTACATGGCACAGGATCTGGATGCGATGTACAAACTTTCGCAAGAGAAAGAAGGTAATCAATGCGACATGACTGCTGCCGAAGAAGCGGCCCTGATCGACAACCGCAACAAAGCGTGGGCCACGAAATTACCGGCCATCATGCAGGAAGCTCCGACCTTCGTGGCTGTAGGTGCTTTGCATCTGCCCGGCGAACACGGTTTGCTCCAGTTATTGAAGCAACAAGGCTATACTGTAGAGCCGGTGAAATAATCTCTACACCGTTTGTTTTTTTGATTTTATCGTGCACGATTGCACGATTTTCGACTTATATTACTGAATAAGTGCGCGTTAAGCCGTGACGGATACTTGTTTTATCCTACACGCGTCTTACACGTTTCAGGGTATCCGTCACGAATTTATTGGCTGTTTGTTCGTTTGCTTCTGGGCAGAAGAAAGTTTCATGCCTGGAAACGAAACGTTTCATGCCCGGAAACACTTCGTTTCATCAGACTGTGTATTCTGGCGAAGCTGACCCCTCATTCTGGTGATGCTGACCCCCAAGTTTTTCATTGGTTCATCAAGTATCTTCTTTTTGAGTCTGTTTTTCTTTTCAGCTTTGGCAAAATTATTGTTTTTTTCTTCTCATCGACTCTCCTTGTAGGATAATTTTATGTGATGTATTTATTAGCCTATCTAACAATGCATCTGCAATGGTTTTATCTTTAATCATGTCCCACCATTTATCGGGTGGATACTGTGAGGTAATGATCAATGATTTTCTTGCATACCTATCCTCCATAATCTCCATTAGTCCCAGCGATGCGCTACTGTCTAAGGGTTGCAGGAAGAGATCGTCCAGGATGAGCAGGTCATTTTTTCCTAGTTTTTCTATCTCATCGATGTAACTGCCATCGACCTTCTTCATCCTGAGTTGAGTGAAGAGCCTTGTGGCATTCTGGTAAAGCACTTTGTACCCCATCTGACAGGCTTGTTCCCCTAATGCAGAGGCTACATAGGACTTCCCCACACCGGTTGGCCCTACCACCAGTATGCTTTCGGCGTTTCTTACAAAAGCGCAGTCACTCAAGCGGGCTATCTGGTTGCGGTCCAGCCCCCTGCTGTGCACATAATCAATCTCTGCCATGCAAGCTTTGTAGCGGAAGTGCGCGTTCTTCAGGCGATATTCTACCCGACGGTTGTTCTTGGCATCCCATTCCGCATCGATGAGCATGGCAATAGCCTGATCTGCCGTCAGGGCTTCGGCTGTCTTGGCTTGAAGCATTCTTTCAAAGGCTTCGCGCATCCCTGTCAGTCGCAGGGAAGTCATTCTTTCTAATGTAATTTCATTCATAATCCGTATTTTCTAATGATTGGTCAAATAAATCTTTGTAATAGGCTTGTCCCCGGATATTCTGATGAACCACCACCTGCTCTTCTGTTTTCTCCTGTTCTGCTTTTTTAGCTTCCAGGTAGAACAGGTCTCTTTTCCCCTTCAACACGCGGTCTATGTAGCCGTAACTGTAAATACCTGCTTCCATTCCCATTTGGCAGGCTGTGGTCAGGCGTTCAATGCTTACGTTGGCTCTTTCGGCGTAGTTTACGATCCCTAAACATTGCTTGTAGGCTGTCTGTGGATAGGTGTGTCTGGCCAACAGGCGGTCCAGATATTGCCCGATGAGAAGATGTAGTTTATGTCCCCATTTGGAGAAGTATTCGTTGCTCCATCCAGCCACCATCTGGTGTTCTTTGGGCAGGTGTTCGGGTACGGTGGTGTACTGTCCTTTGGCGTAAGTACGCCGGTGGATGGCCACACGCTGACCTGCATAGTACACACTGATTTCCTTGTCGGTGTAGGAGACCTTGACGTCCAATCCGATGAACTGGCAGAGAACGCTATAGTAGTGATTATCAGGAGAGAAGAGGATGTAGTTGTTCTTCTGGACCTTAAGGGTTTTGTACTCCCGCAAGCAATAAGGTTCCTGGGGCAAGGGGCGCAATTGTATCTTCTCCTCTTCCAGATAAAGCCGACGGCGGGTGGTGTCTTTGCGTTGGAACCGGGTGTCGTTATGCGCATCCACGCAGGTACGTATGGCTTTGTTTAGGTCCTCCAGGGAGAAGAAGGTTTCCTGGGAGAGTTCCGCATAGACACGGGTATAGAGGATGTTCACGGCCCTCTCTACCGCAGCTTTATCCTGTGGATGGAGGCTGCGGGCCGGGTCTACTTCACAACCATAATAGGAGGCCATATCCAGGAAAGCATCGTTGATATCCGCCTGGTATTTACTGGCTTTGGTTACCGCGCTTTTGAGGTTATCGGGAACCAACGCCTGAGGGGCACCGTCAAAATAAGATAAAGCACGGACCGTACTGGCTATAAAACACTCTTTCTTTTGGCTCCGGGAAGCCTCCGCGTAGGTGAACTGACTGTGAGCCAGAAGGGAGACATAGAACTCGCAGGCAATGATCTCGCCCGTGCTACGCTCTACATAAGAGATCTTTTTGCCGGCATAGTCTATATACATGCGCTCACCGGGAGTCTCCACTATGTGAAGGCTGGCCGATTTATCACGCGTGTATTGCCGGTGGTAGAAGCAAAACTGGGGATAGCTATATCCTTGGGGATGAGTGGGCTTGTAATAGTGTTCCCAAATATAAAGAAGGTTCTTCCCCGGCTCCTTTAGCTGCTGCTCGTAAGCGGGAAACAAGGAGAGGAGCTCAGTGCATGCCGGATCCGGAGCACGGTTGTTGAGCTGGTCAAAGTAGGACTCCAGGATGCAGGAATCCTTCGAGAGCAGATCGTTGATGTCCAAATGATGGGACTCAATCAACGACAGGTAACGCTTTACGGTATTCTTAGAAATACCTAAAGCCGAAGCGGTGGGTTTGATGCCTTTGCCTTGATGGAGCATCAATAATAATTGTTTAATCATCTGAGGTGTTATTGGTTTTGCTGCCATAGCCGGGGGGGGGTTAGTTCCCGGCAAACATACTCATTTGAAAAAACTTGATTCCGCTGGAAAGGGGTCAGCATGAACATTATGCTGATACTGACCCCCTGTCAGAAACAATTCCTAGAGGGGTCAGCATGAACATTACAGGGGGTCAGTATGACAATAATTGGGGGTCAGTATGAAACAGAATATACATCAGACGAAACAAAGTGTTTCCGGGCATGAAACTAAGTGTTGCCTCCTTGCAACTGAGTGATAGCTTCTTGCTTCCGGACAGTTCCACTCCTTGTAATGACGTGTTTCAACGGGTGAAACGGAGTGTTAGAGTGCTGGAAACGAAGCGTGACGGATACCCTGAAACGTGTAAGACGCGTGTAGGATAAAACAAGTATCCGTCACGGCTTAACGCGCACTTATTCAGTAATATAAGTCGAAAATCGTGCAATCGTGCAAGATAAAATCAAAAAACAAACGGTGTAGGCCTGCCCAAAGAGTATCAACACATTTCCATGGAAACAATAAATAGTATATATTTGCAAAAACAACTCATTTATTCTTGATACGACATGAAAAGAACAGCATTCTTACTATTACTGCTAATCGCTGGGAAACTTTTCGCCGGGGATATAGAATCCCGCACCATTACGATTACCGGGAAGGTAGATCATTACGATCCCAAGATCCCGGTATTGTTAGGTTTGAACCGCTTGGGATTCTATTCAGAAGAAGTCATCGCCCAAACGGACAGCCTGGGAAACTTCTACGCGACAGCAGAAAGCTACATCCCGCTGGACTTCTGGATCACGTACAAAACAAACTTCCAGGTACTCGCTCATCCGGGCGACTCCATCTTCGTCCGCTTTGACGGAGCCTGCAACGACCGCCCGGAATTATTGCAAAGCATTCGTTTTGAAGGAACAAACACCAAGCAAAATCAAGATGCCGCCACCTTCCAACGGGCATATTTCGCGCATGAAATCTATTGGGATTGGAATAAAAAGAACAAAGCCGTCAAAGAATATGAGCCGGACCAATACCTCTGTTACTTAGACAGCACCCGCGCAAAAGGGCTGGAGCTATACGACCGCTTTGTCAGAGAAAACAAACCGGATGAAGAAACGAAGAAATGGGCATCCGCTTTCCTCGATGGAAATTATTATATGTCTCTCGCCCTGTATGCCGGCGACCATAGGAATGCAAATGGCATGAACTTCCAGGATTCATGGGATGTACCCAAAGGATTCTACAAACCGATGCTGGACTTTATGCCGGTCGACCATCGTTCGTTTATTTCCGCTTATGCACTCAACCAATACAGCGAATGGATTCACAAATACTTCATAGACGAATTACGAGGCCAGGATACAAACGGAACATATGGAATCCTTCCGGGAGGAGGGTTTATCGCAAGTTCAGACGCGTACGACTCCATCTACATCAACCGGGTCATATTACCTATGCCCGATCCTCTGGTGCGACAAATCAATCTGACCTCCCACTTTAACAAAAAATTCCTAAAGCAAGAAATTGAAGCCTTCGAACAATACAAACCGATTGTGGACCAATATATCACCGAGCCCTTTCTGCGAGAGCCTCTCTATCAACGTTACCAACAAACAAAATCAAGGATTGAAAACCCGGAACTACAACTGGAAGCGGTACTCAAAAAAGCAGAAGGCTCAAGCGTAAAACAGATTATCGACGAGATACTGCAAACCAATAAAGGGAAAGTAATCTACATGGACTTCTGGGGGACATGGTGCGCACCTTGCCTGTCAGAGATGCCCAACTCGAAAACAATCGAAACAGCATTGCACGGGAAAGAGGTGGCCTTCGTTTATATATGTCTGGAATCAAAAGAAGGTCCCTGGAAGGCTTGCTTAGACAAATTCCAATTGGGAGGACAACACTATTTACTCTCCCTGAAACAAAGCAGCGAGATACGCCGGTCGTTTGACTTAGACGGAGTCCCCTTCTATGTACTGATAGACGCCGAAGGTACGATCGTAGAAAAAGGCAGCCACCTGCGCCCCTTGAACGCGAAAGTTAAAATAGAAAGCCTGATAAAATAGTTAGGAACTCTGCACGTCCGCGGTGAATTTTTCTCGAAATATTTGTGCGATACAAATAAATGCATTACTTTTGTGCCCTGATTATTCCGCACCGGGTAAACAAGTGTTCTCTAAGTGATTAAAGACCACCCGACGGAGCTAACATACATTATTATACATAAATGTACGCAATTGTAGAAATCAATGGCCAGCAGTTCAAGGCTGAAGCCGGAAAGAAATTGTTCGTTCACCACATTCAGAATGCAGAAAACGGTGCGACAGTAGAGTTTGACAGAGTTCTTTTGGTTGACAAAGACGGCGCTATCACTGTAGGTATCCCTACCGTAGAAGGTGCCAAAGTGGTTTGCCAGATCGTATCAAGCATGGTGAAGGGTGACAAAGTTCTCGTTTTCCACAAGAAAAGAAGAAAAGGTCACAGAAAACTCAACGGTCACCGTCAGCAGTTTACAGAGTTAACAATCACAGAAGTAGTAGCTTAATCAATTAAAGTAAGAAAAAATGGCACATAAAAAAGGTGTCGGTAGTTCGAAGAACGGCCGCGAATCAGCAAGTAAGAGATTAGGCGTAAAGATATTCGGTGGCGAAGTTTGCAAAGCAGGCAACATCATCATTCGCCAGAGAGGTACTGAATTCCATCCGGGTGAAAACATCGGCATGGGAAAAGACCACACACTTTTCGCCTTGGTTGACGGAACTGTACAGTTCAAAGTAGGTAGAGAAGACAGAAGATATGTTTCTGTTGTTCCCGCTACGGAAGCATAAGTTCCTGTAACATAGACTTAAGAGAAGGAGATGCAATCCATGCGATTGCATCTCCTTTCTTGTTGCATTTTATCTGGTAGTGTTATTTAAAAATATGTATCTTTGCACTTCCAAATAAAATCCATCTAACAACGTACAGATATGCTTACCATCAAACAAATTACAGAAAACACCGAAGCGGTGCTCCGCGGCCTGGAGAAGAAGAACTTCAAGGATGCCCGGGAAACCATCGCGCAAGTTATTGCAGTCAACGACAAAAGACGCTTTACACAAAGCGAATTAGATAAGAACCTGGCCGAGGTAAACTCACTCTCGAAGAGCATCGGGCAACTGATGAAAGAGGGCAAGAAGGACGTGGCCGAAACGGCTCGTGACCGGGTAGCCGAATTGAAGGAAAGCAGCAAAGCACTGGAAGCCACCATGAACGATGCAGCTGCCGAGCTTCAGAACATTCTGTACACCATCCCCAACATACCGCACGAAAGTGTTCCGGAAGGTCACAGCGCCGAAGAGAATGTCATCGAACGGACTGGCGGAATGGAAACGGAACTTCCGGCCGATGCCCTGCCCCACTGGGACCTGGCTAAGAAATATGATTTGATCGACTTCGACCTCGGTGTAAAGATCACCGGTGCCGGATTCCCTGTATACAAAGGCAAAGGCGCTCGTCTGCAACGTGCGCTGATCAACTTCTTCCTCGACGAGGCCCGCGATGCCGGCTACCTGGAAATCATGCCGCCCACGGTAGTGAACCAGGCTTCGGGCTACGGCACCGGACAGCTTCCCGACAAGGAAGGACAGATGTATCACTGCGGGCTGGACGACCTGTACCTAATCCCCACCGCCGAAGTGCCTGTAACCAACATCTATCGCGACGTGATTCTGGACGAGAAGTCGCTCCCCATCAAGAATTGCGCGTATACGCAGTGCTTCCGCCGCGAAGCCGGCTCGTACGGCAAGGACGTGCGCGGGCTGAACCGCCTGCACGAATTTTCGAAAGTGGAAATCGTACGCATCGACACACCGGAACACTCTTATGATTCATTGGTAGAGATGGTGGCCCACGTAGAAGGATTGATCCAGAAACTGGAACTCCCCTACCGTATCCTCCGCCTGTGTGGTGGTGACATGAGCTTCACCGCTGCCCTCTGCTTCGACTTTGAGGTGTACTCGGAAGCCCAGAAGCGCTGGTTGGAAGTAAGCTCGGTATCGAACTTCGAGGCTTACCAGGCCAATCGTCTGAAATGCCGCTACCGTACCGCCGAGAAGAAAACCGAACTGTGCCACACACTGAACGGTTCTGCCCTCGCCCTGCCGCGCATCGTGGCCGCCCTGTTGGAAAACAACCAGACTCCGGAAGGCATCCGCATCCCGAAAGCGCTGATCCCCTACTGCGGGTTCGACTTGATTGACTAATCTTTATCTATATGTTTTTCCCTTGCCCCAGAGGGGCTATGTGTTCATAGCCCCTCTGGGGCAAGGGAAAAATATAGATATAAACAAACCTTTATCCACAACAAAGTTCCACAGAACTAACCGCTCATTTTCTTATCCTTTATAAATGAAAAACTCTGTGAAACTCTGTGTCACTCTGTGGTGAATCAGATATAAGTTGTATATTTGCCCGAATTTAAAACGACACAGACGGTATTTACGTAGAAATTCAAACAAATTAATTCAATAATGAACAAGATTGTTAGCAAAGAACATTTTTCAGAGAAGGTGATCAAACTGGAAATTGAAGCTCCTCTGATAGCCAAGTCCCGCAAGGCTGGACACTTTGTCATCGTCCGTGTGGGCGAAAAAGGCGAACGCATGCCCCTCACTATCGCCGGAGCCGATCTGCAGAAAGGCACCATCACGCTGGTAGTGCAGGAGGTGGGACTCTCTTCCACCCGGCTTTGCGAACTCAATGCAGGCGATTACATCACCGATGTAGTAGGTCCGCTGGGACAAGCTACCCACATCGAGAACTTCGGCACAGTGGTATGCGCCGGTGGTGGTGTAGGCGTAGCTCCTATGCTCCCCATTATCCAGGCTTTGAAGGCGGCGGGCAACCGGGTGATCTCGGTACTGGCCGGACGTTCCAAGGATCTGATCATCCTGGAAAAGAAAGTGCGCGAAAGCTCGGACGAGGTGATCATCATGACCGACGACGGTTCGTACGGACGTAAGGGACTGGTGACCGAAGGCGTGGAAGAAGTGATCAAGCGTGAAAAGGTAAACAAATGCTTCGCCATCGGCCCGGCCATCATGATGAAGTTCGTTTGCTTGCTGACAAAGAAATATGAAGTCCCCACCGAGGTATCGCTGAACACCATCATGGTAGACGGTACGGGCATGTGCGGCGCTTGCCGTATCACCATCGGCGGAAAGACGAAGTTCGTCTGTGTGGACGGACCGGAATTCGACGGACATCAGGTAGACTTCGACGAGATGCTGAAACGCATGGGTGCCTTCAAGAGCATCGAACGCGAAGAGATGAGCAAGCTGGCCCCGGCCACCGCTTGCGAAGCTACCAAAGCTATCGACGAGAACGGCCGCAACGCCGCCTGGCGTGAGGAGCTGCGCAAGTCGCTCAAAGCCAAGGAACGTTCCAACATCGAGCGTTGCCACATGAAGGAACTGGATCCGCTGTACCGAATCAACCACCGCAAAGACGAAGTGAACCAGGGGCTGACTCCCGAACAGGCCCAACAGGAAGCCAAGCGCTGTTTGGATTGCGCCAACCCGGGCTGTATGGAAGGTTGCCCGGTAGGCATCGATATTCCCCGCTTCATCAAGAACATCGAGCGCGGCGAGTTCCTCGAAGCAGCCAAGACGCTGAAAGAAACCAGTGCCCTGCCGGCTGTTTGCGGACGTGTTTGCCCGCAGGAGAAGCAGTGCGAAGAAAAGTGTATCCACCTGAAAATGAATAAAGAAGCCGTGGCTATCGGTCACCTGGAACGTTTCGCTGCCGACTACGAGCGCGAAAGCGGTCAGATCTCGGTACCGGCCATCGCTGAGAAGAATGGCATCAAGGTAGCTGTGATCGGTTCGGGTCCTGCCGGATTGGCCTTCGCCGGCGACATGGCGAAATACGGTTACGACGTGACGGTGTACGAAGCCTTGCATGAGATCGGTGGCGTACTGAAATACGGTATCCCCGAATTCCGCCTGCCGAATAGCATTGTGGATGTGGAGATCGAAAGTCTGGCCAAGATGGGTGTCCACTTCATCAAAGACTGCATCGTGGGCAAGACCATCAGCGTGGAAGAGTTGAAGGAAGAAGGTTTCCAAGGATTCTTCGTAGCGTCGGGCGCCGGACTTCCCAACTTCATGAACATACCGGGCGAGAACTCGATCAACATCCTGTCGTCCAACGAATACCTGACCCGTGTCAACCTGATGGATGCCGCCGACCCCGATTCGGATACGCCGGTAGCCTTCGGCAAGAACGTAGCAGTCATCGGTGGCGGTAACACGGCTATGGACTCGGTACGTACAGCCAAACGTCTGGGCGCCGACCGGGCCATGATCATCTACCGTCGTTCGGAAGAAGAAATGCCTGCCCGTCTCGAAGAAGTGAAGCATGCCAAAGAGGAAGGAGTAGAGTTCCTGACCCTGCACAACCCCATCGAATACATTGCCGACGAACTGGGCCGCGTGAAACAAGTCACTCTCCAGAAGATGGAGCTGGGCGAACCGGATGCTTCGGGCCGTCGCAGTCCGGTAGCCATCCCGGGTGCTACGGAAACTGTCGACATCGATCTGGCCATCGTCAGCGTAGGCGTATCGCCCAACCCCATCGTACCGAGCTCTATCAAAGGACTGGCGGTAGGCCGCAAGGGGACTATCAATGTGGACGACACCATGCAATCGTCTATCCCGATGATCTATGCCGGTGGCGACATCGTTCGTGGAGGCGCTACAGTGATCCTCGCCATGGGCGACGGACGCAAAGCTGCTGCATCCATGCATGCGAAATTCTCTAATTGACAATTGACAGTTATAAATAAAAAAAATCCCCGCTTACCATTCAGTAGCGGGGATTTTTCATATCAGGGTATTCGTTACTTTACCAAACTGTTGGTTGCCGGATCGGGAAAAATCACCGACGGCTTAAAACTCTTAGCTTCCTCGAAATCCATCAGTGCGTACGACATAATGATAATAATGTCATCCGGTTGCACCTTACGGGCGGCTGCACCGTTCAGACAAATCTTACCCGATCCGCGTTCGCCTTTTATAATGTACGTTTCAAACCGTTCACCATTGTTATTATCGGCGATGTACACCTTCTCGCCCGGAATCATATTGGCTGCATCGAGTAAGTCCTCGTCAATCGTAATGCTGCCCATATAATTCAAATTAGCTTCCGTGACGCGGGCACAATGAATTTTCGACTTCAACACTTCAATCATCATAAGGGTTGGTCCTCTTTACTTTAAATTTCTTTGTACTTCATATTATCTATCAGGCGGACTTCTCCGCAGAACACCGTAATACAGCCTACTGCATACGAAGTCTCCTCCCAGTTTCCCAACCGTTGCAACGTGTTTCCGTCCACGATCTCGAAATACTCCAGACGGAGTCCCGGTGCATCGGCTATGGCTTGTTCCACCATCTCCCGTGTTTCATTCACCGTATGTTCCGCCGCAAAGGTACGACTTTTAAATAAAGATTGTGATATATGGAGTGCATTTTTACGATCCTCAACCGATAAACGTGTATTGCGGCTGCTCATGGCCAGTCCGTCGGCTTCGCGTACGATGGGACAAGGCACGATCTCAATGGGATAATTCATCCGGCGGACCATCTCGCGGATAACCGCCAACTGCTGAAAGTCCTTCTCGCCAAAGTAAGCCCGGTGAGGCTGCACGGCATCGAATAATTTACTGACGATCTGACATACCCCGTTGAAGTGTCCCGGGCGGAATGCCCCCTCCATCACCGTATCCAGCGGCGGATAGCTAAACTTCCGCGTGTCGGGTTCCGGGTACATCTCGGCTACTGAAGGAGCAAACACATAGGATGCTCCGCAAGCCTCGAGCAAGCGACAGTCGGCTTCCAAAGTACGCGGATATTTTACCAAATCGTTCGGATCGTTAAACTGGGTGGGATTAACAAAAACGCTGACAACCGTCACCTCATTTTCTTTTACACTACACTCTACGAGCGAAGCATGTCCGGCATGCAAAGCCCCCATGGTGGGAACCAGTCCCACCCTCTTCCCTTGGGCCTTTAGTGCCGACAACTCTGCCTGCAACTCCTTGATAGTATGTATCACTTTCATTGTTATCAATTTTAGTTGTTTGCAAAAACTCTGCAAAATAAACTAATATTTGCCACATA
>JAVBVI010000038.1:0-13537 GCA_031554505.1 Bacteroides sp. | reverse complement strand
TTAAATGTTACAAAAAGAGAGCACATAGAGGCAACGCTCTCCGATAGTTTATACACTACCTACATCCCTTCGCCGGCATTATCCGTATCAGGTTCAATGGGTATGATCTCAGCCTGTAAAGTAAGGCACCCCTATAAAGTGAAAGCAAAAATACAAAACCTCCCGGATTACAGGGAGGTTTACAGGAGAAAAAACTTGTCTTAGCCGAAATGCGGCAGGCGAAGATTGCATTTTCGTTCTACCAGCTCTTTGATAAAGGCGACGGATTCGTCAACACCGAGGAGGGAGAGGTTGATCGAGAAATGGTAGGAGGCGGAAGCACCCCAGGTTTTATTTGTATAGTAATTGTAATAGGCCGCCCGGGACTTATCGGTTTTGACCATCATTTCTTTGGCGGTTTCTTCCGTCACCTTTTCACCGGCTATGATACGGCGGATGCGGCTTTCTGTGGTATCGTGAATGAACAGGCTGATCAGTGCGGGATCATCCCGGAGAATATAATCGGCACACCGGCCTACAATCACACAGGATTCCGTCTCAGCCAGGTTACGGATAGCATCGCTTTGCAGCTTGAACAGGCCATCGTTCGACAGGATATTGGCATAAGGCATATACCCGCCTCCCATATAGGTATATCCCGTATTGAGGGCATACGCCATCCGGTTGGAAGTTTGTTCATCTGCTTTGGCAAAAAAATCTTCCGCCAGTCCGCTCTCTTTGGCGGCAATAGCCATCAGTTCCTTATCATAATAGCCAATGCCCAACTCTGTTGCCAGCTTCTTCCCTACTTCACGGCCACCGCTGCCGAACTGTCGGCCAATGGTCAGAATGATCTTGTTACTCATATGCTCTACCTGTTTATTCACATAAATACAAATATATGGAAAGATTATTACACTGCCGTTTTCATCTTCCTGAATTGATGCATCAGCACAAAAAAAGTGATGACAGCCGCTGTACAATCAGCCAACGGCATACTAACCCATACCCCAAGCGTACCCAGCACATGCGGCAGGATCAGCAGGAACGGGATCAGGAAAATCAACTGGCGAGCCAGTGACAGGAAGATCGACTTATTCGACATCCCGATCGACAGGAAGAAGTTAGTTGCCACCATCTGGAAGCCCACCAATGGGAAAGCCGCCAACACCACACGCAATCCATAGACCGAGATATCGATCAATTCCTGGTCGGAGGTAAACATACGCACAATCAGGCCGGGAAGAAATTCACCCAGCAGAAATCCGGTAGTGGCTACACCTATACCCCATTTCATGGTCAGTATGGTCACGTCTTTTACTCTCCCAAACTGGCGGGCACCGTAGTTATATCCGGCAATGGGCTGCATGCCCTGATTCAATCCCATAATGATCATGATAAACAGGAAAACGATACGGTTGATGATACCATAGGCGCCAATCGCCAGGTCGCCGCCATACTCCTTCAGTCCCCGATTGATCAGGATCACCACCAGGCACGAACAGGCATTCATCAGAAAGGGTGACATCCCAATATACAGAATTTCCTTCACCAGATTGGCCCGCAAGGCATAGATTCCTTTCTGAAAACCGATCAGGCGTGTAGTGTCAGACAACCGGTATATCTGATACCCCAATGCTATTACCTGTGCAATCACCGTCGCAAAAGCCGACCCGCGTACCCCCCAGCCTAAACCGAAGATAAACAACGGGTTCAGGACACAGTTGATCACCACCGAAGCCAACGTAGTGTACATCGCTATCTGCGGATACCCCGACGAACGCAGCACGGCATTCAGTCCGAGATACATATGTGTCACCACATTCCCGCAAAGGATGATCTGCATAAAGTCACGTGCATAGGTAATCGTCTGTTCGCTCGCCCCAAAGAAATACAGTACGGGATCGAGGAAGATGAGGCCGATCACTGTAAAGGAAATTCCCAGGATCATGTTCAATGTCAGTACATTACCCAGCACCTTGTTGGCTGCGTCATAGTCGCGCTGCCCCAGCTTCAGCGAGAGCAGCGTAGCAGCACCCGCTCCCACCAGTGAACCGAAAGCCGCCGCCAGATTCATAATTGGGAAGGTCAGCGCCAGGCCGGAAATGGCATACGCTCCCACTCCATGCCCGATAAAGATGCTATCGGCAATATTATACAACGAAGAGGCAGTCATGGCAATAATAGCAGGAACGGCGTATTGTGACAACAATTTACTAATAGGTAAGGTACCCAGGGCTAAAGAAGAATGTTGCTTGTCCATAGGCGCAAAGGTAGTGATTTTTTAGAAATGCAGTAGAATTCAGGGGTTTGAACTACTGGTATTTAGCAATAGGTAATGACTTAGAAACTACTTAGCCGCTTTACTTCGCTTCATTTTTCACCCCCGCACATATTCACTCGGTGACACCCCAAACCGTTTTTTGAAACTGACAGAGAAGAACGACAGAGTACTGAACCCCGTCATATCCGCAATTTCGGAAACATTGTACCTGCCTTCCTGCAACAGTTCGGCTGCCCGGTTCAACTTGTAGTTCTTAAAGAATACATTCGGGTTCTCGCCCGTCAATCCCTTCATCTTATAATAAAACTTGGTGCGGCTGATCTTCATCACCTCTGTCATGCGGGTGATGTTTAGTTCCGGGTTGGAAAGTTCCTTCTCCATAAGTTGGTACAGCTCTTCCAGGAAAGCCTTATCCTGTGGACTAACCATCTCACTCTCCAAAGTCTCAGGCTGTGTAGTCTGACTCAACACACTCCGGGTATGGTCGCGGTTCTTCAGTTGCGACTGGATCAGGGCAAGCAGGTATGAAGGCTCGAACGGCTTCGTCACATACGCGCTGGCACCCAGGTTCAACCCTTCCACCTGGTTCTGCACTGTAGTCTTGGCAGTCAGCAGAATCACCGGGATGTGGCAGTACGAGAGATTGTCTTTGATCTTCCGGCACAGGTCCAACCCGTTCATTTCACCCGGCATTACCACGTCGCACACGATCAGGTCAGGGTTGATCTCCTCTATACTCTGGTAGGCCGAAGTGGCGTCGTATTTCAGGAACACATTGTAGGTACCTGAAAACATGGTTTTCAGGTAATGAGCCAATTCGGTATCGTCGTCCACTACGAGTAACGTCGGCAGTTCGATATGCTCTTCTGTCTCCTGCTTTCCGGTAGAACGTTCAAGAGGTCTCATACCGGCTTGCAGCGATTTCATTCCGGCTTCTATGGAAGAATCCGGACGCTGTTCCTTTTCTTTGGTGGTGTAAGCAGCATCGTCAAGCGGAAGTATGAAGGTGAAAGTAGCCCCGCCACCGGCATTGTTTCCTGCTTTGATACATCCATGGTGCAGTTCTACCAACCTCTTGGCATAGTAGAGACCGATGCCCGTACCCCAATTGTACACAGCCTGTGTTTGCCGGTCTATCTGGTAATATTTCTCGAAAATAGCTTCCAGCTTATCTTCAGGGATACCGCATCCGGTATCTTTGACGCTCACTTTTATGTATTGCGATACACCCTCCTGGGGCAGTGCGAACAACTGTTCCGCATATGTATGCCCAATGACATCTACCGATACATCAATCTTATCGCCCGGTTTGGAGAATTTTAAAGCATTGGACAAGAGATTGGACAGTATTTTACCCAGCTTGTCGGCATCTATCCAGACCACCAGCCTGTCCTCCAGCCCAAAGGCATTCAGGGTGATGCTTTTCTCCTTCGTGTTCACCTTGAATATTTCCAGTGCGTCGTTTATCAGTTCGATGATGTCCTCCTTCTGTACGTTGAGGCGCAGGGCATCGTTCTCCAGTTTGTGGAAGTCGAGCATCTGGTTTACCAACTTCAGCATGCGGTTCACGCTACGCTGAACGATGCGGAGCAGGTTTTTGTCCTCTTCCGATATACTGTCTTTCTCGCAAAGCGTGGCCACCGGTCCGGCAATCATGGTGAGCGGGGTACGGAACTCATGTGAAATATTGGAGAAGAAACTCATGTTCATCTGGTTGGTGCGTAATTCCTGTTCCTTTTCCAGGTCTGCCTGCCGAGCTATCTGCTTCTGCTTCCGGAAACGGAAAAAGGTGTGCAGTATCAGCCAAAGCAGGGCGATGGCTACCAGTGAGTAAATCAGGCTGGCCCACCAACTGCACCATGGGGCAGGATGGATGATGACGGGGATTTCGCTCTCTGTTTCAATGATGTTTTGGTCGTTGTTCGTTATCCTCACCTTGAACCGGTACTTGCCGGCCGGGAGATTGGAATAGTAAGCCTCCCGGTTGTTATGCGCGTCGATCCAGTATTTGTCGAAGCCTTCCATCATGTAGAAATAGTGCACCCGTTCGGAATCATTGTAATCGAGGGCGGCAAAGGAAATGGTAAAGCCATTCTCATCGTGCTCCAGATGGATCTCGGGACGATAGTTCAGCGATTGATGAATGGTGCCGCTATAAAAGGGTCTTTCCAACCGGTTGTGTACCTTCAGGTTCTCGAACAACAACGGGATATGCTTTTTAGGGAACTCGGCTACCGGATCGAAGAAAGTCAGCCCATGTGTGCCGCCGAACGCCAGTGTGCCGTCAGGCATGCGACAGGAAGCGTATTGGATGAACTCATTGCCGCCTATTCCGTCGCTGGTGTAGTAGTTGGTAAACCGTTGGGTGTACGGATCGTACTTGGACAGTCCGTATAAGGTGCTTATCCAGATGTATCCGTGCATATCTTCTTCGATGCTGCAGATATCGTCACAGCATACTCCTTCCATTTTCTGCACGTGTGTAAACGATGCATTGTACCGGTACAGCCCGTTCGAGTGGGTGCCTATCCAGATGTTCCCGCCGGAATCTTCGAACAGATATTTCGGAACAAACTTGGAGTGCGACATCTGTTGTTTCAGGGGGATGCTGTCCATCTGGTCTGTTCCGGGATGGAGCAAACGCAGGTCTTCGTTGAAGGCTCCTATCAGGATGTTGCCGCCGGACAAAGTCAGGATATGCGACGTGAAAGCATAATCGTTCGTGAAATTCACCCGGATGGGACGGAGGCTTTGGTCTTTCCCGGACAGGATGTATACATTTTCCGAGTTGCCTCCACAGTAAAAATTGCCTTCATTGTCTTCCGCCAGGGTGGTGATGCGCGTAGGCATCTGGTACTGTTTTTCGGCTGTCAGCCGCGTACCGTCATACCGGCAGGCTATCAGTTCGTTGACTTCGTTCTGCATCCACAGCCGGTTGGCTTTGTCGAAATAGAGCCCCGTCACGTTGGTCTTGTAGCGGAACAGGTGCGAAGCATCTATCTGGGTCAGCGCCTTGGTCGGGCTGTCATACCGGTACAGTTTCTGATTGTTGGTTGCTATCCACAAATTGCCTTCCTTGTTGCAGGCAATGGCCAGTACAGGCTGCCGGCTGAGGCTTCTGGTAAGAAAGCTATTGGTGTTGAACCGTTCCTGGGAGTGATACCTGACGGTGTACCCCTGGTCGTACGAGCCTATCCAGAGATTTTTATGCGAGTCGGTGAACATACAGGAGATCCGGTAACTGGGCGGCTCGAACGGGAATCCGTTTTCCGATTGATGGATAACCGTTCCTTTGGAATAGTCATAGAGGAAAAGTCCGACCGGGGTGTTGAGCAACAGACTGGTTCCTGAATATGGATGTATGTGTGTGATTATTTGCCCCGTCAGCAGCGGGTGTTTGCCGATGGCTTCGGGAACCTTGTCGAAACTGCGGGTGGCGGTGTTGAAAATAAGCAATCCCTGACTGGTGCTCAGCCATATCTCCCCGTTGTCGCGCACCTGGTAGGAGATGGCGAATGCCGGCAGGCGGACGGAGAAGAGGCTCTGGTACGATTGGGTTTCGTAACAATGAATGGTGGTGTGGGTGACCGACCAGAGCTGGTCGCGCTTGTCGATGAAGCACATGTTGTCATACCGGTAGGCTTCGTCGCAGTCGAACCGGGGCATCACCATCACGAACTTTTCTTCCTCGGGCAGGTACTTGCAGAGGCAGGTCACCATATCCAGGAAGATCTCCCCTTTACTATTTTCCATCACCCGCAGCACGTTCTCGCTGTAGCACTCGATGGGTATCCGCTTGAAGCAATCCTGTTCGGTATACAGGTTGATGCCCCAGGCCGTGGCAACCCACAGGCGGTTCTGCGAATCGCGGTAGAAGTTCCACACCGTATTGTTGGTGATCGATGTACTGTCGGTTGTGCTCAGGTATTGCTGGTATTCGTGCCCATTGTAGCGGTTAACGCCACGCAGGGTACCTATCCAGATGTGTCCGAACTGGTCCTCGGCAAAGGCGTTGACTTGTTGGTTGGAGATATCGTTGGAGATGACCAGGCTGTTGTCCGGTGTTATCTGTCCGACCGGTTCTCCGGTGCAGGAAAGGAGCAGGCAGAAGAAGGCTAACATGGAAAACGGGGTTTTCATCGTGTGTATGTTTTTCTGTTTGCAAATGTAGTTGAAAATAAAGAATACCAGCCGGTTAGGTAATTCTGTTTTCATGTTTTCCGGCAGCTTTTGAACAAGAAGAAAAGCTTTTGCACAAAACCGAAAAGCCCTAAACGCAATGACAAATGAAATGAACATACCACAAACACCTTCCACCGCCGAAGCCCTAACATTGCATTGTAATCTTAAAAACAAATACAAGTATGAAACAATTCTGGTTATCAACAGCCGTTTGCTCTTCCCTCTTGCTCCTTGCATCATGCTGCGGAATGAAAAACGGAAACGAAACAGCATCCGAAGTACAGGCCTCGGACAGCGTGGGCATAGCAGAAACAACATCCGGTCGTGTAGCCGGATATCTGGAACAAGGTATCTATATATATAAAGGTATACCCTATGCCGAAGCCGAACGCTTCATGCCACCCACCCCGGCAAAACCGTGGGAAGGCATACGCAGTTCACGCGCATTCGGTCCTACCTGCCCGCAAGGCGAACGCATGGGATGGCGATCAGACGAACAAGCCTTTGCCTTCAACTGGGACGACGGATTCCCGGGTGAAGACTGCCTGCGCGTCAATATCTGGACCCAAGGATTGAACGACGGAAAGAAACGTCCGGTCATGGTATGGCTCCACGGGGGCGGATATGCCGCCGGATCGGGACAGGAACTTCCTTCGTATGACGGAGCCAACCTGGCAAAGAAAGGCGATGTCGTCGTAGTCACCCTCAACCACCGCCTCAACGCACTGGGCTTCCTCGACCTATCAGCCTTCGGCGAAAAATACGCACAAAGCGGCAACACCGGACTGCTCGACCTCGTAGCTGCCCTCCAATGGGTACAGAAGAACATCACTAACTTCGGGGGCGATCCGTCCAACGTCACCATTTTCGGTCAATCCGGTGGTGGCGGAAAAGTCTCCACGCTGCTGGCCACTCCTGCAGCCAAAGGGCTCTTCCACAAAGCCATCGTGCAGAGCGGCTCCATGCTCCGCACCATGGAAAGCAAGTACTCCGCCCGCATCGGTCAGGCCACACTCGAAGAGCTGGGGCTGAAAGCCGCACAAGTGGATCAACTCGCCACTATTCCGTATAAACAACTACTGGCAGCCGGTGAAAAAGCCATCACCAAGGTTCGTCAGGAAGCCGAGAAAGAAGGGGTAAGCAGCTTCATCTTCGGATGGGCGCCCACGGTAGACGGAAACGTACTCCCCGCACAGCCTTTCGACCCGCATGCGCCGGAGCAATCCCGCGACATCCCGATGATGATCGGAACCACCCTGCACGAGTTCTGCATCAGCACCTACGTCCCCACACTTCGCCAGGCCACTGAGGAGCAAGTCCGCGAGATGCTGGTACAGCGCTACGGCGAAAAGGTCGAAGAGTACATCGCCCTCTTCAAAAAGATATATCCCAACGCACAGCCGAAAGACCTGCTCGATACCGACTTCATGTTCCGTCCCGGAGCTGTGGAGCAAGCACGTATCAAAGCCAATCAACAGGGCGCACCCGTCTATATGTATCAGTTCTGCTGGGAATCGCCCGTCATGAACGGTATCCTGCGCTCCACCCATTGCATGGAGATCGCTTTCGTATTCGATAACATCGCCCGTTGTGCACCGATGACCGGCGGCGGACAGGAAGCCCATGACCTGGCAGCCCGGGTAAGCGACGCCTGGATACAGTTCGCCCGCACCGGCAACCCGAACACGGAAAGTCTTCCCCAATGGGAAGCTTATACGCCCGACAAGGGAGCGACGATGCTTTTCAATAACCAGAGCGAGGTGAAGTACAACTACGACGGTGAACTACTGGCCTTCGTGCGCCACTTCCCGTTGCGTGGCTTCTGACGGCTGACGGTAGGCTGAACCACGGTAGCCTTTTATCCGATAAAATAAGTGTAGATAAACATATTGTTAATTTTAAAAGTAAAATTATGAAACACAATCAATTACGGAGATTGTCTGTAGCTGTGGCCTTCCTGCTGGCAGGACTGACGGTACTGGCACAGACAGTAAAAGTAACAGGTAGAGTCGTAGAGCAAACGACCAAAGAGCCCCTGATCGGTGTGAGCGTACTCCAGAAAGGTACGTCTAACGGTACGATCACCGACCTGGATGGCTACTACAGCCTGAATGCCCCCAAAGGCTCTATCATCGTCTACTCCTACGTGGGCTTTACAGCACAGGAGCACCCGGCTACGGCGGGAGTCATGAACATCGCTATGGAAGAAGACACCAAGGCGCTGGAAGAACTGGTCGTAGTGGGCTACGGTGTGCAGAAAAAGAGTTCCGTCACCGGAGCCATCTCCCAGGTGAAAGCCGAAGACATGGAAAACCGAACCATCAGCAACGCCCAGCAAGCCTTGCAAGGTAAAACGTCCGGTGTACAGATCATCTCCGCTTCGGCTGCTCCGGGTTCCACACCCACCGTACGTGTACGCGGATACTCATCCAACGTATCGTCCGACCCGCTCTACGTGGTCGACGGTGTACGCCTTTCGAGTATTTCCGGTCTCAACCCCAATGACATCGCTTCCATGGAAGTGCTGAAAGATGCTGCCTCCGCCGCTATCTACGGCGCCGAAGCCGGTAACGGTGTGGTACTCATCACCACTAAAAAAGGAAAAGCCGGAAACGACAAGATCATGTACGATTTCCAGTACACCTCGCAGTCGCTTGCCCGTATCCCCAAGATGCTCAGCTCGCAGGAATATATCAACTTCATGACCGAAGGCGGTTATTTCACCCAGGATTTCATCAATAGTAACTGGGATGGAAACTCCAGCACACTGTGGTCTGATGTGGCGTTCGAGAACAGCATCATGCAGAAACACAACCTGGCTCTTTCCAACGGCAACGACAAGGGAAATCTTTACGTATCGCTTTCTTACTTAGACAATAACGGAATCGTGAAAGGCGATGCCGATATCTACAAGCGTATCACCGGCGCCATCAATGCCGAATACGAGATAAAGAGCTGGCTGAAAATAGGAACCACCAACCAGATAGAGAAATACCGTTCGCGCACCGTTTCCTCGAACAATGAGTACGGCAGCTTGCTCACCTCTATCCTGCAATTGGATCCGCTGACGCCCGATACCTATACGGCAGCCAATCTTCCGCAGTTCATGAGAGATGCACAGACCGCGGGAAAAACCCTGCTCACCAACGAAAACGGCGACTATTACTCCGTGTCCCGCTTCCTGTCGGCCGAGCAATACCATCCGATGATCATGCGCGACAACAACCTGTCCAACAACACCGGTTTCAACGTCACCGGTTCGGCTTTCCTCGACTTCAAGCCCATTAAGGAACTGGTATTTACTTCACGCTTCGGTTACCGTCTGTCCGGTACGCGCTCTTCTACCACCAGCCTGCCTTTCTACGGCAATGCCACGCAGAGCCGTGACTACGTAGGGCAAAACGGAACATCGTCCACCACCATCTACTACCAGTGGGAAAACTTTGCCAACTTTACGAAAACGTTCGATCGCCACACCGTATCGGCCATGGCGGGTATGTCCTTCCAGGAGTCCAGCTATGACTTCGTCACAGGTAGCCTGACGGCCAACGGCGCCGATGCACTGGTGAAAAACGATCCTTCGTTCTACTACCTCAAATACTACTCCGCCTCGGCAACCAAGGGCGTAGATGGCGAAGAAACCAAGACGGCCAAGTACTCCTACTTCGGACGCGTAGGCTACGACTATGCTGGCAAATACATGCTGCAAGCCTCGCTCCGTGCTGATGCCGCCGACCTTTCCTGCCTGCCGCTGAACACCCGTTGGGGATACTTCCCCGCCGTATCGGCCGGATGGACACTTTCGGAAGAAGCTTTCTTCGAACCGTTGAAGCAATCGGTAAGCAGCCTGAAACTGCGCGCCAGTTGGGGACAGAACGGTAGCCTTTCGGCCTTGGGCAATTACTCGTACGGAACGGAAATGGGCAGCGTAGGCTTCTACCCGTTTGTCCTGGGCAACACGTACACCACCGGCGTACGCCCGTCCAGCATGGGTAACAACGAGCTGAAATGGGAAACATCCGAACAGCTCAACGTCGGTATCGACACCCGTCTGCTGCGCGACCGCCTGATGTTCAGCGTGGATTATTTCGAGAAGAAAACGAAAGACCTCCTCGTGTGGAACACCACCCCGTCGCTCATCATCGGCGGAACCACTTCTCCTCTCAATGCCGGTAACGTAATCAACAAGGGATTCGAGTTCGAACTTGGCTGGCGCGATCAGATCAATGATTTCCGCTACAGCATCCGTGGTAACCTGGCTACACTGAGCAACAAGGTGACTTTCTTAGACCCGTCGCTCACCCGCATCGCCGGAACCAAGTTTCACACCAGTACGATCACCTACTTCGAGAAAGGCTTCCCCGTGTACTACTTCCGCGGCTATAAATTTGCTGGCGTCGACCCGGCTACGGGCGATCCGAAGTTTGCCGACCTGGACGAGAGCGGCGATACCGGTGATGGCGACCTGACTAACATTGGCGATGCCATCCCCGACTTCACATACGGCATCACACTGAATGCTTCCTGGAAAGGCTTCGACCTGACCGTCTTCGGAACAGGTTCGCAGGGCAATAACATCTTCAACTGCATCAACCGTCCGGACTATGGCACCTCCAACAAGCTGAAAGAGGTGTTCTACGACGACCGTTGGACAACGACGAACACCACCGGCAGCAAGCCGCGCGCCAATGCCAACTCCATAGACAAGTACATGACCTCCGACGCGCTGGTGTATGACGGATCGTTCTTCAAGATCAAACAGATACAGTTTGGCTATACACTGCCTAAGCAACTGACAAAGAAGATATTCATAAATAACTTCCGCCTGTACGCCTCACTGGACGATTTCTTCGTCTTCACCAAATACCCTGGTTTCGACCCCGAAGTAGCCGCCAACGCCACCTCCGGTATGGGTATAGACAAGGGAGCCTATCCGAGCTCCAAGAAAGTAGTGTTGGGATTCAATGTTGAATTTTAAATGATAGAAGAGTATGAAAAAGAATATGATATATACATTTATTGCCGGATTGCTGCTACTGGCAACAGTGGGGTGCGAAGACTATCTGGATATTCAGAAGCACGGCAACATCGGTAGTCAGGACGACTACTACCAGACGGACGAAGAGACGGAATCGGCCTCGGCAGCCCTTTACCTCTCATTCCGCTCGACTCACTTCAACTGGTTTTTCCTGAAGAACCTGCTGGCCGATGACTTATGGACCGGCGGCGGAACCCGCGGCGACAACGCGTCCATGGAACAACTGAACGAGTACACCTTCGGTACCGACCACAGCATGATCGAAGCCGTATACTCGGGCATGTACACCGTCATCTACAATGCCAACCTGATCATTGACAAGGTTGCGCCCAACAGCGACATTATGAAGCGCGCCATTGCCGAAGCCAAGTTCTTCCGCGCCTTCGCCCATTTTGAGTTAGTCACCCTCTACGGCTCTGTGCCTAAAGTGGATCATCTGCTCGAAGCTTCCGAATACCGTCAGGGAAACTCTTCGGTAGCCGACCTGTGGGCATTCATCGAGCAAGATTTGAACGATGCCATCAACGCCCTGCCCTCCAAGAAGAGCATCGACGACCGCGAAACAGGCATTCGTATTACGAAAGAAGTAGCGCAGGCATATCTGGGAAAGGCGTTTCTGTTCCAGAAGAAGTATAGTGATGCCGCACAAGTACTCGATAAAGTCATCGAGTCGGGAAAGTATGGCTTGTACGAAGGCGAATACGGCGATATTCTCCATGCAGCCGCCAATAACGGACGGGAGTCCATGCTGGAATGTCAGTTGCGCAACGATGCCGAGCAAGCCTGGTCACAGTTTACCATGCTTTACCTCATGAACGGATGGCGTACTTCCCTGATGAGCTTCACACCAACTGCCCAGAGCACGCTCGCTTCAGGCACATACGGATTCTGCAATCCGAAGAAGAGCTTGTACGATGCCTTTGTCGCCGAAGAGGGAGCCGATGGGTACCGCCTGAAAGAAACCATACATACCTATGCACAGATGAAAGAAGCCGGTGTGTCACTGCTTCCCGGCAATAGCCTGATAGGCAATGAAGGTATCTTCTTCTGGAAGAACCGGGCGCTGAAAGCCGATTGTATATACGATGCCCCTTACTTCCAGGGCTTGCAGTACATCAACCCCCGTGTGATGCGTTACGCAGAAGTGCTGTTGCTGGCAGCTGAGGCCCATGTTCAGTCGGGTGGCCAGGCTAAAGCCGATACGTACACCAACCAGATACGCAGCCGTGCACGGTTAGCCACCAAGAGCAACATAACGCTGGCGGATATCAAGACCGAAAAACGTCTGGAACTCTGTTTGGAGTCATGCCGCTACCAAGACCTGGTACGCTGGGGCGATGCCGAAAATGCGATGAAGGATCAGGGTAAAACAGTTCCTGCATTCAATGGCGAAAGCGTTTCCGCCGGATTTACCAATACGGTGTATGGGTTTAAGTCACGCAATGTCTTATTGCCCATCCCGGCAAAGGAGATACAACTCAATCCCAACATGACACAGAATGATGGTTGGCAATAATGCTCACATTATAATATATAAGATATAAGATATGAATAAAGTTCTTTTTGTAGCAGTCGCCTGTCTGCTCTGCGCCACAGCCGGCGCGCAACAAGCATTATGGGGTGGAGCGCCCGTTGTCTCCCCCGAAGTACATAACGACAACACAGTCACCTTCCGGCTGAAAGTCCCGAAAGCCACCACAGTGGAAATCACCGGCGACTTCCTGCCCACCCAAAAGATGGACACGCCGTACGGTAAATTCGACGCCCCCGGTGTAGCTCCACTCAAAGAAGGCAAAGACGGCGTATGGGAATTCACCAGCGAAGCCCTCGCACCGGAACTATACAGCTACTCATTCATCGTCGATGGGCTGAAGATCACCGATCCGGGTAACATCTACCAGATCCGTGATGTAGCTTCCATCACCAATATCTTCCTGATCGACGGTGGACGAGCGGATCTGTACCGGGTAAACAAAGTTCCGCACGGTTCAGTCACCCGCTGCTGGTACAACAGCCCCAACCTGGGCATGGAACGCCGCCTCACTGTCTATACC
>JAVBVI010000083.1:0-20280 GCA_031554505.1 Bacteroides sp. | reverse complement strand
ACCTATGTTTATTCAGCCGACGGGAAGAAGCTGAGTGTGAGCAAAGGGAGCTTTACGACAGACTATGTGGGGAATATGTTTTACGAAGGTGGTACCCTGAAAAGAATTTTGGTGGATAATGGTTATTATGAGAACGGAATTTACTACTTTTACATTCAGGATCATTTAGGGAACAACCGGATTGTTGCTAACCAGAGTGGAACGATTGTACAGAGTACACAGTATTATCCTTTTGGGATGGCTTTTGCGGATGGTGTGGAACCCAGCAAGCAGCCTTACAAGTATAACGGTAAAGAACTGGATGGTGAGAAGGGATTGAACTGGTATGATTACTCTGCCCGGCAGATGGAACCTGCTTTGGGGAGATTCTTATCGATAGATCCACTGGCGGAGAAAAAATACTCTATAAGTCCTTATGTTTATTGTAGCAATAACCCATTAAACCGAGTTGACACAGATGGAAGATGGGATGTATCGGTTCACGTTCATAAAAACCGAGACACTTTTGGATATGGTTTTCTAGTAGTAACGAACAATTCTGGAAATGTTATTTTTACGACAACAGTTCGAGTTGAAGGAACGAACCATGTTAAAAATAACTTCAACAAACGTGATAGAACTAGGACAAATGCGGACACACCAACTGGAATATATAAGATAAAAGGATGGTCAAAAAGATTATCTACATTTGATAAACTTTCATATGGGCCAAACGATGTCCTTGAACTTGACTACATCCAAGGAGAAGCTGCCGGACTACGCAATGGAGTGCATGTTCATGGTGGACGTCAGGAAGGTAGAGGTGGAAAAGGAAAAGGATCGAAATTAGCAGCAACATATGGATGCATGAGAATATACGATGAAGATATTGCCAGATTAAAAGGTATTACCGATGCATTGGAGATGAACGACCCTGAAGAGAGAGGGAACTCATTATATGTAATGGATGATTTAGATCGAGTTGATGATGGACCACATCCTCGACCTTATGATTATCCAAGAAATAATCAAGAATCTCAAAAAAAGTCCAATAACTATTGGGAAACCATAATGCAATTTCTTCAATTAAATCCTAGTATTCAATTAAACATAGAATAAAATATTTGGTTATGAGAAAATTATTAGTTATTATATTTACAACAATGGTTTTATTCTCTTGTAAGGATAAAACTATTAGACATGAGGTAATACAAAGGCAGGATACTGTATATAATAATCAGGACTCTTTGATAAAAGAGAAAGTGGTAGCAGGAAACTTAAAGGAAGAGTTGAATCCGGATTACAGCATTTCACCTATTGTTTTTTCTACTTTATCAAATGAGAGGAGGAAGATGTTTGTAAATAATCATCAAGCACAACTGGATAAGACTCTGCTTGATTATTATGACAATTATTCCACTATTAATAATATTGATTCAATATTTGAGGTGCTGGTTTCAATTGATTTTTCAACTCAAACAGATAAAAATCTACTTACATTCTACACTTATGCTTTATGTGAAATAGTGAAGAACAAATATGTAGATGGATATGTAGGAGAAGAGTTAGTTGAAAAATGTTATGCACTATTTAGTAAGTTCCCAGGTTGTTTTTATCAACATATGAATCTTACTGATGAAAAAACAAAAGAGTCCTTTATATTTAACATTGCTTCGGGAGTGTATTACAATATTGATAAAGAATTATTGGCCGAAATGATTGAACAACATAAAATTATGTTACCTAAGTACATCAAAGCAATATCTGAGATAGGAAAAGGCGTAATAAAAGCATATGAAAAGATATATGGTGACCAAGATTGATTTTCCCGAGTACCAACAAAAGAAGAGTTACTTCTATTTTGTCACCACTCCTTTTGTCTCCATAATCGGATTTCGACAAACCAGAATATACATCGCTCAGAACATCCTTTCGGGACAGGATGGCATTTGCTAATGGTACAGGTTTATAGGTATAGTGACAAGGAGCTGAACAGGTCTGACTTCGAGGCAAGGTATGAGTCTTATTGGAAGACCAATCAAAAAAGTCCCTGTTAGCCAATTGTTTTACAGTAGGATAAATAGGGCATTGTGAATTGGATTTTCCATTTGGGGCGTAAATCTGTCATTTTTAAATTAAGGGAATATGGAATTTTATTTATCATCATATGAATACGAAGATTTTGCTGTACCCAGGCGTGTATTGCATTATCAAAAAACTCAAATTGATAATAGAAATTGTCTGGTAATTGAAGTTGATAAACCTCTAATTGGTCAAAAATATGGTTTATTAGACTGTGATATTTATACTTTCTATTTAATTAACCGGGTAAATGAATATGCCTTTGATGCTTTTGATAGATTCCCAATAGATGTATACGTGTTGGTTGCTAAAATATCCCCAATTATTGCCCCAACTTCATTGTCTGAATTGCAAAATATTGCATGGGCCTGTTTATATGATGGAAAATCCAACCACAAAGGCCCCAGTTAGCCAACTGTTTTACAGTAGGATAAATAGGGCATTGTGAATTGGATTTTCCAAGTGCCTACAATTCCTTGTAGGTCCTAATTTGAAAGATTATACAAAACCGACAAATATGGCTCAAAAGTCTTTATTCAAACGTTCCCTCGGCGGGTTCTCATTACCCGAGTTGCTCGTAGTCATCGTCATCATCGGCATATTGGTGTTGATAGCACTACCCAATCTGATGCCCTTGATTTCGCGTGCGAAAAGTATCGAAGCGCAGCAACAACTGGTCTTTCTTCATTCGTTGGAGAAGGCTCACTTCTACACCTACTCCCAATACTCTTCTTCGCTGGAAGAGATAGGGTATGAACAGCAAACCCTGGTGACGGATGGGGGGAATGCCAACTACCTGATAGAAATCGTTGAAGCTGCCGACGGTACTTTCCGGGCAACAGCCACAGCCGTTGTCGACTTCGATCAGGACGGAACCTACAATGTGTGGGAAATAGACCAGAACAAGAAGTTGGTGGAAACGACCAAAGATTGATCGACATGGAACTATTGATCGTACCTCTCTTACTATGGATGGTCTATGAAGACTTTCTGTGGCGTCAGGTCCTCCTTTGGCACCTGATTCTTTTGGGTTTGCTCCAGGTTGGGATATGTGTCTATAAATATGGATGGATATCTACCGGATGGAATGTACTGCTCGACCTCGCCGTGCTGTTGGTTATCGGTGTGGCAGTCGGTATTTATTCTTTCTTCCGGTTTAAGGGTAAGACCCAACCTATAGGGCTGGGAGATGTTGTCTTCATCGCTTTGCTGACTCCATATTTCGATTACCGCACTTTCCTCTATTTTCTGATAGGGTCCTTTACCCTGACGCTCATTGCCTGGATGCTCTGGTGCTTCTTTAGCAAAGAAAAGGATAGAAACATTCCTCTGATTTCGGGTGTGGCTACCTGCTACGTATGCTGGCTAATCTATAACACGTTCCTTGTATGATGGCGCTCAACGAACACATACCTACGGAAGTAACCCAGTTGTTCTCATCGGCCGAAGCCTGGGAGTACCAGCTCATTCCGTATATCCACCTGCCAGAGCAGCGGGAACTGAAATGTTACGGCAGAGAGGGGATGGACTATGCCGAAAAGGTCAGAGAAATCAAAGTGATCTTCGACTGGGTGGTACAGGTGGACACGGTGGACTCCGTGGAGTTCGAGAAGGGCTTTAACCTGTATTACCGGAAAGGGAAGGAAGCATCGGGCAGCATCCACATCTCCCAGATAGGCGATGCGGATTTTGTGAACGCACTGATCGAGGAAGCCGATTCCATCCACTCCAGTGATGTACATTTCGAACCTTATGAGAAACGATGCCGGGTGAGGATGCGCATCGACGGTAAACTCATTGAACGTTATGTCATCGATAAGGGGAATTACCCCGCTCTGGTCAACCGGATCAAGATCATCGCCAACCTGGATATTTCGGAAAAACGCCTGCCGCAGGACGGTCGTATCTTATTCGAAAAAGCCGACCGGAAGTTTGACGTGCGGGTATCTATCTTGCCCACTATTTATGGGGAAAAGATTGTACTGAGATTGCTGACCCGTGAACAGAGTCTGCTGGACTTAAAGAAACTGGGCTTTACCCAGAAGCAATACGACGACTATACCCAATCGATCCTAAGTCCCAACGGACTGGTACTTATCACCGGACCTACAGGCTCGGGGAAAAGTACCACGCTCTATGCCACTCTGCGGATGCTGAACCGGGAGGACAATAATATCCTCACGATAGAAGATCCGGTGGAGTACACGCTGGCGGGTATCAATCAGGTGCAACTCAAAGAGGAAATCGGATTGACCTTCGGGAACGCGTTACGCACTTTCCTGCGGCAAGACCCCGACATCATCATGCTCGGTGAGATCCGTGATCAGGATACGGCCCAGATGGCTATCCGTAGTTCGCTGACCGGGCACTTGCTGCTTTCTACCATTCACACCAACAGCGCCTGGGGAAGTGTGGCCCGCCTGACCGACATGGAGATTCATCCCTACCTCATCGCTGATACGCTGGTGGCTTGTGTGGCGCAGAGGTTGGTACGTCTTCTGTGCCCTCATTGCAAAAAGCCGCTTCGGGTGGAGGCTGAGTTGGGGCAGGCGTTAGGGCTGGACACTCAGCACACCTATTACCAGCCTGTGGGTTGCGAGGAGTGTTACTATACCGGATATTCCGGGCGTAAAGCCATCTATGAGGTGATCAGAATCGATACAGTCTTATCGGAAGCCATCCGAAAAGGACATATGAACGTACATGAATACCTCAAACAGCAGCATATCACCACGCTGAAAGACTCGGCATTGGCTTTGTTGCAGCAAGGGGATACTTCCCTGGATGAGATTCTACCCATTATTAACGATCTAATTTAATATAGCATATATGAGGAAACTGTTGTTACACTTTGTTCTGATCCTGTCACTTTCCGCCCTTCCGGTATTGGTCTACTCCCAGACACAGGATTCGCTCCGTCTTTCGAGTTTAAAGACGAAGTTGGATGGCATGATACAGACCGATTCGCTTTATGGAGAACGAATGGATATCTCGGTCAGCAACATGGAAATCCATGCGTTTCTACAGAACATTGCCAAAGCCAGCGGACTCAATATTAATGTTTCGTTGCAGGAAGGAAAGCGTATCACCTGCAACTTCAAGCAGGCCCGCATCACGGATATCCTTTTCTTCATCTGCAAAGAACACCAGTTGGATGTGACCGCTGTAGGGAACATTCTTTCGGTGTATTCTTACCAGGCGCCCATACCCGAACCACCGGTCACTATCAGTTACCAGCCGGCAGACCGGACAATCTCGTTTGACTTCACGGCTGCCCAACTGATCCGTGTCGTCAAAAAGATATCGGAAGCTTCGGGAGTGAATATCATTGTTCCGCAAAAGTTGTTCGAAGAACGAATTGCCGCTTATGGAAATGCGATGATGATAGATGACGCCATATCCTCCATTGCTGCCACCAACGGCCTGATGGCCCAGAAAAAGAACGAGACTACCTGGACTCTTTTCCGGGAAGACGCTCCCGGCGAAGCTGCTCCTGCCCAGCGCAACCTGTTCCGTATGGACGAACTGACTGTCGATTCATTGGGACTCATTACTGCCAAGATCAATCAGGCCAACATCCGGCACATCTTACCGGATGTGTGTCAGCGGCTGAATCTGAACTACTTCTTCACCGACGACCTGGATCATTCCACCAGCATCTCTGTGAATAAAGTCCGGCTCGCCTCGTTTCTGAAGGTGCTGTTTACCGGTACCAATTTTACCTGGAGGCAGGAAAACGGCATTTTTATCTTCGGAAAGAAGGAAGGCAATTCACTGTCCACAGCCCAGGTGCTTCCCATGAAGTACCGCACGGTGGACAAAGTGACGGAATACATCCCGGCCGAATTGAAACAGGGCATGGAGATCATCACCTTCCCGGAGTTGAACAGTCTGGTCATTAGCGGCGACCAGCGTGGGGTGATGCAGATCATCGCCTTTCTGAATGATATAGACCGGAGTGTTCCGCTCATCTCCATCGATGTGATCATTGTCGATGCATCGGATACCAATACCCGGGAAGCAGGTATCTCTATGGGAAAGGGAACCGAGCCAACCATCACCACAGGAACTCTCAGTCCGGGAGTAGACCTGACGTTAGGAGCCGGCACCATCAACAGGCTGATTAACTCTTTCAATGGTTTTGGCTCCATCAATTTAGGGAAAGTAAGTCCCAATTTCTACATGGGGCTTAAGTTACTGGAAGAGAATGGGAAAATCATGCTCCGGTCCACTCCACGCCTGTCCACCCTGAACGGACATAAGGCCACACTGAAAAGCGGGGAGATGAAATACTACAAGGAAAGCCAGACCAATATCATCGGCACGCAAAACCCCTTGCAGTCAGAATCTTATTTGTGGAAGAATGTGGAAGCCAACCTGACATTGGACATCACTCCGTATGTCAGCCTGGACAGTTGCATCACCATGCAGGTGGATCTCGTGCAAAGCGAGTTTACCGAACGGGAAACACAGGAAGCGCCTCCGGGAACAACCACCCGGAGTTTCAACTCCATCATCAAGGTGCGCAACCAGGAAATGGTACTGTTGGGAGGTATCGAACGGAACCTATCGAGCCGGACCAGTACAGGGTTACCGCTTATAGCGCGTATTCCCATTCTACGCTCTATATTCGGGACCACCTCCAAGAAGAAGAGCATACAGAAACTCAATGTCTTTATAAAACCAACCATTATAGAATAGCATGAAGATAGTCAATAAGGTCTTGCTATTTGAGATAGCAACAGCCGGCGAAGTCCCTGAAATCCAGTTATGGGCAGCCAGTCTGACTAAAGGGCAAGTGCGTTTCCAGCAGAAAGCATTCCACATGGGAGATTCTTTGGAGAAGTGGAAGCACCACATCGCCTTGCTTTCTGTTACGGGAGGCGCTGTGGTCTCTAAGCTGTATAGGGTGGGCGATACTTCTATCAAGAAAGTTACCGAAAACGAAGAGCTATTCTGGAATGTGAGTGCACCGGAAAGCGAGGAAGGAGTCGTTGTATCTTTCCTGCGCAAAGAACTGATCAGGGAGTTGCTGGAACAGTTGAACCGGGATAAGATCTATGTTCTTGATAAATGGATCGGTCCAACAGGGGTATTCAACAAGGAGAAGTATGTAGCCGACTTCTACGCCCGGGAGATGAATCTTTCTGCCATTCGCCGGAGTCCCGATCGCTTGAATACCGTTTGCCAAGTGATGTATCACCGCATGCGCCTACCTGTATTGCTGCTGTTTTTCTTCTTGCTTCTGGGTAACTTCCTTGTCAATACGCGTTTGCGGAAAGAATACGATGCCATACAAAGCGAGCTTGCCATGAAACAACGAACTGACAAGATACAACAGGAGAATCAAAAGAAGCAAGGCCGGATACAAGCCGAATATCAGAAAATACCGAATCAATCTTTCGCTTTAATCGCAGACAGGATCGCTTCGTATGTACCTACCAACGTTCGGCTCCATTCACTTTCTATAGCTCCGTTGAATGAGAATGGCTTGGTCAGCCGTACCAAGGAGTCAAAGTTCAGGTATGGAACCATACTCGTCAAAGGCCAGGTGGAGATTCCCGGAAGTATCACGCTCTTTAGCCAGTTCTTAAGCAGTGACAAGATGTTCTCTAAAGTGGAGATCCTGAATCTGGCGCGGCAGAAGGACTCTTCCCTATACAGTTTTGACATATTGATAACTTTATAAGCGAATGTACATGAAGAACTATAGTGGTATGATCAAGCTGATGGGGTTATTATTCCTGGCACCGATTGTCATCTGGCAGTTGGGGATAGGGAAAACGTATACTCTTTTCAGAGATAAAAAGGAATTGGAGATGGTCAACCGACAGACTCATCCCGTCAATCGGGCCATGACCTCTACGGGTATACTGACAAATTCGGAGCCGTTACTAAGCAATGGAAAGTTCCTGCAACTGTTTACGGACTCTTTATCGTCTGCGTCACCAGTGGAAATCGTTGGTTATACACCCGAGATGATAGATTCCGAAGGAGATTACAAGCTCTATTGCGGGAAGTTGACACTCTCGGGAGGCTATATAGAACTGGTCAGGATGGTGCATGCCATAGAGAAAGCCTCCCTCCCGTTGAAGATCGCTTCAATGAGCTTTGAGACTGATGCGAAGAAGAGGAATGAGGCAAGAAGCATCTTCCTCCATTTGTATATGGAGCAGATAGAGCATTGATTCATCACGGAGAAAACAGGTAGCATGAAAGGTCGGATGAAAGCACTGAAAGGTTCGTCGCTCCCAGCGGTAATGGTCATATGCGTACTTATATCTCTGCTGGTATTGTTTGCCTTTGCGCTTTTTGATATGAATAATTTGTTCTATTCCAATTATCAGATTCAGAAGCAGCGGAAAGAGGATATGAACTCCGCCTTTGTGCTGTATTGTAATGATAGTACATTGCTTGGTTCTTTCGATGAAGCCGACGGGTACAAACTGTATCAGGATGCACCAGGATCTGTGTTCCATTATCAGATTCGTTCTTGGGGGCTCTATGAACGTGTTACGGTACGTACTTCGGACGGTACATATAGCTCTACCCGGCTTTTGGGCAAGGTGAAGGAGTGCGAATATGAAGCGGCTCTCTGGGTATGTAGCCGGAACATGGTATTGTCTCTGGCTGGTGATACGAGGGTGAAGGGCCAAACATTTATCCCCATGAACGGTATAAGCTATATTCAGTTGGGCGATACTCCTTTCCGGGGGCGAGAGATTGAGGATGAATACATAGATCTGGCCGACGAGGAACTTCCCGCTATCGATACATCGGTAGCGGAAACAATCAGGCAGTTAAGAGAAGGGAGAGGTGGGAATGCCTTTCCGACCGAAGAGCAGAAGCCTTATTATAGCTTCAGGAACCCAACCGGGCACTTTGATTGGCCGGGAGCTTCCGGGCAGCTTTTCATAAAAGGTAATGTCGTGTTGCATGGCGATGAGATAACACTTTCTGCAGGCTCTGTGTTGAGTGACGTCATTCTGGTAGGAAGAAAGGTAATTGTTGAAGAAGGTTTTGTCGGTTCCTTACAGATTGTGGCCAGCGACACGGTGATTGTTAAGGCGAACGTGCAACTGCGATACCCTTCGGGGGTATACCTGGAGGGAAATGAAAAGAAGACTTACTTAAGCATAGGAAGTCATAGCCAGATCAACGGATATGCCATTGTCTTTGGAGATGCGGAGCAAAGTTCGGGTATATATGTAGAAGAGAACTATCGGCAGGACTCCACAGCAAGTGTGCGTGGGCTGCTTTATGTAGATGGCATGGCTGATGTGCGTGGTGAGGTGTCGGGCGCTGCGTATCTGAAAGAGTGTTATTATCTTCCGGAAAACGGGGTGTATGCAGGTACGATAAAGGATGCCAGGATATCTCGCAATGAGTGGATCGGCTTTCCTCTCTTTTTTAAAGATAGCGGCTATCGGAGGAAGGAGATGAAGACTTTGCACTGAATGGAGTTTTTATTCACAACTTAAAAACAGGATATGAAAAAGAAAGCAACTATACTCATTTTACTCTTCTTATGCATCGTGGTTTGGGGAACCATCGGGTGGAAGGTCTACTCGGCTCTCCAGGAAGAAACGCCTGTGCTTGTGGCGAGTGTGAAGGCTCCCGCTCCCAAAGCCCAACCGGATACACTGGCTCTTTTATTGGACTACAGAGATCCTTTCCTGGGAGGTTATCCCCAACAAAGAAAGCAGGTAGAAGAGACGTCGCTCAGGCAGGCGGTGGACAGAGAGGTGTATGCAGAGCAGCCACAAGAGGAAGTAATACCCGATTTTGAGTACAAAGGTGTGGTGCGGATGGGGCAAACGACACAAGCTATCGTCAGCCGCCATGGAGAAAACCTGATGGTAAAGGTCAACGAAAAGGTAGGCGAGTTCAGTGTCTTGAAGATTACTGACAACACATTGCTGGTGAGTCGGAAAAACAAACAATATGAGTTGCCTATACAATGAGTAGAATCCGGAACATTGGTCGTAAACGGTTGCAGGCTTCCACGCTTATGGAAACGATCACCGCCTCCATCATTTTTATGATTGTCTTTGTGATGGCTATGGATACCCTGACACGGCTATTGACCTTCGATAAGGATGGAGCAGAGTATATACAGGTAGAGAATGAACTGGGAAGATGCCGGAAACTAATAAGACAAAGCGAGCTTCGTCCCGAAACATCGACCTATCTGTATGACTGGGGTGAGATTCGGGTGGAAATCTTGAATTATAAAGAGAATGTGTTTCTGGTAAACATGGTTGCCACGGGGAAGAAACAACGGACCATCAGTTACCGGTTTTTGCAAGCTAACCCATAAACAGGATGCAATATGAACAGTATAAGGAAGCGCATGCGAACCTTCGGTAGCAGGAAGCTATCCGCCAACACCATTGCCGAACTGTTGGTGGTGATGATTGTATCCGGTATTCTGTTTCTGTTATTGTTTGATGGCCTGGACATCGTGCGGAGGTATGGGCATATCCTGGATCGGCAACTCTCTGCGAAGTCTGGCTTGCTTTACAGTCATCAAGTTCTCGAAACCTTGTTTGAACGCACGGACAGTATAAGTCTCAATGAACAGGAACTCCTATTCTATAGTAGTAATGCGCAGGAAGCAGAGCGGGTCTATCTCGATAGCGCTTGTGTTTTGCTGTGCCGCCCGGATTATACCGATACTTTGTTTGCCGGTCTGGTTCAGGTAGAACCGCATGGAGATTCGCCGTCCATCGATTCACTTTTTGTGTATGTCCGGATAGGGGTCGATACCGTCAGGCTGGAATACGGACTGCCGGCACTCCATCACTTAGTCTCTAACTCCTTCAATGATAGCTATGCAGAACAATAAACATGCCCGTCTGACTGATAAGAAGAAATACCTTCTGTTTTCGCAACTATACTCGCTGCTCAGTTCCGGACTGAGTTTCAGCCGTTCGTTCGACTTGTTGATACAAGGAGAGAAAAAACGGAAAGATGCCGAAGTGTTTAAGGGAGTCTATCAGAAGATACTTGTGGGTAATGAGTTCTGGAAAAGCATGGAACTGTCTGGTTCGTTTACCGATCTGGACTGTGGGGTGATCCGCATTGGGGAGGAGACCGGGAAGATAGACCAGTCGCTTTCGTTTCTGAGTGACTACTATCGCAAAAAGAATGAGCAACGGCGCATGTTGGTGGGGGCATTGAGTTATCCTGCAGTGATAGTGGTTACGGCTATGTTGGTACTCTTCTTTATGATTACGGTGGTGGTGCCTATGTTCGAGCAAGTGTATACGCGTATGGGAGGGAGCTTGCCGGAAATTACCCGGTTTATGCTCCGGCTTTCGTCGCACTTTCCTGCGTTTGTCGTTGTGGCGGGCTTTCTCGTGCTTTCTTTTGTTGTTATAAAACTGATGTACGGCAAAACAGAGAAGTATAGGCGGCTCTCTTCCGGATTCCTTTTGCATATCCCCCTGATCGGCCGGCTGGTGCGTACCCATTACCAGGCCCAGTTTTGCCGGTTACTGTATCTGTTGGTCAGTTCGGATGTTCCGCTGCTTCGGTCGCTGACTATGCTCGAGTCTATTATAGGGTTCTATCCCTACAGTCGTTCCTTTGCCCGGATAGCCGAAGGTCTCCGGCGTGGACAGTCTTTCTCTGAAAATATGGAGCAGTTTCAGGATATCTACGGCAACAAGCTCGTCACCCTTATTCGCGTGGGGGAAGAAACGAATTGTCTGGACAAGATGCTACTGGCTCAAGCCAATGATATTACCTCTGAGCTGGAGCACGAACTCAAGCAATTGGGGAATGTCTTGGAACCGGTACTGATACTTGGTATTGGAGTCATTGTGGCTTTTGTGCTGATTGCTATGTATATGCCGATGTTCCAATTGGGGCAGACGATTAATTAAAACAGGGCATTGTGAATTGGATTTTCTAGTAAAAAAAGAATACAGATATCGATCTCTTTTCTGCCTGTTCGAGCGTACGGCCTTATGTGCCCTACAGATATCTGTAGCCATACCCCTCGAAGGTTTAGAACCTAAGGGTCGAAGGTTTAAAACCTTCGGGGTGTAGGTTTAAAACCTTCGACCCTTAGGTTCTAAACCTTCGGAGCCTATGTTGCTGGAAGAGAGGGAATAGACATTCAAGAAAATTTACAAATATGAAAAAGCATTTCATATAAGAACTTTCACATATATGATGAAGCGAGGGCTTTTGACACACCCTCATCAACCTGTCTAAAGGAAAAAACAAGAGAATTTAATCGGAGGCAGAACATTCTTCCTTTTTTTCCGGCTCGGCCGCAGGAGTATCCACAGTCTCCTCAACTTCTTCTTCCTCTTCCGGTTCATCGGCAAAAGGTTCCGGTCGTTGAGGCCCGTACCCCATAAACACAAACGCACAAAGTGTCCCCGTCACTGCCCCGCTGAGGTGCCCTTCCCACGACACTCCGGCAGGAGTAAACTCCGGGAATACATTCCACACCAGGCTGCCATACAGAAACGTCACCAGCAATGAAATAGCCACCAGCGGGATATACTTCCGCAGCAACCCGCTGAAAAATAAAAAGAAAGCTAATCCGTAAATCACCCCGCTCGCCCCGATGTGCCATCCCGGTTTGCCGATGACGAACGTCAGCACACCACAGCCCACCCAGAGTATAGCGAAGATAACCCCCGCAATGCCCCGGTAGAAGTAAAACAAGCACCACGACAAGAAAAATAAAGGAATAGTATTGGCCAGCAAATGTTTGAAATCAGCATGTATCAACGGATGTGTGAAGATGCCCAGCCACCCTTTCGCCTCCATCGGATACACTCCCAGACGCATGAAATCCCAACCCATACCTACCTCCAATATCTTTAGAATGTAAAGAACAAAGAGTAAGAAAAAAGGGATGCCCATAGCTGCGAAGATACGCTGTATGTCAGCTTTCATACATATTTATGTTTTAAATAAGCACAATGCTACGAATAAATGTGGAAAAAAGGAAAATAAAACTGCAAATAATTTTTGTTTCTATCTATAATTTGTATTTTTGGGCAATATCCTTTTACAAATGTAAAGTGATTACTGAATAATTAACCTTTAAAATAGAAAGCACTGCTATGAGTTATTTACGATTTGACAAGACTCTGCTTATCAATTTGGAAGAATCGCTTCCCAGAGAGATTCTCCGGACTAACAAAGCGGGAGCCTATCATTGTACAACGATTGTAGACTGTAACACGCGAAAATATCACGGATTGCTGGTGATTCCGGTCCCCAATCTCGATGACGAGAATCATGTGTTGCTCTCTTCTTTGGACGAAACGGTGATTCAGCATGGTGCGGAGTTCAACCTGGGAGTTCACAAATATCAAGGAAATCACTTCAGCCCCAACGGGCACAAGTATATCCGCGAGTTTGACTGCGAACACATCCCGGTGACAACTTACCGTGTGGGAGGAGTGATCCTGAAGAAAGAGAAAATCTTTGTGCACCACGAAAACCGCATCCTGATACGCTATACGCTTGTCGACGCCCACTCGGCTACGACACTCAGGTTCCGCCCGTTCCTCGCTTTCCGCAGCGTGCGCGAATATACGCACGAAAACGGAGAAGCCCGCCGCGACTATCAGCTAGTGGAGAACGGTATCAAGACATGCATGTATGCCGGTTACCCGGAACTCTTCATGCAGCTCAACAAAAAGAACGAGTTCCACTACCAGCCCGACTGGTATCATGGTATAGAATATCCGAAGGAGCAGGAGAGGGGATACGACTTTAACGAAGATCTCTACATGCCGGGTTACTTCGAAGTAGACATCAAGAAGGGCGAAAGCATCGTCTTCTCTGCCGGTGTTTCTGAGATCTCACCCCGTCGCCTGAAGACCATCTTCGAAGAAGAGGTGCAGGATCGCACTCCGCGCGACAGTTTCTACAATTGTTTGAAGAACTCCGCGCATCAGTTTCACAACAAACAGGGCAACTGTCATTATATCCTGGCCGGATATCCGTGGTTCAAATGTCGCGCACGCGATATGTTCATCTCTCTTCCTGGTCTGACACTGGCTGTAGGCGAGAAGGAGGAGTTCGAAGATGTGATGAAAACAGCCGGAAAGGCCATCCGGAACTTCATGAGCGAGGAGCCGTGCGATTGTAAGATTTACCAGATGGACGATCCCGATGTGCTCCTGTGGGCTGTATGGACACTCCAACAATATGCCAAAGAAAACACCCGCGAGGAGTGCCGTGCGAAGTACGGTGCGCTGCTCGAAGAGATCATGGAGTTCATCCGCCAACGGAAACACAAGAACCTCTTCCTGCATGACAACGGGTTGCTCTATACAAACGGTACTGACAAGGCGGTGACGTGGATGAACTCTACGGTCAACGGTCGTCCGGTCATTCCGCGTACGGGTTACGTGGTGGAAATCAACTCCCTGTGGTACAATGCCCTGCGCTTCACCGCCGACATGGTACGCGAAGCGGGCAATACTACCCTGGCCGATACGCTCGATGCACAGGCCGAAGTGACCGGTAAGTCGTTCGTCGAAGTGTTCCGCAACGAGTACGGCTATCTGCTGGATTATGTAGACGGCAACATGATGGACTGGAGCGTACGCCCCAACATGATCTTCACCGTAGCGTTCGACTATTCCCCGCTGGACCGTGCACAAAAGAAACAGGTGCTCGATATCGTCACCAAAGAACTGCTCACCCCGAAAGGCCTTCGTACCCTGAGTCCGAAGAGCGGCGGATACAATCCCAACTACGTGGGGCCACAGATACAGCGTGACTACGCCTATCATCAGGGAACTGCCTGGCCGTGGCTCATGGGATTCTACATGGAGGCTTACCTGCGCATCTACAAGATGAGCGGACTCTCCTTCGTGGAACGCCAACTGATTGGCTTCGAGGACGAGATGCACAATCACTGCATCGGCTCACTGCCTGAGTTGTTCGACGGGAACCCGCCTTTCACCGGTCGTGGAGCGGTATCGTTTGCTATGAACGTGGCCGAGATTTTGCGAGTTCTGAAACTATTGTCTAAATATAATTTATAAGGAGGAGGAACGAAGATGAAAGTGTTAATGTTTGGATGGGAGTTCCCCCCGCATATTTTAGGTGGTTTAGGAACCGCCAGCTACGGGCTTACCCGAGGAATGTCGATGCAGGAAGATATGGAAATTACTTTCTGCATACCCAAGCCCTGGGGTGATGAGGACCAAAGTTTCTTGAGAATCATAGGCATGAACAGCACGCCGGTGGCGTGGCGCGACGTGAGTTGGGACTATGTGCAGAGACGGGTAGGTTCGTACATGGACCCGCAACTGTACTACAACCTGCGTGATCATATCTATGCCGATTTCAATTATCTGAGTACCAATGACCTGGGTTGCATCGAGTTTTCCGGTCGTTATCCGGCAAACTTGCACGAGGAAATCAATAACTACTCCATCGTGGCCGGCGTTATCGCCCGTCAGCAGGAGTTCGAGATCATTCACTCGCACGACTGGTTGACGTATCCTGCCGGTATTCATGCCAAGCAGGTATCGGGCAAACCACTGGTGATCCACGTGCATGCTACTGACTTCGACCGCAGCCGCGGCAACGTGAACCCCACCGTGTACGCTATTGAGAAGAACGGTATGGACCATGCCGACCACATCATGTGTGTGAGTGAGCTTACCCGTCAGACGGTGATTCATAAGTATTTCCAGGACCCGCGCAAGGTGTCGACGGTGCACAACGCCGTAGAGCCGCTGTCGCAGGAGATTCAGGATATCGTTCCCAATAAGAGCGAGAAAGAGAAGGTGGTTACCTTCCTCGGCCGTATCACCATGCAGAAAGGTCCCGAGTACTTCGTGGAAGCTGCTGCGATGGTGCTTCACCGCACACGCAACGTTCGTTTCGTGATGGCCGGTAGCGGCGACATGATGAACCAGATGATTCGTTTGGCAGCCGACCGTGGCATTGCCGACCGCTTCCACTTCCCCGGATTCATGAAGGGCAACCAGGTGTACGAGATGCTCAAGGCGAGCGATGTATACGTCATGCCGTCCGTGTCCGAACCGTTTGGTATCTCTCCGTTGGAGGCCATGCAATGTAGCGTGCCTACCATCATCTCCAAGCAATCGGGCTGTGCCGAGATTCTGGACAAGTGCATCAAGACCGACTATTGGGATATTCACGCCATGGCCGACGCCATCTATGCCATCTGTACCTATCCCGCGCTGTACGAGTACCTGCGCGACGAAGGCAAGAAGGAAGTGGACGAGATCAAATGGGAAACAGTAGGATACCTGGTACGCCGTATCTACGATGAGGTAATTAAAAATTATAATAAATAAAAAGCAATATAGATATGAGAACAATCTGTCTTTATTTTGAAATACATCAAATCATTCACCTGAAACGTTACCGTTTCTTCGATATTGGCGGAACACATTATTATTACGATGACTATGCCAACGAAGCAGGCATCAATGAGGTGGCCGAACGGTCGTACATCCCGGCGTTGAGTGCGCTGATCGAAATGGCAAAGAATTCCGGAGGAGCGTTCAAAGTGGCATTGTCTGTTTCGGGTGTGGCGTTGGAGCAGCTCGAAATGTATGCTCCGGCAGTAGTGGACTTGCTACATCAGCTCAACGATACGGGTTGTTGTGAGTTTCTGGCAGAACCTTATTCGCACGGTCTGTCGTCGCTGGCCAATGAAGATTGTTTCCGCGAGGAGGTGATGCGTCATGCTGAGAAGATGAAGCAAATGTTCGGCAAGCAGCCGAAGGTGTTCCGCAACTCCAGTCTGATTTATTCGGACGAGATTGGTTCGGTCATAGCCTCCATGGGCTTCAAAGGTGTGCTTACGGAAGGTGCTAAGCATGTGTTGGGATGGAAGAGCCCACATTACTTGTACCACTGCAATATGAACCCGAACCTGAAGGTGCTGTTGCGTGACTTCAAACTTTCGGACGATATCAGTTTGCGCTTTTCTAACTCCGATTGGAGCGAGTATCCGCTTTTTGCCGACAAGTACATCGGTTGGGTCGATGCTCTGCCGGCCGAAGAACAAGTCATCAATATCTTCATGGAACTGAGTGCGCTCGGTATGGCGCAACCGCTGTCATCGAGCATTCTGGAATTCCTGAAGGCATTACCGGCTTGTGCAAAAGAAAGGGGTATTACCTTCTCTACACCGACGGAAATCATTACCAAACTGAAATCGGTATCGCAAGTGGACGTTCCGTATCCTATGTCATGGGTGGACGAGGAACGCGATACGAGCTGCTGGCTGGGTAACAACATGCAGCGTGAGGCGTTCAATAAATTGTACAGTGTCGCCGAACGGGTACATTTGTGCAACGACCGTCGCATCAAGCAAGATTGGGACTATCTGCAAGCCAGCAATAACTTCCGCTTCATGAACACCAAGAAGTCGCTGATTCCGCTCAATCGGGGTATCTACGATTCGGCTTATGATGCTTTCACCAATTACATGAACATCCTGGGCGACTTTATCAGCAGGGTGAACTCACTTTTCCCGGAAGATATGGACAACGAGGAACTGAACTCTCTGCTTACCACCATCCGCAACCAGGGCGAAGAGATCGCTACATTGCGCAAGGAACTCGAAAAATCGCAAACTAAGCTGGCGAAAGAGAAGGTGACCAAAGCACCGGATCCGAAGGCGAAAGCTCCGAAAGCTCCTGCCAAAGCAAAAGCTGAAAAGCCTGCCAAGGAAGCTGTTGCAACCGGAAAAGCAAAGACTAAGAAAGCATAATTCCTCCTCGGAGGGTTACCCTAAAAGAGAGTGGGCGTATCATCGATACGCCCACTCTCTTTTAGGGTAAAAGATAACCGGCTCTATGAACCGGCTATCAGATTATTTCTTGAAAGTAGTATAAATGACTTCCATTTGGACTCTTGGCCCATCTTCACCGCCTTTTAGCTTAGCATAACCCGGCTTCAGGTCATTCTGTATGCTGATGATGTTGGCACTGGAACTGCTCGTGGCCGAAGCGTCATAACCTACCAATACCGGGATGATGGCTATCTTGTCCCAAGACCGATTGGCTTCCAGCCATGCCTGCTCATCCCAACTGGCTCCGGCTTTCTCCTTCGCGGTATTCTTCTCAGCCAGACAAACCATGATCAGGCGTGTCAGGTTATTGAATGTATAAGAGTTGCTGGAACGTTGAGCCAGGAATGATACTTGATTGTCATTCAACTTGTTTTCCTTGAAGAAAGCATCTTTTTCCTGTTCGCGTATCAGCAATACATACGTGGGAGCGCTGATGGAGTATTGGTATTTGTTATAGTCGTTCTGCTGCGTGTAGTGGTTGAATACCATCTTCACAGCATTGATAGTGTCCTGGCTGAGTTGTTCTTCGAACTCTTTCAGCGGCAGAGTGGCTTGCGTGTAGATTCCGGCAGGCGTTTTCAGGTAGGTCCATTGAGTTTCTTCCTGGCGTTCTTTGATCTTGAGGTCTTCGTTCTTGAACTGATTAGCCTGGATAATTTCTTTGGTAGCGGCGAATGTACGCGTGCTATAGTAGGTAGAGTCGACCAGATTGCCTTTATCGTCCACCTCATACTTCTTCTTGATGATGTTGTTCAAACTATCCTTATAATATGCCTTGTAGGCTACGTTCATTTCAATACGCTTTATATAGAGAACGGTACCGTCACCGTAATCGCTCTTTACGTATATCCCCTTGAATATTTCCTTGAAGCGGTCGGCAAAGTTCGTTCCGTTCTGTTCGCATTGGCGGCTCTCGTCCAGGATCTGCTGTCCAAGCTCTTCCGGGAGGCCGACGCGGACGTACGGATAGTAGGTGCTCGAGGCTCTTACGGAGTCGCTGAACGACAAGTCGACGGCTGAGTATGCTTTCCGTCCCAACAGAGAATTAGGATCGTTGGCGTCGTAATAGTTTTCGGGAATGATGTCGGTGTAGTAAGCGTGCTGCTTGTCCAGATCCTGATTGAGCTGATATACGCTCATGCGGCAGGCAGTCAGCGAATCGCCGAAATAACCACCAGTCTTGTCGTATTCCAGAATCAACTCAGTGGCATAAGCTTTGTCTTCTACCATGTCGCCTTCCCGATTGGTTACAGGATCATAGACTGACGGGAACGTTAAGCTATCGGTACAGTTCAGCTGAGCCAGGAAGCCCGCTTCGTAGTATCCGAAGTATGGGTCGGTAAATTTACCGACGTATCCCATATTGGTCTTGGCAAATACGGCACCCGAAAATTCGGAACGCGTAGAAACGTCGAACGTGGTGATATTACCTTTGATGTCTTTGTCGCTATCGGGGAAGATATCCAGTCCCAACGAACCAGTATTGTCGTCACAGCTGAAAAGAAGCAGAGCCGTCAGGGCAGCCCAGACATAGGTGATTTTCTTCATCGTCTATATAGTTTGTTGTATGTTTGTTTCCCAAACTTTGTCATAAAACTCATTGCATGCCTGTGTGTATGTTTCAGGTTGCTGGTAGTCAAGTATCAGCTTGCCCGACTGACGTGCGTATTCCATAACGGCCTCGTTCACACATTCGCTGTTTTGTATCACACCGTCGGAGTAGTCGATAGCCAGTTTGCAAAGATCGGTATATTCGGCAGGTGTCGGCAGGGAAGCCACATCCTTCTTGGTGATACCTTTCAACATGAGCTTACTGGCGAAGTCTTCACTGAGTTTATTCTTGAAATCGTCTTCGTAGACCGAGAATACGACTTTGGCATCACGGAACGAGGGTTCGTCTTTATAAGCCTTCTTGATGTACAGAGGAGCCAGGGCGGTCATCCAACCGTGGCAGTGGATTACATCCGGACACCAACGCAACTTCTTCACTGTTTCGAGCACACCACGGGCGTAGAATATAGCACGACTGTCGTTGTCGCTGTATTCTACACCATTTTCATCGGTGCCCATCAGTCTGTTCTGGAAATAGTCATCGTTGTCGATAAAATAAACTTGCATGCGCGCGGATTGAATGGACGCCACCTTGATGATGAGCGGGTGGTCGGTATCATCGATGATGAGGTTCATTCCCGATAATCGTATCACTTCGTGCAGTTGGTTTCTGCGCTCATTGATATTTCCCCATTTGGGCATGAAAGTCCGGATTTCTCGTCCCTCCTCCTGGATTGCCTGAGGCAGGTGTCTGCCGATGTGCGCCATTTCAGATTCCGGAACGTAAGGAGTAATCTCTTGGGTTATAAATAAAACCTTGTTCGCTTTTGTCATAAAACAAT
>JAVBVI010000063.1:0-30265 GCA_031554505.1 Bacteroides sp. | reverse complement strand
CCACTCGAGTAATAGTCCCGCAAAACTTCGAGCTTAAAAAGCTCATCATAGGTCTGACGTTTTGATCTTGCCATAAGAATAAATTTTTTATAGAACAATTAAGAACAAAATAGTGTCAACCTATTCCAGTATAAGACAACATAACGAACAGGCGAACACAATACATGGTGAATACTTCGAAAAAATGGTGAATGCATGGTGAATAAAACAGGTATTCACCATGCGCTATTTGCCTAATTATCAATCGTTCATCTCGAAAAACATGGTGAATGGCGAATAAAATCACTTTCTTCGCATAGAGAGAAAGTCACCGTGAAGAATATTTAAGTTTCCAATCAAAAACCAAATGCTGCCCCTATAGGGTAATAAGCCGGAAATCTATATAAAGGTTATTGAGCGGATGCTCCTGTGTTTGTATTTCGTGATATACAATAACCCATTTAGGTAAACCCGCCCCTCGGTTCGTATTATAAAATGTTAAACAACAACTTTTTAATCCCGAAAGAACTATCTTTCGAGATAATAAGAACAAAATTGTACCTGAATCCCGTTTTCTTTTTCTATTTTTGCACCGTGTACGCCAACGAAGCGTATCTGACGCCGATTGAATAACAACAATATAAAATAAAGAGGTATGAAAACAAATTACGAAATCCGTTACGCTGCGCATCCCGAAGATGCGAAAAGCTATGATACTGCGAGAATCCGCAGGGACTTCCTGATCGAACGTGTATTTGCTGCCAACGAAGTGAATATGGTGTACTCTATGTACGACCGTATGGTGGTGGGTGGCGCCCTGCCGGTAGGCGAAGTGCTGACACTCGAAGCCATCGATCCGCTGAAAGCTCCTTTCTTCCTCACCCGCCGCGAGATGGGTATCTACAACGTAGGAGGCCCCGGCGTAGTGAAAGCCGGTGATGCCACCTTCGAACTCGACTATAAAGAAGCCCTTTACCTGGGATCGGGCGACCGCACTGTGACTTTCGAAAGCAAGGACGCGCAGAACCCTGCCAAGTTCTACTTCAACTCGCTCACCGCTCACCGCAACTTCCCCGACAAGAAGGTGACCAAAGCCGACGCCGTGGTAGCCGAAATGGGCTCGCTCGAAGGTTCCAACCACCGCAACATCAACAAGATGCTCGTGAACCAGGTGCTTCCTACCTGTCAACTGCAGATGGGTATGACCGAGTTGGCTCCGGGAAGCGTATGGAACACCATGCCCGCACACGTGCACAGCCGCCGCATGGAAGCCTACTTCTATTTCGAAGTACCGGCCGATCAGGCTGTTTGCCACTTCATGGGCGAGGTAGACGAAACCCGTCACATCTGGATGAAGGGCGATCAGGCGGTACTCTCGCCCGAATGGTCTATCCACTCGGCAGCCGCTACGCACAACTATACTTTCATCTGGGGTATGGGTGGCGAAAACCTCGACTACGGCGATCAGGACTTTTCGTTGATCACAGACATCCAATAATAAACTAACAACCCAAATAATCTCACAACAGTATGGTAAACTTTTCATTAGAAGGTAAAGTAGCCCTCGTTACAGGCGCTTCTTACGGAATTGGTTATGCGTTGGCTTCTGCTTATGCCCAGGCCGGTGCTAAAATTGTGTTCAACGATATCAAGCAAGAGCTGGTGGACAAAGGCATCGCTGCCTATGCTGCCGACGGTATCCAGGCCAAAGGTTATGTATGCGACGTGACGAACGAAGAACAAGTGAACGCCATGGTAGCTCAGATCGAGAAGGAAGTAGGCGTGATCGATATCCTGGTGAACAACGCCGGTATCATCAAGCGCATTCCGATGCACGAAATGTCGGCTGCCGAGTTCCGCCAGGTAATTGATATCGACCTGAACGGCCCGTTCATCGTATCCAAGGCTGTTATCCCTTCCATGATCAAGAAAGGCCACGGCAAGATCATTAACATCTGCTCCATGATGAGCGAACTGGGTCGCGAAACCGTATCGGCTTACGCTGCTGCCAAGGGTGGATTGAAGATGCTGACCAAGAACATCGCTTCGGAATACGGCGAATTCAACATCCAGTGCAATGGCATCGGACCGGGCTACATCGCCACTCCGCAAACCGCTCCGCTGCGCGAACTGCAGGCCGACGGATCACGTCATCCGTTCGACTCGTTCATCATCGCCAAGACTCCGGCTGCCCGTTGGGGAAATCCGGAAGACCTGGCCGGACCGGCTGTGTTCCTGGCTTCGGACGCTTCCGACTTCGTGAACGGACATATCCTGTACGTAGACGGTGGTATCCTGGCATACATCGGCAAACAACCGAAATAAAAATACATACAGATGAAAAAGCTCTTTACCTTAATGGTTATTACCCTGTTCTGTTTTGGATGCAACGAAGCCAAGACAGTAGTGGTGACCGTTTCCAATCCCCTGGGGATAGACCGTAGCGGCGAAATGGTGGAAGTGCCCATGAGCGATATCTCTGCTAAATTGCAGATGAACGATACAGCTCAGATCATTGTGCTCGATGCGGACGGCCAACAGCTTCCTTATCAGCTGACTTACGACGAAAAAGTGATTTTCCCGGCTTCTGTCAAGGCTAATGGCAAAGCTACGTACACCATTCAGGTGGGTACACCCGTCGAAATGGATGTCATTGCTTGCGGTAAGCACTACCCCGAACGGGTGGACGACATCGCCTGGGAGAATGACCTGGTAGCTTTCCGTACCTACGGACCTGCTCTGCAGGCCAGTGGCGAACGGGCGTTCGGTTACGACATCTGGACGAAGTACAACACCAAAGAACCGGTAGTGGAAGCACGCTATGCCGGCGAACTGGACCCGGAAACCAAAGAGAAGATCGCCGAACTGAGAAAGACCGACCGCAGAGCGGCCAACGAACTGTATCAATCGGTATCTTATCACGTGGATCATGGCAACGGACTGGACTGCTACAAGGTAGGCCCGACGTTGGGTGGCGGTACAGCTGCTCTGATGGTGGGCGACACCATCATCTATCCGTACTGCTACAAAACGTATGAGATACTGGACAACGGTCCGCTGCGTTTCACAGTGAAACTGGAATACAACCCGCTTACCGTGAAGGGTGATACGAACGTCATCGAAAGCCGTCTGGTTTCGCTCGATGCCGGTTCGCACCTTAACAAAGCAGTGGTTTCGTACGCCAACCTGAGCGAGCCTACCAACGTGGCTACCGGCTTCGTGCTGCACGAACCGGATGGTACGGTAGCTGCCGAAGCAACGGGCGGATACATCACGTACGTAGATCCTACGGACAATGTGAACAACAATAATGGTAAGATCTTCGTAGGTGCTGCTTTCCCGGCTCCGGTGAAGGAAGCTAAATCAGTGTTGTTCCCCGAACAGGAAAAGAAAGAACTGCGTGGCGGTGCCGACGGTCATGTGTTGGCCATCAGCGACTATCAGCCGGGTAGTGACTATGTGTATTATTGGGGTGCTGCCTGGGACAAGGCGGACATCAAGACTTCCGAAGCCTGGAACGCTTACGTAGCTGCCTATGCGCAGAAAGTACGCACTCCGCTGGTGGTGACGGTGAAGTAATTCCTTTTCCGTATATAAATGACGCAGGCTGCTCCTAATGGGGCAGCCTGTCGTTGTTTGATACCTGTTCGTCTTCGGAAGCGGCCCGGATGTTGCGCATCAGTCCTTCGTATTTGGCCCGCTTCACAGCACTTCCCTGGAAGAGCCTTCTGTACTGCTCTTCGGTGAGTGCTTCCCAATCTTCCTTTTTCATCTTCCTGAATGCTTCCGTAGATTGGAACTCCGGCGTACTGCAAGGCGTTGCAAAGCGGTTCCACGGACAAGCCTTCTGGCAATCGTCGCATCCATAGATTTTATTTTGCATTTTAAAGCCCGTGGTGCGCGGAAAATCGCCGCGGTACTCAATGGTAAGGAAAGAGAAGCATCGCCTGGAATTGAGTAAATATGGGGCTTCCAGCGCATTCGTCGGACAAGCGTCCAGACATCGTGTGCAGTTCCCGCAGCGATCGGCTTGCGGAGAATCATACACATCGGTTTCGGCGTCTATAAAGATTTCGCCCAGAAAGAAGCTGGAACCGGCGTGGGGAATGATGAGTTGGGTATTCTTTCCGATCCATCCAAGGCCGCTCTGCCAAGCCCAATAGCGTTCCAATACAGGGGCGGTATCGCAGAACACACGGCTTTGAAGCGGGAGCGGGGAGAGGGTGGCTATGTATGCCTGCAATTCGCTTAGTTTGCGCTTCATCACGTCGTGGTAGTCCTGCCCGTAAGCATACCAGGCAAACTGGTACTGATCGGCCGGTAAATGCTGGGCAGGGTAGTAATTCAGTGCCACGCAGATGATGCTTTGAGTACCTTCCATCAGCAGGCGCGGATCGAGTCGTTTGGCTTCGTAGTTGGCCATATAGTCCATGCCGGCTTGTTTCCCTTCGGTCAGCCATCGGCGGAACGAACTGGCCGTGGCTTCATCCACCGGACGAGCAGGGACGATGCCACAGGCAGAAAAGCCGAGACGCAGGGCCTCGGCTTTGATCTGTTCGCTATATATCTTTGAATGGTCCATAAACAAACTTACTAATCACTCTCCACTAAAGAAGTTTGAATTCGTATCCTTCCGCCAACAAAAATTCAATGGAGCGGGGGAGGGCGTACTGCAGGTTCCCGTTGCTCCAGGATTTCAGCGAGTCATGGAAAGTGATGATCGATCCGTTGCGGGCGTATTTCTTCACGTTGTTGAAGACTCGCGGTCCGCGTAGCTTCTTGCTGTAGTCGCGCGTCACCAAGTCCCACATGATGATGCGGAAATGCTTCTTCAACGTGTTGTACTGCCGCGGCCCCATGTGTCCGTGCGGCGGGCGGAACAGGTCGGTCTGCATGTCGCGGTTGGCCCGTTCCGTGTTGGCCAGATATTCGGGAGCCGTGTACTCGAACCCCCGGATATGGTTGAACGTATGGTTACCGATGCGGTGTCCGCCGTCGACTACCATCTGAAAGACCTCCGGGTGTTTGCGTATATTCTCGCCTACCATGAAGAAAGTGGCTTTAACGTTGTACTTATCCAACAGTTCCAGTACCCAAGGGGTTACCTCGGGTATGGGACCGTCGTCAAAGGTGAGATACACCGCTTTTTCGTCGGGGCTCATCCGGAAGATTGCGCTTGGGTAGAACATCCGGAAAAACCAGGAGGGTTGTTCGATCAGCATGCGTCGGTTCTGTTATTTGACACGTTCCTCATACTTGCTGTACAACTCTTCCATCCTCTGGTAGTAGTGCGTGGCCTTGGCCGACTTGTATTGCTTCATGATGGCAATTTCCGTCTCGAGCAACTTGAAGTGATAGCCTACTTCCTGGATAGATATGTAGAACTTGGAATCGTTCAGACTGAGGTACCAAGCCAGGTATTCCAGTGACTTGTTGGCCAGTTCGTCCATGATCTTATCGCCCTTTTCTATCTGCCCCAACTGATAGTACGCTTCGGCCATCTGGAATGACCCGGTCGACCAGTCATGAGGAATATTGAACGACGGGAGCATTTTCTCAGCATAGTCGAGTATATCCAGTGCCTTGTCTTTCTTTCCTTCCTTGACCAACTGGACAGCCAGTTGCGAGAAGACACGACGGTGTGTGAAGCACATGCGCAGCGTGTTTTCGTCCAGGTAAACACCCTTCTGATCGACACCGCCGAACTTGAACTTGTGCAGCAGGTTGTCGTACATCTTTTCGGAGTCGATCTTGGTACCCAGCTTCTCGGTATCGAACGGGGTGAAGCGGTTGACCAGTCCTTCTTGCATGAAGTGGTTGCCCATGTTCAGTTGGTTCTCGGTTCCTACGGTGACGGCGATGTAAATGGGACGTTCCCAGTTGGCGTTGGCCAGCATCTCGAGCATCATCAGTTCGCTCTTGTACAAGGCGCGTTTGCCTTTCAGCGAGATGTGCATATAGTCGGGAATGGAGTCGCCCAACGCTTCGGGTATTTTCATACCGCTTCGGCGCACGGCTTCCTTGTCTATCTTGACAACGATGCTGTCGGTCGGTATCACACGCAATCCTTCCTTCTCGGAACGGGCCCAGTATTTCAGGATGTTCTTCAACTCATAAGGATTCTCACCAAACTGGTCGCGTAGGTTCTGCATCTCGGTGGCGTTGCCGCTGCTGTCGGTTTTGGCATAGAGCTCGTCGATGTTCTTCTTGAACTCAGGCCGTATGGGGATGTATTCGTTCACCCCTTCCACATATTCCGAGCGGTCCCAGGTGATGGGCAGCGACGGAGAGTCGTAGGCCGGACGTTTCATCTGGTCGATGTACCAGTCGGTCTGCAGGTAACTCAGGTTACAAGTACGGGCATCGGTACGGAAGCCTTCGGTTTCCTGGTTGTACCAGAGTGGGAAGGTATCGTTGTCACCGTTGGTATAGATGATCGGGTTGCCCGATTCCTGAAGCGACATGAGGTAGTTCTGTCCGAAGTCGCGTGCCACGTAGCGTCCGCTGCGGTCGTGGTCGTCCCACGTCTGGCCAGCCATTTGGATGGGTACCAGCAGACAGAGGACGGTAACGATGCTTCCTGCCACCTCTTCGCGCATCTTGAGGGTCTTTTGTAGCCAGTGAATGATGGCCGCCACACCCATACCTATCCAGATGGCAAAGGCATAGAACGAACCGGCGTATGCATAGTCGCGTTCGCGGGGCTGCACCGGAGTCTGGTTGAGGTAGAGCACAATGGCGATACCGGTCATGAAGAAGAGGAAGAACACCACCCAGAATTGCTGGATGCCGCTTTGTCCTTTATAGGCTTGCCACAGAAGTCCGAAGACACCGAGCAGCAGCGGCAGGCAGTAGAACACGTTGTGTCCCTTGTTGTTGGCCAGTACGCTGGGGAGCAGGGTCTGGTCGCCCACGAGGAACTGGTCGATGGCGTTGATACCGGTAATCCAGTTGCCATGTTCTATCTCTCCGGAGCCTTGGATATCGTTCTGGCGGCCGGCGAAGTTCCACATGAAGTAGCGCCAATACATGAAGTTGAGTTGGTAGGAGAAGAAGAACTTGATGTTCTCCCATTGGGTGGGGATGTTCACCATGACGATCCGTCCGGCTTCGTCATACGGCACATCCGTTCCCTTGATGTCCTGCCAGGCTTTGTATTGTTCGGTATGCAGACTGCTGTACATACGTGGGAAAAACATGTTCTGCGCATATTCGTATTCCACACGTCCGGGCAGTTCGATGTACGAATCTTTCTCATCGGGCGAAGTCTTTTCCTTACGGATGAACTTGGTTGCAGTATCTTTCTGTTTGGGGGCTAAGTAGCCGTCGCCTACCGGTTCGTACACAACGCGCGAGGAGTAAGCCGGTCCGTAGAACAGCGGGCGTGTGCCATACTGTTCACGTCCCAGGTATTCGCCCAGCGTGAAGATATCTTCCGGTGAGTTCTGGTCCATCGGCGTATTGGCGGTGGAACGAATCACGATCAGGGCGTACGAGGAGTAGCCTATGACAATCATCATGGTGCATAGCAAGGAGGTGTTCAAGGTACGGGCCGAGATGCGGTACTTCTCCTTCATCTTGGCTTGCATGTCAGGATTGAGGTAGAGCAACAAAAGAGCTACAACAGTCAAACCAAGGGCGATGCTGCTTCCTCCGTGTCCGTAGAACGGAATGCCCAGAAGAGCCACCGTCAGTACGAAAGAGATGCACATGCGTCCTTTGCTCTTTTCTGTGTAACTTTCATAAATACCCCAGATGAGAGAGGCGGCCATGATGATGATGTAAACGATAACACCTGTGTTGAAAGGCATGTGCAGCTTGTTTACGAAGAGGAGTTCGAACCATCCGCCTACCTTCACGATACCGGGTACCATACCGTACAGTACCACGGCTACCAGCACGCCCGATCCGAGCAGAGCCAGCAACGAGCCTTTGGCATTGGCGTTGGGGTTCTTCTTAAAGTAGTACACCAGCACGATGGCGGGCAGACAGAGCAGGTTGAGCAAGTGTACGCCGATACTCAGTCCGGTGAGGTAGGCTATCAGGATGAGCCAGCGGTCGGAATGAGGTTCGTTGGCTACGTCTTCCCACGTCAGGATACGCCAGAATACGACGGCGGTAAACAGGGAGGAAAAGGCGTATACCTCGCTCTCCACGGCACTGAACCAGAACGTGTCGCTGAACGTGTATACCAAGGCACCTACTAATCCGGAGCCCATGATAGTGATCAGGTTGCCGGTGGTGATGTGGTTCTCGTCTTTGACCACCAACTTACGTACCAGGTGTGTAATGCTCCAGAAGAGGAACAGGATACAGGCACCACTCATGAGCGCGCTCATGTAGTTCACCATCTTGGCCACTTGGGTAGGGTCGGAGGTAAACTGAGTGAACAGGTTAGCTGTCAACATGAAGAAGGGTGCACCGGGTGGGTGTCCCACTTCAAGCTTGTAGGCGGTAGTAGTAAACTCGGGACAGTCCCAGAAACTTGCTGTCGGCTCTATCGTGAGACAATAGACCGTGGCAGCGATAAGGAAAGTAAGCCAACCTATCAGGTTGTTTACGGTCTTGTACTGCTTCATTAACGCTATAGTTGTTTATTGATTAACGTATTACGTGCGGGCAAAGATAGTATAAAATTAAATAATACGTCCGGGCGACGTAAGTTATTAAGAAACTGTAACTACCAACCGCTCTCTTGTCCGATAATTTAGAAGGCAAGTAATGCCGTGTTTCATGCCTTGAAACAGAGTGTCTCATTAGGTGTAACGAAGTGTTTCAAGGCAAGTAACTTTGTGCTGCAAAGCATGCGGGAATCATTAAGTGGACGGATGTGTATGCGTGTGCGAGTGTTCGCACAGCACGCGGTGCGGAATTGCTCCGTGTCCCAACACTTCGATGGGGCAATGGAAGTTCTTCTCCAGCCATTCGCTGGTGACTTCCGTTGCCGGGTGGTAGTCGAGTGTTTCGTTGACGCAGGCAATGGATTTTACGTTCTGGAGTACGGTGCCGATGTCGTGACTGACGAGGATGATGGCGCACTCCTGGTTGATCTCCGAGAGCAGTTCGTACAGGCGTGCTTCGAATTGCTTGTCGATATAGGTACTCGGCTCGTCGAGGATCACCGCAGCCGGATCGGAAACGATGGCGCGTCCCAGCAAAGCTCGTTGCAACTGCCCTCCGCTAAGCTGGCCGATGGAGCGGCGTTCCAGTCCCTCCAATCCCATGCGGGCGATGATGGATTGTACCTTTTCGCGGTGTTCGGCGGTAAACCGGCTGATGAGCGACTTCTTCACACTCAGGCCCGAGAGAATCATCTCTTCCACGGAAATGGGGAATTTGCGGTCTATCGAACTGTATTGGGGGAGATAGCCCATGGTGATACTTTCGGCAGGTTTGCCATTGCGGAAAAACCGGATCTTTCCGCTTTGAAGCGGCAGCAAACCGAGGATGCACTTGATGAGGGTAGTCTTCCCGCCTCCGTTGGGGCCGATGATACCCAGGAAATCACGGTCGGCAATCTGCAGATCGACGTCGTGCAATACCAGATGTCCGTCATAACCGGCGGCCAGTTTCTCTATTTGGATAATGCTCTTCTCCATAAACTTATCAGGGGTTGATCAATGCCTGGGTGATGTGGAGCATCTCCTCTTCCCACTTCGGATTCAGGGGATCGATGGCTACTATCTTCGCGCCTGTTTCCCGGGCAATAATTTCCGCATTGCTCTTGTCGAACTCCGGTTGTACGAAGATAACGCGTACCTTTTCCTCCCTGCACTGGTCGACCAACTCTTTCAGGTAGGCCGGTGAAGGTTCTTTACCAGATTCCTCGATGGGAATTTGCGTCAATCCATAGTCGCGGGCAAAGTAAGAGAGCGCCGGGTGATAAATCATAAAGCTTTGAGCAGAGCCGGGCAAAGCCAACTCCTGCCGAATGGTCGTATCTACCTGGCGGATACGTTCGCAGAGCGAGTCCCGGCGAGCAGCGTAGTAAGGTTCGTTCTCGGGATCCAGCGTCCTGAGAGCCTGATATGTATTGTTGGTAAGGATAATGGCGTTAGCGGCCGAATTCCAGACATGTGGGTCAGCGCTTCCTACGTGGTGGTTCTTGCCATGGGAGTGCCCTGCTTCAAAAATCAGGTTGATACCCCTGGAAGTATCGAATACATCCAGCTTCGGCGCATTGTCTACCATTCGCTTGCCCCACGTCTGCTCCACGCCGATAAAGCCTATTCGCAGATAGGCCCGACTTTTATTCAGTTTCTCCAACTGGTAAGTGGCGAGGTCATAAGTTTCAGGGCTGGTACCTTTCGGGACTAAGCATTCAACTTCAAATTTGTCGCCTGCAACCCCTTCGGTAAAGTAACGTTGTGCTTCGATAGTTACAGTGATAACTGGTTTGTCACTTTTTCCTGACCGGGCTACACAACCAGTCAGCAGGAATAAGCATGCATAGATAGCGTATTTCTTCATATTAACAGATTACTTAAGTGTTTTTTGAGCTCTTAAAATCTCTCGTTTGCCACCGGGAGGACCAGGGAGCCGTTCCACAACGAATCCCGACGATTGCAACATCCGGCGGACAGTACCCTTTGCACAGTAGGTGGTGAGGATACCTCCTTTATTCATTATAACATAAATCCGGGAAAATAGTTCTTGTGACCACATCTCGGGTTGTTTTTCGGGTGCGAACGCATCGAAATAGACGAGATCGTAACCGGAATCAGTAGCCTGCGATAGATGATTGGTGGGAGCTGTGATATCTTCCTTCAACTTGCGAAGAGTGAAGTAGGGGGTGACGTTCACTTCTGTTTCCCAAGGTGTGGTGTGCAATGCCTTGAATAGGGGGTGGTCACTGTAACCCAGTTTTTCTACAGTGTCCCAGGGCAGCGGATACAATTCCACACCCGTGTAATGTATCTTCCGGTGGTTCTTTTCGGTTGCTTCCAGCGTGAGCAGTGCGTTCAGCCCGGTACCGAAGCCGATCTCCAGGATGCGGGGTTCTGCTGCTTCCGAAGCATTCAGCCCCCTGTCAATGAAGATATGTTGCGACTCTGTACGCGCTCCTTTTACCGAATGATAGTGCTCGTTCAGGGCGGGCACGAAAAGCGTTGTACTTCCGTCGTCTGTTCGTTCAATGATTCTCTCCATGGTTCTGCCTCCTTATCGCCATACCATATCGATGAGCCCTTCTACAGCCAATAATATCAGGATATAGCGTACTAGTTTGCCTGTAAACATGGAAGCGGTGGTGAGCCATACGTTGCTCCGCATGAATCCCAGAGTGATGGCTATCACTTCGCCGAAAAAAGGCAGGAAAGTGAAGAAGGCCATCAGGGAACCTTTTCCTTGCAGAAATACTTGCATCTTGTCCACTTTTTCTTTTTTCACTTTGAAGTATTTCTCTATCCAGTCCACCTTTCCCAAGTGCCCCATGTAGTAACAAGTCATCCCGCCGACGGTGTTCCCCAAGGTGGCAAACAACAGGCAGAGTACCGGGTTCAGGCCGAGTTCGACCAACGTAATAACGATGACTTCCGAGGTAAACGGCACGATGCTACCCGCCAACAGGCAGGCAATGAATACTCCCCAATATCCCCAGTCGATCAGTAATTGGGTCAGTGTATCTAAAAAAGCGTCCATATATTGAATGCGTATAAAAGGATCAGTAGTATCATCGTGACAATGAAGAATATGTTGGATGCGCGGCTGTTGGTCAGCCCGAAGAAATGGGCGATCAGTACACTGACCACTACCAGGAGTGAGGGAAGTATGTCCTCAAAATGTACCGGTTGCAGCATGCCCAGCAGAATCAGAGAGAACCCCACGAGTATCAGGCACGTGAGGTACATACGGGTGCGTATCTTGTCGCGGTAGCCTGCGATGGCACAATGCATGGAACTGACGATCAGCAACAGAGTGATAAAGCCTAAAGTAGCGATCTCCCATGGCTGGATGTAATCTTCGTAATTGATGGGATGGAAAGTGCCCAATTCTATAAAAGGCTGGTAGAACAGGTTCATCTGCTGATGGCAGAAAGCATGCCCGAACAAGAACCAATATGGAAAGCTCCAGCCTACCAGCGTGGCACAGAAACTGCGGAAGGTCAGCGACTGGAAGCGGTACGCGGTTATCCACCACAAAGGAGCCAAGAAGGTAATCTGTGGAAAAAACAAACTCCCTATACCCAGAAAGGCGAAGGAGTAAAACAGGAGGCCGGATGAACGATGCATCTGGTAAGTCTTGAACAGGAAATGGATGGATAAGAGTAGGAGAAGAGCGGCTATACTACCGGTATGTAGCGAATAAAGATGCGGTATGGCAGTGATGAGCAGCAGGTAAAGCGATGTTTGCACAGATGCCCTGATTCCGATAATGCTGAACCGGTTATTGAGTTCGATCAGGAAATAACCCGTGATGGAAAAAAACACAAAGCTGATCATCGGCGTAGTCCAGGATGGGAGTACTTCGTAGATACTTTTCCACAGGGGATAAGTGATCTCTTCGGTGGGATACGGAAAGAACAATACATTGCCTACTCCGCAAAAAAGGATGCAGATAAAGACTACTACGGGCAGGGTAAACCTACCCGTAGTGAATCGGGCTTGTATTCTTCTATTTCGCATATTATAGGTCGAAGCCGATGTCGCGTCGGAAGTTCTTATGGTCGAAACTGATCATATCGGTCACCTTGTAGCACTGCTCCAAGGCTTCTTGCCTGGTTTCTCCGTAGGAGCAAACAGCCATAACGCGTCCTCCGTCGGTGACGATGCGTCCTTCCTTTACCGTGGTACCGGCATGGAACAGGAGGCTGTCGGTGGTTTCGGCCAGGTTGAAGCCTGTGATGGGGTAGCCCTTCTTATAAGCTTCTGGATAACCGCCGCTCACCATCATGACACAAACGGCTGTACGAGGATCGATGATCATGCTTTTCGTGTCGAGGTTCACCTTGTACACTCCTTCGAACAGGTCAACGATGTCGCTCTGGATACGAAGCATCACGCTTTCTGTTTCCGGGTCGCCCATGCGTACGTTGTACTCGATGACCATCGGCTCGCCTTGCACATTGATCAGGCCGAGGAAGATGAAGCCTTTGTACAGGATGTTTTCTTCTTTCAAGCCTCTTACGGTAGGTTCGATGATACGTTCGCGTACCTTTTCCATGAACTCATCGTTGGCAAACGGAACGGGGCTGACGCTACCCATACCGCCGGTGTTGAGCCCTTTGTCGCCCTCGCCGATTCGCTTGTAGTCTTTAGCTACCGGCAATACCTTGTAGTGTTCGCTGTCGGTCAGCACAAATACAGAGCACTCGATACCGCTGAGGAATTCCTCGATAACCACCGTAGCCGAAGCGTCGCCGAACATGCCGCCAAGCATCTCTTTCAATTCTTTCTGTGCTTCTTCCAGTGTATTCAGAATCAGTACACCTTTGCCGGCACACAGTCCGTCGGCTTTCAGCACATACGGTGCGTGGAGGGTTTCGAGGAAGGCGAGTCCTTCGTCTATTGTTTCGGAAGTAACGCTTTGGTAGCGTGCTGTCGGGATGTTGTGGCGTTGCATGAATCCTTTGGCGAACTCCTTGCTGCCTTCCAGTTGGGCACCTTTTTGTGACGGTCCGATGATGGCAATTTCCTTGGTGGTGATATCACTTTTGAAGAAGTCGAAGATACCTTCCACTAAGGGGTCTTCCGGACCTACTACGATCATATCGATTTCTCTTTCGAGAGCAAACACTTTCAGCGCTTCGAAGTCGGTAGCCTTGATGTCTACATTCTCGCCTACCGAGGCTGTTCCCGCATTACCGGGGGCAATATACAATTTCTCTACTCTGGGGCTTTGGGCTATCTTCCATGCCAGGGCATGTTCACGTCCGCCCGATCCTAATAGTAATACTTTCATGTCGGAGATAAGTTATGATTATAAATTGTCTTCAAAATAGCGGGTTATCTTCTCGTGCAGGTGCACTCGGTCACGCCCGGCCACGTTGTGCTTATGCCCCGGATAGATAAACAGGTCGGGGTAGGTGCGGGCGTCGACGCAGGCTTTCATGAACGAGAGGGTATGCTGTGGCACGCAGGTGTCATCGTGATCATCATGGATGATGAGCAGACGGCCTTTCAGATTGTCGGCGAGTTTGTTGAGGTTACCTTGTTCGTAACCTTTAGGATTGCTCTGTGGGGTGTCCATATAGCGTTCGCCATACATGATCTCGTAGTAGCTCCAGTCGATGACCGGGCCGCCGGCTACGCCTGCTTTGAATATCTGCGGGTAACGGAGCATCAGGGCGGTAGTCATATGTCCGCCAAAACTCCAGCCATGTACACCGATGCGGCTACCATCCACGTAAGGGAGGCTTTGCAGGTATTCTGCCCCCTTCACCTGGTCTTTACCTTCCTCTATACCGAGTTGGCGGAAGATGACATTCTCAAATTCCATACCTCGGTTGGAGCTACCCCGGTTGTCGAGCGTGAAGAGGATATATCCTTTATTGGCCATGGTGATGTCCCAACCGCGCATACCGTTCAGCCAGCCATTGGTGATCATCTGGGCCTGCGGTCCGCCGTACACATAGATGATGGCGGGATATTTCTTGGTGGGGTCGAAATCAGCCGGTTTGGTGATGCGGTAATACAAGTCGGTTACGCCATCGGCAGCCTTGAGGGTGCCTGTTTCCACGCTCGGCATGCGGAATCCTTTGTACGGATCGGCAGCGGTGAGCAGGCGGATGCTCTTCCCCTTTTGCATGTCCACGAGGTCGATGTTACGTGGAATAGTAGGAGAGGAGTAGGTGTCGATGAGGTAAGCGCCTGATGCGCTCAACGAGGCGCGGTGTACACCGTCGGCTGTGCCGGCGAGGGTACGTTTGCCACTCTTCATATTCACCCGGAACAGATTGGTTTGTAGCGGTGAATTCTCTGTAGAGGCGATGATCAGTTCTTGCCTTTTGGCATCGAAGCCCAGGAGATCTTGTACCAACCAGTTGCCTGAAGTAAGCTGTTTCAGTAGCTTTCCCTGAGTGTTGTACAAGTATAAATGGTTGAACCCATCACGCTCACTTTGGTAAACGAATTGTGTGTTATCCCAGGGTAGGAATACAATGGGGTGCTGCGGTTCAATGTATTTGGGGTGTGACTCCTCGAAGAGGGTAGCCATCAGTTGGCCTGTTTCTACGCTGTACTGGCAGAGTTTGGTGTGGTTCTGGTCGCGGTTCAGCTCGATGAGGTAGAGGCTTTTCTCATCGGGTGCCCAACTGATGTTGGTGAAATAGCGGTCGGTAGGATCGCCTGCTTGCAGGTAGACCGTATTCCCGTTGGCCGGATTATAAATACCGACAGTCACCTGGTGGCTGGTCATACCTGCCATCGGATAACGAACATTGTTCAGTTCTGCAATACGGGTGGTAATGTCCACCAGCGGATATTGCGTCACCATGCGTTCGTCCATGCGATAGAAGGCGAGGAGAGTACCTTTCGGACTCCAGAAAGTGCCTTTGGTAATGCCGAATTCATTGCGGTGGACGGATTGTCCGCATACCACCCCTTCGGGTTCATTGGTCACGGCTGCATCGTCCACGAAGAGATTGTTGCTGATGGTGTAAGCTACATGCCCGGTAGGGATGCAGTAGTCTTTGTTGTCCACTTTGACTTTCGTGGTCCGGGTGGAGATGACCACATTCTTTTCCCAATCATAGACGATGTATCCGGAGGGGAGTGTGATAAGCATCTGCTTCCGGTCCGCCCATGGGAATTTCACGTTGTAGAAGTGCGGAAGTGAACCGGCTTTCAGGGCTTCCAACTCCCGGTTGACTGCCTCCCGGGTGGTGACAACCGTTGTTTTGCCGTTGGCCGGTTGTACGGCATACAGGGTATCAATGCCCGGTTTCATACACACATCGCCCCACCATTGCAGGTTGTATAAATCCTCAGTGAAACGATAAGTTGCTCCTCCCGGGATAACGTCCTCCAGCGTCGGAGTCATCAAGTCCTGTGCCATGACATGGGGTATATACATCGTACATGCAGCCAGTAGAAGGGTACATATGTTAATCTTCGTTCTCATTATTGCGCTCTTTTCTTTCACTTCTGGGTTCCCAATCTTTCTTGAAACGGGGATTGTCAGAGAAGCTGCGTTCGTCACGCTGTCTTCTTTCGAAAGGTTTGCGGTCGCCGGAGAAGCTGCGCTCCCGGTCTCCTGAAAAGTTTCGTTCCCGATTGCCGGAAAATCGTGATTCACCCTCTTCGCGGCGGGGCTTGAAATCTCCTCTCGGTGTCCATTCTTTTCGCTCGAACGATTTCCGGTCGGAGTAAGGCTTGCGTTCGCGGTTTTCGTACGGACGTTCTCCTTCCGAAGCATTGTTCTCCTCATCGGAATCTGTACTCTTGAAGTCCTTGTATTTACCGTCGAATATCTGGTATTTGCGGAATTCGCACTCCAACGCTCCGTTGAAGAGCGGAACTTTCTTGCTCGGTTTCAACCCGATTTGTTCGAAACATTCTTCACGGTAGGAGAGTATCCATGCATCATTGCCCGTAAAAGCGTGTTTCAACCGTTCGCCGATCATTTGGTACAGGCCCAACAAGTCGTTAGTCGAGATACGTTCGCCGTAGGGCGGATTAGTAACCATAATAGCCTTCTCGGTGGGTTGCTCAAACTGCTGGAAAGGGCGTATTTTCAGTACAATATCCTTCGAAACACCGGCTGCTTTTACGTTGCGAGTGGCTATTTCGTTGGCTTTCGGACTGTTATCGTACGCATAGATCTTATGTTCGAACGAACGCTCTTGTGTATCGTCGTTGTAGATGGTGTCGAACATATCCTGATCGAAATCCACCCACTTCTCGAAAGCATATTCCTTGCGGAATACTCCCGGGTAGATATTCCGGGCGATGAGTGCCGCCTCGATGGGGATGGTACCCGAACCACTCATCGGGTCGATGAGGTCGGTCTCTCCACGCCAGCCAGTCATCAGGATCATACCGGCTGCCAACACCTCGTTCAGAGGAGCTTCTACGGCTTCCTGACGGTATCCTCTGCGGTGAAGCGATTCGCCCGAAGAGTCGAGCGAGAGTGTGCAGGTGGTATGAGCAATGTGTATATTGAGCAGCACGTCCGGGTTGTTGATCCGAACCGACGGGCGTTTGCCGTTTTTCTCACGGAAATAGTCTACAATGGCATCTTTTACCTTGTACGAAACGAACTTGGAGTGACGGAATTCGTCACTGAACACCACTGCATCTACAGCGAAAGTCTTGTCTGCATCCAGTATATCCTCCCATTCGATGGCTTTGATCTGCTCGTATACAGAGTCGGCATCTTTAGCATTGAAGTGCTTGATGGGTTTTAGGATGCGGATAGCGGTACGGAGACAGAAGTTGGCTTTGTACATCATTTCCTTATCTCCGGAGAAGGAAACCATGCGTCTTCCTATCTGTACTTCGTTGGCACCTAGTGCGGTAAGTTCCTCTGCCAGAATCTCTTCCAATCCCTGGAAAGTCTTGGCAATCATTTCAAATTGTTCGCTCATAAAATGGTAAATGTGGTATGCTTGTTTTTTGTTATACAGTATTGTCTGTTTTATTTTTTTGCTTTTGTTTGTACAATCCGGGTACCGGCAGGCACGTCTTCGGTCACCCAGATGTTACCTCCTACAGTGGCTCCCTTGCCGATGATGATGCGTCCCAGGATGGTGGCGTTGGAGTAGATAATTACATCGTCCTCCAGGATGGGGTGGCGCAGGATTCCCTTGATGGGCTTTCCTTCTTCGTCGAGTGGGAAGCTCCGGGCGCCGAGTGTCACTCCCTGGTACAGTTTCACATGGTTGCCGATGATGCTGGTAGCTCCAATCACCACACCCGTTCCGTGGTCGATGGTGAAGTAACTGCCTATCTTCGCTCCCGGATGAATATCGATACCTGTTTCGCTGTGTGCCAGCTCCGTGATGATACGTGGAATGAGAGGCACGCCCAACTGGAGTAGTTCGTGCGCAATGCGGTAATTGCTGATAGCCTTGATGGCCGGATAGCAGAAGATAACCTCTCCGAAGCTTTGTGCGGCAGGGTCGCCGTTGTAGGCTGCTTCCACATCGGTGGCCAGCATACGGCGCATGTGCGGCAGGCGGCTGATGAACTCGGCTGCCAGACGAAGTGCCTGTTCCCGGCGCGAATCGTTGCACGTGGAACATTCGTCATCTACCTGAAAACAAAGCCCTGAGAGGATCTGTTCCGAAAGCAGTTCGAATAACTTCTCGATATTTACTCCGATGTGGTAATTGATAGTCCGGCTGTTGATGGTGGAATTGCCATAATATCCGGGGAACAGGATGGCGCGTGTCAGTTCGATAATCTCGCTCAATACGCGGGAAGAGGGCAGGGGTTCGCCGTCCCTGTGCTGGTGAAACAGTCCTTTGTATGATTCGCTGTCCGATAGCTCATCGACTGTCTGTGTCAGGATGTGAGTGAAGTTCAATGGACTCATTCTTGATTCCTATCTATAATGATTCTGGGCGCAAAGGTACAATTAATTATGAACAATCAGCATCGGATTCTATCAGATTCTTGGGGGAATAGCAAAAAGAATTATTTTTCTTTCTCTATATTTGAACGTTTTCGATAGTGAGGTGTATGCTTATTCAAAGAAACATTCAAACATCAAACTTATGAATTGTATGAAAACAGTAAAGTATTTCTTATTTCTGGCCGTTGCTTGGATTGCATGCGCGGCACAAGCACAACCCTTGCAAAGGGTGGTTACGCCTGCTAAAGAATGGCATAGCACCGATTGGTACCGTACGCAGGCCGGATTATGGGAGAATGAAACACAGAAGAAGCCGCGCAATGAGGCAGCATGGGAAAATTATTACAGAGCAACGCGTTATCTGGGGATGTACACTCAAGATGAAGCAGAACGCAAGAAGCTGGAAACGGCCAAGGCGGAGATCTTCAAAAAGATGGAGCGGGCTATTCCAAGGACGTTTACGCTCTATTTGATGACGTATTACCATCATCATAACGATGCGAAGTATGCTCCTGATATGCAAAAAGCATACGATATGCGTCCGGACGATGTGTCGCATTTCAGCGATTATTTGGCTTTTTTCCTTTGCACGAACCAGGTGGAGGAAGCGGAGAAGCTCTGTAAGAAGTGGTACGACAGCGGAGAGTATTCGCCTGATATGTTGAATTATGCGTATAATGAGCTGGCTGGAACAGACGAACGGGCACTGGTATTCACGGACGGTGATTCCATGATCTTTTCCAAGCTGATATTGCAGCATGGAAAGAATCTGTTTCGCGACCGGACAGTGATTTCTATCTCCTTACTTTGGATCGACTCGTACCGGAAATCAGTAACCGATATGCTGGGTATTGAACCTTTCGTTATCGATGCTTCTATCTGGGCGAAGTACAAAGACTGGGCAGAGGTTCAGAAAGCCATGTTGAAGTATTTGATGGAGAGTGCCAAGTGTCCTGTCTATTTCTCGTTTGGGATAGGCAATTCGATACTGGAAGGTTTTGAGGAAAATCTTTACTCCGAAGGGCTGGTTATGCGATATGCACCCAAGTCGTATGACAACCTGGCGGTGAAGCGCCGTAACTACGAACAGGTGTACCTGACGGACTACTTACGTGATTCGTTTTATAAAGATAAATACGAAAGCGCAGCGCAGCTCATAAATCTGGGATATGTCACCGGTTTCCAATCTTTACTGTCATTCTACAAAGAGAGTGGTGACATAAACCGTTACAACCGGCTGTACCGTACCTTGAAAGAGGTGATCGACCGGGCTCCCAGTTATCAATCTTATTATTTGAATCTTATCGGAGAGAATGAAGCTAAGACTCTTTTTCCCCGTTGAGCGCGATACGGACGAACACCTGATGCAGCGTGTGGCGTGTGGCGAGAAGGCAGCTTTCGAGATGCTTTATACTCGCTATGCACCCCGTTTGCAAGGGTTTTTCGTCCGGATGTTAGGACATGATATGGACAAAGCGCAAGACTTTACACAAGAGCTTTTTCTTAAAATTTATACCTTGAGGACCCACTACAATGAGAGTCAGATTTTCTCGTCGTGGGTTTTCACCATGGCATACAATATGTGCCGCAACGAATATCGTCACCTGTCGGTGGTAGAAGAACATGAGTCTTACCTTCTGGCTGGTCCATTGCCTGCTGAAGGGCCTTTATTCGAAGAGGCGTACGACAAGGCGTTATTTGATGAGACTTTGCAACAGGCTATGAAGATGCTTTCACCCGACTGTCTGGCAGTGCTTACCCTGCGTTATGAGGAAGAACTCCCGATAGCCGAAATTGCCAGGATTCTCTCCTGTCCTGATGGGACGGTGAAATCGCGCCTGCATTATGCGCTGCGTCATCTTGCGCAGTCTCTTTCCAATTTTCATCCTTTAAAACAGTAAAATGTATGGAAGACAAAGATTTAAAACAGTTGGAGCAATCACCTGCTGCCAAACGTATAACAGAGTCGCTTCACCGATTGAGTCAGAAAGATAAGTCGGCACTTCCTCCCGGAGGGTTCGATGAACTGTGGGCGGAGATGGAAGAAGTACCTCCCCGTCGTCTTAGTGTGTCGCCATGGTGGTTGGCTGCTGCCGGATTGTTCGGGCTACTATTGGGCTGGGGGATCCCCTGGAACAGTGGGAGGGAGGATATAGTACTTGCTGTAGCTGATACGGTACGGCTGATAGAGCGACAGGTAGACACGGTCTATTTCGAACGTCCTGTACCTGTGAAACAGGCGAAAGCGAGAACTGCTTCTGCGACGTTTACACCTAAAATAGATAATTCTGTCGATTCTTCTGCTTTGTACACATCTTCCACTCAGGTATCTGTATCACTGGTGAGGCGTTTGGAAGTTCCTCCTCTGGGATTGCCTTTGCCGGAAAGGGAAGAGAAAAGGGGACGGAATCTGGTTGAGGAGAATTTCCCACTCCATTTGTTGATTGCGATGTAAGTATCTCAGGCTCATGCGGACGCAAAAAAGGGAAGCTATCGCCTCCCTCTAACTACCAAGTATTATATTTGAGTACTTTTTTAGTCGACCGATATTACTGAGTTGAGTTTACAAGTTTAATGCGCTTCCAACCAGTTCTTACCCCATCCACAATCAGCTTTCAAAGGCACATGCATCCGGTAAGCCTTCTCCATTTCTTCGATGACGATGTACTCCACCCGTTCCCTCTCTTTAGTGGGGACGCTGAAGTTCAATTCATCGTGTACCTGCAGGATCATCTTGGTTTGCAGTCCCTCACGCTGGAAACGTTCGTAGATACGTGCCATGGCTACCTTGATGATATCAGCGGCACTGCCTTGTATCGGCGCATTGATGGCATTCCGCTCGGCATAGCCCCGTACGACGGCATTGCGCGAGTTGATGTCCGGAAGGAAGCGTTTGCGGTGGAAGATGGTTTCCACATACCCTTTCTCCTGAGCAGCCTTTATGCTTTGGTCCATGTAGAGCTTTACCTGCGGATAGGTTTCGAAATATCCGTCGATGAGTTCCTTGGCTTCTTTACGCTCTACATTCATCCGTTCGGCGAGGCCGAAGACGGATATTCCGTAAATAATTCCGAAGTTGGCTGTCTTGGCTTTTCGGCGCATATCCGGGGTGACTTCTTGTATATCTATCTTATATATTTTAGCAGCCGTGGCGGCATGGATGTCGTATCCGCTAAGGAAGGCATCGATCATGTTCTTGTCTTCGCTGAGGTGCGCCATGATGCGGAGCTCTATTTGCGAATAGTCGGCCGAAAAGAACTCGCAATCAGGGTCCGGGATGAATGCTTTGCGTATCTCCTTCCCGTTTTCATCACGGATGGGAATGTTCTGCAAGTTCGGATTGCTGGAACTCAAACGTCCGGTAGCAGTCACAGTCTGATTGAAGGAAGTGTGTATCCTTCCTGTACGCGGATTGATCAGTTGAGGCAAGGCATCAATATAGGTACCAAGCAACTTTTTGAGTCCTCTATGTTCTAAAATCTTACCAATAACCGGATGACGATTTCGCAGGCTTTCGAGCAATTCTTCCGAAGTAACGTACTGTCCGGTCTTCGTCTTCTTGGCTTTATCTATCACCCGTAGCTTGTCGAAAAGTACTTCGCCGACTTGTTTGGGCGAGGCGATGTTGAACTCCATTTCTGCCAGTTCATAGATCTCCTGCTCGATGTCCTGCATTTGCCGGGTGAAGTGTTCGGACGACTGTTTCAGAGCTTCCGTGTCGAGCAGCACCCCGTTGCTCTCTATGTTCACCAGTACCGGTACGAGCGGCATCTCGATATCATAGAATAACTGTTCGGCATTGTTGGCTTTCAATTCCTTGGCCAGGATGTTTCGTAACTTCAAAGTTATGTCGGCATCTTCACAGGCATAGAGGTACACTTCTTCGGGATGGAGGTCGCGCATGTTTTTCTGGTTCTTACCTTTTGGTCCGATGAGCTCTTCGATGTGGATGGTTTGGTACCCGAGGTAAATTTCGGCCAGGTAGTCCATGTTGTGCCGGAGCTCCGGTTGAAGAACATAATGTGCTACCATCGTATCGAAAAGTTTTCCTTTCACCCGGACTCCATAATTTTGGAGAACGAGCATGTCATACTTTATATTTTGCCCGACCTTCTCCGATTTTTCATTTTCGAAGACAGGGCGGAACTCGTTGACAATTTTTTGCGCTTCCGTTTGGTCGGCGGGGACCGGAACATAGAATGCTTGATTTTCGGCGGTCGAAAAACTCATTCCGACCAGTTCGGCTTCCATTGCTTCCGTTCCGGTCGTTTCCGTGTCTAACGAGAGAATTTCTGCTGTAAGCAATTTTTGCATTAATTCCGTTCTTCCCTCTTCATTATCAATCAGTTGGTAATTTCCATTAACAGAACTTAACGTCGAGAGGCTCGATTTAATAGGCTCTTCGGCACACAGGGCGGGATTTTCGGCAGGAAAAGCCCCTTCGAAGAGGTCGCCTTGCCCATCGAAGAGCGGACCGGCGGAAGCAGGGGGAAGCTGACTCTTCCCGGAAGTCGGCGCGCTCGCCTGCGAAGTTGACGTGTTATTCTCTTTCCGGAAAATGCGATCCATCAAGGTGCGGAACTCCAACTCTTCAAAAAGTTTCCGGAGCACCGCTTCGTCAGGTTGTTCGCGAACGAGCGATTCCATGTCGAGTTCGATCGGTACATCCGTTTTGATGGTTGCCAGGAATTTGGAGAAGAGAATCATTTCGCGGTTCTCCTCCACTTTGGTTTTGAGCGCTCCCTTGAGTTGGTCGGTATGCTCCAACAGGTTTTCGATGCTTCCGAATTCGGCAATTAATTTTTGGGCTGTTTTTTCGCCGACACCCGGACACCCGGGAATATTATCCGAGGAGTCGCCCATCAGTCCCAGCATGTCGATGACCTGGACAGGCGTCTGGATGTCAAACTTTGCTTTTACCCCATCCACACCCAATATTTCGAATTCCTTATCTCCATATTTGGGACGGTACATAAAGACATACTCGTTTACCAGTTGTCCATAATCTTTATCGGGCGTCATCATGTATGTGTAGATGCCTTGCTGACCCGCTCTGGTAGCCAACGTGCCTATCACGTCGTCGGCTTCAAAACCAGCTACTTCCAGAATAGGGATGTGGTACGCACGTATAATCTCCTTGATAATGGGTACAGAGAGGCGTATGGCTTCAGGAGTCTCCTCGCGTTGTGCCTTGTATTGCTCATAGGCTTCATGCCGGAAGGTGGGGCCCGAGGGATCGAATGCCACGCCAATATGTGTAGGATTTTCTTTTTTCAGCACATCTTCCAGTGTGTTGACAAAGCCCAGGATGGCCGAAGTATTAAAACCTTTTGAATTGATTCGCGGATTTTTGATGAATGCATAGTAGGCCCGATAAATCAGAGCATAGGCATCCAGTAGGAAAAGTTTATTGTTTGGATTCATAAATTATCTAATTTTCATGGTAAAAGTACAAAAAAATACGGTATTCAAAGTTTAATTATTACTTTTGTGCTCAAATTGTGAACGCATGGACCGTTTATCACTGATTACACAGCCCATAACGAAGGAATTGGAAGAGTTCAAACAGACGTTTGAAGCCTGTCTGTCCGGTTCTAATCCGTTGCTCGATAGCGCATTGTCGCATATTCGACATAGGAATGGGAAGATGATGCGTCCTGTGCTCGTCTTTCTGGTTTCCCGCTTATTGGCTCATTCCAAATCTGAGACACTTTATGCGGCCGTTTCCCTCGAATTACTCCATACAGCCAGCTTGGTACACGATGATGTGGTGGACGAAAGCGCCGAACGTCGCGGGCAACTTTCCGTCAACGCTATCTTTAACAACAAAGTAGCCGTTTTGGTTGGCGATTATTTGTTGGCAACCAGCTTGCTGCATGCCGAACTGACGAAAAACTATGACATTATTGAAGCTATTTCGCGATTGGGACAAGAGCTTTCCGAAGGCGAACTGCTTCAGCTCTCCAATATCAGTAATCCCGAATTCTCTGAAGAAGTCTATTACGAAGTTATCCGTAAGAAGACGGCTGCTCTCTTTGCTGCCTGTACCACGACTGCTGCTTATTCAGTAGGCGCTACTGCCCGGGAAGTAGAATTTGCCCGTCAATTTGGGTTGCACATAGGTACCTGCTTTCAGATTAAAGACGATATTTTTGACTATTACGATAACCCTGCGATAGGTAAACCTACCGGTAATGACATGGCCGAAGGCAAGCTGACGCTTCCGGTGATCTTTGCCCTCCGTACGGGCGATGAACGGGCGCGGATAGTGGCTATGAACGTGAAAAACCGCACGGCTACGGCTGACGATATCGCCTGGCTGATCGAATTCTCTAAGCAAAATGGGGGGATTGAGTATGCCGCCGAGGCGATGCTCGAACACCGCCGGAAGGCATCTGATTTACTGAAAGCATTCCCTGCTTCCGAGATACGCAACGCTTTGGAGTTGTATCTGGACTATCTTGTCGACCGCAATAAATAATTAGAAGAATTTCACTTCTTTCTCCAAAATATCAGACAGTAATAAGTTGGCAAGGCGACTTGTCCCTAGGCGGAATAGCTTGTTGTTGAGCCATTTATCTCCCAGGATTTCTTTGACGATGGTGTAGTATACCAAGGCATCATGTACGGTATTAATACCACCGGCAGGTTTAAAACCGATTCGGTTGCCTGTTTCCTGGTAGTATTCCTTGATGGCTTCGCACATCACATAGGCTGCTTCCGGCGTAGCGGCTGGTTGCTGCTTTCCGGTCGATGTTTTGATGAAGTCGGCTCCGGAGTACATGGATAGGAGGGAAGCCTTTTTGATGTTCCCGGCACTCTGTAAAGCACCCGTTTCGAGGATCACTTTCAGGTGTTTTTCACCGCAAACATCTTTAAGTTCTTGTATCTCGTCGCACAAAGTTTCGTAATCACCGCTCAGGAACTTGCCTACAGAGATGACGATATCGATCTCGTCGGCACCTTCCATGACGGCCATGGCTGTCTCGGCTACTTTCACCTCGATGAAGGTCTGTGAAGAAGGGAAGCCGGCTGATACACAGGCTATATTGATATTTTCTACTTCTAACGTGTCCTTCACTACCTCGGCAAAATTGGGATATACGCAGATGGCGGCCACGTTCTTCAAGTCGGGGTACGTTTCTTCAAACTTGTTCACTTTCTCCGTGAAGCGCATCACGCTTTCGTCGCTGTCTGTCGTGTTCAGCGTGGTCAGGTCGATGCAGTTGAAGAGCAATTTCTTTACTTCTACTGTATCGTTTTCTGCCACTCTTTTCTCTATCAAAGTGGCTACTTTGGCCTGTATATCGGCGTCATTCAACTGGGTATTGTACTTGGCCAACATGGCTTCATACTTGTCTGGGCGGGTGTCATTCATTTCCATGCTCACTCAATTTGGGGTTGTCTATATGTCTTTTATTATCTCGTTGGGTTTTCTTCGCCATAGTGTGGGCGAAGGCTTCGGTAAGGTCGGTCCCGGTCTGGTTGGCTATGCATACCAGTACCCATAGAATATCTGCCAGTTCTTCACTGATGTTCTCTTTCTCGCCTGCCTTGAACGACTGATCGCCGTATTTCCTTGCCATGACGCGTGCCAGTTCGCCCACTTCTTCGGTGAGAATAGCCATATTGGTCAGCTCGCTGAAATAGCGTACGCCGTATGTCCGGATCCATTGATCCACCTGCTTTTGGGCTTCTTCTATCGTCATTATTCCTTGTTTTTGCTATCCATGCAGATGGTCACCGGACCATCGTTCAGGAGTTCTACTTTCATATCGGCGCCGAACTCACCGGTACCGATCTCTTTCCCCAGTGCGAGGCTTAATTCCCGGCAAAACAACTCGTAGAGCGGAATGGCGGTATCGGGTTTGGCGGCTTTGATGTAGGAGGGACGGTTGCCTTTCTTCGTCGAGGCGTGCAACGTGAACTGGCTGATAACCAGTATCTCACCTCCACTGTCGAGGATCGACCGGTTCATAACGCCTTGCTCGTCGTCAAAGATGCGTAATTGGACAATTTTCTTGCACATCCAGTCTATATCATCCTGATTGTCAGACTCTTCAAAGCCTGCAAGGACCAACATTCCCTTGCCGATGTGCGATTTGCACTGTCCGTCTATTGTTACCGAGGCGTATGCCGTCCGTTGTATCACTACTCTCATGTCGCTTTCCGTTGTTCAGAAGGGCAAATGTACGAAATAACTGATAGTTTGTATCGAACTTTATGCTTTTTTTATTTCACCACAGAGTCACACAGAGTTCCACAGAGTTTTAAATTGAAATGATTATCCGCTGCGCCCTCTGTGGTGAACTAAAACAAAAACTCCGTGGAACTCTGTGTGACTCTGTGGTGAACCTTTACTCGCTTAACGACTCTTTGATGATTTTGGCTTTGGCTTCGCCGACGACCGCTGTGAGCTGCTCCAATGAGGCTTCCTTGATACGTTTCACGCTCTTGAACTCTTTGAGCAGAGCCGATTTAGTCTTCTCGCCGATGCCTTTGATACTATCCAATGCCGAAGCCACCTGCCGCTTGCTGCGTTTGTCGCGGTGGAAAGTGATGGCGAAGCGGTGTACTTCGTCCTGTATTTGTTCCAGTAGCCGGAATAGCGGGCTGCGTTGGTTCAGACCGATGGTTTGGGCTGGGAAACCGAATAAGAGTTCTGACGTACGGTGCTTCCGGTCCTTGGCTAGTCCGGCAATGGGCAGGTCGAGATTGAGTTCCGCCAAGGCTTGCCGGACTGCCTCCATTTGTCCTTTTCCTCCATCGGTGATGATAAGGTCGGGCAGGGGTGTCTGCTCTTCAATGGCACGCCCGTACCTTCGTATCACCACCTCCTTCATAGAGGCGTAATCGTCCGCTCCCTCCACTGTTTTGATGTTGTATTTGCGGTAATCCTGCTTCGATGGTTTGGCCATTTTGAATACCACACAGGCCGCTACCGCGTCGCTTCCCTGAATGTTCGAGTTGTCGAAACATTCGATTTGCATGGGCGGCTTCGGGAGGTGAAGTTCTTGCTGTATCTCCTTCATCAGGCGCATGCTGCGCTGTTCCGGATTGAGCTTTTCCGATTGCTTCATCCGGTCCACCTTGTACTGCTTCACATTGAGTTGAGAGAGCTCCAACAGCTTCTTCTTGTCGCCCCGTTGGGGGATGGTGAAAGTCACATTGTTCAGCTCGATATCCAGCTCGAATGGGAGGATGATTTCGCGCGATTCGCTCTTGTACCGTTCCCGCATTTCGACAATACCCAGCATGAGCAGCTCCTCTTTGGTCTCGTTCAGCTTTTTCTTATATTCGAAGGTGAATGCCTGGTTCACGGCCCCGTTGGTGATATGCAGGTAGTTGATGAAAGCCGAGTTCGTATCGTCTTCCTCGATGGAGAAAACGTCAATGTTGTGCAGTACCGAGCTGACCACTTCCGACTTGGCCCGGTAACTTTCCACCAGCAGGTATTTCTCTTTTACCTTTTGTGCCTCCTCGAATTTCATTCCGACCGATAGCTCCTGCATCTGTTCCAACAGCTTCCGGCTGATCTCCTGGGTATTCCCTTTCAGGATTTCTTTGATCTCGGCTATGTTCTTCATGTAGTCCTCGTGCGACTGCAATCCCACGCAGGGTCCGGCGCAGTTTTTGATGTGGTATTCCAGGCATACCTGGAATTTCCCCGCCCGGATGTTCTCTGGGGTGAGGCTCAGGTTACAGGTGCGTCGCTGGTAGAGATGCTTGATCAGGTCGAGCACAGCCATCATGGAAGGCATGTGGCTGTAAGGGCCATAATAGGCCGAACCGTTGCGAATGATTTTCCGGGTTTTGAATACCCGCGGGAAATATTCGTTTTGCACACAGATGGACGGATACGTTTTGTCGTCCTTCAAGAGAACATTGTAGCGAGGCTTATACTTCTTGATCAGGTTGTTCTCCAATAGCAAGGCGTCCTCTTCTGAGTTGACCACAATGTAGCGGATGTCGGCAATCTTGCTGACGAGCACACGTGTCTTGCCCGGCTCGTGTTCCTTGCTGAAATAGGAGTACACGCGCCGTTTCAGGTTCTTGGCCTTCCCTACGTAGATGATGGTTCCTTCGGCATTCAGGTATTGGTAGATACCGGGCGTCTCGGGAAGATTGGCCACTATTCCTTTCAGGTATTCGCTGATGTCTTTCTCTTTATCCATCTTATATAGTAGTTAGCGATGGAGCATGTCTCCCCGCTAACTATTGTTTGCGGTTTACAGTTTCAGAATGGAATCAATCTGAACGTCGTCGCCAAAGGCAGAACGTCCGTTCAACTCTTTCAATTCGATGATGAAGTTGACGAATATATTCTTAGGATTCATCTTCTTTACCAGCTTGGCCGATGCTACCATGGTTCCGCCGGTTGCCAGCAAATCGTCATGGAGCAATATCACATCGTTCTCGTTGAGTGCATCCTTATGTATCTGCACGGTGTCCGTTCCGTACTCTTTATCATAGCTTTCCTCCAAGGTCTCTGCCGGCAGCTTTCCGGGTTTGCGAATGGGAATGAAGCCCGCATTCAGTCGGGTAGCCAGAATGGGGCCCATAATGAATCCGCGCGATTCGATGCCCACTACCTTCGTGATTCCTTTGTCTTTGTACATTTCGTACATCACATCCGAGAGTTCCTGCAGACAAGCCGGATCCTTGAACAACGTCGTGACGTCGTAGAATAAGATACCGGGAATGGGGAAATCGGGAATTTCCCGAATGTTTTGTTTGAGTGTTTCTTTGCTCATAACCAGTGTTTTAATAGGTCGTTTTTAATATTTTGTTTCACGTGAAACATTGTTATTTGTTGCTTGCTTGCGAGAGTACCAACAGCACATTGATGTCGCTGGGCGACACTCCCGGAATGCGGCTGGCTTGGGCAAGGGTCTCGGGGTCGATCTTGTTCAGCTTTTGCCGGGCCTCCGTAGAGAGCGACTGAATGGAGTCATAATCAAACTTTCCTTTGATCTTGATGTTTTCCAATCGGGCCAACTTGTCGGCAATCATACGCTCGCGGTCGATGTATCCTTGATACTTGATTTGTATTTCTGCCGCTTCAATGATCTCTTCTTTCCGCTCTGACACCTTACCCAGTTCTCGTTGAAGAGCCGGAATATGCTCTGCCATATTCTCCAATGTAATCTGCGGACGATTGATCAGGTCGATCAATTTGCATCCCTGACGCAGGGGGGTAGTCCTCAATGCCTCGAGTGCATCGTTGATTAACGCCGGTTTCACCGAGTAATTCCTGCAGAAATCCACGATTTGACCGATGCTTTCCCGTTTGCTCTTCAAAAGAGCATACCGGTCTTCTTTGACCAATCCCAACTGATAGGCCCGTTCGGTGAGGCGTATATCGGCATCATCCATGCGAAGCAGAATACGATATTCCGCGCGCGAGGTAAACATGCGATACGGTTCATCCACTCCTTTGGTTACCAAATCGTCGATCAAAACGCCGATATATGCTTCATCGCGTGCCAAAGTAAACGGTTCTCCACCGTGACAATTGATATGCGCATTGATGCCGGCGATGAGACCTTGCCCGCCTGCTTCCTCGTATCCGGTGGTTCCATTGACCTGTCCGGCGAAGAACAAATTGCGAATAATCTTCGATTCCAACGAGTGTTTCAGTTGGGTAGGGTCGAAGAAATCGTATTCGATAGCGTAGCCCGGACGGTAGATGACCAAGTCTTTGAAAGCAGGTACTTTTCTCAATGCAGCTATCTGAATGTTCAATGGAAGTGAGGATGAGAAACCGTTGAGG
>JAVBVI010000050.1:0-16547 GCA_031554505.1 Bacteroides sp. | reverse complement strand
CGCTTCGCTCGGTGGAAAGTGGAAAGTCAACCTGTATCAGGTATAAAGCCATAAAAGGGTTTCGCTCTGAAATGTAGACAACCCGGTACAGGATTTAAGTTTAAAACAGTCAACCAAAATCAGGACGCTACATGGTGAAGGCGTGAAGGGCGAGTGAAGTGCCGTCCCTTCACCTGAAACGCCGGTGGATAAAGGATTCCAGAGGGAATGAAGAAGGTGGATGGCAAAAATAAATTCCCCTGTAGAGTATGCCAATAACTCACAAATTGCAAGTAAAATGGATGGAAATAGCAATAATTATTAATCTTTGTCCTCGAGATATTCTCTGGATGTTATGGATGTTTCCGGAATCTATGCGAAGACATTTTGCGGATGATTATGGCTCTTTTGTACGGACCGGAAGGTGTGCTGGGAACCTTGAAAAGTCTAAGTTTCAGATAGGTGAACTTTTGGGAGATGGAAATGTTTATTTTCCTAAGTTATTTTATAACAATGAATATATGACGATAAGCCTGGTGTTTCTTATTGGAGTCTGGATACATATTATCCTGTCGCTGCGTCATGCCCCCACCGATGAAGAACTATGGGGGGACGATGACGAGTGACGTTGTATTTTTCTACATGTTTTACGCTGTTATTATTTTCCTTCTTCCCGTTCTACCTTGATAAGCCCACCAGTAGCGGGGTTGAAGCTAACTTTAATGGTAGAGTTCTTGTTGAACAGTTCCGGTGCCAGGAACTCCCGGATACCGAATTGGGTGATGGGCAATTCGCCTTCGAATAGGTTCTTATTGCCTGCTTTCAGTACCACTGAGGCACGTCCCGGAACGTTGTAGCCAATGCCTTCTACCTTCTTCTTTTTATCGTCCACCGTAGGGATGTTTACAGTCTTTAAGTCTTTTATTGTGAGGTAAATAGGCTCACCTGCCAGATCATTATTTCCTACAATGCCGAGCTTCTTCGAAAAGCGGAATACGACTTGCCCGTCCACATCTTTCGTAGGGGTGATCCGGATGGTGTATACCTTTTCCTCTTTGCTGGTAACACCGGAAAACATTTCCGTCATAGCAGTCTCCTGGATGTTTAGATTGTCGAGCATCAGCTTGAGCTGGGCACCGTCCTTGGGCATGTTATCGGCTTGTCCGCGTAGCAGGGCATTCTTGCTTTCGCGGATGCTGTATATCTCTTTGGCAATGAGTTCGGCCATCTTGGCAGAGGAACTGGCCATGAGGATCTCTTCGGTGAGGAAGTCGCGCGGGTCGACCTGCTTGCGAGGCTGTGTTGCGGCCGGGGTAACCGGGGCGGCCGATGTCACTGGAATGGAAGCCATGTTGATAGACTTGATAATGCCGTCGGGGGTGAGTTCCATGAACGGGGCTACCGTCTTGTCTTTCAGCTTCACAAAGTAGGTGGCTTCGCTATCGGGCACGCCTATTGAAGAGGCTCGGGCGCTGGTGAGTTCCCAGTGTTCTTGTGGCTCAGTGGATACGTCGGACAGGCGCAGGTAACGGTCGGCGTACTTGCTGAACTCACCGGGCGTGTAGGTCACCTTGTTTACTTTTACTACAATCTCTATCTGCGTCTTGGGCAACTGGTATGTCACGCCGTAGTCCTTTCCTTGCATCACACCAGTGATGACTTCCGTTTGCGCAAAAGTGGCGGTGGTCAGGAACAGTCCTGCGATAAGTGTTATCTTTCTCATTGTTCGATTCGTTTTTAATCCGTTACGGAGAACAAATGTAATGAAGTTATCCGTATTTTCATTCATTCTTAACCATTATTCGCTAACGGCGCGCCAGGCATAGGGCAGATACTCAATGAGATCGCCCGCCGTGAGACTGATTTCGCCGAGCTTTCGTTCGCCCAGGTCGCCTGCCAGCCCGTGGACGAAGGTGGCGATCAGGGCGGCTTTCTCAGGGGCATATCCCTGTGCCAGCAACGCTAATACCACGCCCGTCAGCACATCGCCGCTTCCGGCGGTAGCCATGCCAGGATTGCCGGTGGGGTTGAAGTAACAACGGCCCGACGGACAGATCACCGTCGAGTAAGCGCCTTTTAATATAATGTGTACGTTGGAGGTGCGAGCCAGCTCGCAGGCTTTCAGAAGTCGCTGATAGGAGTCTTCGCACTTGCCTACCAGTCGTTCCAGTTCTTTGGGGTGCGGGGTGAGAATGGAACCTTTCGGTAACGTGTTCAGAAGATGACGATGCCGGGAGAGAATGTTGAGGGCGTCGGCATCGAGTACCATCGGTACCTGGCAAGCGCTGATTTGCTCCAACAGGGCAGTTTCGGTTTCTTCGCTCTGTCCCAGGCCGGGGCCGATGCCCACTGCCTGATACTGTTCCGTGTCGGTAGGGATGCTGAAACAAGTCTCCGCAGCATCCGGTTCTACCATTGCTTCGGGGACGGCTGTTTGCAGCATGGGCAAGTTTACTACCGGAGCGTGTACCGTGAGCAGCCCCACACCCGACCGTAGACAGGCGTGGGCCGAGAGGATAGAAGCTCCCGCCATGCCGCGCGAACCGGCGATGAGCAGGGCATGCCCGAACTGTCCTTTGTGAGCGAATTTCCGGCGGGGTTCGATAAGTGCTTCCACCGCATCGGCATCAATCAGTTCGTAGGGTGTCTCGGCCGCCTCGATGGCTGCGGGGTGCAGACCAATGTCGAGCAGTTCCCATGTGCCGGTGAATTCGAAGTTTTCGGCAAAGAGGAAGGAGAGTTTGGGTAGTTGTAAGCTGAAGGTGAGGTGCGCCTTGACGATGTGGGTGCGGATGTTGAACGTATTCTCCTCGCACATCAGTCCGGAGGGAATATCGATGGCTACCACCGTGGCAGGCGAGGCGTTGATGAGTTTCACCACAGCGGCAAAACCTCCGCTGAGCGGCTTGTTAAGGCCGGAGCCGAACAGCCCGTCGACTACCAGGTGGTGGCGTGTCAGTACGGGAGGAGTAAACTGGGTGGTGATTTCGTGGAACGTCACCGCATCGGTCATGCCGAGAAGTTCCTTATTGGTCTGGCAGTCGGGTGAGAGTTCGCCCTTCGTATTGAAAAGGTATGCCTCTACCTGATATCCGGCTTCCGAGAGCATGCGGGCCACGGCCAGGGCATCGCCCCCGTTGTTGCCCGGTCCGGCGAAGACGGTCACCGGCTTTTCTGTTCCCCACCGGCATGTGATGGCATCGGTCACTGCCCGTGCCGCCCGTTCCATCAGGTCGGCGGAGGTTATCGGCTCATTTTCTATGGTATAAGCATCTACTTGGCGGATGCTGCTGGCTGATACTATTTTCATGTGGTTTCTGCGTTAATTGGACGTTTTGACACGCAAATATACGACTTCTGCCCATCAAAATGCCCGAAACAGCCCGAAATCCAAATAATAATCGTATTTTTGCATCTTATATTCAAATATGAGTAGAATAGTAGCCATAGATTACGGACGCAAGCGCACAGGCATTGCTGTGAGCGATACGATGCAGTTGATAGCCACCGGGCTGACCACGGTTCCCAGCCATGAATTGCTTGATTTTCTGGCCAACTATGTAGCTCGCGAACCGGTGGAACGCATCATCGTGGGGCTGCCCAAGCAGATGAACAACACGGCCTCCGAGAGTATGAAGTACATCGAACCCTTTGTCCGCTCACTGAAAAAACGACTGCCCGACCTGCCTGTGGAGTATGTGGACGAACGATTCACCTCCGTACTGGCCCACCGCACCATGCTCGAAGCCGGGTTGAAGAAAAAAGACCGCCAGAATAAGGCATTGGTAGACGAGATCAGCGCTACCATCATTCTGCAAACATATCTGGAAAACAAACGTTTTAGTCTTTGATAATTAATAACTAACATAGCAACCATGATTTTACCTATTTATGTATATGGACAGCCCGTACTCAGGGAGGTAGCCCAGGACATCACGCCCGACTATCCTAACCTGAAGGAGCTGATTACAAATATGTTCGAAACAATGAATTTTGCTGAAGGTGTCGGCCTGGCAGCCCCACAGATCGGTCTTCCCATCCGCGTGGTGGTGATCACGCTCGACCCCATGTCCGAGGATTATCCTGAGTTCAAGGACTTCAACAAAGTATATATCAACCCGCACATCATCGAAACAAGCGGCGAATTGGTGTCGATGGAAGAAGGTTGCCTCAGTTTGCCCGGCATCCACGAAGCAGTAAAACGGAGTGATAAGATCCGGGTGAAGTACATGGACGAGAACTTCCAGGCATACGACGTAGAAGTGGAAGGATACCTGGCCCGGGTGATGCAGCATGAGTTCGACCATCTGGACGGAAAAATGTTTATCGACCACATCTCACCGCTGCGCAAACAGATGATTCGTGGCAAGCTCAACGTGATGCTTCAAGGCAAAGCCCGCACTTTTTACAAACTGAAGCAAGTTCAAAAAAACAGCAAATAATGCTCAATTTGAAATAAAATATCGTAATTTTGCACCCAACTTTTTAAAAACGTCCCATTATGGATACCATTCAGATAAAAGACAAGACCTTTTCCATTTCCATTACTGCAAAGGAAATTCAGAAAGAAGTAGCCCGTGTGGCACAGGAAATTAACCGTGATTTGACGGGCAAAGATCCTTTGTTTATCAGTGTGCTGAATGGGGCGTTTATGTTTACGTCCGATCTGATCAAGCAGATCACTGTACCTTGCGAAATCTCGTTCGTGAAGTTGGCTTCCTACCAGGGAGTGGCTTCGACGGGAATCATCAAGGAAGTGATCGGCATCAATGAAGACCTTTCCGGACGCACCGTCGTGATCGTGGAAGATATCGTGGACACGGGCTTCACCATGCAACGTCTCATCGAGACACTGGGAACCCGCAACCCGAAGGAGATCCGCATCGCCTCGCTGCTGCTCAAGCCCGACAAACTGAAAGTCGACCTGAACATCGACTACGTGGCTATGCGCATTCCGAACGACTTCATTGTGGGCTATGGATTGGATTATGACGGATATGGGCGTAACTATCCCGATATCTATACGGTAGTAGACTAAAGCGAAGTCGTGTGGACTTCGATAACCATACACCAGTTATATTAATTAAATCAAATGTTGAACATTATTATTTTCGGTGCTCCCGGTTCAGGAAAGGGAACACAAAGCGAACGTATTGTTGAGAAATACGGTATTAGTCATATCTCCACAGGAGATGTCTTGCGTGCCGAAATCAAAAGTGGCACTGAGTTGGGTAAGATTTCGCAGGGATATATCGATCAGGGACAACTGATTCCCGATCAACTGATGCTGGACATACTGGCCGGAGTGCTGGACTGTCTGAAGGATAGTAAGGGAGTGATCTTCGACGGTTTCCCCCGTACCATTCCGCAGGCCGAAGCACTGAAAAAAATGCTGCAGGAGCGCGGACAGAATGTGTCGGTGATGTTGGACCTCGACGTGCCCGAAGAGGAGCTGATGGCTCGTCTCATCAAGCGTGGAAAGGAGTCGGGACGTGCCGACGATAACGAGGAGACTATCCAGAAACGCCTGGTGGTGTACCACTGCAAGACGTTGCCGCTCATAGAGTACTACAAGACAGAAGGCAAATACCGCCATGTACACGGATCGGGTACATTCGACGGGATCTTTGCACAGATCTGCGATCATATTGACAGTTTATAAAAAAGAATAGAAAGTGGCTGAATCGAATTTTGTTGACTACGTAAAGATATACTGCCGCTCCGGAAAGGGCGGGAGAGGGTCTACGCACATGCGACGTGAAAAGTATGTCCCCAACGGCGGACCCGATGGGGGCGACGGCGGAAGAGGAGGCCATATCATCCTGCGGGGCAACCGGAACTACTGGACGTTGCTGCACCTGCGCTATGACCGTCATGCACTGGCCGAACACGGCGAGTCGGGCGGGGCCAAGAAAAGCTTCGGAAAGGATGGAAAGGATAAGATCATCGAAGTGCCCTGCGGCACGGTGGTGTACAATGCCGAAACAGGCGAGTATGTCTGCGATGTGACCGACCATGGCCAGGAGGTAGTTCTGCTGAAAGGCGGTCGCGGTGGACAGGGCAACTGGCACTTCCGGACAGCTACCCGTCAGGCGCCACGTTTCTCTCAACCGGGTGAACCGATGCAGGAGATGACGGTGATCATGGAACTGAAACTGTTGGCTGATGTCGGTCTGGTGGGATTGCCCAACGCCGGTAAGTCGACCCTGCTTTCGGCCGTATCGGCTGCCAAACCGAAGATTGCCGACTATCCGTTTACTACGCTGGAACCCAACCTGGGCATCGTGTCGTATCGTGACGGCAAGTCGTTTGTGATGGCCGACATACCGGGTATCATCGAAGGGGCAAGCGAAGGGAAAGGACTGGGGCTGCGCTTCCTGCGACACATCGAACGCAACTCACTGTTGCTGTTCATGGTACCGGCTGATAGCGACGATATCCGCAAGGAATACGAGATTCTGCTTAACGAGCTCCGCACATTCAACCCCGAAATGTTGGATAAGCAACGGGTGCTGGCTGTGACCAAAAGCGACATGCTGGACCAGGAACTGATGGACGAGATAGAGGTGACGCTACCGGAGAATATCCCGCACGTGTTTATCTCTTCGGTGGCCGGAATGGGCATCAGCGTACTGAAGGATATCCTCTGGGAAGAACTGAATAAGGAAAGCAATAAAATTGAGAGTCTGGTACACCGCCCGAAGGATGTGAGCCGCCTGCAACAGGAACTCATGGAGCAGGGCGAGGACGAAGACTTGCAATACGAGTATGAGGACGACGATGAAGACGACCTGGAATACGAGTACGAAGAAGAAGATTGGGAAGAGGAAGAACCGCAGAAATGATTTCGCTCACCGAAGATAGAAGAATGTTGGGATACGGGTCGTTGGACGTTTATCCCGACATTATTCATTTTGTGACGACCCGTCCCGGTGGTTGCAGTGAAGGAGCGTATGCCTCGTTCAACTGTTCGCCTTTCTCTGGTGACGATCCGCAACGGGTGGTTTCGAACCAGGAACGGCTGATGGAAGGGATGCGGCAGCGACCCCGGGAGTTGGTCATTCCGCATCAGGTACACGATATCCGTGTCTTGGTGGTTGATGAGGAGTATATAACTGCCTCGCCGGAACAGAAGCGAGAGCGACTGGAGGGCATCGACGCACTTATCACCCGCGAACCGGGTTGTTGCCTCTGCATCTCCACGGCCGACTGTGTGCCGGTGTTACTCTACGACCGGAAGCACCGGGCGGTAGCTGCCATCCATGCCGGTTGGCGGGGTACGGTAGAAGGAATAGTAACTCGCACCTTGCTGCAGATGCAGAAACTCTACGGCACGAAAGGCAGTGAGGTGACGGCCTGTGTGGGTCCCAGCATCTCACTAGATTCGTTCGAAGTAGGAGAGGAGGTAGTCGAAGTTTTCCGGACAAAGGGATATGATATGAACTCGATAACCCGACGAAACGAGCAGACTGGCAAGTCTCACATCGACTTGTGGGAGGCCAACCGTCTGCAACTGTTGGCATTTGGGATACCCGCCGCGCAGGTGGAGATTGCGGGAATCTGCACATTCATCCGTCACGAAGAATTCTTCTCGGCCCGTCGGTTGGGCATACATTCCGGTCGGATTCTTTCCGGCATAATGATTGCCGATACATAGTAATATAGACAATATGTTTACGATACAAGTATCTCAAGAACTAAAGAAGGCCTGTCCCGGTTTTGTGGGAGTGGCTGTTTATGCAGAGGTAAGTAACACGGCCTACTGTGCGGAACTCTGGAAGGAGATAGATAGCTTCACGCAGGAACTTACCGCCACTACTCAGATGGAAGATATCAAGCGCCAGCCGATGATTGCTGCCACCCGCGAGGCATATAAACGTTGCGGGAAGGACCCCGGACGCTATCGCCCCTCGGCCGAGGCACTTCGCAGACGATTGATACGTGGCATCCCGTTGTACCAGATCGATACGTTGGTCGACTTGATCAACCTGGTGTCGCTTCGTACGGGGTATTCCATCGGTGGCTTCGATGCGGATAAGATACAAGGTAGCGAACTGGAGCTGGGTGTCGGTCGGACTGGTGAGGCTTTCGAAGGTATCGGCCGGGGGGAACTGAATATCGAAGGGTTGCCTGTGTATCGGGATGCTGTACGGGGTATTGGTACGCCTACCAGCGACGATGAACGTACCAAGATGGAACTTGGTACCACGCATATTCTGGCTCTGGTGAACGGGTATAGCGGTCGGCAAGGCCTGGAGGAAGCTGCTTCAATGATACAGGATCTTCTGCGAAAATTTGCCGCTTCGGATGGCGGCCGGTATTATTTCTTTGAATAACCATTATGAACATGAAAAACATACTATTATCCCTTTTATGGGCTTTACTTCCCTTATTTGTCCATGCACAAGCTTCGTTCTCGGACATGGAAGTGAATCATGTCCGGGTAGTTACGCCTGGCTTGTTTACGAATAATAAGAAACTAACGTTGCATTTAGACTCATTGGCTGCCGGTGGGTACGTTTTTCCGTTGGCGGGTGGTAAAGTCATCTCAGCGTACGGTGGGAAACGCGCTCATAGCGGTACGGATATCAAAACCTGCGCCAAGGACACCATTCGGTGTGCATTCGGCGGGGTAGTACGTATGTCTAAGTCGTATGCCGCTTACGGTAATGTGGTGGTAGTGCGCCATGCCTGTGGCCTGGAAACCATTTATAGTCATAACTTTGAAAACCTCGTGAAGAGTGGGGATGAGGTGAAGGCTGGAGATCCCATCGCCCTGACGGGGCGCACCGGCCGTGCTACTACGGAACATCTGCACCTGGAAGTTCGGCTGAATGGGCAGCACTTCAATCCCAACCTGGTTTTTGATTTCCAGACCGGAAGTTTGCAACAAGGTGGTATTCAGTGTACCAAGAACGGCACCCGCGTCGTGGTAAAGTCTGTGAAACGCTGATGTAATCAGTCGCCCTTTTCGGTTGCGGAGTTATCCTGCTTTTTTACTTGTTGTCAATGCGTTTTTTCGGGAGAAATGCATTGGTAAAAGTTCTCCATGTAGCTTTTACCAATTGGAATCCGCTCCGAATCAATCACAATGACATTACGCTCTATACTGCTGATCTTGTCCAGTGCGACCAAATAAGATTTATGCACACGCAGGAAATTATTTGCAGGCAACAACTGTTCTATTTGTGCAAACGATTGAAGCGTCATGATTTTCGATTGGCGGGTAATTATCCGCAAATAAGCCCCCATACCTTCAATGTAGAGAATATCCTGAAAGTTGATTCTTTCCATTCGGTACTCTGTCTTGACAAACATATAAGTCTTGGCATGGACAATAGATAATTCCGATTGTATCTTATCTATTGCTTTCAGAAAACGTTCGAACGAATAAGGCTTTAACAGATAATCCGAGACATTGTGCTCAAATCCGTTGATGGCATACTGGCTATACGCCGAAACGATAATGATTTTCGGACGATTCTGAAGCGATTCCAAGAATTGTAATCCGTTGAACCGCTCCATCTGAATATCTAAAAACACCAGATGGACTGGATGGGACTGCATGAATAGAATGGCATCCAGCCCATTGTCCAACGACTTCAATAGGTTTAGTAACGGAATCCGAGAGATGAAATCTTCCAGTTTCTGAACTGCCAGGGGAGCATCTTCTACAATAATACAATTAATCATTGAGTTGAATGGTTAGTGATACACAAAATAAGTCGTTTTTTCGCTGAATAAATAACTGATGACTGTCCGGATACAGAAGATTCAATCTTCGTCTCACGGCATCTAGTCCAATACCGCTGGCTGAGTCCTTTGATATCACTTCTCCTCCGTCATAATTAACCGCTTCGAAGTCAATATGGTCGGATTCAATACGAATCATGATACGTATGGCATGCTTTATATCCTTATTAGTGCAGTGTTTAAAGGCATTTTCTATAAACGCAATAAATATCATGGGTGCAACCTGCTTGTTGTCCGGACTTCCGGTTAGGCTGTATTCGACGAGCTCCGGATTCGCGTATTGTAATTTCTGTAACTCTAAAAAATTTCTGATATAATCTAACTCTTTCTGCAAGGGAACTTTGTTGGTATTGGTTTCGTAAATCATATATCTCATCATAGCCGATAATTCGATGATGGTGGCAGAGGCTTTGTCGGGATTGCTTTTTACTAAGCTGTCTATGTTATTCAGCGTGTTAAAAAGGAAGTGCGGATTGACTTGATGTCTTAGTAAGGTTAATTCACTTTGAAGATTTTGTTTTTCCAGTTCCTTGGTTCGCTTTTGTTTATTGAACCAGTCAAATCCCAGGTAAGATATCATTCCACAAAAAGAATAAGAAAAAGCTCCAAGAAATGAGCTGAATGAAATGGATACTCTGTGTCCTTCTGCAGTATACTTATCATCCATCGTTCCCAGCCATATAGGTAGTACGAAGGACAGCCCATACAGCAATGCAAACCAGAGGATATGTTTTCTGTTTTTGATACATAGCTCCGTTAAAAAGAAGGATATGAGAAAGGCAACCAGACAGATGGCAGATATCACTATACTATAGTATTCGATTAACTCCTCTGTTGGAAGTTTTAAGACCAGGCGATTAGTAATAGAGAACGCACAGAAAACTCCAGCTATAATTCCCAAACAAACCCAAATATTCAATTTCCCATTCATAATATATTCTGTTATTAGTTAAACATGTAACAAAAGACGTGGTTTTAATTGGATTCTAAAGAATATAATGAACGAACAGATGGATTTCATGAACCAACTATTATTCGGCAAACTGGATGCAAACAGGGCGGTCCATCCGAATGTCTTGTTTGGTGTCGGTGAGCAAGCCGGTTAGTTGATCGCGTTGAAACACTTGGATGACATTGCTGTCCCGGCAAGCTACCAGTAAGTATTTCCCATTCGGCGTGATGTTGAAGTTGCGCGGATGGATACCGGTGGGTTGATATCCCACTTTGGTTAGCTGGCCAGTGGTTTCGTCGATGCGGAAGATAGCCAGCCCGTCGGCTTGCAAGCGGTTGCTGGCGTAGAGGAACTTTCCATCCGGGCTGATGTGGATATCGGCGCTTCCTCGTGCACCGACCGTATCGGCAGCGATGGTCTGGATTCCCTGTAACATCCCGTCAGTATACATAAAGGCATTGACTGTGCCCGACAATTCATTGATGAGGTAAGCGAACTTCTCGTCGGCGCTGAACGTCAGGTGGCGGGGGCCGGATTCCGGTGCTACGTCGAATGCTTCCGGACTACCGGGAGCCAGGTGGGCAGCTTTTTCACCGGACTGTGGATGTACTGTGAATTTATGAATCTGGTCCGTACCCAGGTCAGTAGCCAGCAAATATTTCCCATCGGGAGTGAAGAATGTGCAGTGCAAGTGCGGTTGCTCCTGGCGGGCCTTGTCCGGCCCGCTACCGGTGAAACTAAACAAAGTCGTAGAAGAGCCGAACGACCCATCTGCTTTCAGTATAAATACGGATATGCTTCCGCCCATATAGTTGGCTGTTACAACCAATTCGCCGTTGGTGGCAATGTAGCAGGGAGCACCTCCGTTGGTGGGTTGGCTATTCAGTTTCTGCAAGATGCCGGACTCTTTGTTGAAAGCAAAAGCCGTCACTGCCGACTGTTCGTCTGCTTCCGTCACAGCATAAACAAATTTCCCGTCGGCCGATAAAGTAAGAAATGACGGGTTCTCTATCTCCGTTTCGCTGAGCGCCACGGCCGTTCCTGTTTCCTGATCGAAACGGAATGTATAAATCCCTTTGCTATCCCCTGCAGTGTATGTACCTATGAGCATGGTTAGCTCATTGTCTGCTTCCGTCTTGGCAGCCGCTTGTCCGCTTTTCTTCGGCGAGCAACTGGTGATCAGCAAGCCCATTGTGCATATTCCGACTATTTCTTTCATCATGGTATTGTCTTTTTATTATATATGTTTTTCATTACATTCATGCAAAACTAACAAATAAATGCAAAAGCGTTGCTATCATTTTGAAAACATTTTCTATATTTGCGCCGGAAGAAAACAGGGCTAACGCAGGAAAAATGTAACATTTGTTCTTGATTTGCTTCTCGGACGATGCATAAATCCTTGTTTCCTTTTAGTTTTCAGCACGTTACAAAATCATGGGGTTGACTGGATTTGACAGCGGGCAGAAATGGTAAGTAAGCATGCAGTGCGTCGATGATTGGCACTTAAATCTCAGTTGTCAAAATTTTATCTGGCGAAAACAATTACGCTCTTGCTGCTTAATCGAATTATAGTAGATTAGCTTAATCCCGGTACTAGGTGCTGGGACGAGACATCACTCGGAAGCTGTTGCTCCGAAGCGTTCCGGTTCAGTGGTGCAGTAACATCGGGGATAGTCTGAAGTGGCCTCGCACTTCAGGTGAAACTTTAGAGGATAAGGTTGGAACGGATGGCTTTGGTTTTGTTCCGGCTCGAAAATTTAGGCAAAGATAAGCATGTAGAAAGCTTATGATTTCCTCGTTTGGACGAGGGTTCGACTCCCTCCAGCTCCACTAATTAAGAAATAACTAATCGTAAAAAGAGAGGATTTACGCGGCATTATGAAGAGCAAAATTCAGCTATGGAAACGGATAGCTGCCTGTATGGCAGCTTTTTTGCTTTGCGGCGTCACATTCGCCAGAATGCCGGAAGGAGATGATCCCGATTCTCTGTCTGTTTATGTGAAGTCAATGATCGGTTCGCACGGTGTCATTCACCGGATTGCGGCCGAAACTCATCCTTCGTATGTTTTCCCGACTCACACTTTCCTGAAAGGGCAGAATCCTTATCGCAAACTGATCCGGGGTGGACACTCTGCACACCTGAAGTATTCGTTCCAGTTTCAGCACAATACGTGCATTGACCGTATTTACGGGGGAGCCTATCAAGGTGTCGGATTGGCTTTCTTCTCGTTTGGAGAGAAGAAGTATCTGGGCGATCCGATGGCGATTTATTTGTTTCAGGGTGCCCGCATGGCTCGGTTCAGTTCACACCTTTCGCTTAATTATGAATGGAACTTCGGGCTTTCATTCGGTTGGAAACCGTTCGATTACGAAAAAAACTATGACAACCGGGTGATCGGTTCGAAGGTGAATGCTTATATGGGTACAGATTTCTATCTTAACTGGATTGTTTCACCCGATATAGATCTGAATGCCGGCATCACGCTGAACCATTTTTCCAATGGAAACACCAAGTTCCCGAATGCCGGACTGAACACCATGGGCTTCAAGGTAGGTGTAGTGTACAACATCAACCGACAGGAAAATACACTGAAACCTTTGGCTTTTCAACCCAGTTTACCGGAATTTCCTAAACATATCAGTTATGATGTGGTGCTGTTTGGCTCGTGGCGCAGGAAAGGTATTATGTACGAGAATGGATCAGGAGCTGTGGCTTCGCCAGACGCTTATACTGTCTTTGGATTCAATTTTACTCCGATGTACAATTTAGGTTACCGGTTCCGCGTGGGTGTATCGGCCGATGGGGTGTATGATCGGAGTGCCAATATCGTAGCACAAGATCATTCGTCAACCTCTTCTTACCGGGACTTCCGGGTTCCTCCTGCCAGTAAGCAAATGGCGTTGGGATTCTCCGGGCGGGCAGAATATGTGATGCCTTATTTCACGGTCGGTGTGGGTATCGGTGCCAACGTGCTTCATGCCGGAGGCGACTTGAAAGGGCTTTATCAGGTGCTGACGTTGAAAACGGAAATCACCCGGAATACGTTTATTCATATCGGCTACAACCTGCAGAATTTCGAAGATCCCAACTATCTGATGCTGGGATTCGGCATCCGTCTCAATAATAAATATCCTAATTTCCGCCGTCGCTAACCGCGGGGAAGCGACTGCTCATCTCCGATAAATCCTGCATCCGGAATATAACTATTCGCTTCGTGTTTTCATCGATACGAAACCGGTTGTCTGTGCGTTCTCCTACCAGCCAGATTATCTTATCATCACAGCACAGTACCCATTGCTCCTCTTTTTGAAGGATAGAAAATTTGCGGTCAGTCATGTAATCACTGAGCAGCTTCTTGCCTTTCATTCCGAAGGGGACGAATTTGTCTCCTGTCTGGCATTTGCGCAGGGTGATCTTACCGCACAATTTATCGGCATCGAAGCAAGCTGTATTTTTACTTCGGGGGATAGCGGTGTCGGGTGTATATTCACATTCTTCTTTCACTAACCAGAAGTTCGGGCGGGAGTTCTTTTCATCCAGTCTCTTCAGCAGAAACCAGGCTCGGTCCTTGACGAGACGCCATTCCTTGCTGAAAAACTGTTTGCCTGGTTCGCTATGTATTGCACCGGTGATGTCTTCTATCTGGCTGGGGGTAAAGCCCAGCGGGTATAGAATCTCGAACAATAAAGATTCGGGGCAAATCTCATCTAGTAAGGCGTCTATCTCAATACCTTTTCCGGGCGTAAATACTCGTAGATATCCTGTCGAAATAATCTCGTTGTATATAACCGAAGCTTGGTCCAGATGACGGGCCGTTGCGGCCAGACTTTCTTTTACTGAAGGGTTGATTTCTTGCATCAGTGGTATCAGCTTCAAACGGATTTTGTTCCGGATAAATTCGTCCTGCAAGTTGGTGCTATCCGTCATATATTCCTGTCCGATTTGTTTCAGGTAAGCGATCACTTCATCACGGGTGACACAAAGCATGGGGCGGATCACGTTGTCATTTTCGGGACTGATGCCCGTCAAGCCATTGATTCCGGTTCCCCGGATCAGGTTGAGCAGCATGGTTTCAATACTGTCGTCTTTGTGGTGAGCTACGGCTACGGCAAAAGCTTTGCAGGAGTTTAATACTTCTTCGAACCACTCGTAGCGCAGCTCGCGGGCAGCCATCTCGATGGAGATATGTCGTTGGGCTGCATAATCTTTCGTGTCGAAGTGAATGACGTGTAAGGGAACCGATAGTTCCCGGCACAGTTGCCGAACGAAGGCTTCGTCACGGTCGGATTCCTCCCCCCGAAGCTGAAAGTTACAGTGTGCCGCCTCGCAGGTATAGCCCAGTGAGAGCAGGATGCGCAGCAAAGCCACCGAGTCGGCACCTCCGCTCAAGGCTACGAGTATCCGGTTCTTCAGTGAGAACAGACTCTCTCTTTCAATGAATTGTGCTATGCGATGTTGAATCATGTTGCAAAAATAATAAACCATTTCGAGTTCTGAATAGATTCTACATTATTTAAAAACATTCTAAATAACTTGCGGTTATCGATGCTATTCCGTAATTTTGCCCGAAAATAAGAAAGTAAGTATGCGTTTGTCCGAACTGAAAACGGGTGAAAAGGGCGTTATCGTGAAGGTGCTGGGGCACGGAGGTTTCCGAAAACGTATTGTGGAGATGGGCTTCATCAAGGGAAAAACCGTAGAGGTGCTGCTCAATGCACCCTTGAAAGACCCTATCAAATACAAGGTGATGGGGTACGAAGTATCCCTGCGCCGACAGGAGGCCGAGATGATCGAAATCATCAGCGAACAAGAAGCGTTGCAGCAAACCGGTACGACTGAGGTGCTCGAAGGGCTGACTGAGAATATTCGTCACAGCGAAGAGGAACTGAAACGTGCGGCACTCGGCAAACGCCGGACTATCAACGTGGCTTTGGTGGGCAATCCCAATTGCGGCAAGACGTCACTGTTCAATCTGGCTTCGGGAGCACACGAGCATGTGGGCAATTACAGCGGAGTGACAGTGGATGCCAAAGAGGGCTACTTTGACTTCGAAGGCTATCACTTCAAGATTGTCGACCTGCCCGGAACTTACTCCCTTTCGGCTTATACACCCGAAGAACTCTATGTACGTCGGCACATCATCGACGAAACCCCTGACATCATTATCAATGTGGTCGACGCGTCGAACCTGGAACGCAACCTTTACCTCACCACACAGCTCATCGACATGAATGTGCGCATGGTGGTGGCCCTCAATATGTACGACGAGCTGGAAGCCAGCGGTAACACTCTGAACTACCGTTTGCTGGGCAAACTGTTCGGTGTGCCGATGGTGCCGACGGTGTGCAAGCGCAGCATCGGTATTGATCATCTGTTTCACATCGTCATCCACTTGTACGAAGGGGCTGACTTCCTCGACAAACATGGAAATATCAATCCTGAGGTAGTGAAGGAGTTGCAGGACTGGCACCGTCAGTATGTGGACGAAGATCACAGCAAGCGCGGTGATGATGCCCTGTTCCCTTCTGAATCCGATGAGAAGATGTACCGTCATATCCACATCAACCACGGCCCGGACCTGGAGAAAGCCATCGATGCTGTCAAGGAAGAGATCTCGAAGAACGAAATCATCCGCCATAAATATTCCACCCGCTTCCTGGCCATCAAGTTGTTGGAGAACGACCGCGAAGTGGAGAACGTGCTACGTGCTCTGCCCAACGGAGAGAAGATTCTGCAGGTACGTGACAAGGTAGCCCGTCGCGTAGGAACCACGTTGAACGAGGAATGCGAATCGGCTCTGATCGATGCCAAATACGGATTTATCAGCGGCGCGTTGAAAGAAACGTACGTGGACAATCA
>JAVBVI010000160.1:0-29681 GCA_031554505.1 Bacteroides sp. | reverse complement strand
AAGAATCCGAACATCCACAGGGGGATCTGGTTGCCCCGTCCGATCTCCGCCCGGTGCAGGGCGTACTTCACGTTCGGGTTGTTCTTGATCTTCATGCCTTCCGTGCAAATCTTGAACGGCATCTTCTCGTCCACCAGGAATGAAACGTTCTTGTCGCCTTTGTGTACCTTGTGATCTTTCCACAGGCTGTTCACGAAAAACGTGTCGAGTACATCCTGGTCGTCTACCTTGACCGGGTAGATGGAATACATCAGGTTGGTATTGTGCATCATGATCTTCGTCGGTTTCTTGGGAAACTCTTCCCCATCGGGATAGACCATGTTGATCAACCGCGCGTCGGCCAGGTACTTAATGTAGTTCATCACCGTAGCCCGCGAAGTTTGTATGTCGGTAGCCAACTGGCTTACGTTGGGGGCTTTGGGCCCTTCTACTGCCAGGAGGTACAATAGTCTCTTGATCTTCGACAGATATTTCAGCTCGATCTGCTTGATGAGCAGGATATCCACCTCGACCATCATGTTCATCGTCTTCAACAGGTTCTCCGAGAAGTTGCGCTTCTCGAGGAAGAACGGGTAGAAGCCGTGGTGCAGATAGTCCTGGAAATGATCCAGTGGACGTACTTTGGAAAGTATTCCGCGGGCTATCTGTTCGTGGTTGTTCAGGATCTCGTCCAGCGTATAGGCGCGGAACTTCATCCCGGTGTGCAGGTTCAGGAATTCCCGGAACGAGAATCCCCGCAGGTTGTAGCTTTTTACAATCCCATGCAGTTCGGCGTTTTCCTCTTTCAGACGCATCACCGACGATCCGGTGAAGACGATCTTCAGGTTGGGGAACAGGTCGTAGCAGGCGCGCAGGTCCTTGCTCCATTCCGGGTACTTGAATACCTGGTCGATGAGCAGCACCTTTCCGCCGCGTTTCTGGAATTCGGAAGCAAAGTCCACAATACTGTGTCCGGAGAAATAAAAGTTATTCATGTTGATGAACAGGCAGGAACGGTCGTCCCCAAACTTCTCTTTGGCGTATTGAAGAAGGAAAGTGGTTTTCCCTACACCTCGTGTTCCTTTGATACCTATCAGACGGTCGTTCCAGTCTATCTCGTCCATCAGGTCGCGACGTACCGGAGCATTCGTGTGTTCCAAAAGGTAAGCATGTGTGCGGTAGACTGATTCCATTACTTTACTTTCTTTATCGGGTGGCAAAGATAATGCTTTTTTTGTCAGTTGCAAAGTGGAGATAGCAAAATTGTAAGTTATTAGCAAAATAAAGGAAACGTAACAGAGATGCTTTTCGGGTGGTTAACTACTTTATTCATTCTCTTGCCATTTTCTATTTCCGGATACTCCTACGAGTATTGTTTTTCTAGAATATAGCTATTCTTTTTAGTGCACTGCTTTTTTCTTTTCAATGCATTGAAAAGAAAAAAGCAGTGCACTAAAAAGAAAGAAATAATACATTAAAAAGATTAGTTGTTTTTTTATTTTTGAGTAACTTTGTGCATCTCCGGAAATAGAAATAGGCAAGCCGGTTGATAGCTTTTGAATACTCACTTTAAAGAACCTACTTATGGCAATTAAATACGATTTCTTTGCAGTCAATGAGCTGAATAAGACAGAAGGAAAGTACCGTGCCCGTGCGGTATCCAGCGGGAAGATTTCTACCGAACAATTAGCGAAGTGGATCGGTCAGACGAGCGGTGTAAGCAAAGCACAGGCTAAAGGCTTTCTGGATATGCTCGTCGATGCAGTGCTCGATTTTGTTGGAGATGGATACGAGGTGCAGGTGGGCGACCTGGGATATTTCTCGGCTTCCGTCACCAGTCAGCTTGTTGACGACCCGAATGAGATACGGTCAGAGTCCATCCGTCTCAGTCGCATAAACTACCGGGCAGGGGTTTATGTGAAAGATAAAATTTTGAGCGCGGGGATTGAGCGGGTGTCGCATCCGCGCAATAAGAGTAAGGTAAAAGAACGGACCCAACAGGAATGTGCCGGGATCCTGAAAAAGTATCTGAGTCAAAAGCCTATTGTCACCCGATCCGACTATATGCGGCTAACAGGAACGCGAAGTGTTACGGCAGCCATTCGCAGCCTGAACTCTTTTATAGAAGAAGGGTGGCTGGCTAAGTATGGTGCTGGCAGGACAGTAGTCTATCTGTTAAAGTGATACATGTTTCATAGACAAAACCCACAAAAAAAGTAGAATTATGCCGACAATCGACCCATGTGAAAACTGTAAAGAATACAAGAATGACGAGAAAGTATGTGAACAACAGGATAGCACAATCGACGATGGTTTACCTTGCTCAAATTATGTAGAAAAGGACACTGTGGAGTTAGAACCACAAGAGGACAAAATAGATATCCCGGATTTGCCAAGAGGCGAAATACGCGGATGGTTGACATTCTTTCTGGCCCTTGGGGTGGGTGTCGGATCTATACTGTCTTTTTTCTTGGGAATAAAAGATTTTTCTATGGAGGACTTTGTTTCTCCTTGGTTTGGCGGACTCACTAATATGTTGGGATACGTTTTTGCTTTTTTTTCAATTGTGCTATTTCCTGTATTGGCGGCTTATGTCATATACTCTTTCTATACCTATAAGCCTAATGCTGTGTTTCTAGGGAAGATGTATCTCATTGTGATTTTTCTTTCAAACGTCTTAGTGTTATTCGGTGGAGAGGAAGATTCAGTGGGGTCTTATCGACTACTGAAAGCACTGTTCTGGAGCGTTATATGGTTCGTCTATTTGTGTGTTTCCAAACAAGTCAACGAGTTGTTCCCCAAACGGAACAGAAAGATATACAAGCGGGACAAATATTTGATTGCAACTATAATAGCCATTCCTCTGATCTATTTTGCATCCATTCTCGGGGATGTTTTCATGGCCTCGTATCAGGCACAACAGTCGCGCATAGAAAGTACATTGAAGAGTGGAGAGCTATCCGATGGAAGAGTAGCTTTTATACTTCCAACCGAATTCCTGGCAGAAAAGCAGATAAACGATGATGGGGAAACTTATTTTACGATGTCACTGGATAATGGGGGTTCGGCTACTGTTTATAGCGGTTATGCAGACGAGGATATACCAGATGATTTTTCTGAATGTATGAATAATTGGCGAGATCAAGAGATGGACGATTTTGATTTTGTTGTGATATCTCAAAACTCAGAGATAGTCAATGGAAATATTATTCAGGTGAAGAGTTTACAATATCATGCAGACCCTATATTGGAATGGACCTTTTCCCTGATTTACAATACGGACAAGAAAATATGTTGCTTAATCTCATATTACCATATTGAAGACGGAGAAACGCCCAACTATTTTGATGAGATAGCATCGTCTGTACGCTTTAAATAAGCTTTGCAACGTCTCCGCCTGTTGTGGCAAATGCAGAGTTAACCATTTTTGCGTATCGGCTCAAAAGTTGGCGATAATTGCACAAAATCAGCTCAACTTGAGCCAATTCTGTGAATATAATGATTATGTTTGAGCCGATTAATAGAATATTTTAGCTGAGTTGCTGATGAACCATCCAGCGTTTCTGACATGAAGAAACCAATGATCTACCTGTTCAATCCCGATAACGACCTGGCGCTTGCCAATGGCGATACGAATTACATGGCTCCGGCGTCGGCCCGTCAGATGGCGACTGATCTGGCTTTGCTGCCTGTGTGGTATGCTGAGCCGGATAGTCATGTGCTGGCTCCTTCGGCTTATAATCTTTCGTTCCTGAAAATGATAAAGACGCGCTTTCCGTTGGAAGTGGAGTTGGTGACAGAACCGGAACTATCTGCGATCGGCGAAGTGTCTGTCTCTCCCTGGGGATGGAACCCGGCTTTGGTGAAACGGTTGTCGGTTCTTGGATTATCCGAAGAGATGCTGCCTACGCAGGAACAATTGCAGGCGATGCGGCAGTTGTCTCACCGGCAACGGGCGGTGGAGTTGCTTCCCACCTTACAATTATCAGAACATTTCTGTGGCGAATCGGCTTTTCTTACCCGGGAAGAGGAGTGGAGATATTACGTTGAGAACCGGGGCGAGAGCCTGCTGAAAGCCCCTTTGTCAGGTAGCGGAAAAGGGTTGAACTGGTGCCGGGGTACATTTACACCTTATATAGCTGGATGGTGCACACGGGTGGCCGCCTCGCAAGGTGGAGTGATAGCAGAGCCTATATATAATAAGGTGGAAGATTTCGCCATGGAGTTTCGGATCGATGCGAAAGGAAGGGTGACATTTGCCGGATATTCTCTCTTTGCCACCGGAGCCGGAGGAGCGTACGAGAAGAATCTGTTGTTGTCGGATACGGAAATCGAGCGGCGGCTGTCGGTTTATGTACTGCCTGAGGCATTGCATGTCTTGCGCTATCGGCTGGAAGAAGAGTTGGCCCGGATGATCGGTACGGCGTATCAAGGTTACCTGGGCATCGACATGATGATATGTCGCTTCCCGGGCGCACCGGAATACCGGATACATCCGTGTGTGGAAATCAACCTGCGAATGAATATGGGAGTGGTATCCCGCCTGTTGTACGACCGCTATGTGCATCCCGTGAGTACGGGCGAATTCCACATCACCTATCATGCCGCGCCGGGCGAAGCGTTGGCACAGCATGAGCAAGCAGCGCGCGCGTCAGCGCTGCAAGTAGAGGAGGGAAGAGTTCGGAAGGGCTATCTCCCGCTGACACCTGTCAGCAAGCACACTCACTACCGGGCCTGGCTGTTTTGCTGAATGGCCGGCCCTTCATTGCCGTAACGATCGATGGCGCTTACAGCGAAATGACGTTTACTTATCCAGGGTAGGATAGGGGCGTAGGTATATTCCGTACCACGGATACGTACTTCGAGGATGTTCTCCGGGCGTGACGTGTCTACCGGATACGTGTCCGAAGCATAGACTACATACATCGGGGCATTGCGCGGATCATTGTCGGTAGCTGCTTTCCAGGTCAGCTTGGTGTAGCCGTTGTCGGTAGTTACTTGCAGGTCGGCCGGCGCGGTGGGAGCTACCTTGTCCAGCCAGGGCATGGCTGGTTGCAAAGCCGGATAGGCGTAGAAGTTTTCTTTCAGTTCATCGTACAAGCCTTGCGAATTATTCATCAGGTACTTTACCCGGTAGTGCGCTTCGCCTGCCAGTCCTGCTGAACGGATGAAATAGATCTGGCGGTCGATCTCGTCGCGGCTCCAGTTGCCTTCGGCCGGGTCGAGGAAGTAGATGCCCAGCCCGGGCACCACGTGCCGGTCGTTGTTCTGCTCCTGCCAGTCGAGTGCGAAGGGGTAGAAGTTGTTCTTCTGGAAATACATCATCGGGTAGATCTGGTCTTGTATACCTTCGCCCATCCATCCTTGCGGGTCCTGGTATACGGAGAAGAAAGCATTCCATCCGCGCGACGAGTAGCGCGACGTATCCCGGTACTTACCAATGGGGCAGGTACTTACCTTCACCCAAGGCTTGATCTCTTTTACACCTTTATATATATAGCGCACGATTTCCGTCAGGTTATCGCGTCGCCATTGTTCCAGCGTGCGACCTTTGCCGTAACGCTTGAAGTCGTAACTGTCCGGGAAGCGTGTGGCATACTCCGGATAGCGCAGGTAGTCGTAATGCACGCCGTCTACATCGTAGCGGCTCACCACCTCGCGGGTCAGTTTCATCAGGTATTCTTTGGTACCCGGGTGTCCGGGGTTGAGAAAGTATTCGTTCTTGTAGGGCACGCAGATATCCTTCACACGCTTGGTGACCGACTGCTTGCCCAGCGATTCCACATGCTTCTTATTGCCCAGCGGTATGGCTACCATCCACGCATGGCACTCCATGCCCCGCTTGTGGCATTCCTTAACGGCAAAGGCCAACGGGTCGTAGCCCGGATCATCGCCTACTTTCCCGGTCAGGATAGAGTTGTACGGCTCTATCTCAGACTTGTACACCACATCGCCCCGGGTGCGCGTCTGGAACAGTACCGTATTGAAGTTGGCTTCCTTCAGCTTGTCGAGTATGTCAATCAGTTCTTCCTGTTGTTTGTGTATAGTGGCGGGCGAAGTCGCTTTCGTGCGGGGCCAGTCCAGCCCGTAAACTACCGTGACCCAGGCAGCACGTACTTCGCATTTAGGTTGCGACCATCCGGGGAGTGAACACAAGATGAGCAATAGGAGTATATATCGGTGCATAAGATCTACTGTTGTTTTAATCTGCGCCAAAGGTAGTAAAACGGACGGTATTGTTGGCAGTTTCGGAAGATTATGTTACATTTGCCTCCACTAAAAAGAACGTCGATGATAAGTTTTACCCTTTGTCTGTTTGCGTTGATTGCCGGATACTTCCTGTATGGCGGCTTTGTGGAACGTGTGTTCGGCCCGGACAATCGCACCACCCCGGTAATAACTAAAGTCGATGGCGTCGATTACATCCGGTTGCCAGCCTGGAAAATGTTTATGATTCAGTTCCTGAATATTGCCGGACTAGGACCCATCTTCGGGGCCATCATGGGCGCACAGTTTGGTACTGCCTCTTTTATTTGGATTGTCATCGGAACTATCTTTGCCGGGGCTACACACGATTATCTGTCGGGTATGCTCTCGTTGCGCAACGGTGGAGAGTCCTTGCCCGAAACCGTGGGGCGTTACCTGGGCTTGCCTACCAAACAAGTGATGCGGTTGTTTACCGTCGTCCTGTTGGTGCTTGTTGGTGCCGTATTCGTTTCCGGCCCCGCCGGATTGCTGGCAGGCATGACCCCCAGCTACCTGGACGCCATGTTCTGGATGTTTGTCATCTTTGCCTACTACGTGCTGGCTACCCTGCTTCCCATCGATAAGATCATCGGAAAGATATATCCGCTTTTTGCAGCTGCCTTGCTGTTTATGGCGCTGGGCATTCTGGTGATGCTCTACTGGCATCATCCGGCTATCCCCGAACTGACTGAAGGGTTGGGCACCAACTATACCGGACTGCCCATCTTCCCGATGATGTTCGTCTCCATTGCTTGCGGAGCCATATCCGGTTTTCATGCCACCCAGTCGCCTCTTATGGCGCGTTGTATGGTGCACGAGAAGCAAGGCAAACGTGTATTCTACGGAGCCATGGTGACCGAAGGTATTGTCGCTTTGATCTGGGCGGCCGCCGCCACTTGTTTCTTTGGCGAACACGGAATCAGCTACATGATCGAAGGAAAGGAAGCGCTCTATACCGGTGCCGACGTCGCTTCGCAAATCTCCAAAGAATGGCTGGGCCCCATCGGCGGCATTCTGGCTATCCTCGGTATCGTAGCTGCTCCGATCTCTACCGGTGATACGGCCTTACGTTCGGCCCGCCTGATGGTAGCCGACTTCCTGGGCATCGAACAAAAGACCATGTGGAAACGATTGGCCGTCAGCGGTCCTATCTTCCTGGCTACTATCGCCATCCTGCTGTTTAGCCTTAATGACAAGGAAGGCTTCAATATCATCTGGCGCTATTTTGCCTGGAGCAACCAAGCCTTGTCGGTATTCACGCTCTGGGCGGTGACGGTTTACCTGACGCAGAGGAGGAAACCATATATTATCACCATGATTCCCGCGCTGTTTATGACAGCTGTTTGTGTTACCTATATTTGCCTGGCTCCCGAAGGCTTCGCGCTGCCTCCTGTGATCGCTTACTCCATAGGAGCGGTTTGTGTGCTGGTGGGTGCTGTGTGGTACTTCCTCTGGAAGAAGAAGTACACTGCCGGGGCAGGTCTGTTAAAATAATTGCGAATGAAGAAACTAAGAAAATCAACCTGGCTAACCATAGCCTTGCTCGTTTACGTCTCTGTCACGGCAGCCTATCTGTTGCCGCGTAACACGGAGATGGGCGAAACGGAGAAATACCTCACTTTGGGTGGCTCGTATGTCATCGTCCTGATTCTTTGGCTGGTGCTGAGGAAGAAGGAGCAGATGCAGCAGCGTCGCAAGGAAGAGGAAGAAGAGTATAAACGTCTAAACAAGAAATGAAGATGAAAAAGTTTTGGGTAGTAGCTTGCCTGTTAATGGCAACATTGGGCGCACATGCGCAGTTTGAAAAAGGCAAATGGGTAGTGAATCCGGCGCTTACCGGATTGGAGTTTTCGACCAGCAAATTGGAAGATACGCGTTTCGGTATCTCTGCGCAGGGTGGAGCCTTCGTGCTGGACAATGTGGCCTTGATGCTGACGTTGGGCGCTGACTGGAATAAGAGTGTAGATATTTATACCACAGGTGTAGGCGGCCGTTATTACTTTGATCAGAGCGGAGTGTACCTCGGCGGCGGATTGAAGATGAGACGTTGGGATTGGGACGGAGGAGGCGATGCTTCGGATACGGCCTTCTCGCTCGAAGCCGGATATGCCTATTTCCTGAGTCGTACGGTGACCATCGAACCTTCGGTCTATTATGACTTGAGCTTTAAAGATGGAGATTATTCCAAGTTCGGCATTAAAGTAGGTTTTGGATTCTACTTCTAACGGGTTTATTCACCACAGAGTCACCGGAGTTACACAGAGCAATAAACTCTGTGGACCTCCGGTGACTCTGTGGTGAACTAAATACTTAGCTTCTCTTGCAGGAACTGTCCGGTATAACTGGCTCCACAGGCGGCTACCTGTTCCGGCGTGCCTACCACCACAATATTTCCTCCTTTATCTCCTCCTTCCGGTCCGAGGTCGATCACGTGATCGGCACACTTCACTACATCCAGATTATGTTCGATGATCACGATGGTATGTCCGCGACGAATCAGTGCATCGAACGCGTCGAGCAGCTTACGGATATCATGGAAGTGTAAGCCGGTAGTCGGTTCGTCGAAGATGAACAGAGTTGGGTCTGCCTTTTCCTGACTGAGGTAAAAGGCCAGCTTCACGCGTTGGTTCTCACCACCCGAAAGGGTAGACGAGGGCTGTCCCAGTTTGATGTATCCCAAACCGACATCCTGTAATGGGATCAGCTTCTTAACTATTTTCTTCTGGCCGTGCAGGGTGAAGAATTCCACTGCCTGGTTCACCGTCATCTCCAATACATCGTATATATTCACGTCGTGAAACTTCACTTCGAGCGTGTCCTGTTTGAAACGCTTGCCGTGACACGATTCGCATTCCAGTACCAAGTCGGCCATGAACTGCATTTCCACAGTGATGGTACCGTCACCTTTACACTCTTCGCACCGGCCTCCTTCGCTGTTGAAACTGAAGTAGCCAGCTGTGTATCCCATTTGCTTGGCCAGCGTCTGGTCGGCCCAGAGTTTGCGTATCTCGTCGTAAGCCTTGATGTAGGTCACCGGGTTGGAACGCGATGACTTGCCGATGGGATTCTGATCTACAAACTCCACATTATTCAGGTTGCGCAGGTCGCCTCCAATGGAGAGGAACTCGCCCGGTCGGTCACTGCATTCGTCCAACTCCCGTTTCAGGGCGCGGTAGAAGATGTCGCGTACCAAGGTGCTCTTTCCCGAGCCTGATACTCCTGTTACCACCGTCATCACGTTAAGTGGGAAGCGGGTGTTCACTCCTTTCAGGTTGTTTTCGCGGGCTCCTTTTATTTCGATGTAGTTGTTCCACGGACGACGGAGTTGCGGGACAGGAATCTCGTCCTCGCCCAACAAGTAGCGTACCGTATGGCTCTCACTTCCTGGTTTCAGGTCTTTCATATCGCCCTCGTAGACAATTTTTCCACCGAGACGTCCGGCATTGGGGCCGATGTCGATGATGTAGTCGGCAGCGCGAATGATCTCCTCGTCGTGCTCCACCACTACCACCGTATTGCCCAACTGTTGCAACTGGCGCAGTACTTTGATGAGTCGTTCCGTATCGCGACTGTGTAGTCCGATACTCGGCTCGTCGAGGATGTAGAGGCTACCCACCAAACTGCTTCCCAATGAAGTAGCCAGGTTGATACGTTGGCTCTCACCGCCCGACAACGAATTGCTCAACCGGTTCAGGGTCAGATACCCCAAACCTACATCGAGCAGGAACTGTATGCGACTGTTGATTTCCAGCAGGATGCGGCGAGCTACCGCTTCATCGTGCTCGTTGAGTGTCAGTTGGTCGAAGAAACCTTTCAGTTCCGTGATGGGCAGATCCACTAGTTCCGATATGTTGCGTCCACCTACCTGTACGTAGCCAGCTTCGGGCTTCAGGCGAGTGCCGTGGCACTTTGGGCAGACAGTCTTCCCCCGGTAACGCGCCAGCATCACCCGGTTTTGTATCTTGTAGATATCCTTTTCTAAGAATTCGAAGAACTGGTTGATTCCTCCGAAGTAAGAAGTACCTTCCCACAGCATCCGGCGTTGCTCGTCGGTCAGTTCGTAGTAGGGGGTGAAGATGGGCAGTCCTACCTTGTCGGCATTGTGTATCACCTGTTCCTTCCATTCGCCTACCTTATCGCCTCGCCAGCACACGATGGCACCGTCGTAGATAGATAAAGCCCGGTTGGGTATCACCAAATGTTCGTCGATGCCGATGACCCGTCCGAACCCTTCGCAGGCCGGGCAGGCACCAATGGGTGAGTTGAATGAAAACATCTGGTCGTTCGGCTCTTCGAAGACGATGCCGTCGGCCTCGAACTTCGTACTGAACGTGTGCAGTTTCGTGCTGCCGTCCGGCAAGTAGAAACGGAGCAGACAGGTGCCTTCGGCCTCGTACATAGCTGTTTCGGCCGAGTCGGTCAGGCGGCTCTTGGCATCCTTCGTCGTGGCTACCACCATGCGGTCCACCAACAGGTACAGGGTGTCGTCCGGTTGAGGGTGGTATTCGTCGATGCGTACCATCTCTCCATTCACTTCCAGACGGGTGAAGCCTTGTTTCAAGTCTATTTCCAGTTGTTGTTCCAGCGTACGATTTTCGCGTAGCAGGAGAGGGGCGAGCACTGTGTACCGTGTGCCTTCCGGGTACGAAAGCATGGCGTTGACAATGTCCTCGATGGAATGTTTTTTTACCTCTTCGCCGCTCACCGGACTGAATGTTTTGCCTACCCGGGTATAGAGCAGGCGCAGGTACTCGTAGATTTCGGTCGAAGTACCGACTGTAGAGCGCGGGTTACGGCTGTTCACCTTCTGTTCGATGGCGATGGCAGGCGGAATCCCCTTGATGAAGTCGCATTCCGGTTTGCTCATACGTCCCAGGAACTGGCGGGCGTAACTGCTGAGGCTTTCCACGTAACGGCGTTGTCCTTCGGCATAAAGCGTATCGAAAGCCAAAGACGACTTTCCGGAACCTGAGAGGCCGGTGACTACCACAAGTTTGTTGCGCGGTATGTCCACGTCGATGTTCTTCAGGTTGTTTACCCGGGCGCCTTTGATGGAAATATAGTTGCTTTCTGACATAGTCGGTCTTCTTTATTAAAAATCGGGTGCAAAGGTACTCATTTTTTAAACGCAATTCAAGAAATAGAAACGACATTGTATTATCTTTGCGGACATTATCTAAATGTAACAAACAATGAATTTCAGAAACTTAGTTCTTGCCCTCTTCCTGTTCGTATCAGCGGGAACCCTGGCGCAGACAGATGGAAAAACGTATCCGAAACGGGAGTTCCGGGGCGCTTGGATACAAGTAGTCAACGGACAGTTCAAAGGCATGTCCACCGAGAAGATGCAACAAGTGCTGATCAGTCAGCTCAACTCCCTGCAGCAAGCGGGTATCAATGCCATCCTCTTCCAGGTGCGTCCGGAAACCGATGCTTTGTACGAGTCTTCTATCGAACCGTGGAGCCGTTTCCTGACCGGCACGCAAGGTTTGGCTCCTTCACCTTATTGGGACCCGATGAAGTTTATGATCGAGGAGTGCCACAAGCGCGGCATGGAGTTCCATGCCTGGATCAACCCCTACCGGGTGAAGACCACCCTGAGCGCTACGCTCTCCGATAAACATATCTACCACGCTCATCCGGAATGGTTCGTCACCTACGGCAATCAACTCTATTTCGACCCGGCACTGCCCGAAAGTAGGCAGTACATCACGTTGGTGGTGTCTGATATTGTGGCTCGTTACGATGTAGATGCCATTCACATGGACGATTACTTCTACCCATACCCGGTGGCCGGACAAGATTTTCCGGACGATGCCAGTTTCGCCCGTTATGGCGGTGGCTTCAGCAACAAGGCCGACTGGCGCCGGAGCAATGTCAATATCCTGATCAAGAAACTGCACGAAACGATACGCGGCCTCAAACCGTGGGTGAAGTTTGGCGTCAGTCCTTTTGGCATCTACCGCAATGAGAAGACTGATCCGCTGGGTAGCCAAACCAATGGCTTGCAGAACTATGACGACCTCTATGCTGACGTGTTGCTCTGGGCGCGTGAAGGTTGGGTGGATTATAACATTCCGCAAATCTATTGGGAGATCGGTCACCCGCGCGCCGATTACGATGTGTTGGTGCGTTGGTGGGCGAAGAACAATGGCAATCGCCCGCTATTCATCGGACAGTCGGTGATGAACACGGTGGAACATGCCGATCCGCAATATCCTACCATGAACCAGCTTCCCCGTAAAATGGCACTCCAACGCGCTTATCAAAGCATTGGAGGCAGTTGCCAGTGGCCGGCCAGTTCGGTGGTGGACAATGCTGGTAATTACCGTGACTTGTTGATGCAGGAGTATCACAAATATCCCGCTCTACCTCCGGTATTTGACTTCATCGACGACGAAGCGCCCGACAAGGTGCGTAAGATGAAGGGTGTATGGACGGCCGATGGCTATATGTTGTTCTGGACGGCTCCCGATGCTAAGAAGGAGATGGATAAGGCGGTGCAATACGTGGTGTACCGTTTCGATAACAAAGAAAAGGTGAATATTGACGATCCGTCGCACATCATTGCTGTTACTCGTGATACGTTCTATCCGCTGCCGTACAACAATGGAAAAACGAAGTATCGCTATGTCGTTACTGCTCTCGATCGTTTGCACAATGAGTCGAAGTCGGTGAGCAAGAAGATAAAGCTGTAAAGAGTCAAGAATAAGTCAACCCATCCTATCATATAGAATCTATATGAACGGGATGGGTTTCGTTTGCTTATACAATTCGAGATCAATCTCTTTCATGCGTTAATTCCCGGTTCAGCGTTCTCAAACAATCTCTCGCAAATATGACTAATAACACGTTGCAGAGAATGGAGACAGTTAATAATATTAGGATGACTATCATATTTTACTCCTTTCTTCTCAGTTCTTAATTCCATTATAACATATTAATATGTTAATTGTTTTTTGTCCATTTATGTTGTTGAATATTTCATACCATAGAAGGTTCTGCAAATAATAACCCTGCAAACGATGTAATTCCGCGTTTTATTGTACTTTTGCGGCCAAATCAAAACACGGTATGGCTTATTTAGGTGAAATACTTTCTTTAGGAGTGGCTGTTTCCTGGACGGCGACGGCTCTTTTTGCCGAAGTGGGTAGCAGGCGATTGGGTTCGTTGCAGTTGAACGTTATTCGTTTGACGCTTTCTTTGACTATGTTAGCGGTTACTCTTTGGTATTTTACAGGGTCGCCCTTGCCACTGTATACCGATAGCAAGACTTTGTTCTGGTTGGCATTATCCGGTTTTGTAGGTTATGTATTGGGAGATTATTGCTTGTTTAACGCCTATATTCTCATTGGCTCTCGTTTTGGACAATTGTTTATGACGATGGCACCTATTGCCGCCGCCTTTTCCGGTTGGGCTATTCTGGGCGAACACATGTCTTTGCAGGCCATTGCGGGTATGTTGGTCACTATTACGGGAATCGGTATCTCTATATTCAACCGGGGAACCACTCATAAGATAGGGCTGAAACTGCCGTTGAAAGGTGTTCTGTTGGGCATAGGCGCCGGAGTGGGACAGGGTGTGGGACTTGTGTTGAGCAAGGTCGGTATGAATTACTACGAAATGAGCATTCCTGACGGCATGGAAACGGTACGCGATTTGTTGCCTTTTGCCTCCACATTTATTCGTGCCAGTATCGGAGCCTTGGGCTTTCTCCTGATGATGGGATATCAACGGAAATTCCATACACTTCTCGCCGTAAAGCACGACCATAAGGGCGCATGGGCTGCTTTGGGAGCTACCGTTTTCGGCCCGTTCATAGGAGTTTCCATTTCACTTATGGCTGTACAATATACGGAAGCCGGTATTGCCTCGACGCTTATGGCGCTTACTCCCATCTTTATTTTATTGCCCGCCCGTCTTTTCTTTAAGCAGAAGATTGCCCTGAAAGAAGTAGTGGGAGCCTTTATCAGTGTTTTGGGAGTTTCCCTATTCTTCCTTTAAGTTGTGCGAAAGCGTATGGAAGCTCTGCTCTGGTAGGGAGTTTAGCTCTTCACAATAATGAAGAAGCCTCTTCACAGCTGTGAAGAGATAAACTGCCCGTCCGGTGATTATAATAAGTGGCTATGAATAGAGTAGCAACCCCGCAAGGCCGCAAGCAATAATCATCAAGATAGGATTCGCCTTGTACTTACGCGTGCCCACAAAAGCTACGAGGAAGATGATCAGACTCACCACAAATGTATAGGTGTCCTGTGTGGGCGACCCGAAGTTCTCCGCATTCATCAGTACCAAAGCAGCTGCGGCAAGCAGTCCCACAATAGCCGGACGAAGTCCGCTGAAGATAGATACCACCACCGGATGCTTTTGGTACTTCAGGAAGAACTTGCTAATAGTGAGCATCAGGATGAACGAAGGCAGCACCACAGCAAATGTGGCAATGACAGATCCCCATACATTTCCGGTTGCCGTGAAGCCCACGTACGTGGCGGCATTTATACCGATAGGCCCCGGCGTCATCTGACTGATGGCCACAATATCGGTAAATTCCTGTGTGCCTACCCAGCCGTAGCGAGTCACCACCTCGCCCTGAATCAGCGAGAGCATGGCGTATCCGCCACCGAATCCAAACAGGCCGATCTTAAAGAACGCGTAAAAGAGTTGCAGGTATATCATCTTATTCTTTGTTTACAGGTTTGCGACTTTTCCATTGACCCCACAGGAACCCACCCACACCGGCACCGATGATGATCCACACGGGTGAGAAGCCCAGTAGCCAGATAAGCAGGGCCGATACCACCGGAATCCAGATGGTATAGCGGTTGATGTTGGCCGAACGGGCCATGGTAAACGTAGGGGCGGCGATCAGGGCCACCACTGCCGGACGTATGCCTTTGAAGATGCGTTCCACCACTGTGTTGTCCTTGAACTGATGGAAGAACAGGGCAATAGCCAGAATAATAAGGAATGAGGGGAGGACCGTGCCCAGCGTCGTGACAAGACTTCCGCGGATGCCACGCAACTTATATCCGATGAAGATAGCGATATTCACAGCCAGCACGCCCGGAGCCGATTGCGAGATGGCCAGCAGGTCGAGGAAGTCCTCCTTGGAGATCCAATTGCGTTTGGTCACAATCTCGTTCTCGATGAGCGGTATCATGGCATAGCCTCCACCGATGGTGAAGGCTCCTATCTTAAAGAAAATTCCAAATGACTGAAGATATATATTCATGTCCAGTGTAACAATAACAGAGGTAGATTGTTTTACGTGTCGGGTTGTTCGTCCTTGCTCTCTTCGCCTTTGCCGTATCGGCTCGGACTGACGTTGTAATGCTTCTTGAACACTTCACGGAAGTATTTGGCATCGCTGAAACCGGTCAGCTCGGCCACCTCGGTGATGTTGTGTTCGCCGGCTTTAAGCAGTTCGGCAGCCCGTTTCAAACGGATCAGGCGGACGTAGTCGCCCGGAGCCTCGTCGGTGAGTGCCTTGAGTTTGTTGTAGAAGCTGGTGCGACTCATGTTGAGCAGGTTGCACAGCACGTCAACATTGAAAGCCGGGTTGTCCATGTTGTCCTCTACCTGCTTTTTTACGCTGGCGATAAACTTCCGGTCGAGGTCGGTGTTGCAGTTCAGGCAGTCGTCTTCATGGTCGTCTTGCAAGTCCAGGTTGGCGTATTTGTTACGCAGCAGCGCCCGGTTGGTCAGTAGGCTGGCGATAGATGCCTTCATGATACCTAGGTTGAACGGTTTTACGATGTACTCGTCGGCACCTATCTTCAGGCTGTCCATGATGTTTCTTTCGTCGTTCAGCGCCGTGAGCAGGATGATGGGGATGTGCGATGTTTCGATATCGTTCTTAATGGCTATACAGAGTTCGTCACCCCGCATCTCCGGCATCATGATGTCCGAGATGATCAGTTCGGGCTTGTATTCCTTCACGGCGGCCAATGCCTCCTTCCCGTTGGGGAAGGTTTGTACGGTATAGTCTTCGGAAAGCGTGTGATCCAGGTACTTACGTAGCTCGTCGTTATCCTCCACCACCATGATGCGTTGTTGCTTCTGCTCGAACTGTTTCTTCACAGTCTCGTACATCTCCACAGACGAATTCTGGTAAACTTCGGTACTGGAATCCCGTTGCGACCGGTTGATGAGGTGCGCCTTCTTGAGGCATTTCCCTTCTTTGGGGAACACGACTCTGACCAACGAACCCTTGTTCTCGATGCTGCTGAGCGAGATCTTTCCGTCGTGCAGCGTCACCAGTTTGCGTACCAACATCAGGCCGATGCCGCTACCCGTAATCTTCGAGTTAATCGCATTGCTGCCCCGGAAGTGTATGTGGAACAGCTTCTTTTGTTCGTTGGCCGGAATGCCGATGCCGTTGTCTCTCACGTCTATGCTCCAGGAATCGGAACTTTCGGTAGCCGTTATATGCACCGTGCCGTTCTCGGGCGTATATTTCAATGCATTCGAGATGAGGTTCTTCAGGATGGAATCCATCTTCTCCTTGTCGATCCACACGTTGAGGTACGTGAAGTTGCTCTCGTAGTTGAACTGGATGCGCTTCGTCTCAGCATATTGACGGAAGGCGTTCATTGTCTCGCTCATGTAGAGGTTGAGCTCGTGCTCGGTAATATAGAGTTCCGAGGAGTATACGTCGGCCTTCTCGAAGTTGATCAGGTTGGTGGTAAGCTGGAGCAGGGCATTGACATTGCGCATAGCCGTATTCATGTTGGCCTTTCCGTTGTTGGTCAGCGATTCTTTGTCCATCAGTTCCTCCAGTGGGGCTTTGATCAGAGTAAGCGGCGTGCGGATGTCATGCGCTGTATTGATGAAGAAGTCGATCTTCTCGTTGGAAGCCTTGCGCTGTTTGCGCATCAACAGGATACGGAAACCTCCACTGAGCAGGAGCACGGCTATACCGATGTACAACAGGAATGCCCAGGCGGTGAGCCAGAAGGGTTTATCGATGATGATGCTCATCTCCCGCTCTTCCAGGGTGATACGCTTGTCCTCGTGCGATACGGCACGTACGTACAAGGTGTACTTGCCAGGATTGAGGTTTGTAAACCGGATATCGCTCTCATTGCTGGGGCGGCTCCACTCGTCGTAGAAACCTTTCAGTTTGTACGAGTAAAGTATGTTCGACGGGTAGTCGTAGTTGATGGACGAAAGCCGCAGTGAGAACGTGTTCTGGTCGTACTTTAGCCGCAGGCTCTTGATGTCGTCTATATCCATGGCGAGGGGGGAGTCCTTCTCGCCCGGGTACACGGTTTGATAGAAGATGCGCAGGTCGCTCAGAATCATCTTCGAAGAGTAGGTGCGGGGCATTTTCATAAACTGGTCGAACACCACAGCACCGTCGGAACTACCGAGGATGAACTTGCCATTACCAGATAACAGTCCCGACGAAGGGTTGAAATGAACCGTCATCAGTCCTTGCTCCTTAGTCCAGTTCTGGAACGTTTCTGCCGCAGGGGAGTAGGTTACGAGCCCTTCTTCCGTACTGATAACCATTGTGCCGTTGGTGTTGGGCACTATGGTGTAGATGTTGTTGGATATCAAGGCGCAGTTCTCGGTGAAGAAGTTGGTGAACTCTTTGGTAGCCGTATTGTAAACTACCAATCCCGATCCGCCGGTACCGATGTAGAGCAAACCGTTGGGTGCCTGGTACAAGCAGTGAATATATGATGACTCTACCGGCAGACGAATATGGTCGAACTGTCCCGACTCTTTGTCGAGCAGGTAGACACCAGTGGCTGTTCCTATCCACATCTGCTTGCTGTTTCGCTCGATGATGGAGGTAACGCTGCTGATTCCGTGGTACAAGCGGATATTATCCTTGTTCGCACTGATCTTTTTCAGGTTGTAATATCCACCCGACCAGATATCACCATTGGAATCCTTCATAATGCTACGGATATACTTATCCGGGCGGATGTTGAGATGGTACACCAGATAAGGGGTGAAGTAACTGGTAGTGAGGCTCTTCTTCTTGATCTCGTGAATACCGGAACTGTAGCCTGCTGCCCAGATCACACCGGGAGATATCTCGCACAAGGTATTGAAGATGTGATTCTTGTCGTCAGTCTTCTTTTCGAACGAGCTTAGGAACGAATGCCATCTTCCGGTTTTCGAGTTGTACAGGCTGATGCCGTTGTTGGTGCCGAACCACAAGTCTCCCTCTGTATCTTCAATGACAACGTTGACATGGTCATTGATGAGCGACTGCTCGTTTCCTATGGAGTGTTTTAACCATTTGTAGGTGGCATACCGGTTGTTGCGAATGGTAATACCGATCGGATTATTGGCCAACCAAATCCGTTGTTCGTCGTCCACGTAGATATCGTTGATCGTATTACCGTTCATGGAGTTGTTCAGACTGTAATCGGCCACGATGTATGGTTCCGTCAGGTAGGAGTTGACATTCATCTTGTATACACCCGCCCCGTCGGTGGCTATCAGCAGTTCGTATTCGTTGAACGGTTTGATGCGGGAGATGCTAACATCGTTCAGCCCCGTGTAGGGCTGGGATTTCTCTTTGACGTCCGTGTCGAACACAATGATTCCCTTCTGCAAGGTGCCGACGAAGAGCTTCTTCAATTTGGGGTGGTAATAGAGCTCATTGACTTGCTGATCGAGGCCATCCAGCGATGCGATAGGGATGTGGTGCAGTCTGGAATTTTCCAAACGTGCATAATGTGCGCCTACTTCCGTGCCGATGTAGAAGTGTGTCCGGTCCACCTGCTGTATGCTGGTGACGGTTTCGCTGATTTCATTTTGTACGACGGCGATTTCCTTCGTCTTCGTGTCGAACAGCGATATCTTGTTCCGGTAGCAGAGCCAGATGCGGTGGTTGTTGTCGATGAAGCTATGGTCTATCTCGGCAGCTTCGGTGGAGGGGAGCTGGTAGACCAACTCGAATCGGTCACGCTGGGGGATGTATTGGAAGATTCGTCCGTTCTTACCGATTTCCCAAATGATTCCTTCGTTGTCAGAATACAACCAGTTGAGGTTCAGCAAGGCAGTTACTTCCTCATCGCCTTCCATGACTTTATAGGGTTTGAATTCTTTTCCATTGTAACGGTCGATGCCGTCTTGGGTCAGGAACCACATATATCCCTTTTTATCTTTTTGGATAAAAGACACGCGTCTGTTGCTCAGTCCGTCTTCAACACCAATGTATTTGTAGGTCTGTGCAAATAGAGTGGAAAGTGGTTGTATTACCAATAATATGAGGAAAATCCATTTTTTCATAAAACGGCTGTTTAGGATTACTAACTTTAATCAAAATGGGCCTGTTGTAATCACACAAAATTAAGAAGTATTTTTTATAAATCAAAATCTTTTCACTTTATTGCGTTGTTTTAACCGATTTAGATTGTCAAAGATGTGCAAACTTTGTATATTTTGTTTATTATTGAGAATGAAATGATTGCATGCCGGAACGATCAGGCTGTTTGTTGGGATGTATGACGTAAATAAAAAAGCTGTCACCGAAGATACCGGCGACAGCTTTTCTGTTTATATTGACGAATACGTTATTTCGTCTTTCCTTCAATCCAGCGGCGGGCGTTGACGAACGCCTCGATCCATGGGGTTACCTGATCGCTATGTACCCGGTCGGCCGGATAACAGCCGCACTGCCACGGGAAGATGGCCCGTTCGAAGTGAGGCATGATGGCCAGGTGACGACCGTCGGCGCTGGTGATACCCGCTACCGAGTAGTCCGAACCGTTCGGGTTGCCGGGGTATTCATTGTAGCTGTACTTCGCAATTACGTTGTACTGATCTTCCGGATAGGGCAGCGAGAATTTTCCTTCGCCGTGAGCCAACCAGATACCGAGCTTGCTTCCACTCAACGAACCGAGCATCACGCTGCGGTTGGTCGGGACGGTCACACCCAGGAAGGTCGATTCGAACTTGTGCGAATCGTTGTGCAGCATCTTGGCTTTCTTCTTGTGCTCCGGATTAATAAGGTCGAGTTCCACCATCAACTGGCAACCGTTGCAGATACCCAGTGAGAGGGTGTCGGGGCGGGCATAGAATTTGTCGAGGGCAGCTTTGGCCTTTTCGTTGAACAGGAAGGCGCCGGCCCATCCTTTGGCCGAGCCCAGTACGTCGGAGTTAGAGAAACCGCCGCAGAAAGCAATCATGTTCACATCTTCCAGTGTTTCGCGTCCGCTGATGAGGTCGGTCATCGCCACATCCTTCACATCGAAACCTGCCAGGTGGAATGCGTACGCCATTTCGCGTTCGCCATTCGTTCCTTTTTCGCGGATGATGGCAGCGCGTACACCGCTCGGTGTGCGACGTTCGGGGCTGATGCCGTATTGAGAGAACTTGCCTTTGAAGCCTGGCATGATAGCGTATTCCACCGGTTGCATGCGATAGTTTTCGAAACGCTTCTTTGCACAGCCGTGGAACGACTGCTTGCGGTCCAGCAGGTATGAGGTAGAGTACCATACATCGCGCATATAGTCGATGCCGAACTGGTACGTAGCGTCGTCTTTGCTTACCAGGATGTGACGTTCGTCGGTGGGGACGCCCAATTTCACGAAGCCTATACCGGCCTCTTCGAGCATCTTCTTGACTTCTTCCTTGTGCTTGTCGTCTACCTGGATCACGATACCCGGGTTCTCGGCAAAGAGAATCTTCACCAGGTCGGTTTCCTTGATCTTGTTCAGGTCGATCTCCAGACCACCTTCCACATTGGCGAAACACATCTCTAATAAGGTCGTGATAAGACCACCGGCCGAGATGTCGTGTCCGGCCAGGATCAAGCCTTTGCCGATCAGCTCCTGAACGGTCAGGAAAGCATCGCGGAAGTATTCGGCATCCTGCACGCAGGGCACTTCGCTTCCCACCTTACCGAGCGACTGGGCGAAGGCCGAGCCACCTAGCTTCAGGGTGTCGAAGCTGAAATCTATATGGTAGAGGGTAGACTTCGGATTATTGGCTAATACCGGAGAAACTACTTTCTTCACGTCGGATACTTCACCGCCGGCCGATACAATGACCGTTCCCGGAGAGATTACCTTCTCGCCGTTGGGGTATTTCTGTGTCATCGACAGGGAGTCTTTACCGGTAGGTACGTTGATCTGCAACGCGCAGCAGAAGTCGCTCAATGCTTTCACACCGGCATACAGACGGGCGTCTTCGCCTTCCTGTGAACGGCAAGGCCACATCCAGTTGGCTGACAGCGAGATGGTGTCCATACCCTCTGCCAGCGGAGCCCAGATCAAGTTGGTCAGCGCCTCGCTCACGGCCAGGATAGAACCGGCAGCCGGATCGGCCAGCGCAGCTTGCGGAGCGTGTCCGATGGAGGTGGCGATACCTTTCTCACCGCGATAGTCGAGAGCTACCACACCGCAGTCGCTCAATGGCAATTGCAGTTCGCCCTGGCATTGCTGGCGGGCAATCTTACCTGTTACCGAGCGGTCCACCTTGTTGGTGAGCCAGTCCTTACAGGCCACAGCTTCGAGTTGCAATACATTCGTGAGGTATTCGTGAAGCTTGGACACTTCATACACTGGCATCTCGTAGGTACGATCTACCGTCTTGTCTATCATATAGGTCTTGGGTGATGAACCGAACATCTGGTCTACAGCCAGGTCGAACGGACGAACACCATCGGCTTGCTGGAAAGCAAAGCGATGATCGCCGGTCGTTTCGCCCACCACATACATCGGGGCGCGCTCGCGTTCGGCTACCTTGCGCACATGTTCTACGGCTTCTTCTTTAATAAGGAGACCCATGCGTTCCTGCGACTCGTTGGCAATGATTTCCTTGGCCGAGAGAGTCTTGTCGCCGATAGGCAATTGGCTCATGTCGATCACACCGCCGCACTCTTCCACGAGTTCTGACAGACAGTTTACGTGTCCGGCCGAACCGTGGTCATGGATGGATACCACCGGGTTGTTCTCTTCTTCGCAGAGGGCGCGTACCACGTTGTAAGCACGTTTCTGCATCTCGGCATTGGCACGTTGCACGGCGTTCAACTCGATACCGCTGCTGTAACGTCCGGTGTCTACTGACGATACCGAACCACCGCCCAGACCGATGCGGTAGTTGTCACCACCGATGAGCACCACCTTGTTGCCCGCTTCCGGATGACCTTTCAGACAGTCGCGCTGCGTGCAGTAGCCCACACCGCCTGCCAGCATGATCACCTTGTCGTAACCGTACACCTCGTTGTTTTCTGTATGTTCGAAAGTCAGAACCGAACCGCAGATCAGCGGTTGGCCGAACTTATTACCGAAGTCCGATGCTCCGTTTGAAGCCTTGATCAGAATCTGTTCCGGAGTCTGGTACAGCCATTGGCGTACGGGTAGGATCTCTTCCCACTCGCGTCCTTCGTCCGTGCGGGGGTACGACGTCATGTACACTGCCGTACCGGCGATGGGCCAGGAGCCTTTACCTCCACCCATACGGTCGCGGATCTCACCGCCCGTACCGGTCGATGCACCGTTGAACGGTTCTACGGTGGTGGGGAAGTTGTGCGTTTCTGCTTTCAGCGAAATCACACTCTTGATATCTTTTACCTGGAAGAAATCGGGTTTGGAGTGGTCGGCCGGAGCGAACTGCTCGATGACCGGACCTTCGGCGAATGCTACATTGTCTTTATAGGCAGAGATGATTTTGTTCGGATTCTCTTGTGTGGTTTTCTTGATCATCTGGAATAAGGACGATTCTTGTTCCACACCGTCGATCACAAAGATACCGCCGAAGATCTTGTGACGGCAGTGTTCCGAGTTGATTTGTGCGAAGCCGAACACTTCCGAGTCGGTCAACTTCCGTCCCAGGTCGGTTTCCACCTTTTTCAGGTAATCCATTTCCTCTTTCGAGAGTGCCAGACCTTCTTTCTCGTTGTACGATTCCAGGTCGTCAATGTAGACGATGGGCTCCGGTTGACGGTTCGTGGTGAACACGTTCTGGTCCAATCCCTTGTACATGCGTAGCAACATCGGGTCGAAGTCGGCGTTCTCATCCTTCACCGGGACATATTCCTCGATGCGGGCAATGCCGGTAACTCCCATGTTCTGAGTGATTTCTACCGCATTGGTACTCCATGGGGTGATCATTTCCCGGCGTGGACCTACGAAGCAGCCTTTCAGGTTTTCTTCACTTTCTGTCGCGGCTTCACCGAAGAGCCAGCAGAGTTTCTTACTATCATCCGGGGTGAGCGCCTCGTTGCTCTCTACGGCAATCACGCTCTGGGAAGGGGTTCTGAAAAAGAGAATCATGTTTTATAGTTACACTTTTACAATTGATAATTTACGATAGGTAATTTTATTACGGTGCAAAGATAGGCAAATATTTTTTGCTGCGCAGTGCTTTTTCTTTTCTTTTGCCTTGACGCAAAAGAAAAGAAACAAAAGAAAAAGTCAAGGCTGCATTTTCTCCGCTACTCCGCCTTTGTGGAAAACGATCGGAGCTCGAACTCGCTCGCTACGCTCACTCAAACAATCGCTCCTTTACTCGTTTTCCGCAAAGGCTCCGCTTCACGCTCCGAAAATGAGGCCGGTCTTTTCCTCGCCACATCGCTTTGCTCGTGTCTTTTTGTGTTGTGATTTGCTTAATCTGTAGGGCGAGATCTCCCTTGCCGTCGGTTTAGCTTCGCTGACCGCTGGTTCAACCGACGGATTAAAAGATGAGGAGCGAAGCGACTTTCCTCTGTGGGTTAAAAATAACTTGGTACAGATTAGCGCTGCTAAGTAGATTTTTCTCTGTAGGTACAGAGAATTTTGCGTTTAGGTAAACAGAAAAATCTCTGTACCTACAGACCTGTAGCTCTCATGAAAACGGTCACAACTTGTTTTTTATGCTTACTTAGTTGCTTGCGGAGCACCACCGTCTCTGAAGAACTCTTCTTTCTTTCGTTCTTTTTGCAAGTCCTCGAGCCAGTTCCGGGCGGCATTGTAGTAGTTGGTCAGTCCTAGCTCTACTTCGCCTTTCTCGTTCAGTTCGGGTGTTTTTGCTGCGCCTTCTTTGGGTTGGGTTTTCAGAAAGGATTCCAGGCAGCGTTCGGCATTTCGCTTGTCTTTCAGTTGATAGGCATAGACGGTGGCCATGTCGTAGATCAACCGGTGCTTGGTCGGTTCGTACTTGTAATGTTCTTTGATGGCTTCGATCTGCTCCCGGGGATTACCGGCCATTTTGTAGCAATCGGTCAGGCCGGTGTACAAGCGGGCCATGGCGCTGTCGCTCGGCTGGCTTAGCTCGATGGCTCGTTTCAGGTGCTCGATTCCTTCTTGTTTCCAGGATGTCTTGGCACAGGAACGCCCCAGGTAGTAAAGCAGGTTGGGGTCCTTGGGCGATTGTTGGACGGCGATGGACAGCATGTCATAGGCGTCGTAGTACCGTTCCGAAGCATAATAACATACTCCCATGTAATAGGTGGTGAGGAGAGTGCTGTCGCCCTGACTGATCAGGTATCTGTACCGATCGATGGCAGTAGGATAGTCCTGGGCCAGACAGTAGGCCACTGCGTTCTGCCGGTTTACCACCATGTTGGTACTGTCTATTTGGCGATACTTCTCAGTGGCTTCGATGGCATATTCATATCCGCCGGAAGCACAGTACAGGCTACCCAGTTTGGCTGCTGCCAGGTAATCGTCCGGATATTTATCCTGAATGACGTGGTAGCATCCCATAGCTGGCAGTATTTGCTGCATCCCTTCCAGGCTTTGCGCCTGTAGGTGCAGCACTACGGCCGAACTGTCCGTTTCGGCCATCACGCTGCTTTCGCCGAGCGCTTCCTGGAACTGGTTCTGATTGCACAGCAAACTGATGTATTGCAGACGTACATACTTGTTGTTCGGATTCAGGTCGAGAGCCTGCCGGTAGTAATCGAGCGCCTCTTTGTACTTGGCCAGTGCTTTGCAGCATTCGGCTGCTTCGATATGCGCCAGTGCTTGCTGCGGATCTTCGGCGATAAGCTGCCGGAAGGTGGCGAGTGCCTGTGCATTCATAGCCAACGCTTTTTGTGCCTTTCCTTTCTGTAACAAGAGGACAGGGGTGGGGCTTTCCTTCTCTATCAGGGCAATGGCGGTTTCATAGTCGTAATTGGCCATGGCATCCTGTACTGGTTTGTTGTTTTGTGCTGCCAAAGAGGTTGCCACACAAAGGAATACGCATAAAATAAGTTGTTTCATGATGATTGTCTCTTTTTTGATGTGCTGTTTTATGTGCGCAAGATAATGAAAATAGGATACGTACGAAAGATTCGTAGGTTTATTTCAGATACATTAACGAAGCAGGAGGGTGAAAAAGAAGAGCGCTTCTCCTTTGCAGGGGAAGCGCTCTTATCAGATTCTATCCGGATGGATTACATAAGGAAGCCCAGCAGTACACCGGCAGCTACCGCTGAACCGATCACACCGGCCACATTCGGGCCCATGGCATGCATCAGCAGGTAGTTGGTCGGGTCATATTCAAGACCGACGTTCTGCGAGATACGGGCCGACATCGGTACGGCCGATACTCCGGCGTTTCCGATAAGCGGATTGATTCGCTTGGCTTTCGGCAATATCAGGTTGAATATCTTCACGAAGAGTACACCCGAAGCCGTGGCGATGATAAAGGCCATGAATCCGAGGAAGAAGATATACAGTGTGCTGGCAGTGAGGAACTCACTGGCCTGGGTAGAAGCACCCACGGTAAGACCGAGCAGCATGGTGATGGAGTCGATCAGCGGACCGCTGGCAGTTTCGGCCAGACGACGGGTCACACCACTTTCTTTCAGCAGGTTACCGAAGAAGAGCATACCCAACAGGGGCAGACCCGACGGAACGAGGAAGCAAGTGAGTAACAAGCCGATAATCGGGAACATGATCTTCTCAGTATGAGATACCGCGCGGGCGGGCTTCATACGCATTACACGTTCTTTCTTCGTAGTGAGCAGACGCATAATGGGTGGCTGAATCACCGGAACCAACGCCATGTACGAATAGGCCGACACGGCAATGGCACCCATCAGGTTGGGCGATAACTTAGACGACAGGAAGATAGCTGTAGGACCGTCGGCACCACCGATGATGGCAATACCGGCTGCCTGGTTAGGTTCGAAACCTAATTGCAACGCTACCATGTACGCACCGAAGATACCAAACTGTGCTGCAGCACCTACGAGCATCAGTTTCGGGTTGGAAATCAACGCTGAGAAGTCCGTCATGGCACCGATACCCAGGAATACGAGGGGCGGATACCAACCGGTTTTCACACCCTGATACAGGATGTTCAGTACCGAACCTTCTTCATACAACCCTACTTCGAGACCGGCATCGATCTTGAACGGGATGTTACCGATTAGGATACCGAATCCGATAGGGATTAGGAGCATAGGCTCAAAGTCTTTCTTGATAGCAAGATAGAGGAAGAACAAACCTACCAGAATCATGATGAAATGCCCGGAAGTTGCGTTCGCAAACCCCGTGTATTCCCAGAAATCGGCTAAGTTGTTCGACAAAAATGATGCAAATTCTCCCATACGGCTATTCGATTATGATTAAGTCGGTTCCTTCCAGAACGGAGTCGCCTTTACTTACTTTGATTTCTGTTACCTTACCGTCTTTGTCGGCATTGATGTTGTTTTCCATCTTCATCGCTTCGAGGATAGCCACCACTTGACCTCTCTTCACCACGTCGCCCTCTTTCACCTTGATGTCAAGGATAACGCCTGGTAGCGGAGATTTGATGCCACTCTTCGAGGTGGTAGCCGTTTGGCGGGTTACTACCGGAGCACCTGTAGCGGTCTTCGGAGCGGCAGCCGCCTTAATTACCGTTTTTGGAGCCTGGATAGGTTTCTCCAGCTCAACGTTGTACGGAGTTCCGTTCACCTCTACGCGTGCGATGTTATCTTCGATGTCATTCACAACTACATTGTAGAGGTTACCATTGATTTTATATTTATACTGTTTCATCTTGAATTATAATTTAAAGTATGGATGATCATTTGGGCATTTGACGGAGCGTGTAGATCTTCGAACTCCACGGTGAGTAGTTACGTTTCACCTTATTAATAGTAAGGATGGTATCTTCTACATCGTGTACATTGTCCTGATACTCGTGCAGAGCCATGGCGATGGCTGCAAAGACTTCTCCCGATTCTGTACCGATGGATTTTTCCTTCGCTTCTTTCTTATCGGTGATACCGTGCGCCTTCATGGCGTTACGTCTGCCCAGCTTCACGCCGATAGAGCCGATGAGACGGAATGAAAGATATAGCAAGATAAGCCCGCTGAACACAACAGACATAGCGATGATAGCCATACCGATACCGGCAGAGTCGTGTTTGCGGAAACCGTCAATCTTCTCTTGCTTGTCCTGAGTCTGGTTGTTGGTGCTCGGTGTAACATAATTATTGGCATCGCCACCTTTAATGACCCATGTGTCTAATCCGTCTGCTTCGCGGGCATACGAGAAATTGGCCGGGATATGGGCGGGGACCGTCACAGAGTCGATCAATGTCCGACCGTTTGCATCGTATAATGCAATCCAGTTGGGGCCAATAGAATCCAATGTAAAACTTAAGTGGAATGTACCGCGGTTGGGTTGTCCGTCGGCCCAGAAGAGTGAATGCTGACGAGGAGCGATCTTCGTCAGAATGTCGCTCTTAGGGATGGGGTACATCATGCTCATGCGCTCTTCGACAGAGAGTTTGTCGTTCAGAACGCGCTTATCGTTAGTGAGGAAGCAGCTGCGGATGTCCACAGAAGCGAAAGAAGTATTGAAAACCTCGATCCAAGAGCTATGCTTACCATAGTCGTCCTGGAAGTTATCCGTGTTGACAACCAACACTTCATTGATCTTCAGACTCTTTGCTCCCTGACCGTATGCGCTTCCGCATACTATCATCAGCAGAACGATAAGTATTCCTATATTCTTTTTATTCATAACAATCGTGCTATTCATATTACAATGGAATATTACCGTGCTTCTTGGCAGGGTTCGTTAATTTCTTGGTCTGCAACTGTTGCAAAGCGCGGATCACGCGGAAACGAGTGTTTCTCGGTTCGATTACGTCGTCAATATAGCCATACTTGGCAGCATTGTACGGGTTGGCAAACAACTTGGTGTATTCGGCTTCTTTTTCGGCCATGAACGCAGCAGGGTCTTCGGCAGTCTGAGCTTCTTTAGCGTAGAGTACTTCAACGGCACCTGCACCACCCATTACGGCGATTTCAGCAGTAGGCCATGCGTAGTTCATGTCGCCACGGAGTTGCTTACAACTCATTACGATGTGCGAACCACCGTACGACTTACGCAACGTTACCGTTACCTTGGGCACTGTAGCTTCGCCGTAAGCGTAGAGCAATTTGGCACCGTGCAGGATCACACCGTTGTACTCCTGACCTGTTCCCGGAAGGAATCCTGGAACGTCTACTAGTGTTACCAAAGGAATATTGAAGGCGTCGCAGAAACGTACGAAACGGGCACCCTTACGAGAAGCGTTGCTGTCCAGTACGCCGGCGAGGAACTTCGGCTGGTTGGCCACTACACCTACCGACTGACCGTTGAAACGGGCAAAACCGATGATGATGTTCTTGGCATAGTCTTTCTGTACTTCGAGGAATTCGCCGTTGTCAACGATAGCACCGATTACTTCGTACATATCGTAAGGCTTGTTGGGACTGTCGGGGATGATCTCGTTCAGCGAATCTTCCAGACGGTCGATAGGGTCGTTGCAAGAGATGATGGGAGCTTCTTCGAGGTTGTTCTGCGGAATGAAGCTAAGTAACTTGCGGATGATGGACAGACCTTCTTCGCCTGTCTGAGCGGTGAAGTGTGTAACCCCCGATTTAGAAGCGTGTACGCTGGCGCCGCCGAGGTCTTCCTGCGATACATCTTCGCCGGTAACGGTCTTCACAACTTTCGGGCCTGTGAGGAACATGTACGAAGTACCTTCCGTCATCAGTGTAAAGTCGGTCAGCGCCGGAGAATACACAGCACCGCCGGCACACGGACCGAAGATACCCGAAATCTGCGGAATTACACCCGAAGCCATGATGTTGCGTTGGAAAATTTCGGCATATCCTGCCAGAGCGTTGATACCTTCCTGGATACGTGCACCACCCGAGTCGTTGATACCGATACAAGGTGCACCCATCTTCAAGGCCATATCCATTACTTTACAAATCTTCTGTGCCATAGTTTCCGACAGTGAACCACCGAATACAGTGAAGTCCTGTGCGAAAACATATACTAATCTACCTTCAATGGTACCATATCCGGTTACTACACCGTCACCCAAGAAGTGTTTCTTTTCCTGACCGAAGTTTGTGCATCTGTGTTGTACGAACATGTCCATTTCTTCGTAACTTCCTTCATCCAACAGTTGGGCTATACGTTCACGAGCTGTGTACTTGCCTTTGGCATGTTGTTTTTCAATGGCCTTTTCGCCTCCACCCAAACGAGCCTGGGCGCGAAGTTCGATAAGCTCTTTTACTTTTTCAAGC
>JAVBVI010000101.1:0-5630 GCA_031554505.1 Bacteroides sp. | reverse complement strand
GCTTCTTTTCTTACGTGATAATGTCTGGATACACTCTCTGCGAGGGATGATGACCGATATGCCGCGGTAGTCGAGCTCTTCGCGGATGATCTGGCGCATCTCGTCGTAGTTCTTCTTTAAGGGAACAACGACGCGGATGTGTGCCGGGTCAACACCTAAGCCGGTACAGATAGCTTCGATACGTCCTGTACCTGCCGAATCTTGTCCGCCAGTCATGGCAGTGGTTTCGTTATCGGAAATGATAACAGTAACGTTAGAGTTCTCGTTGACACAATCCAGCAAGCCTGTCATGCCCGAGTGAGTAAATGTTGAGTCGCCGATAACGGCTACCGCCGGATGAAGTCCGGCGTCCGAAGCGCCCTTAGCCATGGTTATTGAAGCACCCATGTCCACACAGGAGTTGATGGCATTGAACGGTGCACCGGCTCCCAGTGTGTAGCAACCGATATCACTGAATACTTTATGCATAGGATATTCTGCCCGAAGCACTTCGGTGAGGGTAGAATACATATCGCGGTGTCCGCAACCTTCGCACAGGGCGGGTGGGCGCATTTCTACGATGTTCGGTATGCTGAATGTCGATTTATTTTCGCGGCCGATGGCACGGGCTACATTATCCGGATTCAACTCGCCGTCACGCGAGAGAGTTCCATCCAAACGACCTTTTACGTTGACTCCCAAACCCAGATAGCCTTTCAGCAAACGTTCTACGAACGGCTGACCGTCTTCCAACACGAGGATTTCGTCACAAGCATTGACCAACTGACGGAGTTGTTTTTCAGGCAGAGGATATTGTCCGATCTTCAACACCGGATATTCACAACCGTCAGGATAATTTTCCATCAGATAGTTGAAACCGATACCGCAAGCGATGATACCCATCTTCTTGTTCGGTCCGTCGATATATTTATTGTAAGGAGATTCTTCTGATGCTTTTACATAGTCAGCTTGATGAGCCAACAACGCTTTGTAACGCTTGCGGGCAATACCCGGCAACAGGATAAATTGCTTAGGGTCTTCGCTGAACGAGAGTTCGTTCTGCGCTTTCTGCGCCTGGCGTTCTACACCTGAGCGGGAGTGAGCCAACCGGGTAACAATACGCACCAACAGTGGCTCTCCGGTCTTCTCGGAGAAGTCGAAACCATTGTAAATCATATCGTAAGCTTCCTGCTGATTGCTGGGTTCGAGCATCGGGATGAGGGAGAAGTCGCCATAGAAGCGGCTGTCTTGTTCGTTTTGCGACGAGTGCATGCTGGGGTCATCGGCAGCGATGACAATGAGTCCGCCTTTAACACCGGTAACGGCCGAGTTGATAAAACAGTCTGCAGCCACGTTCATACCCACGTGCTTCATGCACACCAAGGCGCGCTTACCGGCAAAAGACATACCCAAAGCAGCTTCCATCGCCGTCTTTTCGTTGGCCGACCAACGGCTGTGCACCTTTTGCTCATTGGCGTAAGGGGAGCCTTGAATATATTCGGTGATTTCGGTGGAAGGTGTACCCGGATAGGCATAAACACCTGATAGTCCGGCATCTAAAGCTGCTTGCGCAATGGCTTCGTCGCCTAATAGGAGTTGTTTATTCATACTATTTTTAGAATTAATTAGTTGCGTTATCTGACAAAGATAGGCTTTTCCTATCATTCTGCTAAGAATTTATTTGAAAATCTTCCGCTCGTTTAATGCTTTCCAGTATCTCTGCGCATTTCTCATGTGGTCGCTGTAGTTGGATGCGAAGTTATGCGTGCCCGAGAAGTCTTCCTTGGCGCACATGTACAGGTAGTTGTGCTTGGTATAGTTCAGCACACTGTCGATACCTTTGGGCGAAGGGATGCGGATGGGGCCGGGGGGGAGTCCGGTATTTATATAGGTATTGTAAGGTGAATTTATCCGTAGAAGATCATTGGTGATACGTCGCAAACCGAAGTCTTGTACGGCAAATTTAATCGTTGGGTCGGCCTGAAGGGGCATGCCGGTATGGAGGCGGTTGATATATAATCCGGCTACCATTGGTTTTTCGGCGGTATTGTTTGTTTCTTCTTCGACAATGGAGGCAAGGGTGCATACTTCAGTGGGTGTCATGCCGATAGCTTGTGCTTTGGCGAGGCGGTCGGCGTTCCAGAATCGTTCATGTTCTTTCTCCATGCGTTGGAAGAATTCTTCTACGCTGATGTTCCAGTATATCTGATATGTTTCAGGTATAAAGAGGCAAGCCATCGTTTCGGGGGTGTATCCCAGTTGGTTTTGGAACGTTGGGTCGAAGAGTTTCTCGGTGATCTCGGTCGAGTCGACCATGAGTTGCTTGCTGATGCTGCGAGCCAGTCGGTCCAGCGTGCGTACGCTACCTACTGTCAGGTTGATGGGCTCCTGGTATCCTCGGTAGAAGCGGCTGAAAACGTGGTAGATGTTGTCTCCGCGACGGATGGCGTAGCGTCCGGTATGGATGTTTTGAGGGTATTTGCGGTACTCGGACATCCAGTGGAAACCTGTCATGTTGCCGGGATGGGCGGTGGCTTTTATCTTGTCGTAGATGGAGTCCATGGTATCGTCGCGGTCAATGTAGACGTACACGGTTTTCTTTGGATGAAATTGCGGGTACAGGAAGAGGTAATAGGCTGTTCCTGCTGCGCTTGCACCTACTATAATTAGTGCAAGGAGTGTTATTAATATTGTTCTTTTTGTTTTCTTGTTCATGGAATTTGGTGATTTGCTTGATTGGGGGCAAAGATAATAATTGTTTTTGCTGCGCTGTGCTTATTCTTTTTCTTTTGTCTTGAAACAAAAGAAAAAGAATCAAAAAGAAAAATTCAAGGCTGCATTTTCTCCGCTACTCCGCCTGTACGAAAAACGATCGGAGCTCCAACGCGCTTCACTTCGGTCCGCTCAGACAATCGCTCCTTTACTCGTTTTTCGCACAGGCTCCGCTTAACGCTGCGAAAATGAGGCCGGTCCTTTTTTCGCCACATTGCTTCGCTCGTGGCTTTGAGAGTGTTGTGTTTTTTAATATTAGCTAAAGAGATATGGTTGGGACTCTTGATCAGACATGAAAAACTCTTGATCATACGTAAATAACTTCTGACTAAATATATGTAACTCTTGACCTGTCATGCAATACTACTGTATAGGTCATAGAGGCGAAAAAAGCCGTCATGTGTAGAAAGAAAGGCAGCCTTACAATCCCCATTGCGAACATGTAGCAACCGCTTCAACTTTATCCTCAATATCATCAGGTAATGGAGCAAAAAAATCCAATCCGGTGAGACGCTCAATGCTATCTACCGTCACCACATACGTGCATAACGGTTCCACCGATCGCTCATTATCAAACAAAAAGCCGATAGCTTTCGGCGTGGAAACATACGATGATAAGATCACCTTGAAGAACTTCTGAGGGATGGCAACCCGGTTCTTGCCAAGCGTTTTCGGGTGCTCTTCCATGATAGGGCCGCAAACAATGATGATGGCGCTGTCCGCTATGGCCCAGTTGCGTGTCTTTTCTTCAAGGTCCTTCCATTTGCGGCGGTTCAGCTCCGGATGTTGAGGACAAATATTGGTGAAGTAGAATGATTCTTTCATTACAGTAGTATCCCATTTCATGTCGGCTGCAGGGGCCATGTGACCTTTGTCGTATCCTGAGCGCAAGTAGTCACTGTTCGTAGCTATAGAACCTGTGGCAAGTGGGTCGGCTATGAAGCGGTCGCCTCGTTCTTCGTTACCTTGCGTTTCCTGGCGCGTCAGCTCATAGCCTACCCAGTTGGGCAAACGCAGGTTTTTGTTGTACGAGACCGTGTAGCCGGTGTGGCGGATGATTTGCTCTTGGCGAGGAATGATAGATATAGCAATGTCCAATGCTTCGTATGTCGTCAATTTACTATAGGTAGTAGAGCCGGACGACGAACGGTTCGGGCCATCCCTTTGGGTAGCCTGTGCGGCACGTACGATTTTTGCAGGGTGACTCTGTTGATAATGGATACTATACAGGTAAAGCCCCAATGCCAGTAGTGCCAATACAATAAGGAAGACGATGCATCCTTTATGGCTACTCTGTTTGCTATTCTTTTTTCTGTTTGTTTTCTTTCCGGTACTTTTTGTCTTGCTCATGGATTGGATAACTTAGAGAAGCAAACTTACGTGTTTTTTAGAGAATTTTACCATTCAAGCGGAATTAAAATATGTGAACACAATATCTTTCAGAACTATTTTTGTATAATTTTGTAAAATCAAATCATTTAAAAACAAGCGTATGAGAAGAGTACAGTTATTTATGTTGTGTTTGTTGGTGGCAGCTACCTGTGCAGCCCAGAAAGTAATTCAGTTGCCGAAGCCGAATATGAACCGTGCCGGTACGGTGATGAAGGCGCTGTCCGACCGTTGCTCTACCCGCGAATATCAGGATAAGGCGTTGACCAATGCCGATTTATCCGATTTGTTGTGGGCAGCCAATGGTATTAACCGTCCTGCCAGTGGAAAGCGTACGGCTCCTTCGGCCATGAACAAGCAAGATGTGGATATATATGTGGTATTACCGCAGGGTACATACATGTACGATGCTAAAGCACATGCGCTGAACTTGCTGACGGAAGGTGATTTCCGTGGTGCAGTGGCCGGTGGGCAGGATTTTGTGAACAGTGCACCCGCATCGTTGGTGTTGGTGAGCGACTTGGCACGTATGGGTGATGTGAAGAATGAACGGACCAAACTGATGTGCGCTATGGATGCAGGCATCGTTTCGCAGAACATCTCTATCCTCTGCGCAACGGCTAAGTTGGGCACAGTGGCACGTGCAACGATGGATGTAAACAAACTGAAAACAGTGCTTAAGCTATCGGATACACAGATGCCGATGTTGAACCATCCGGTGGGATACTTGAAATAATAGGCTTAGAGTTTCAACAGAAATTCGTTGATCGCCTTTTTGTAAGTCGCTTTATCGGCGGCTCCACGGAAGAGTTGCGGCTGTCCGTTCATCGGAATGAAAACAAAGAGAGGGATACTGGTGGCACTGAAAAGAGCCGCCAGTTCCTTCTCTTTATCTACATTCACTTTATAAATCAGGATTTTGCCATCATACTCTTTGGCAAGGTTTTTCATGATCGGAGCTACCATGCGGCAAGGACCGCACCAATCGGCATACAGATCAATAATAGCCGGTTTGTCGCCTTTATACTTCCACTCGGTGGTGTTCTCGTAATCGAGCACCTTGTCGATAAACAACTGCTTATTCATCACAATCACTTCACCGTTCTGTCCATAAGCAAAAATACTTGCCAAGGCACATAAAACAAACGCTACTATTCCTCTCATTCTTATTTATGTATGTTGTTTGATGACTTTCATTAATTCATTTCCCAGTATGATTCCAGTATGGCGCCACACAGCTTCTCCGTTCTTAAATAATATAAAAGTAGGAACGGCCTGAATCTGATAACGGGCGGCGAGCACTTCTTCCTGATCGACATCGATCGTTTCAATGTGAGCCTCACTTCCCAGTTTTCCTTCAATATCTTTCAATATCGGTTTCATTGTTTTGCAAGGGCCGCACCATTCGGCAAAGAAATCAATCAATACAGGGTGGGATGACTGTATTAACTTTTCGAATTTTTCCATAATTAATCTCCTTTCTAAGCATA
>JAVBVI010000016.1:0-21215 GCA_031554505.1 Bacteroides sp. | reverse complement strand
AGCGAAGTTGCGGTAGACCTGCAAGCACTTTTCACCGGGCGCAACGGTTTTTTCTCCCGCCCGCTACGGGTTTCTCAAAATGGCGTAGCGGGAAAAAATAAACCGCGTAGCGCCCGTCGGAAGCTTCCTGCTATTGCCCTGAAAGCTTCTGGCAATGTGGTCAGTTGCTTCCTTCTGTTGAGGCAAATGCTTCTTGCTTCCGGGTCAGTTGCTTCTTGCTTCCGAGGCAAATGCTTCTTGCTTCCGGGGCAAATGCTTCATTGTGTCGAGGCAAATGCTTCTTGCTTCCGGGCACTTTGCTTCTTGCTGTCAGGACGGCACGAGGTGAACTTTGTGAATCCCGGGTGAAGAAGGCTCCCTTCACCGTCAACCCCGATGAACAGCTGGCTTCAGAGCAGGTGAAGAGGCTGGAGGCTCCAAACAAAAACTCTATGGGGATGGGGATACGAAGTCCTGATTTTGCATCACACATGGTTTTGCTGATGATCCGCTATTCAACGGTGACGAAAGTCAATGAATGAGGAGGAAGAGTAATGGCGCCATCTTTCACTTTCAAAACCGTTTTCTGAGGAGTTACTCTATTCTCGGCACCGATGTCATTATAATCGTCCGGGCTTTTACCACTTAACACCAGTCCTTCCAATGTTTTGGGAGCTTTCTTCCCCATACTCCCAAAATCCAGATTAAGATCAACCGTACGTTGAGGGTCTTTGTTGACAATAGCATATACATATCGTCTGGCATCCTTGTCGGATGTAAGTATTACATCCAATGCATTGGTTGATTGGTTACCGGAAATCAGCTTTTCAACAGAGTACTCCACAGGAACCATATATTCTTCCAGTAAATTGGCATACATATATAGTGTATGGAAAGTAGTTCGCTTAAGAATTCCTTCCGGATGGACAAAAATAGCTCCACGCGTATTTACCACCGGGGAGAAACAAGCTATTTCCACATAATCTGCATTGCGTAAGCATGAATTCAGGAAACAGGCTGAGAAGAGAGCGTCGGCCATCGTGTAGGTAGATTGTATATCGTTTTTCCGGCGGGCTTCCAACTCAAAGCCACGACGAAAGTCTCCATGCCAGGGATGATGCCAGTTGCGCAGGTTCCACTCGTCATAAGCTATCTTTATCCTGTCGGCAAATCCCGCTTCTTTCAGGATATCAATCGTTCGTTGTATATCTTGTTCGGGGCGGTCAGTCCTCATCATGCATTCCAAATAGGGAGATAGATTATTGACATGGTAGACTGGGTCCCAATAACCATGCACAGAGATGTAATCCAGATGCTGCCCGGCTGCTTTGAGCAAAGGCATGGTCCAGTTTTTATTGGAAGTTGCGGCGGCAAATAGCTTAAGGTCCTTCGTCACACTACGCATCAGCTTGGCCGATTCACGAACCAGAGGCCCCCACTCTTCCACCGTCCTTGCACCAAGTTCGTGACCGCCCCAGTTTTCATTGCCTACACTCCAATATTTTACATCGTAAGGTTCGGGGTTTCCGTTTTTCGCACGCATCCGGCCGAATTTCCCGACTGTCAGGTTGCAGTATTCCACCCAGTCGCTCATCTCTTCCGGCGTGCCTGTCCCGGCATTGGTACAGATATAAGGCTCCGTTCCCACCTTGCGACACCATTTAATAAACTCGTCAGTACCAAAAGTGTTGGGGTCTTCTACTTGCCAGGTCTTGTCATAAACGGGTGTCCGTTCTTTTCCAACTCCGTCGAGCCAATGATAAGTGGAAACAAAACATCCGCCCGGCCAGCGTATGATAGGCATCTTTAGTTCTTTCAGGGCGTCCATAACATCTACCCTAAAACCGTCGCTATCCGAGAACTTCGATCCCGGATCATAAATTCCACCATAAACCTGATTGTCGAAATGCTCAATGAATTGCCCGAAGATCATGGGATTGTACTTGATCTTTTCGCGACCTTTCAGCAGTGACACTTTGTTCTCACCGGCGAACACAGATGAAAAACCACCTGCCATTAGAAAGAGCAGAGAGCAGATGATTGTTTTCTTGATTTTTGTCATTTGGCTTTCTATTTAATTGGTTAGTATGAACCTGTCAAATCAGCGGGTAAAATAGGGGGATTGTTAAAACCTACTTCGAGAGTCATTTCAGGAATGTTCATCTTCCTTCTTCATGCTTGAAGCAAAAATAGGAGTTATTTCAGATAGAACAAGGCTTTATAAAGAAAAAATCCTCCAAATTGATAGTACAATAAACCAACTTTTTAATAATGAAAAAAACAAATAGTAATTTTATGGCCGAAGAACACGCAACTTTGAGATCCTCAAGTGCTGAAGATAACAAATAAAAAACAAAAAATAGCCCCAAATGAAAAATGTAAAATGCATTGCTTGTGCAATGGTGTACGTACTTTCCATCGCTCCGGCTACATCGATGCCCATGCACTCTCCTTTGTCCGAGACAGTGGCTACGAATATCCGGACCATTGTCAATATCGAATCCATCCATGTGGACTGTCCGGTGGGCACGGTACCCCGGTTACCTTATCAATTATGGGTAACTTACTCTGACGGGAAGGCGGAATATCGCCAGATTCGCTGGGCTAATTCGGCTCTTGCCACTGAGCAGGAACAGGCAGACCCAACGAAGAATCCGGTGGGACATAAGTACACTGTGAAGGGGTTCATCATCGGCGATGATACTACGGCAGACGGTTATCCGGTCACTGCGGAGGTCTGTGTGGTAGATACCTCGTATGCTACGCCTTCTTCTGTTCCGGCTGTCCGGACACTTCCGCTGGACAAGGTGGTGATCCATGGTGACAACCGGCTGACTTCCAACCGGGAGCTGGCCATTCAGGAGATTCTCAGTTGGGATGTTTCTCAACAGTTGTACAATTACCGGGATACTTACGGGCTAAGTACCGAAGGATACACAATGGCCGATGGCTGGGACTCGCCTACTACCAAACTGAAAGGACACGGCTCCGGCCACTACATGTCTGCTTTGGCTTTTGCTTTCGCAAGCGCCACCCAGGCGGAACAGAAAGATAAGTTGCGTGCCAATATCCGACGGATGGTCGACGAACTACGCCAATGCCAGGAACGTACCTTCGTATGGAACAAAGAGTTGGGCCGGTATTGGGAAGCACGCGACTTCGCACCAGAGGCTGAACTACGCACCATGAAAGGCTCCTGGGCTGATTTCGATGTGCACAAAACGCAATGGGAGAAATACGGCTATGGATATATCAACGCCATTCCGGCTCATCACCCCGCGCTGATCGAAATGTACCGCGCCTACAATAATTCCGACTGGGTGTGGGCACCCTACTATTCCATCCACAAGCAACTGGCGGGCCTGATAGACATCGCCACGTATGTGGACGATCGCGAGATCGCGGCCAAGGCATTGCTCATCGCTAAAGATATGGGACTATGGGTCTGGAACCGGTTGCATTACCGGACATTTGTCAAGACCGACGGGACGCAGGAGGAACGCAGGCTCCAACCCGGTAACCGGTATGAGATGTGGAACATGTACATCGCCGGCGAAGACGGCGGAACAGGCGAATCGCTGGCACGACTCTCTCAAATGGTGAGCGATCCGGTGGAGAAAGCACATCTGCTCGAAGCCTCCAACTGCTTCGACAGTCCGGCTTTCTACAATCCACTGGCTAAGAACATCGATGATATCCGTACCCGCCATGCCAACCAGCACATCCCGAAGATCATCAGTGCGCTCTGGAGCTACACGGGCAACAGCAACCCGTATTACTACCATCTTTCGGAGAACTTTTGGAACATGATACAGGGCCGATACCGCTACTCCACCGGAGGCGTGGGCAATGGCGAAATGTTCCGCCAACCGTATACACAGATCCTGAGTATGGCCAACAATGTATCGTCCGATCGTCAGCGCAACGTCTATCCGGCACCCAGCATCAACGAAACCTGCTGCGCTTACAATCTGGCCAAGCTGACGAAGGATCTCAACTGCTTCGACCCGGACAATGCCCAGTACATGGACTATTACGAAAGGGTGCTGTACAATCAGCTCGTGGGGTCGATCAACCACACCTGTTATGAGATGACCTATCATTATGCCGTGGGACTAAACGCAACGAAAGGTTTTGGAAGCAATACGCCGCAGTCTACCTGTTGCGGAGGTACGGGATCCGAGAATCACGTCAAGTACCAGGAAGCGGCTTACTTTGTTTCGGACAACACCATCTGGGTGGCCTTGTACATGCCCACTACGCTGACATGGGACGACAAGAACGTCACCATCCGGCAAGAGTGTTTGTGGCCTGCCGAGAATTCAACCATCCAGTTGACACAGGGAACGGCCGACTTTGCGATGAAACTACGTGTTCCTTACTGGGCTACAGAGGGTTTCGATGTAAAGCTCAACGGCACTTCCATCGCTTCGTCCTATCAACCGGGATCGTATGTGACGATCCCCGCCCGTAGCTGGACAACGGCCGACGCGGTGGAGATCATCATGCCCTTCAGCAAGCATATCGACTTCGGCCCGGATAAGTTGGAGACAGCTGCTACGGGCAAGAACCAAACCAACGTCCGGTTCACCCCCATGTGGGCAGGTACCCTCATGTGCGGGCCGCTGGCCATGACGGCAACCGGTATCAACAGTTGGGAGCAAGCCACTTTCGACGTGGATTCCGATCTGGGCAATATTGTGCTCAACCGGCCAACCGACAATAAGACCGGGGCGGAAGGCAATCTTTACACCCTAACCTTGGGAGGAAAGACATTCCAGCCGGACTATTACGGACACGAACAAATCACGCATTACCTCCGGATCAACCTGATAGGCGATCCGAATGCCGGACTGAAAAAAGGGCTTTGGGCCAAGCTGCAGGAATCGAAGATATTTAAAGCCGATCACTATACAGCCGCCTCTTACACCGCTTTGGTCAAGACCCTGACGGAGGGAGAAGAGCTGTACCAGTCGGCCGACATCACCCAGAAGCAGATAGACAAGCAGATGGCCGCCCTGGAGAAAGCCATCGGTAAGCTGGCAGCCACGGGGCTGGATAAGGCAGCGCTTGCCGCCACCATTCAAGAGTGCGAAGCCAAAGCCGCCGAACACTATACGTGGGATACGTTTGCCGCACTCCAACAGGAGTTGGGCAAGGCAAAGAAAGTGTACGAGACCAGCAAGAAGCAGGCGCAAGTGGACCAACAGGAATACCAACTGAACAACGTGCTCACCGACCTGGTGGCCATCAACAGCCTGGAGAAAAACACACTGAGAGAGCTTCTGTACGTGGGCGCCACGCGGAAGTCGGCCCAGGAAAAGTGGAACGCCCTCGCCGTGAAAGTGCCGGAGTACTCGCCCTGGGCACCCTACGCGTATGCCCGTCTGCTGGAACAGATCACCTCTGCGCAAAAGATATTCGACAACCGGGATAAAAACTACAACCAAGCGGAAGTAAACGAGGCAGCTTCGGCCCTTAACGCCGCCATCAATACCATGCGACCGGGTAACCTGCCCGAACTCGAAGACTTGGGAGGTTTGTCGTCCCTGCTCACCGATGCCAAGGCGGATAAGTCGGCCAACCGGCCGGCTGCTTTAACCGAAGCTATCGAGTATGCCGAAATGGTCATGGCCTACGTAGGCGATGGAAGCGGTACACACGACATGATAGATAATGCATCGGCCAAACTTTCCGCAGCCTTAGGAAAAGCCGCCCAATAACAAAGAATCTCGGTCATAGCCTGTTGTAGAGCAGGAATTATCCTCATAGGAAAATTATTTATCCTATGAGGATATTTTTTTTTCCTATTACGATAATATATTATCCTATGAGGAAAAAAAAGGAGGGCATGGGGCTTTGCTGAAGAAGTAATCTAACCCAATTTAGAAGCGACCTAATGATGCATTAGAAGTAATGAAATGACGCAAAATGATGGGAGATGGGAGATGCAGGTGGGAGATAAAACAACAAAAAACGGCATCAACCACCAATCTATCTCACAGATTATCAACTCATTGTCATAGAATTAGTGGGAGATGGGAGATGATTTTGCATTTTACTATAGAGAGAGAAAAAAGAGAGAATCTATTTTATTCGTTACCTTTGCACCCGTAAACAGAAGTACAATCCGAAGACAATCATTCAAACTGCCCGGCACAACGAACGATTAACACACATTAACCAACGTCGGGTAGGGAATCGCCCCACATGCTTTGTCTTCATCACTAAAATAACACTATCATGAACAAGCTCCTATGCCTTCTCCTCACCGGACTGATTGTATGCTCAGCCTGCCAGATGGAGAAGAAGCAACAAATACCAACGCCGGCACCCGAAAAGTCCGACAGCACGCCCATCGTCGAAGAGCACGCCGCTCCTTCGAAAAGTCGGACGGCGCTATACCTGGATTCGCTCGGACTGGTCGACATCTCGGACTTAGACCCCACCATCGAAGTGCAACTGATGTATGCCACAGCCGATAACTTCACCGGGGAACAGCTTTATGAAGACTTGCAGGAAGCCTATCTGCACCCCGAAGCCGCCCAGGCGGTAGTTCGCGCGCAACAACTGCTGGCCGACCGGCATCCCGGCTACCGGCTGGTGATCTACGACGCTACCCGTCCGCTGCACGTACAACAAAAAATGTGGAACGTGGTAAAAGGCACCCCGAAATACATCTACGTATCCAACCCTGCCCGGGGTGGCGGACTGCACAACTACGGCCTGGCCGTGGACATCAGCATAGCCGACGAGCAAGGACGCCCGCTCGACATGGGCACACCGGTGGACTGGCTCGGCGCCGAGGCACACATCACAGCCGAGGAGCAACTGGTCAGGAACGGAAAGATGAGCGAAGAAGCCCGGCAGAACCGCCTGCTGCTCCGCAACGTAATGAAGGAAGCGGGGTTCCACCCGTTACCCAGCGAGTGGTGGCACTTCAATCTGTGCAGCCGCGATCAAGCCAAACAACAATATAAACTAATCCCATAAAACAATGAACAAGAAACTCTTTCTCGGGATACTCCTATCCCTCTGCACCGCCTTCGCCGCGGGGCAGGAAAAGAAATCCACCGAACATGTATTCTCCCTGCAAGCCGGGTATGGCAACCTGCTGAAAGGTAGCCGGTTCCTGACCCAAAGCGCGGACTCCTACCGGCAACAGCTACGCGACGGTATTGCCTGGAATGCTTCGTACTATTACCGGCCCGCCTCCATTCTCAGCTTCGGTTTTCAGTATTCCGGACACAGCTCGAGTGCCAGTCACACCGAAGGAGCCGACCATCTGTACACCCACTACCTGGCACCGCAGTTGGCTTGGAACTTCCTGAGAGGCGACCGTTGGAATGCCAGCCTCCACGGCGGATACGGGTTCTTCCTGTTCCGCAACCACAGCAAGGTATTCGGTAAAGATCGGAAAGTGCACCAAAACAATGTAGGCTGTAACGTAGGTCTGAAAATGGAGTACAAACTCAATGCTCACTGGGGTATCGGAGGCGATTGCTCGCTCGTCGCCGCCGATCAGTCAGGAGCCGATATCAAGTATCACGGGCAGACCATCGACGTACATCAGAACAATTATCTTCGTCCTTTCAGCGTGACAGGCGGAATTTATTATCATTTTTAATACTTTTGCACCATGAAGAAATATATTCTTTTTATCGCATACTTTTGCCTCTGCTGTACAGCCTGCACGGAGGATATGTCAGTAGACCCTACCGTCATGCCCGAAGCCACCACCACCGGCCAGGAAACCTTCGGCTGCCTGGTCGATGGCTGGATCTATGCCGGCGGACGGTATTACTGGACGGACATCTCCATAAAAGGCATCTATAGCGGATCCATTAGCTTCACCTACGTGGAGTCCCTCGATGAGATACATGCCAGTGTCGTAGTAGGCCCCATCCAGAGCATCGGCTTCAAGATCCAGCACCCCGAGGAAGGAGAAGAAACTACGTATACGGACGCCTGGTTCGGACAGGAAGAACTGGAAGACGGAAAAGTCACCATCACCCGGTTCGACAAAAAAAACAAGATCATCAGCGGACGCTTCGAAGGCGGACGCATGACCCAAGGACGGTTCGACGCCAGATATAAGCAATAACCCATATATTAATGAATATAGACCCGCACACACTCCGCTTCATCCGCGAACATGCCGGCGACGATGTCCGCACCCTGGCCCTGCAAAGCCGGAAGTATCCCGACGTGGACATGCCGGCAGCCATCGTACAGATAGCCGGACGACAGGCGGCCCGGGAAAAGATCCCTTCGTGGGCAGCCACGGAGGGTATCCTCTACCCCCGCCATCTGTCGCTCGAGCAATGTTCGTCCGAGGTTACGGCACGCTACAAAGCCGGTATCCTGTCCGAGCCGGGTGGTGCATTGGCCGACCTCACCGGCGGCTTCGGTATCGACTGTGCATTCCTCTCGGCAGGTTTCGGCCGGGCGGCTTATGTGGAACGGCAGGAAGAGCTTTGCCACATCGCCGCACACAACTTCCCGCTTCTGGGACTGAACCACCTCACCACGCACCACGAGGACAGTGTAGAATATTTGCAAAGGATGGAACCGGTGGATGCTCTCTTCATCGACCCCGCCCGCCGCAACGAACATGGCGGTAAGACGGTACGCATGGCCGACTGTGAACCCGACGTAGCTCAACTGGAAGAGCAACTACTAACCAAAGCCCGCCGGGTATTGGTGAAGCTCTCGCCCATGCTCGACCTTTCGCTGGCCCTTCAAGAGTTGCAACACGTTTGTCAGGCGCACATTGTGTCGGTCAACAATGAGTGCAAGGAACTGCTGCTACTGCTCGGGCAAGAGCCTGTTCCGGAAATTCCCATTCATTGCGTCAACCTCACCCCCAAAGGCGATCAGTCGTTCGTCTTCACCCGCGAAGACGAACAATCCGCCGATTGCCGGTACACCTCTGCCCTGAATACCTATCTGTACGAGCCCAATGCTTCCTTGCTGAAGGGCGGAGCTTTCCGCAGCATCGCACATATATATAAGGTAAGCAAGCTCCACGCCAACAGCCACCTCTATACGTCGGACGAGCTCGTCGAATCGTTCCCCGGAAGGGCGTTTCGCATCCGTGCCTACGCTTCGTTCAACAAGAAAGAGATGAAAGAGCTACTCGATGATACCCGCAAAGCCCATCTCACCGTGCGGAACTTCCCAGCCACGGTAGCCGACCTGCGTAAACGCCTCAAGCTGAACGAAGGGGGCGACGTCTACCTGTTTGCCACCACCCTAACCAACGAAAGCAAGGTATTGATTCGTTGTGAGAAGCTATAACAGTACGTTCACCTCTTTCAGTGTTTCTTCCGATTGGAGGCCTAACCCATACATACTCAATTGGCAATGAAAGCCAGACATAGAAAAAGGGAATTCTTCACCATATAATGAATCTGAATGAAGGAAATACAGCCTTGCGAATATATCAAAGTGACGCACAAAACAATCCTATTAAAACAACATGAAATACACAAGCCCGTCATCCGTGCGATTTTCACGCACCAACGTAATCCGCACTGCAAATAACGCAACCACAGAGTTGTTGATTTATCAGATTGTCACTCTTGACAAATTGACAAAATGCACGGACAAGAATCACTCTTTGGGCTTGGCCTCTTTCGGTATAGTCGTTTCATTCCCATCTCGCGTAGCCATGTAGTGTGGCGACATGATCTCTATCCCTTCCCTATTGAACACATCCTGAATATTCTGGTGCAGGTCCGAATAGATCTGCGCCAGCTTATCCGCCTCCTGAATATAAGCATTGACCTGATACATCGGGTACCAGTCGTTCAACGCTGTCTCCAACACAAAAGGTTGCGGATCGGGAAGCACACCCGGTGTGGCCAATGCTGCTTCAATTAACATAGCGTGTACCTTGCGCCAAGGAACATCATACCCGATACTTACTTCGGTATGGATAATCAACCCATACGTACGGGCCGAAGAACTGTAGTTCACCGTATGGGAAGACATGATAAACGAATTCGGGATAGTAACCAGCTCATTCTTAGGCGTTTTGACACGGGTCACGAACGGAGTCTTCTCAATGACATTGCCCACGATGTCATTCAACTTGATACGGTCGCCCAACTTGAACGGACGCATATAAGTGATAACCAACCCAGCAATCACATTACCAACAACTGAACTCGATCCGAGTGAAACAATTAAGCCCACAAAAACAGATACTCCCTGAAATACTCCCGTTTTGGCTCCCGGCAAATACTGATAAATCATGGCTATCATAAAAGCATAAAGCAAAAAACGGACAATATGAAAGGTAGACATGGCCCAGTCGGGATAAAATCCATTGATCTTCAGCCGCTCCGTTTGAATCTCGGTAGCCAGGTAATGCACCAGTTTCACCAGATACTTAATAGCGAGCCAAATCACCAGAATGGTGAACAGGTTGGGGATATAATCGACTATCGCCGTAAGAATACCTTTCACGGGATTCCATATATACGAGAAGAGCGTGTAGGCCAGTCCTTTTGTCTGCGGAAAGATGGCAAACAGCAAAGGAACGGTAATGAGTAGCTGGAAGAACATGAAGAGATATCGCCCCAAATTGGCAACAAACACAAGCAGTCGCACCTGTTTGTGCTTGTCCAGCAACTCATAGTCCTGTATGGTAAATGATTTCAAGCGGGTATCCCTCAACCGGTAGATACGTACCTTCAGTTTCCGATACAACCAATTGGTGCCGCGAAACAGAGCAAATTGCCCTACAAACACCAGCACAAAATAGAGTATCCGTTTAGCCAACTGCCAGAGGCTGTGCTCTTCCTTCAGTTCTTTCAACTTCTCTACTACAACCAGCCGTTTGGCAGCCGCCAACTGGTCACGCGTACAACTCTCCCACAGCCCGTCTTGATCGGTAAAAGTTGCAATCACTTTATTGTCATACATCAGGTCGGTCACGATGTCGCTGCTTTCCAGGTACACCGAATCCGGCTGTAGGTTGAACTGCTTACCCAACTTCAGTATCGCCGCGTTGATCATCTCCGCCCGCTGCTGAGGAGAGTGCCCGCCACGCTTGGCAAACAAATAAAAAAGTGTATCTTCTTCCACCACCACCGGTATGCCCGGAGTTGATTTCCGCAAAGAGTCGATACGAAGCTTCTGTTGAGCCAGCTTCACCGAGTCGGCAGCATATACTTTCAGTTTGAGTTGCTCCATCTCCATCCGGGCATTGGCTTCGTTCAGCCGGGAAGCTTCCAGCTCCTTCTTCATTTCCACCATGCGGATAGAATCCGAGTCGGCACGCAGGGAGACAGAGGGAGCAACAGAGTCAGGAGATAGGATCTGCCGGACAGATTCGGACAACTGTGCTTTCAGGAAAACGCCCGGACATACGATCAGAAAAAGGAGTAATACATATCTCTTTCGCATAAATAACCATCTTGTTAAGGAAACCACTTCACGGAATAATTCTTTGTTTACAACAAACATACACAAACTTTTTGACATTTCATACCAGACTACCGGTTATCTTTGCAACAAAAATCGTTTTACACGTGCTACAAAATGTAGGTAATTTCAAGATTATCAACTATCTTTGTAGCCATATTATAAAATCGCATTATGGCAATCACTATTAAGAAAGTTTCCGGAAGGAAGGAATTGGAAAAGTTTATCCGCTTCAATTACAGACTGTACAAAGACAATGCTTTCTCTGTTCCCGACCTCTTCGACGACATGCTCAACACGTTCAACAAGAAGAAAAACGCGGCATTCGAGTTCTGCGAAGCCGACTACTTCATGGCCTACAAGGATGACAAACTGGTAGGACGTGTGGCTGCCATCATCAATACCAAAGCCAACGAAAAGTGGAACAAGAAAGAGGTACGCTTCGGGTGGATCGACTTCATCGACGATCTGGAAGTATCCGACGCCTTGCTGAAAGCTGTAGAAGAATGGGGAAAAGCACGCGGCATGGAGTACATCCAGGGCCCCCTGGGATTCACCGATTTCGATGCCGAAGGAATGCTCATCGAAGGGTTCGACCAACTCAGCACCATGGCCACCATCTATAACTACCCGTATTACCCCGAACATATGACCAAGTTGGGCTACGAGAAGGATGCCGACTGGGTGGAATACAAAATATACATCCCTGAAGCTGTGCCCGAAAAGCACCAGCGTATCTCGGAGCTGATTCAACGGAAATACAACCTTAAGATAAAGAAGTATACCTCCAGCAAGAAGATTGCCAAAGACTACGGCCAGAAAATCTTCGAACTGATGAACGAAGCCTACAGCCCGCTGTATGGTTATTCGGCCCTGTCGCAACGGCAGATAGACCAGTACGTGAAGATGTACCTGCCCATTCTCGACCTACGTATGGTGACACTGATCACCGATGCCAATGACGAGCTGGTATGCGTAGGTGTATCGATGCCCTCACTCTCGAGGGCCTTACAGAAAGCCAACGGCCGTCTGCTTCCCTTCGGATGGTATCACCTATTGAAAGCCTTGTTCATGAAACATCGCGCCCCGATGCTCGATCTTCTACTCGTGGCAGTAAAACCAGAATACCAGAACAAAGGGGTGAATGCTTTGTTATTTTCGGATTTGATACCTACTTATAGAAAATTAGGTTTTATATTTGCCGAGAGCAACCCCGAGCTGGAACTGAACGGAAAGGTACAGGCCCAATGGGATTATTTCAAAACCGAACAGCACAAACGCCGCCGCGCGTTTATAAAAAAGATAGATTGATTTCGATATGGAAGTGAATGAACTGCTTACTGTCAATTTGGACCAGGTAGAATATACCGACGATAATATCCGCCACCTGAGTGACATGGAACATGTACGTACCCGCCCCGGTATGTACATCGGAAAACTGGGCGACGGCGCACATGCCGAAGACGGAATATATGTACTGCTAAAGGAGGTGCTGGACAACAGTATCGACGAGTTCAAGATGCAGGCTGGAAAGAAGATAGAGATCACTGTGGAAGAGAACTTGCGGGTCAGCGTACGCGACTATGGACGAGGTATTCCGCAAGGAAAGCTGGTCGAAGCCGTGAGTGTGCTCAATACCGGTGGTAAGTATGACAGCAAGGCGTTCAAGAAGAGCGTCGGTCTGAACGGTGTAGGTGTGAAGGCTGTCAATGCTCTCAGCCACCATTTCGAAGTACGCAGCTATCGCGAAGGAAAGGTGCGCAAAGCGGCTTTCTCCAAAGGATGCCTGCTCTCGGACGACACCTTCGACACGGAAGAAGACAGCGGAACATACATTTTCTTTGAACCGGACTACACGTTGTTCGAGAACTACAGCTTCCGGCCGGAGTTCATCGAGACCATGCTTCGCAACTACACCTACCTGAACACCGGACTGGCCATCATCTACAACGGACAGCGCATCGTTTCACGCAACGGACTGGCTGACTTGCTGAACGATAACATGACATCGTCTGGCCTCTACCCCATCGTTCACCTCAAGGGCGAAGACATAGAAATCGCATTCACTCATACCGAACAGTACGGCGAGGAGTATTACTCCTTCGTCAACGGACAGCACACCACTCAGGGCGGTACGCACCAAAGTGCATTCAAGGAACACATCGGCCGTACCATCAAGGAGTTCTACAACAAAAACCATGATGCTACCGACATACGCAACGGTCTCGTGGCCGCCATCGCCGTCAATGTGGACGAGCCGATGTTCGAAAGCCAAACCAAGATCAAGCTGGGCTCTACCAATATGACCCCGGGGGGTATGACCATCAACAAACATGTAGGCGACTTCATCAAACAGGAGGTAGACAACTTCCTGCACAAGCACGCCGACGTTTCCGAAGCCATGTTGCAGAAGATACAAGAATCGGAAAAGGAACGCAAAGCTATCGCCGGAGTCACCAAGCTGGCACGCGAACGGGCCAAGAAAGCCAACCTGCACAACCGGAAGTTGCGCGACTGCCGCATACACCTCAACGACCCGAAAGCCAAAGGATTGGAAGAAGAATCGTGCATCTTCATCACCGAGGGCGACTCGGCCAGCGGATCTATCACCAAGAGCCGGGACGTGACTACTCAAGCCGTGTTCAGCCTCCGCGGTAAACCGCTTAATACTTTTGGTAAGACCAAGAAGGTGGTATACGAAAACGAGGAATTCAACCTGCTGCAAGCTGCCCTCAATATTGAAGAAGGTATTGAAGGACTACGTTACAATAAAGTTATCGTAGCTACCGATGCCGACGTGGACGGTATGCATATCCGTCTGCTCCTCATCTCGTTCTTCTTGCAGTTCTTCCCCGACCTGATCAAGAAAGGGCATGTATACATCCTGCAGACCCCCTTGTTCCGCGTACGTAATAAGAAGAAGACGCTCTATTGCTACTCGGATGAAGAACGGATCAACGCTATCAAAGAGCTCAACCCCAGCCCGGAAATCACCCGATTCAAAGGTTTGGGAGAGATCTCGCCCGACGAATTCAAGAACTTCATCGGCAAGGACATACGCCTGGAGCAGGTAACGCTACGCAAAACCGACCAGGTAAAGGAATTGCTTGAGTTCTATATGGGGAACAATACCATGGAACGCCAGAACTTTATCATCGGCAATCTGGTTATAGAAGAAGATATTGCATAACATGAGAAGAGCTATATTTCCGGGCACATTCGACCCGTTTACCATCGGCCATTACTCCATCGTGACGCGCGCACTGACGTTCATGGACGAGGTTATCATCGGAATCGGTATCAACGAAAACAAGAACACCTATTTCCCGATCGAACGGCGTGTGGAAATGATCCGAGAGTTCTACAAGAACGAACCCCGCGTCCGGGTGGAAGCGTATGAGAATCTGACCATCGACTTTGCCCGTGACATGGAAGCTGCTTTCATCGTCCGCGGTATTCGCACGGTGAAGGATTTCGAGTACGAAGAAACCATCGCCGACATCAACCGAAAGTTGGCCGGTATCGAAACCATCCTGCTGTTCACCGAGCCCGAACTCACTTGCATCAGCTCTACCATCGTTCGCGAACTGCTAACTTACGGAAAGGATATCAGTCGATTTATCCCCGAAGGAATGATTATTAAAGAATGAAGAAAACATACCTGCTCTTGTGCTGTCTGGCAGCCATCGCTGTCCAGGCACAGAACTACGGAACACCGGCTTCCCGCAAACTGCAAATGGCCGAATTCGCCATTACCAATCTATACGTAGATAAAGTAAACGAAGACAAACTGGTGGAGGCCGGCATCATCAAGATGCTGGAACAACTCGACCCGCATTCCACCTACTCGGACGCCGAGGAGGTGAAGAAAATGAACGAACCGCTTCAGGGCAACTTCGAAGGCATCGGCGTGCAGTTCCAGATGATCGAAGACACGCTGCTGGTGGTACAACCCGTCAGCAACGGACCGTCGGAGAAGGTAGGTATCCTGGCGGGCGACCGCATCATTGCCGTGAACGACACCGCCATCGCAGGCGTGAAGATGATCACGGAAGATATCATGGGGCGTCTGCGCGGGCCGAAGGATTCGAAGGTAGACCTCACCATCGTACGTCGCGAAGTAAAAGGTCCGCTGCTCTTTACTGTCAAGCGGGATAAAATTCCCATCTACAGCCTGGATGCCTCATACATCATCGAGTCCAAAGTGGGATACATCCGCATCAATCGCTTCGGGGCAACCACCTACGAGGAGTTCAGCAAAGCTCTGAAAGATTTGCAAAAGAAAGGCATGAAAGACTTGATCCTCGACCTGCAAGGCAACGGCGGTGGATACCTGAACGCAGCCATCGACATCGCCAACGAATTTCTGAATCAAAAAGAACTGATCGTATATACCGAAGGACGAACCTCCGACCGCAACGAGTTCTTTGCCAAAGGAACGGGAACCTTCCGGAAAGGACGCCTCATCGTACTTATCGACGAGTTCTCGGCTTCGGCCAGTGAGATTGTGACGGGTGCCATACAGGACTGGGACAGAGGAGTGGTGGTAGGTCGCCGTTCGTTCGGAAAAGGACTGGTGCAACGCCCCATCGACTTGCCCGACGGTTCCATGATCCGCCTCACCATTGCCCGCTACTATACCCCGGCCGGCCGTTGTATCCAGAAACCATACACCAGCAATGCTGACGAAAACCTACTGAAAAGAGGAATAGGCGAGGAAATCAACTACAACAACGACCTGATAGAACGTTACAACCGTGGCGAGATGACTAATGCGGACAGCATCCACTTCCCCGACTCACTGAAGTGCCTGACCAAGAAACTGGAACGGACGGTATACGGCGGAGGTGGTATCATGCCCGACTATTTTGTACCCATCGACACTACGCTATACACAGACTATCACCGCAGTCTGGCAGCCAAAGGGGTAGTCATCAAAGTGACCATGAAGTACATCGAGCAGAACCGCAAAGCATTGAAGGAACAATACAAGTCGTTCCAGGCTTACAATGAGAAGTTTGAAGTAAACGAGCAACTATTGGCCACTCTGCGCGAAACAGGCGAGAAAGAGAAAGTAACTTTCGACGAAGAACAATACAACCGGTCTCTGCCACTGATTAAGAACCAGTTGAAGAGCTTGATAGCCCGCGACCTCTGGGACATGAACGAATACTTCCAGGTATTCAACCAAACCAATGCCAGCGTGAAACAAGCGCTCGACATTCTGAAAAGTCAGGAGTACGAGCATATTCTGAAATAAGGTTTAGTGGTGAGTGATTAGTGGTAAGTTTACCGCTAATCACTTATCGCCAAACACTAATTTATTAAGCCAACGATTGACATAGATATTAGCAACTGCACATCCTGCACCGATAACCGCTCCCCCTATCACATCACTCGGGTAATGCACGCCCTCGTTCATCCGCGAGAAACCCACCGAACAAGCCCATAGCGCCGATGGAGCAATGACATACCATTTAGGATATTGAATGCTCAGCGAAGTAGCCAAAGAGAACGCGGCTGCCGTATGTGCCGACGGAAAAGAAGGACTGTCTTCCCGGCTCCAGGGATGTACCCGATCCGGATAACGGTCGTAAGGCCGTTCACTATCGAATGTATATTTTATTCCATAGGTCAGCACGATAGCTTCGCCCACACTGCTTCCTATATAGATGGCATCTTTCAGCAACGGCATATCTTTTCTGATTCCCGCATAAACAGCCATTCCCACCGGAACACCTATGGATATATAAGGAGAAGTCTGAGAAATAAACTTACTATAACTCCGCACAAACCCCTGATCCCAACTATTGACCCTATGTAAAGTATTAATGTCCCAATTCTGGGCAGACACTCCCAAACTACACAAGGCACAAAAACAAGCCATTACGACTCTTTTCATACAACAATTTGTTAAAATATACCACAAAGATACGGCAAATATATTGAGCTTTATAAAAAAAAGACATATCTTTGTCGTCGGCATATCAAATCCCGGCAATTTATACATGATAAAAGACATACGTTGCATAAGACAGAGCGATTGCGCACAGTGCCCCAAGGCTGCTGAAGGCGTGCTTGTTCATATGAATCTTCCCAAGGGTGAGCATCATCCTTCGGACAAGTGCACACAAAACTGTATGATCTTCATGTTGAAAGGCGAGCTACTGATCAACAGTGAGGAGTATCCCGGCCACACCCTACGTCCGGGACAAATCATCCTCCAGGCTATTGGTTCCAAGCTGGAACAGTTGGCGCTTACCGACGTAGAATATATCCTTTTTCAGTTCAACGAACTGCCGCTTATCTGTGAATCACGTTATCAGCAAATCATTAATATTTCCGAAGCACCGCTAACGTATACACCGCTGGTGATGACTCCGCGTCTGGCCAACTTCGCAAAAGAATTGTGCGAATACCTGGACGAACAGATTCCTTGCGGTGCCTTCATTGACATCAAATGTCAGGAATTGGTGTACCTGTTGGTATGCTACTACCCGTCGCCACAACTCAGCGCTTTCTTCTACCCCATCAGTTCGTACACGGAAAGCTTCCAGTACTTCGTGATGCAGAACTACGACAAGGTGAAGAACGTGGAAGAGTTCGCCCATCTGGGCGGCTATACGGTTACTACGTTCCGCCGGCTCTTCAAAACCATGTATGGCGTTCCTGTCTATGAGTGGATTCTCGATAAGAAACGCGAAGGCATCCTCGACGACCTGCAACATACCAAAGACCGTATCACTGAAATAAGTAACCGGTACGGCTTCGATTCACTGTCTCACTTTGCTCACTTCTGCAAGGCCTCCTTCGGCGACTCTCCGCGCGCACTCCGCAACCGCGCCAACCGGGGCGAAGACATTCGCAAGAAATAGACATCCTGTTCTAGCCTTCTTACTCATCCCTTAATTAAAGAAATCTTTCTTTAATTGTTTGCTTCATAAAGGTATTTCACGTACTTTTGCACGAAAGTACGTGTGGGTGCATGAAACCGATTAATAATTCAAACAATTAATAATTAAAAATCAATCATTTATGTGGTTAATTAATTCATCTGTAGGAAGGAAAGTGGTGATGAGCGTTACCGGTATCGCCCTTGTCCTGTTTCTAACCTTTCACATGGCGATGAACATTGTTGCCATCTTCTCAGCGGAAGGATACAACATGATCTGCGAGTTCCTCGGAGCCAACTGGTATGCACTGGTGGCAACACTGGGATTGGCTGCCCTGTTCGTGATTCACATCGTGTACGCTTTCTGGTTGACGATGCAGAACCGCAATGCACGCGGTACTGAACGTTATGCTGTGACTGCCAAACCGAAAACTGTGGAATGGGCTTCACAAAACATGTTGGTACTGGGCCTCGTGGTTATCGTGGGTCTGGGTCTTCACCTGTTCAACTTCTGGGCTAAAATGCAGCTCGTGGAAATCATGGGCGGACATGACACGGTTCTGAATGGTGTAGCTTACGCTGCTACCGACGGTGCCGGACTGATCCGTTACACATTCAGCTGCCCCGTTTACGTGGTTCTTTACCTCGTATGGCTCGGCGCTTTGTGGTTCCACCTGACACACGGTTTCTGGAGCGCATTGCAAACAATCGGTTGGAGCAACAAAGTTTGGTTCGAACGTTGGAAATGCATTTCTAACATCTACTCTACGCTGATCGTTCTTGGCTTTGCTGCCGTTGTGGTAATATACTTCATCCTGTCACTGTGCTGCGGTGCCAGCTGCGGAGCTTGTTAATCATCATGTGTAATCGTTTAAACAGATATATAATATGACTAAGATAGATTCAAAAATTCCGGAAGGCGCTTTAGCCGAGAAATGGACTAACTATAAAGCTCATCAGAAACTGGTTAACCCGGCCAACAAACGCCGCCTCGATGTGATCGTGGTAGGTACCGGTCTGGCAGGTGCTTCGGCAGCCGCTTCTCTGGGCGAAATGGGTTTCAGAGTGTTCAACTTCTGTATCCAGGATTCTCCCCGTCGTGCACACTCCATCGCTGCACAGGGAGGTATCAATGCTGCTAAGAATTATCCCAATGACGGCGACTCTGTGTACCGTCTTTTCTACGATACAATCAAAGGTGGTGACTACCGTGCCCGCGAAGCCAACGTATATCGTCTGGCCGAAGTGGCTAACGCTATCATCGACCAATGTGTAGCACAAGGTGTACCTTTTGCCCGCGATTACGGTGGCACACTGGACAACCGTTCTTTCGGTGGCGCTCAGGTATCACGTACGTTCTACGCCCGCGGCCAAACGGGTCAGCAGCTCCTGCTGGGTGCTTACTCGGCATTGAGCCGTCAGGTACAACAGGGAACTGTGAAGCTGTACACCCGTTACGAAATGCTCGACCTCGTGATCATCGACGGACGTGCCCGTGGTATCATCGCCCGTAACCTGGTTACCGGTGGTATCGAACGTTTCGCTGCACATGCTGTAGTAATCGGTACGGGTGGTTACGGTAACGCGTTCTTCCTGTCGACCAACGCCATGGGTTCTAACGGTTCGGCTGCTATCCAGTGCTACCGCCGTGGCGCTTACTTTGCTAACCCCTGTTTCGCACAGATCCACCCCACTTGCGTTCCGGTACACGGTGACAAGCAGTCTAAGCTGACGCTGATGTCTGAGTCGCTCCGTAACGACGGTCGTATCTGGGTTCCGAAACGTATCGAAGATGCGAAAGCTTTGCAGGCAGGTACCTTGAAGCCGACTGATATCCCGGACGACCAACGCGACTTCTATCTGGAACGCCGCTATCCGGCTTTCGGTAACCTCGTTCCGCGCGACGTGGCTTCACGTGCCGCCAAAGAACGTTGCGACGCTGGTTTCGGTGTAAACAACACCGGGTTGGCTGTGTTCCTCGACTTCAAATATGCCATAGACCGTTTGGGCGAAGATGTAGTCCGCGAACGCTATGGTAACTTGTTCGATATGTACGAAGAAATCTCTGACGAGAACCCGTACAAGACTCCGATGATGATCTTCCCCGCTATCCACTACACCATGGGTGGTATCTGGGTTGACTACGAGTTGATGACTTCCATCCCGGGTCTGTTCGCTATCGGTGAGGCTAACTTCTCTGACCACGGTGCCAACCGTCTGGGTGCTTCGGCATTGATGCAGGGTTTGGCCGACGGTTACTTCGTATTGCCTTACACCATCCAGAATTACTTGGCTGACCAAATTCAGGTTCCGCGCTTCTCTACCGACCTGCCGGAATTTGTGGCTACCGAAAAGGAAGTTGCGGACAAGATCAAGAAGATCAAAGCCATCAACGGTAAGCATTCGGTGGACTCTATCCACAAGAAGCTGGGTAACATCATGTGGGAATTCGTAGGCATGGGCCGTACCAAAGAATCGCTTCAGAAAGCGTTGAAGGGTATCGAAGAAGTGAAGAAAGACTTCTGGACCAACGTTCGCATCCCGGGCGACGTAAACGAACTCAACATCGAACTGGAAAAGGCATTGCGCCTGATCGACTTCATCGAAGTAGGTTCGCTGATGGCCCGCGACGGTTTGATCCGCGAAGAATCCTGCGGCGGTCACTTCCGTGAAGAGTACCAGACACCGGACGGCGAAGCGCTGCGTGACGACGAGCACTTCTCGTATGTAGGTTGCTGGAAGTTCACCGGCGAAGACACCGCACCGGAACTGATCAAGGAAGACTTGAACTACCAATTCGTTAAAGTACAGACTCGTAACTATAAAGCTTAAATTCAGATGGATAAAAATATATCATTCACGCTCAAGGTATGGCGTCAGAAGGGACCGAAGGCAAAAGGTTCTTTTGAAA
>JAVBVI010000159.1:0-16243 GCA_031554505.1 Bacteroides sp. | reverse complement strand
GGAAGGTTGGAATGGTCATGCCAACGGTTGGGCATATACTCGGTTTGCTAATCCGATGAAGGGACAGCGCCTTACTGACGGCGGGTTGACATTGTCCAGGTGGATTAATCCTCCAGCCATCAATCGGTGGGATCAGATATTTGTACTCAATGATGGGACCAATAAATTCTGGATTAATTCTATCGGATATGTTGGATACAACGGTGTAGGAGGCTGGGCTGATTGCCAAAACAATAATGATACGAATCAATTGACAGCCAATGAATGGACCATGGTCACCCTAGTTATGAAAGCCGATGAGTTCATCGTATATTATAATGATGCGGTGAAGTTCACAAACACCGAGAACGGAGGCTATGCCACAGGCGCAGGTTTTACCGATTATCAGGCAGCACTCGACTTGTTTACTTCGGCCAGTGACTTCTTTTTCGGTTATGAAACCTTCTGGCATGCTGCCCCTGCTCTCATAGACGATGTGGTTCTTTGTACGAGTCCACTTACGGAGAAACAGGTGAAGACTTTATACAATGGAACTAAAAAATAATCTTTTATTTACTATTCATGTCACATGCTATGAAACAAAAAAGACATTTTTCTATTCCGGGATCAACAATTCTGGGAATGCTATTCGCTCTTGTCTGGATGGGTGTGGGAGAGGTCGCTTGGGCACAGTCCAAACAAGTGAGAGGAAGAGTCACCGATGCCAATAGAGTAGAAATCATAGGTGCTACGATACTTGAGAGAGGAACATCTAATGGTACGATTACTGATTTTAATGGAGAATTTGCCTTGTCGGTTAAATCCGATGCCATTCTCGAGATAAACTTTATCGGATATACAAAGCAAGAATTATCGGTCGCGGGCAGAAACGTATTGACCATCGTAATGGTAGAAGAATCTCAGGTTCTAGAAGAAATCGTGGTGGTAGGTTATGGCGCTCAAAAGAAAGAAAGTGTAGTAGGTGCCATTTCACAGGTCAGCTCCAGAGATTTACTTCAATCGCCCGCTGCCAATATCTCGCAAGCTATTGCAGGTAAAATTCCGGGAGTTATTACCTCTCAGGCCTCGGGAGCACCGGGTGCTGACGATATGCAGATCTTTATTCGTGGACGCGCTTCTTTTGCGGGCGATAACCAACCCCTGATACTGGTGGATGGAGTAGAACGGCCGTTTTCGCAGATTGCCCCTGATGATATTGAAACGATTTCTATACTGAAAGATGCATCGGCAACCGCTGTGTATGGTGTACGCGGTGCCAATGGCGTTATGTTAATAACAACCAAGCGGGGAAAAGAGCAAAAACCGGTAGTTAGTCTGACAGCCAATTGGTTGGTACAATCGCCTACCCGACAGGACACTTACCTCGATGCTTATCAGTCGGTATTACTGCTCGAAGAAGCGTACGCTAATGACGGGATGCCCTCTCAATATGCAGCGGCCGACATTGAGATGTACAAGAAAGCATCTGCAGGAAAACTAAGCGGGATTGACGCTTTGTTGTACCCGGATATAGATTGGTATGATACAGTACTTCAAAGTTCAGCTCCGGCGCAACGATACAATGTGAACATACAAGGTGGTACTAAACGATTGCGTTATTTTACTTCGGCCGAATTGTATGACCAGCAGGGATTATATCGCGATTTCAGTACAGATCCTTATGGGAATAAGTCGAATACGGGATACCGCCGCTATGCTTTCCGCGCCAATCTAGACATGCTGCTTACTGAGGATTTAACTCTTGCAGTTAATTTTGGCACACGATTCGAAGAACGTCGTGGCCCAAATGCTGGTGAGGGTGAGGTCTTTTATGAACTGAACCATACTCCCGGTTGGCTTTTCCCTATATCCTACAAAGTAGGCGAGGGCGAAGATGAAAAGACCCTATATGGGGGTAGCTCGCAATATCAGAATAATATAGTAGGCCGCTTAGCGAAAGGTGGGTTCTATCGTCAAACGAATACCATCAGTGAAATAAATTTTATGGCAGATTATAAGATGGACTGGCTTACTCAAGGCTTAAAAGCCAGGGCGATGGGTTCATTCGATTATGATGCATTCTATAATCGTCGGTTTACTGCCGGTTTTGCAACGTATGAGCTAAACGACCGGGATAACTACCAATCTATGGAGGCTTACAATAAGTTCAATACGGATACAGAATTGGCTTACGCTGGTCATGCCTCTGGAAGCAATCAGAAGACCACGTATAAGCTTTACATGGAATTTCAGTTAAACTATGCACGCAAGTTCGGTAGGCATGATATGACAGCCATGGTGCTGTATAACCAGAATGACTATCGCTACCAGGCAGATCTTGCCGAACGCTACCAGGGATTGGTGGGGCGCGCGACGTATGGGTATGATGACCGTTATTTGGCAGAAGTGAATTTCGGTTATAACGGTTCTGAAAATTTCCGCAAAGGGAAACGTTTTGGTTTCTTTCCTTCTCTGTCAGTAGGATGGCGTCTTAGTAATGAATCGTTTTTGGCGGCAACTCAGGATTGGCTGAGTAATTTGAAAATACGAGCCTCTTATGGTGAGGTGGGTAACGATAAATACATCGTGAATGGCGTAAAGCAACGCTTCCTGTACGAGGAAAAGTGGACTCAACTTGGAGGAGCTTATCATTTTGGTACTACTGGATTTACAGGTATCTTTGAAGGACAATATCCTAATTACAACATTACCTGGGAGCGTGCCCGTAAATATAATGGAGGTGTGGAATTCAACTTGTGGAATGGGCTTCTGAGTGGTAATATCGATTATTTCTATGAGAAGCGAACTGATATCCTTACGGCTTATCAGACTCGTCCGCAATGGGTGGGTGTTACCATGGCTCCAGGCAATCTAGGTGAAACAAAAAATGCAGGCTTCGAGATCGAGCTGAAACATAATAATTCGATCGGGAAAGACTTCCGTTACAACCTCGGACTTACTTATACACATGCCAAAAATGAGATAGTAAGTATGGACGAACCGGCATTGAAGACTGAGTACCGGAAGCGCGAGGGACACCCGATTAACCAATATTTCGGATTGGTTTGCGACGGTTTTCTGACTCAGAACGATTTGAATAATCCCGATTTACCTAAGTCTACCTTTGGCAGTCAGAAGGTAGGCGATTTGAAATACCGGGATATGAACAAAGATGGTTTCATTGACGAACGCGATGAAACGTACATTGGGTACAGTGATATTCCAGAGAATACATATGCTTTCACAGTAGGCTGTGATTACAAAGGATGGGGATTCAGTGTTATGTTTCAAGGGGTCGATCGGGTAAGCCGTTACTACGACGCAGAAGCTATGTTTGCTTTTGTAAATGGTGGTAAGGTGCGGGAGCATCATCTGGAACGGTGGAATCCGGCATTATCGGAAGCCGAGAATCTGAAACAGGCTACATACCCGCTTCTGCATTATGCCGGTAGTGGCAATCATAACCAGCGTCTGAATTCATTTTTTCTAAAAAATGGCTCCTTTATGCGTTTGAAGAATATCGAACTAAGTTATAGTTTGCCTCAGAGTTGGATAAAGAAAGCAGGGATGTCTAACTGTCGGCTATATGTCAATGCCAACAACCTGATCACTTGGGATCACTTGGACAACTTATGCGATCCGGAAAGCAATGGTTCCAACCGTTACCCTATCATGAAATCTGTAAACTTAGGTATTAATGTTAAATTCTAATACAATCAAAAATATGAAGAGGACAATCTTATATATGGTATTTAGCATCGTCCTGGCAGGTTCTATGTTGACGTCCTGCGAAGATATGTTTGGTGGCTTCCTTGACAAACAGCCCAGTAATGAACTGACAGGTAAGCAAACTTTCAGTAACTGGAGCACTACCACGGAGTTTCACTTTGATACGTATAACTTTCTACGAAATGGGGCTTGCCGTATTGGAAACTCTTGGATGGATGCAGCTACTGATCTAGCCGAAACCAGTTATTCTAATGCAGGTACGCGTGTCAGTTTTAATATTGGTAATTATTATGCCGGTGCGGCCGCTTCGGAGTTAAGTGATACATGGGAACATTATTACCGTGCTATTCGGAAGTGCAATGTGCTACTCGATACTATTGATATAGTGCCTAAGGCCATTGACTTGAGTAATGAAAAATACGAAACAGACAAATTGAATTACAAATCAGAGTCTCGTTTTCTGCGTGCATATTTTTATTGGGAGTTGTTTTTACGTTATGGTCCTGTGCCTATTATTAATAGGGTGTTGACTCCAGAGGGCGATCTGCTAACCGGATATACGACTCGCCCCACGCTGAAAGAGTATGTAGTGGATTTTATCTTACCTGAATTAGTGGATTGTGAAGTAGGATTGATGGATTGCGAAACCGGTAGAAAGTCACAAAACGCAGGTCGTATCAGTCGGCCTATGGCCCGTGCTCTTTACTCACGTATTATGCTCTATATGGCAAGCGAACGATTTCAAGTTGAATCCGGTATTTCTTGGCAACAGGCAGCGGTAGCTGCTCAAAGTTTTATAAACGATTATGGTTCTATGTATGGACTATATACGGCAGATCAGAATCCGGTTGAGAACTATACGAATGCAATTCTGCGCAATGCACATAGTGAAAATAATAAGGAAATAATTTTCTGGCGCAACGATTTGCGGGTTGGCTGGGGAGCTATTGCGAATGACAGTCCTGTTGGTGAAGGTGGAAATGGTGGTCTTTGTCCCTCGCAAAATCTGGTGGATATGTATGACATGGCCGACGGAACGTCTCCGTTTGCCTCCTATGACGAGACAGGTGCTCCGCTTTACAATGGGAGTCATCGACCAACTATTAATACCGGGAGTGGTTATGACGACAATCGGCCCTGCGAAAATCGGGATTCTCGTTTAGCTGCATCCATATTATATCATGGGGTAGATTGGGGGAATGGAATAATTAATGTCATTAAGGGACAGCGGGATAATCCGAATGGCAATGCCAATGCCACTCCCACTGGGTATTATATGCGCAAGTATATTCCGGCAAGTATATTATCTGTTAATCATTCCGGCTCAAGTTATCGTAATTGGATCATTCTTCGCTATGCTGAGATATTGTTGAATTATGCGGAAGCTCTAAACGAGGCCGGCGGTACCCGTGAGGAGGTGCTACAGGCGTTGCAGCCTCTACGCGATAGAGTAGGAATGACCTCCAAACTGGTGGAACGGACAGATTTGCAAACACAAACTGAAATCCGCCACTTTATTCGGAAAGAGCGTACGGTGGAATTAGCTTTTGAAGACCACAGGGCTTGGGATGTTCGCCGTTGGAATGTGGCTGAGAAAGCTTTGGCACGTCCTGTTTACGGAATTGATCTGACCATGAATGGAGATGAGGCAATTTATACACGCAAGATAGCTCAGGAGCGAGTGTTTACCTCCAAAATGTATCTTTATCCGATACCGGAAAGCGAAACTTGGAAAGTTAATATTGAAAACAATCCCGGTTGGGAATAAAAACTCGATGCATATGTTTACAATAAAATTGAAATACAGACAGGCGGGATGGGTAAAGTTCCTGCTTGTAGTTGCCTTGATGACAGTAGCCAATATTTCATGGGCGCAAGAAGAAAAAACATTGAGAGGGCGCATTGTCGATCAGGATGGCAACCCTATTGCCGGTGCCGTCATAAATGTCTCAGAAGCGAGTCGTATTGCTCTTTCGAATCGGGATGGTTATTTCTATCTGAAGAAGGTGAAGGAATCTGATGAATTATGCATCAGCAGTGTAGGTTATCTGTCTACAACTGCTTTGGCTGAGTTCAGTGACGGTTTCAAGATTGTGATGCACGCTGACCTGGATGAGTATCTTCATACCATATCGGTTCCTTTCGGTCGGAAATCCAAGAAGTTCACTACTGAGTCCATGTCGTCAGTGACGGGAGAGGAGCTGCAAAAACACCCGATAACAGTGTTGCAGAACGCTTTTACTTCGACTGTGACCGGAGTGCAAAATTACGAATGGTCCAGTGAACCGGGCTGGTCTGAATCGAATATGTTTATTCGCGGACTTCGCACCATGAATATCAGTGCACGCACTCCATTGATTATTGTTGATAATGTAGAACGCGATTTGTCCTTTCTGGATGCCTATCCGATTGAAAATATCACTATACTGAAAGATGCAGCAGCATGCGCTATTTACGGAATGCGTGGTGCCAATGGGGCTGTCTTAGTGACAACCAAGCGTGGACAGGCAGGTAGGACGAACATTGATTTTACACAGGAGTTTGGATTTCAAACCTTAACTGGAACTGTTGAGAACCAGAACTCTTACAATACGGCTTTAACTCTCAATCAGATAGCCTATTTGGATGGAAAAGATCCTGTATACTCTGATTACGACATTGAGCAGTACCGCCGCGTATCCAATGGTGAAACATTGGATGGTATGGATCAATATAAATACTTCAACACAAACTGGTTTGATGAGTTGTACCGCGATGCGGCTCCTCAGTATAAAACCAATTTATCCATCAGCGGAGGTAATACGCGCGCCAGGTATTATGTGTCCTTTTCTTATCTGCATCAGGAAGGTATGTGGAATTCCAAATGGACCGAATACAATGATGCTTATAGCACACAGCATGTGCTGAACCGCTACAATCTCCGATCAAACATCGATATCGACGTGAATAAATATTTGAATGTATCAATGGATCTGGGAGGACGTATCGACAATATGTCGCAGCCTACTGCTGGTGTATTCAATCTGGTTACTTTCGGTGCCGTTGAAGCAACTCCCATGAAACCTGTATACTGTCCTAACGGCTCTTTATTCGTCGATGCGAATGCTGCCAATGCAGGCGTTCTATTGGCTTCTTCAGGTTTGGAAAAGAATCGCAGGCGCAATCTTTATACTACTATAACGGCTACCGGCAACTTAGGTGCTTTGGTACCGGGATTGAAAGCGAAAGTATTAGTGAGTTTCGATTCTTACGAAACATTTCAATCAACGCAGTCGGCTGATATAGATGCGTTTTATTACAACTTGTTTGACAAAGTAGATGATGTTTCGGACTATACATATACCCGTAAACGCACCTTCAAAGCACTGTCTAACCCCAATCCGAACGCACGTGAATATTCATACAACGTCAATATGAATGGAGGGCTGGCTTATGACCATACCTTCGGCAAGCATGTTGTCCACGCACAGGCATTCTTGCGTACGTATCAAAATGTAATACGCGGGCAGGAATCTTCTAATCGCTATCTTTCGTATAATGCTCAGGCTACCTATATATATAATAATAAATATATTCTCTCAGGAAATATATCACGCATGGGATGTGACAATTATGCAGAGAGTGAACGCTTTGCTACTTTCCCTGGTGGATCAATAGGTTGGGTGGCTTCCGAAGAGACTTGGCTGAAGGGCAGGAGTATTTCTTTGTTAAAGCTACGGGCATCGTATGGACGTGCCGGGCAATCGGTAACAGGAGCGGGGCGTTATCCCTATCAAGGTACTTATGCCACTGGAGCAGGCTATCGCTTTGGTACCAACCAATCTAATATAGATGGCGCTTATGAATCAAAGGCGGGAAATCTAAATAATAAATGGGAAATCTCTGACATGCTGAATGTTGGTCTTGACTTTGATTTCTGGAACAAAAAAATATATGGCTCGGTCGATGCTTTTAAAGAATGGCGTTCCAATATTCTTGTTGCCCGCTCAACCATTCCTTCACTCTTCGGACTCAGCGTGCCAAAGGATTCTTATGGTAAAGCTGAGTCAAAAGGATTTGAGCTAACCATAGGGCATCGTAATCGTAAAGGAAAATTCAATTATTTCTTAGAGGGGATGCTGAGCTGGAATACCAATAAGATTACTGAAATGGATGAACTCCCACCCAATGTTCCCTGGCAGCGCAAAACCGGTAACCGGATCTTTGACTACTTTGTTGCTGATGGTGCCTGCGACGGAAACGTTGGTGGTTGGAATGTCTTTGTATTTAAGCAATGGGCCGGTGATCCGGATAAGATCCCTACCAGCCATCAGGATGCTATTGACAATCCTGAGAAATATCCTTATCATTCTGCAGCAGGCAAAGGGCAACCGTTGGGTACTGCCGTATTCGAGGACTTGAATGGCGACCGTTTGATTGATACAAATGATATGAAACCTGTGGGGTATACTATGATGCCCGAGCTTACCCCTTCGCTAAACTTAGGGTTTGAGTGGTATGGTTTCGATGCCCGTGTTATACTGACTGCTTTTCTGAATCGTTCGGTTATGTGTCGCGAACCTATGGCATATTCTGGTTATGGTCAGTTAGCCACACATGAGGTAACGAAAGCATGGGGATATTATACTGATGATCCGACCGATCCTCGTAACATAAATGCCAAGTACCCACGTCCTACCACTACTGGTTTTAATCCCATAGATAGTCAGTTTGGTGATTATCAGAAGAATACGATCTGGCATACCAATGGCGATTACCTCTCATTGCGCAATGTTGAAGTGGGGTATTCTTTGCCTAAAAGCTTGATTGCCAAAGCGAATCTGACCAAGTGCCGTTTCTATTTCAGTGGATACAATCTGTATACGTGGAGTCACTTGCCTAAAGGGTTTGATCCCGAGAAGCCGACAAGTTATTTATGGTGGTATCCAAAGACCAAGTCTTTCTCTGTGGGTGTAAATATAGGTTTCTAATAAATAGTGAAAGGAGTTTAATATGAAAAAAAATACACTATATTTTGTGATGATGTTATGGGTAGGTCTGACTGCCTCTTGTAGTGATTTTCTGGATAAAGAATATGATGCATCGAAATCAGAAGAGCAGACCTTTAACAATGACAACCTGACGCGCGGCTTTCTGGCTAATATTTACACTAATTTGCCGGACGGTTTCAATGGATACACCGATGGGCAATTTAGAGGGGCTTCGGCCGATTGTATGACTGATAATGCTACTTCTTGGTGGGTTCCTCACTATTATAATAATATTTTAACGGATGCATTTACCGCCGTGAATCATCCGCTACTTGGCCCATGGAACTCAAATCTGGTAGCTATCCGGAAATGTAATACGTTTCTGAAGAATGCGAAAGTTTCTGTAGTCGGTAATGTGGAAAAGAATGGAGATGATAATCATTTATTCGATCGTTATTGCGCCGAAGCCAAATTGCTTCGTGCTATTTTTCATTTCCAACTGATTGGTTGGTTTGGCGATATCCCTATTATTGGGGAGGATGAGAATGGAGTTCCTGTTGTATTTGATTTGTCGAATACGGAAGCCATGAATATGTCGCGTACGAAGGCTGCTGATGCATTGAAATGGGTGTCGGATGAATGTGACAAGATCAAGGACCAATTGCCTTTCCGCTACAGTGACGAAACGAATAATTGGGGGCGTGTTAACGGAGCTACGGCGTATGCGCTAAAGTCAAGAGCTTTGTTGTATCGGGCTTCTGAATTGAATAATCGAACGAATGAAACATCATATTGGGCAGAGGCTGCTCAGGCAGCCAAAGATTTTATTCGCGAGAATGCTCGGCAGAGTAAGCCTTATGTGCTGTATAACACAGGCAAACCAGCCAATGATTATTATGAATGTTTCATCACGAATCCGGTATACAATAATGAATTTGTTTTGTGCCGTTCTATCTGGAAAACCCGTGCTATAGAGGATCTTTGCTCTCCGGTGGGTTATGCCGGAATACAAGATGTGCATGGACGTACGAACCCGACTCAGAACTTTGTCGATTGTTTCGAGATGGCTGATGGAAAACGAATCGATGAAACAAATTCTCGTTATGATCCGCAGCAACCCTATATGAACCGGGACCCGCGTCTGGATCAGATTATTCTCCATCAAGGTTCTATGTGGGGGGATAAACAGCAAGAAGAATATCGGGCGGTAGATGTACGTTACACCAATAACAGTGGTGGCCAGGGTATAGATTATGCAGCCTTGCACGGTGGGACGAATACGGGCTACTATGTAAAAAAGTTTGTGAACAATATCTCATGGAAAGTCCCTGTAGATCATGATCATGCCTGGGTTATTTTCCGCTATGGAGAAATTCTTCTGAATGCGGCTGAGGCTGTGAATGAATCCGAAGGTCCGGCTGCAGCCTATGCTTACGTGAACGAAGTGCGCGCGCGTGCTGGGATGCCTCCTTATTCGGGTATGACCAAAGATGAACTGCGCGAACGTATTCGCAATGAACGGCGCATCGAGTTGAGTTTTGAAGATCATCGCTTCTTCGATGAACGTCGTTGGATGTTATTTGAAAAGCAAACCCCACAAAACGAAAAGACGCTGCCTATGTATAAGCAGGTTTATAATCTATATGCCGCTAGAGTCAGTGGTGAGGTAGATGATCCGATCTATGAATATACTATAGAGTCTGTACATCCCATGCGTACGTTCAATAGGCCCAAGAACTATTACTTCCCCTTACCTGATAATGATGTGAAGAAGGCTCCCAACTTAAAACAGAATCCGGGTTGGGAATTATCCAATTAGCCGACGTTGTATTGGGAAAAACTGAAAATATAAAAAGATCAGGGATGTACAACAATAGGTCGTACATCCCTGATCTTTTTCTTATTTTCTTATTTCAACTACTAAAGTGGTGCTGATAGGATTAATCGCTTTAGCTGGCAGACGGATAACTGTTGTTTCTCCTATTACAGACGCAGGTAATGCTTTCTGCTTGGCATCTGAAAGCAAATAAACTTTCCTGAACGATACCGACGGCAGACAAGGAACTACCAGTTTACCGTCCTTGGGCCAGTACTGCGTAAATACATGCAGGTACAGCAGTTCCTTTCCATCTACTGTCCGGCGGGTGGCACGCCCCCATTCCAGTTGTGGAGAGAAGGGACTGGCTTGCGTAGCATAAATAGCTTCGCTGTTTACCTTCATCCACTTGCCTACTTCGGTCAGGCGGTCTATGCTCTCTTGCGGGAAGGTGCCATCAGCTTTCGGCCCGATATTGAGCAGGAAGTTACCGCCCTTGCTGGCAATGTCGATGAGCTTCTGAATCAAATCATGGGTGGTCTTCCAACGGAAGTCGTGGGCGGCATATCCCCAGTTGTCGTTCAGCGTCATGCAGGTTTCCCAGTCGGTGCCGTCGCCAGTGGAAGGAATGTCGGGGATGCTCTGCTCGGGTGTCTTGAAGTCGCCTGTCAGGTGATCCTCCATCCGGTCATTGAATATCAGGTACTGGGTACCGGGCATCTGCTTGATGGCCTTCATTACCTGGTAGCGGAACTCCGGTTTGCTATGAGCACCCATGTCCCACCAAAGCACATCCACCCCGTAGTTGCGGGTGATGGTCTGTACGTGGCGGATCACTTTCTGGTTGTACACGACTTGCACGTCGTAGGGGGCGCGGTGATCGGGCGTTTGGTTCTGCGGTACATAGTCCATGCCGCCCAGATCGTTCCAGTCCAATGCCTGCGAGTAGTAGAACCCGATCTTCAGACCGGCTTTGCGGGCTTCGTCCACCAACTCCTTTAATACATCGCGACGGATGTCCGTATCAGCCTGGATGCTATGACCATCACCGTTCGTGGGGAAGAGAGCGATGCCGTCATGATGCTTGGAGGTGATGATGATGTACTTCATACCCGCCTCTTTAGCCATGCGTACCCACTCCCGGGGATTGTAGTTCTCGGCATGGAAGTCGGTTCGTGTACGGCGTAGGTATTCCTCGCGGGGTATCTGGGCATCGAACATGATCCATTCGGCATATCCGCCATGCTCGTAGGGCTTGCCCGTGGCGGGGTTGATACGGATGGTTCCATCGGCGGCTATCCATTCGGGACGGTAGTACGAGTAGTAATCCTTCATTACTCCGCCGGGGAGAATCCACGGTTGACCTTGCTGTGGTTGCAGCAGCGTAGGCCCGGAATAGTGTCCGGCCAGGGCTGAATAAGGCCCCCAATGGATGAACATGCCGAAGCGCGCTTCCCGCCACCAAGCCATGCGTTGGTCTTTTTGTTCCTTGGTCTCGGGGGTAGCGACGTAGAGTGGCCGACTCTGAGTCAACGCTTCGGAGTTGCCGTATGTTGCCTGGATGGTAAAACAATAGATATCGAACGATTGCAGACCGCCAACCACTAAGGTGGTGTCGGAAGCGCTCACATTTCGGTACAGTTGCCCGTCACGGTAAACTTGATACGAGGAGGCGTGGTCGACAGCTTTCCAGGAGAGGGTAACTGATTGGGGGGATATGTGAACAGTCTGTAGACCCTCCGGAAGTTGCGCACGAAGAGCGCCCCATGAAGAGCTCATGATAATGATAAGCAGAGTAATAGCCCTGCGAGAAGACGTTCTCATAAGATTATTATTAATCAATGGTGAGATCGGCCATGGCTGGGTTATGGTCGGACAGGAATCCTGTCTCGGTAACATCGTCAATGACGCGGTACTTGTTTACCTGGATGGGACCTTTCACGAAGATGTAGTCCAGTAATTCCCGCTCGCCCACTGCGAGGCGTCCGAAATCGTGGAAGCTCCACTTAGGTCCGTAGGTAGCGGTGGCGGTGGTGCGGGTATCGCGTATGCCTTCTTCGTTCGAGATGATTTGAATAGGCTCCGAGTCAGGATTGCCGTTAAAGTCGCCTGTCACGATACAAGGTAGCCCTTCGCCCAGATCGCGCATCTTTTCCACCAGCAGGCGGGCGCTTTCCCGGCGAGCTATTTTGCCCTGATGGTCGAAGTGCGTATTGAAGCAGCAGAACTTAACGCCGGTTTTCTTGTCTTGCAGCATCACCCAGGTGACGATGCGTGGACAGGCAGCATCCCAACCCAGCATCCCTATTTGCGCCGGGCTCTCGCTCAAACCGTACGTACCTTCCTTAAGCAGATAGAAACGATCGGTCTGGAAGAAAACCGGAGAGTATTCTCCCTTCTCTTTGCCGTCGTCGCGGCCCACTCCTACGGCGGTGTAACCGGGAAGAGCGGCTTTGAGATCGTCCAACTGGTTCTTCAATACTTCCTGCATGCCCAGTACCGCGGGCGAGTAATAGCGAAGCATCACGCCTACATTCTCCTTCCGGTGTTGCCAACTGTTCAAGCTGTCGGACGCAACGTCCAGGCGGATGTTAAAGGTCATCACATTCAGTTCCGTTTCTTTGGAACCACTACAACCGGCCAGTAGGGCTGCGCATACGGCCAGTAACCAAAGTCTTGCATTTTTTTTCATGGTCTATTATAATTTCATGATCAACAAGTATATAAAACAGGAGAAACAAAGAAAAGGTTTTCCTGTGAAATAACATGGCGATTGGCATCCATAAAAATACTACACACCGGAAAATGAAAAAAGATGGAATACGACAATGGTACTCCATCTTTCCTTATGACGCTTATTGTTAATTATTTACGTGTAGCGACTGCTGTTTCTGTTTTCACCGGTGCGGCGAGCATGGTGTGGTATTTCTCCGGCTCGTTCAGCACCTTGATGGCTGCTTGCAGGTCGTCATCATCTTTCAATTGCTGGATGATGGTACCACGTTGATAGTAGTAGCGCTTGACAATTTCCAGGCTGATGGCGTTGCGGATATCCTTCGAGAAGTAATCCAGGTCGCGGTCCAGGTTGTGCGAGAGCTTCTGTTCCAGCGCCTTGAACTCGGCCGATGCATCGGGCAGGTAGCCTTCGAACTCGGCTGCTTCCTTGAGCGTCTTCATGATCTTTTCACTCTGCTGGTCGTACTTGAAATCGGCTTTCGTCACTTTGTCCTTAAACTCGGCATAGTTTGCATCGGTCAGCACGAACTTCTCCGCGGACGCGATGGTGGGATGCTTCAGGCAATAATCAGTGGCGTAGTCGAATATCAAGTTGTCGTTGGCCAAGTAATATAGAATGTTGGGCAACTTCTCGCGTTCGGTGGCGATGTCGGGGCTTACGCCTCCTCCGTCGCGTACTTCCCGTCCGGCAGCGGTGTAGAATACATGTGTCAGGCTGTCGGGGATACGTCCTAAACTACCGTCCTCGTTCTGGTGCTTGTAGTCGATGGCTTGCACGCAACGTCCGCTGGGGATATAGTATTTCGAAGAGGTGAGTTTCAGATTCCCGCCGTAAGGAAGAGGACGAGTCATCTGCACCAGTCCTTTACCAAAGGTGCGGCTACCCACGATCACAGCCCGGTCGAGGTCCTGCAAGGAGCCCGAAAGGATTTCGGACGACGAAGCTGTTCCGTTGTTCACCAGCACAGCGATGGGGATTTCTGTGTCGATAGGTTCTTTCAGTGTCTTGTACACGCTGCTGGCCTGCTTGATCTTGCCTTTGGTGGTAACGATGTTCTTTCCGCGCGGTACGAAGAAGTTGACGATCTCCACCGCTTCGTCCAGCAGGCCGCCGCCATTGTTGCGCAGGTCGATCACCAGCGAAGTAATGCCGTGGTTCTTCTTCAGGTCGTTGAAAGCCGCTTTGAATTCTTTCGACGGGTTGCCCGAGAACGAGTTCAGGTTGATGTAGCCCACTTTGTTGCTTACCACGCCGTAGTAAGGCACGGTAGGCATCTGGATGGATTTACGTACGATGTTGAACTTCATCGGGTTTTTCTCGCCCGGACGTTGCACCTCGAGTACGAAGCTTGTGCCGTTCTGTCCGCGCAGCATCTCGCTCACCTGTTGGTTGTTCTTCCCGGCCAGGTCTCCTCCGTCGATCTTCATCAGGATATCGCCCGCCTTGAGTCCGACGGTAGCCGCCGGCATACCTTCGTACGGTTCGGCGATAACCGAACGTTTCAGCTTGGGATTGTAAGTAATGATGGAACCGATGCCGCCATACGTTCCCCGGACCATCTGTTCCAGTTCGCTCTGGTCCTCCTCTGGGAAGTACATCGTATAGGGGTCGAGCGAATAGAGCATGTTGTCCACGCCCTCCCGTATGGTTTTATTCGGGTCGATGGTATCTACGTAGAACATGTCAAGTTCTTTGACGATGGCATTGAACACATCCAGGTTCTTGGCCAACTGGAAGTTGCGGTCGTCGTTGAGCTTGAAGCCGAGCAGGGCTACCACTCCCACGGCGGCGATCGCGATGAGGCTGTTTCTTCTATTCAGGAATTTCTTCATAAAATCATCTTATATTGAGATGTAAAAGTAACACAACCGCTGCTTATTCGGACAGTATTTTGTTGATATTTAACTTAATTTCATTCCAGCATTCGGTGGAGAGCGTCGTGCCTACCACCTGAATCACATTTCCGGCCAGCAGGGAGCCGATCCGGGCGCATTGTTCCAGCGTATATCCGCAGGTGATTCCGTACAGGAATCCGGCTGCGAAATAGTCGCCTGCCCCAGTGGTGTCCATCACTTTGTCTACGCGGATGGCGTTCGCTTTCACCTGTTCTGTTCCCCGACGTACGTACGATCCTTCGGAACCGACCTTCACCACTGCTATGTGGCAGTTCTTTCCGAGTATATCCAATGCCTTTTCGGGTTGTTGCGTACCGGCGAAGGCGCGCGCTTCCTCTTCGTTGGCAAAGACGATGTCGATGTAGCGGTCGAGCAGCAACGCGAAGAAATCTCGGTCGCCCTCCACGATGTTATAACTGGCCATGTCAAGGCATATTTGCAGTCCGGCTTCCTTGGCCAGGGTGATGGCGCGGAGAATCATGTCATGATCCTGTACCAGATACCCTTCTATATAAAGGTACGCGTAACCGTGGAACATTTCCGGGGTGAGGTCCTCGGCTTTCAGGGTAGCCGCTGCTCCGAGGTAAGTACCGAACGTACGTTCACCTTCGGGCGAAATGAAGGTCGATGCCACGCCCGAAGGCAGGTTGGCCGATGTCAGCAGTTTGTCTTCGATGCCGTTTTTCGCCAGGTTAACCCGGAAAAAGTCGCCATACGTATCTTTCCCCACTTTTCCGATGAATCCGGTTGTTGCTCCCAGACAAGCCAGTCCGAGGATGGTATTCCCGGCCGAACCACCTGTGGCCTGGTGTGTTTTTATCTGTCCGAAAAAGAGATTAATCTGTTGAAGCTTAGCGTCATCGATGAGTTGCATGCTACCTTTCGGGAGCCCCATTTCCTGGAGTATTCGGTCGTCATTCAGGGTTGCAAGCACGTCTACAAGGGCATTGCCCATTCCTACTATTTTATTCATTTTGATATTTTTTTCGCAAAGATATTGCATATTTCAAAATAACCTATTACTTTTGCAACGCATTTGAGAAAACATTCTTCCTTAGCTCAGTCGGTTAGAGCATCTGACTGTTAATCAGAGGGTCCTTGGTTCAAGTCCAAGAGG
>JAVBVI010000061.1:0-38946 GCA_031554505.1 Bacteroides sp. | reverse complement strand
GTCGTATGTCTGTCTGGACGGACTCACGATGGTTGGGGAATAAGCCGGCGGAGCAAGGTCACACCTTGCTACATCAGTTATTTTACGGGCGCTACGCCTTTTTTTTACGGGCGCTACGCCTTTTTGAAAAACCCGTAGCGCCCGTAAAAAAAAGGCGTAGCGCCCGTAAAATAACTTATGTAGCAAGGTGTGACCTTGCTCCGCCGGCTTATTCCCCAACCATCGTGAGTCCGTCCAGACAGAAATACGAAGGTGTTTTCATACCATATTCGTTATTGTCTGTGGATTCCATTGCAAAGGTAAGATACTTGGCCGAAGCGATAGCCTTTAAATCGACCAGCTTCCAAGTCTTTACGATATCCGATTTTCCGTCACGAAAGTCGGCCAGGTAGAATTCGATGTCGCCGATCTTTTCATCGTTGGCTTTGTAGCCCGTGATGATCAGTTTGAAGTAATCATCTGCGGCGAACTTTCTTACATTGCCGTAAATACCGGCATCACCATCTCTGATAGCCAGATAAGCATACGTGCTGTTGGTGATATACACTTCCTTGAAACGGCATTTGGCAGGATCGAGGTTGGTGATACGGGCTGTTGTAAAACTGCTGCTATTCGATGTCAGATACGTGCTGCCCGATTGACCTTTAGCGGTAATAGCGCTGTTGTTGGTCGATCCGGCAGTGGTGACATCGGTTTTGTTGGTGTAGGTGAATCCGCCACCGAATCCCCAACTTCCGTAATAGTGGTTGAACTCCACAATTTCCTTACTGTCCTTAAAGGAGGTAAGTGTATAGTACTCGTCTATGGGGGTTCCGCCTGTGGTAGTAAATTCACTCTCGGGTTCAGTCAACTGATCGTTGAAAGATACTTTCGTGGTAGTTCCCCACTTTTCGTCTTCATTGTTGTCGGTGTAGCATCCGCAGAAAACAACTGCGACAAGCAGAAATAGTGCTAATTTTTTCATCTTCTTTTTTTATTTGGTTTTATAATTCAATGAGTTACGGGTTGAAATGTAAGTTTTCCACCGTCATTACTTCGGTGGAGATTTCGCCATTGGCTCCTGCAGCCTGATTCACGGCGCAGCATATCTTCACGAAGTCGATGCCATCCAGTGTTACTGGTTGTCCGGCTTCGTTCACTGCCCATTCCAGCTTGAACTTGCACAGATCGGTGGAGTTGGGATGATTGTCGGCATACCCCCAGGCATAGCTGTAACCCACCCATTGCCCGTTCTCCAGTACGGCATTGTCGGCCAGACGGGTGCCCCGGAAGGTGACTTGTTGGCCCATCCAGGCGGGGTAGTACGATGCTTGCTGATGGAAGGTATTGCGTTTTACAACCCCTTCATTGCCCTGATTGTCCGTCCAGCGCACATCGCCGTCGGCAGGGATGGGGCGGTGGTAAGTAATCTCGTATCCGCGTGTTTCGGTACTTTTTCCGTATTCGCTTCCGGCCAGCTCGTACCACGGATCGTCGGGCAAGCCGTTACCGTTTGCATCTTTCGATACCAGCACGATGCCCGGTTCGGCACTTCCTCCAGGTTGGCCGGTAGCCGTGCCGTATATGCTATACGAGGCATTGCCGTACACCTTGAAGTCGTACTCACCGGCTACGTTGCGGATGGTTTGCGAGAATCCCAGCACGACGTATCCGCCGAATCCACCCAGCGAGAGAAGCGACTTCTCCCGGATACGCTCCGTGGCATAGTCGGTGACTTGTTGTGCCGTGTATCCTTCCTTATAAGCAGAGGTGGGCGTGTTGATGAACTGCCCCGGAGCGGGTACATACTCCCATACCTTATTGGCAAAGGCCGATGGGGTATTGTCGTTCACCGGCTCATCGTCGATGTTGCTTTGCGACCGTTGGTCCGAGAAAGCCAGTGTACGTGGATTCATCCCTACGCCATTGAGCCGGTATTGCAACTCTCCCTGCGGATTGAAACAGAGTACATCGCCTTTGACTACGTAGCTGTAGGCGTCGGTGATGTACACATTGCCGTTGAACGGGTTTACCTGGATGCAGTAAGGTGTATTGATCTTCGTTCCGTCAGTGATGAAGTTACTCATCTCCCGTGTGTTCAGGTTGAGTACCTTGAACGAGGCGCTTTGCGTGGAGTAGTTGTAATTGTACAGGTAGGCCAGATGCTCGTTGATGGCGAAGTTCAGCACCTTTTCATTGGATGTCCATTCCACTTCGTCGGTATGGCTGTTTATCTGCACCAGGTGGTAATCGCCTTGGGCAATGTCTGCCCCACGTGTCACAACAAGCACCGAGCCATCCGGTCCTGCCAGAATTTTGCCGGGGTTGGGACCTACTTCGAGATCTTTGATCTTGCTGAACATGGAGGTATTGATGATGGATATCGTGTGATCCACTCCAATACTTCCGGCATCCAGTCCACCCGAATTCGAGACATAGAGCTTGCCATTCTGCACACAGATACCGTCCGGGTTTCGTCCGGCGTTTACCACTCCGTCAATGGTCAGTGAAGTGGTGTCGATTTTGGCTACACTTCCGTCGAAAGAACAGACATATGCTTTGTCCTCATGGAAAGCGATGGAACGTGGCTGGCGCGAACTGCCGTTGTTGGTTCGCAGGGGAATCTGCTTCAGCGAGAGGCCGCTGCGTAGGTCGATCACCTCGATGATGCTCGAAACATTGATCACCACGTACAGCTTGCTGCCGTAGATTCCCATGTCGTTGGCCGTATCGCCCAGTCCACGGTGGTTAAGGGTTAGGAAATAGTTGGTTATCGTCCGATTGTCGGCGAACGTATGGCGGGTCAGGGAACTGTTGTTCAGATTGAACAGCCCCTCGTTCAGTATGTATAGTTCGGCGGTTTCTGCCTCTGGTGGTACTTCACCACCGGGGATCTCGTCCTTGTCCATCAGGTCGTCGCAACTGTATAGACCGATGGCGAGGAGCAGAGCGAGCAGTATGTAGGATATTCTTTTCATCTGTTTTCGGAGGATTAGTAAACGACTTTCAACGTAGCCCGTACCGAGCGTCCCGGCATGGGGAAGTATCTCACCACTTCGTAATTCTTATTTGCCAGATTCAGTACCTCTACGTTGAGCGACAGGCCCACAGCTTTTAGTCGGAAGTCCCGGCTGGCCGATATGCTGTGGTCAGTATATCCGGCAAGTGCATTCTCGTGAATGTTTTGTCCCAACACATACCGTTTTCCGACGTAGAGAAGCGAGTAGGAGAGGTTCACCCACGGAGTTTCGATGCCTGCTTGTCCGGAACCCGACTTGCGCGGGGTGTAAGCTATCTGATGTTCGTACGTCTTGCTGTCCGGATCGGTCATGTCCAACGCCTGCTGGTAGGTATAGTTGCCCGAGAGGCTGACTTTTAGCTTCTCCCACGGCTGAAGGGTGAGGCTTCCCTTTACGTCGATTCCCTTGATCTCTACTTTTCCCAGGTTCATCATGCTCCAGATGAAGAGGTTCTTGGTGGGGACAGCAATGATCTTGTCCGTCACCCGGTTGTAGTAAGCATCTGCCGTGGCGGCTATATAAGGCACAAAGCTACTGATGCGCTTGCTGTATGTCAGTCCCACGTTGTACTGCCGGGCATTTTCCGGTTTTAGGTCGGTATTGCCTATCTGCCCGTAGTACAGGTCGTTGAAACTGGGCAGGCGGAATGACTCTTTGTAGAAGAAGCGCAGACGGAGGTCTTCATCGGCCAGCGGCTTGATGGAGATGCTGCCGTAGGGAGAGAGACGGCGGTAGTTGCCGTAGGCTTTGCCCTGCTTTACCTCTTCATTGATCATCGTGCCCAGCACGGAGCCCGATAACGTGAACCAATCGCCTACGTACTTTCCTGCCAATGCCGTCAGTCCCGAGTAGCGGGTGGGGCGGGAGAAGTTGGCTTTGTGTGTATCCACCGTGTTGATGCTTCCGTCGACAGCCAGCGAGATCGAGAGACGGTGCGCCGCCCGGTAGAGCAGTGCGCCCGACAGGTAGTATTCCTGCTGATAGTAGTTATCGTCCTGTACGCCGCCGTCACCTAGGTAGTCCGGATCGAGGTAGTTTTGATAGTTCCAGTTCCACTTGGCTGAGGTCTGGAATACGCACCGGGGCGAGAACTCTTTCTTGTATTGGCTTTGGACGAAGAAATTCTTGTCCCGCAGGTGTTGTGCGGCATAGTCGTAATAGAAGGTCGTGGCATTGGGCAGTCCGCGCGACGACTGGTAGTAATAGGCTTTCAGCCGCCACTGTTCTGTTTCGGAAAAATTACCGAACAGTCCGATCTCGGCCCGTAGCTTCTCCACTTCTGTGTTCTTCCGTTTCTCTTCGGAAGTCAGATCATCCTTTCCGCCGTAATATAAGGTATAAGGATAATGTCCGTCAGCCGACATCCATTCGCCGTTGACCGAGAGCGCCCACTTGCTGTTCAACTTCTGTTCCACGGATAAAGCCGGGTTGATCAGCCTCCACGAACCTGTTTTGAGCGAGGCACTGAGGTTCATCGGCTTGTTGTCCGTAAAGCGGGGTGTCAACGTTTGGATATTGAGTATTCCTGCTGAGGCGAAGAGGCGCGCTGGTTGAAAGATATCGTCAGATTGTCCGTTGTTGAGCGATAGTCGGTCTACGTTTTCCAGTGAGAAACGGCCGATATCTATCTGTCCCGTTTGGCAGTCGGTCAGTGCGATGCCGTCGTAGCTCACGGCTGTATGTTCCGCTCCGAGGCTGCGTAGGGAAACAGTTTTCAGTCCGCCGATACCACCGTAGTCTTTCACTGTCACTCCGGCAAAGTGCTTCACGGCATCGGATATCTGTAGGGCGTTGAGGCTTTGCAACTGCTCGCGGGTGAATACCTGCGCCGGAGCTGTGGCACGTACTTCGCGGGTACGGTACATGTCGGACACCACCACCTCGGGTATGCTGTACGTGCGTGTAGTATCCAGCCTTACCGCCTGTTGCGCCTGGAGCGGCAACGGCAGAAGCAGACATCCCACGAGTGTTTTCCACGAAACACTTCCTGTCGGTATGTGACGATCTATACTTGTTTTCATTGTCAATACGTTCAAGATGTCCGGGCGAATCACTTCGGCCGGACATAAGAATAAACCTGGCAGGGTTTACCTTAGAAACAATAATTACTTTCTTTGACCGAGTGATGAATGAAATGAGTGGACTGACTTGCCCGTATTCATTAGACTCAACGCTTTTTCCTCGAAAGCAATGAAACTTAACGCATGGCAGGTCTTCTGACTTGTTTCTGTTGCCGAGCGCCTTCCCGGATCTCTCCAGTGGCTAATAGTGATTGCTCACAACACATGATGAAACTTACAGCAGCGGGACTGTTCAGGATTCGCACCTGATTCCCTTTTAATTGCACCCCTCGGATGAGAGGATCGCAAACCTATGCGGCGGCAAAAGTAGGAAGAATATTTGTAGGATGCAAGAAGTTGGGCTTACTTTTCTAAAAATTGAAACAAAACTTCTTTTGATTTTAGTAATGATTAAAAAAATAAGCTGGTACAGATTTAGTCAGCTGCTTGCCTTATTTTATTTCCGCCTGTGTACATTGCTATTCAGAAACTGTAATAAGGCTATCAAGTAATGGGCCCAGATGATGTATGGAACTATTTTGCATATTGCGATCTCTACAGTAAGGACATCATTTTGTAATAAAATGCGCAAAAAGAAATAATAGCATATGTAAATAAATGGAATTGAGAAATCAATCCCATTTCTAGTGTTAATGAAGAACTGTAAATAGATAAGAGACAAGGCTATAATTAATATGTCTATCAGGCTAAAGCGAAAAACCTGAACTTTGAAAGAGTTGTTAACCCACAAGGCAATCAGTCCTTGGACTAAAACGACAACACCTACTGCAGATTGTTTTATGTAAGAATTTTCATTTAGGAAGCCTTCTGAAAAGCAGAAAGATGTCAGAAATGATAACGTGAAAAATATGTAGGTATGTATATGTTTCATGCTAAATAAATATGAAGGTGCATCAAGTTCATTGATACACCTTCTGTTGATCTTATCTGCGTTTACTTTTGAAGAAAGTAGAAAGGCTCATGAATAAGAAGAGTAGCAGTGCAAATATAATGTAAAACAATATTCCTTTTGTAGAATCCATTAGTACATTAATAAGATAATATAATACCGTACAAACTACAGTACTAATAACGAGATGAATCCATTGGCGAGTATTCATAATCTATATTTTTACATAACAACATTATAAGGACGCACTTTTAGGGAATGAGAATGCGTCCTTATTCTCTATTCATTTTTGTCGTTTTTTCATATAATTTAATAGGATACTCATTGTTGCACTATATGCGACACCCAGCCCCAAATAGTATAGTATACCCTTTGCGGTACCCATTGTCAATTCTATAGCGTACACTACAACGAAAACAAATATGCCTCCGACAAATGTGTGTAAATATGGGCGAATATTCATGGCATTTATGATTAGTTAGCTATCCACCAAGTGATTGCTGCGCCAATAGAGCCATAAGTACCCGCAGTAAGACCTCCAGCAATTGCTCCTGGTCCAGCCCCAACACCTCCAAAAGCAGCCCCCTTAATTGCACCATCAATAGCTCCTGCAACTGCAGCCCCAGCATCAGTCCCAACAACCTCTTTGCCGCCACCGTTGTACCACCAATCTTGAACATATCCACTAGTAGCTTCCCATGTCTCTCCTAAAGAAGACCATGCATCGTCCCACCAACTTCTTGTTACTGCCGGAGATATCAGTTTCCCATTTTTTATTTTTAATTCATTCAATTGGGTATCATTAAATGTAAGTAGTAGCTCTGGACAATTTAAAGCTATTTGCCATTTTTGATGGTTCTTTGTCCAATACTCCATAGAGGCACAAGCAGTAGCTATTCCGGCATAAAATGCAGTAAGCTCTGTTTCTGATAAGGTGTTTTGAGCTTTCAATGCTAATTCGTCCATTTTATATCTCAATTTTCCTACTTCGTCGGCTTTTACATTGAATATGGATGTCTTCAACTCGTTTAAGAGAGATTGAAGTTCAGGACTGTATGCCAGATCATTTGTAGCCCTTGTTTTCTCACTGTCATCGTTTGTTTCTTCTAGAATTATTTGATGAAAATTCAAATCACATCCAAAATATTCGTTTTGTTTACAAAAATCATACATGGATTGTTTGCTAATATCCATCAGTGCTTCTTTTGTGAAATTAAGTTTCTGTCCATTTCTGGTTTCAATTGAGTATCTATCTCTAATGGTTTGAAATGCAAAATCAAGCCCCTCATTATGGTATTTACCTACTGCTAATATTTCTTCTGGAATATTTTTTAGCGGCCCATATTCGTTATAATCAGTATTTGAATCTGCATTATCCTCCATTGAACAACTGATGAATAAAGTTAGTAGTCCAACAGTTAACAAATAGCTTAGTACTCTAATTTTTTTTGTTTTCATACGATAAAATATTATTAGTTTTACAAATCTGTTTTTCGCTGTATATATCATTTCAACAGCATACATTATAAATATTTTCTGATGCTCAAATTAGAATTTATACCTCCTTTCTTTTTGTTACTAACTCTGATGCATTGCAGGGAACCTTCATGGGTGCAGTGGCAAAGAAAGAGAGTGCCGATAGATAATATGCAGATGTTTAGTGTCTTCATTCTTTTTGTGTATTTAAAATCGCAGTACAGATGGATCAACCAGTAGAAATCTTTGGGTTCACCTACCTTTTTAAGGGGAGGGTTCTCTGATTAACCTAACTCCAAATACTCTCCCTACCATTTTGTCTTTATGGGATTTGAAAGAGACATGTATCATTTCCTTATTTGAAGTAAACTCAAGAGGTATATCCGTTTTTATATCATAGAAATTTTTGTTCTTTTGGGTCTGCAAAGTAATAGACTCCAACAGGTGATCGTCAATGTATATGTCGAAAGAACACAAATCTCCATCACTGCCCCAATAGGTGGTAACCAATTGCAAAGGAACATGGTTTATTACCTTTAAGTCGAAGGAGAAATAGCCATTGTTCCAGCTAAGCCGGAATTTTTGTCCTAACAGTTCGCCTACGGCTGTGCTGTTTCCCTTTAAGTTATGCTCTCTTTCAGGTTCCATTTCCCCTAACTGCAGAAAATCGACTGTCCGTTTCTTCTGTTCATCTTTTTCTATCAGATAATTTTGGTAATCCTGTTTCTCTTGTTTCCATGTCAGGGTGTCGAATACATCGAAATAGACTATGTATCGCTCATTGTATAAAGTGTAGAAAGGCACTAATGTAATGTCGGATAACTCGCCGATGTTTTGGGTTCTGAATACGAGGCTATCCTCAGAAATCTTACGTACCCATTGGTTCACGGGCTTATGAGCGGATATTAAAACAGGTATGTCTTTCAATGGGTCCAGTTTCTCATTGCCTAATTTGCCCGCAAGCACCAAAGGACCATACTTTATGGCTACCTTATGAGGGTTGTCGGGGGTAGGATCGGCATAAACGGGCATATCAAAATGGATCTCAATGAGATCATTCTCTTTCCATTTTCTGGCTATTTCCAGAGTTGTTCCCGGTATGATAGCTGTATGAATCTTCTTACCGTTTACCTTGATGACCGTTTGGTCGGTTGTCCAGTAGGGAATTCTCAGGGAAATAGATCTTTCTTTAGGTTTCGATGTACTTATGGTAAACCTTACATTTCCGTCCTGCTCAAAGTTTCCCTCCTGCGTGATGGTCATTCCTGTTTCTTCCCATTTCAAGATCGATGGTATATATAGGTTTACATATAAATTCTTCTTTTTATCTTTAAAGTAAATGGCTTCTCCGTATCGGGCATGATTTTCGAAACCGGTACCCACACAGCATGTAAATGTATCGAAAGCACTGCTATATCCTCTTTTGGCTCCGGCTATTAGTGGGAGGTAATAGGTGGTCATTCCGGATTCGGGATTTTGTGATGCCAGAATATGATTATATAAAGCTTTCTCATAATAATCTCCGTATTGGACGTCACCTGATTCCATGAGGAGTAGCTTCGTTAATTTCAGCATGTTATAGGTGTTGCATGTCTCTGCAGTTCGATCGCTTAAACGACTGGACAATATGCCTTTGGGGCCGAAATGTTCGCCATCCCCATTTCCTCCCATGCAATAGGTATGATTCTTTGTCACTGTCTCCCAGAAAAAATGAGACATGATCTTATCGTTCTCATCCTTGGTGAACAGGTGTCTTCTGGCCAGTCCTACTACTTTGGGTATCTGTGTGTTGGCGTGTAGCCCGGCCAGTGAATCTATTTGATGTGAGAGTGGATGAAAGAACTGTTGATGGTCGAACCAATGGCTCATATCCAAATATTTTTTATCACCACTGATGGTATATACGTTGACCAAGGCTTCTAGCATTCCACCGTGTTCACAAGCCAATACTTTTTGCCATTGTTCTTCAGTCAGATTCTTGAATGTGCGGTATGCCCAGTCGGACAGATTTATCAAGACTGTTTTGGCTTCTTGGTTTCCGGTATACAGGTATATGTCATAAAGTCCGGCAAATAGTTTGTGCAATATAAACCAAGGTACTATGGCCGAATTTAGGTCGAATCCCGAAGAATAAATATACCCACTGCCCACCTGTGTCCAGATACTATCGGCGACAGTTCCGATATAGCCGGTGCCTTTTGTCTCCTGGCATTTCTTGAGTTCATCGATGATATAGTCCGTTCGATGCTTGAATTCAGGCTCTCCTGTGGCTGCCCACATCATGGCGCATGCCGACATATAGTGTCCCAAACCTCTGCCACCGCCTCTATCTCTTTCCCAGCCTCCGTAGTTATCTCCTTTGGGTTTCAATCCCGCATTTTCATGAACACGGTGTAGCAAGCGGTCGGGTTCGAGGCTGAGCAACCATTCTGCGTCTAACTGCTGAGCATGCTTGAAAGGGCTGGGTAGTAGTTCTACCTGATTTAAATCAAAAGCCTCCCATATTCTCTGCTTTTCTTTGCTCGAGCAGGGATTTGCCAGAAGAGATAGGCATACGGAAAAAAGAAGAATCCTGAAATGAGTCATCATACAAAATACTTTATTGGAATGAATGGAAAAGTCCCTTATTATAATCCAATTCTGCCAGATACAGGGCTGTCTCTCTTGGATTCTGGGTGGTAGAGTTCTTGTTTTTCCCATGATAAAGGAAAACAAATCTACCATTCATTGGATATACTGCCGGATGTGAACCCGAAACGGTGGAAGAGTATTTCCAGTCTTTAAGTCCACTATCGGATGAATATATACGCAGTCCTTTTTCCCAGGCATCTACGATCATCCAGTATTTATTATCATGTTCCCACACAAAGGGAGCTTCATGTCCACAGTCAGTTATGGCTGCACCCACTACTTCCCAGTGATAAAGGTCGTTACTCCCGGCAAACCAGGTTTGATTATGGTTACCTTCATCTTTATACCATATATACCACTTATTGCCTATTTTGTGTACACCTGCATCGATGCAATGTTCACTTGATAGTGGAAGAGTAGACTGGTATTTCCATGCTAAACCGTCGTTGCTGGTAAAATGCTTTATAAATCGTTTGGCATTCCAATCTTTAAACACACCCGGAACGCAACTTACATACATGTGTAGTGTATTCTTATCGGCAATTACTTCGGGTGCCCACCAGGTCATGGTGTGATTCTCGTTACTTAATTGTTCATCGCCCTGGCATGAACCGCGATATGTCCATTCTATTCCGTCTTTAGATGAAATAATGCCGATGGTGCTGCCGTGCATCCATTCAACTCCTTCGCATTCATAATAGGCACGTCGCTGGGTATAGTATACGAACCATTCTTTGTACTGTTCATTCCACACCATAACCGGGTCGGCCGCACCTCCCCATTCTTTATCAAAAAAGAATGGTTCTTCGGCAGGTATCTGGAAAGTGGCAAGTTCCGTGGTATGCACGTTTTTACATCCTGCATATGCTATCAGGATTATTACTATACTCAAAACCGATATACTCTTTTTCATATGATTATGTTTTTGATTTGTATTTAGATTGCAGCTTTTTCCTTTTTGTACTTCCGGAAGTCTTTAATCCGATGAAAAGTCAGGTAATTGGCATCGTGTTGACGGGGAGGTTCCCCGGTTGAATCGGTCCATGCTGTACGTGATACAAATACGATATCCTTCCCGTCAAATTGCCAGTCTACATATTGGAACCCGTGGAGAGCAGGTTCATCACAACTCAATAGTACCTCTTTTATTTCCCAATGGATGAGATCTTGGGAACACATTAATACTTGTGTATTGCGTAGCGCACCATTATCGGCCGTATTTCTATACTTCGGGAGCACAAAGTTGGATAGGGCCCAGTATCTCTTACTCTTTGGGTCATAACGGATGGTGAACTTTTTAGCTGCACCGGGAAAATGAATGAAGTCAGTTTCGGAATTAAACCTTATGCTACTGCCATCAAGGTTTACAGAAATCATTGCTGCCAGATCGTCCTGTTCGTAGGCTACACGGAGTATGTTCTTTATGTTCCCTTTCTTGTCAATCACGACATTCCCTTCTAACCAGGCAGAAGCTCCTGTTTTCCATGAAGCATCAAACCGCATTTCATCGCTTAGCTTCCAATGGCTTGCATTCAGCAAATCTCCATCTGCCGGTATGGAAGTTACGAAGGCTGAAAATGGTCCCCATCCCCAGTTATTATCCATCCTTTCCATAGCGCGCCAATATCTGTTTTTATGGGTCACTACGGGAACAGGGGCGCAATGATACCATCCTTTCCGGATCAGCCCTGTTGTTTCATCTGAAGGAGTAGTCCATGTGTGTCCGTTGTCCAATGATTTCCTGACTACAAAGTCTCCGTATCCCATGGTACATTTAGGCGATACGCCTATTAAATACAATTCCTTTCCCCGGTTAAACAGAGTGCTCCACGTTAATAATTCGACTTTCGCTATCTGCTCCCATGTCTCTCCTTTATTTTTCGATAGGTAGATATAAGAATCGGATAGTCTGTTACCAAAATAGTCGTGTGAAGCCACATACGTATCATCCGGCATAATAACAATGCTGGGCGAGCCGACGTAATTGTGCGAAACGGCTGGTGAGTTGTGTATCACTACTCCCGGAGGAACCGTTTCATTAGGTCCCATTGCATATGAACTGCAGGCAATCAGCAGGATGCATACTACGGAGATTCTGGTTTTCATATTCATGGCTAATTGGGTATGTTTTGTACGATTCGTGCATTGTAAATAGCTCCTGTCCAGTTACCGGGTACGCCTTTAAAGCGAACAGCTATTTTGTTTTTTCCTTTCAGCAGCTTCTCCGGTAACGGATAAACGCCTTCGAAAAACTTATCGGGCTCATTTTGATGCAGCTTTTGCCTAACAAGAAATTCATTATCCACCAGAATGTCAAATTCAAAGTGTCCCGATTCGCCCCCCCAGTACGTAACCACCAGATTTTGTGATACATCCGGCAGGACTTTCATGTCAAACTCAAACCAACCACCAATCCATGCCGCTCTCCATTTCTTGCGATGTGAAATTCCATTACCAATGTCCTTTCCACGGAAATTATGGTCTCTCTCGGGTTGCATCTCGCCCAATGCGATATAATCTACAGTAACCTTTTCCAGTTCCTGCAAATGTTTTAGTTGCCTTTTATATGCTTCTTCTCTGTCCGTCCATTCTTCGGATGTAAACATATCCCAATATACCTGATAGTGCTGGTGATGCATGGTATGGAAAGGAATTAGGGTGACATCTTTGGGTTGGCCTACCGATTGAGTTTGAAAGCGCAAAGGTGAGTCGGATACTTTTTTTAGCCATGTTTGAATCGGTTTACCGTTGATAATCAGTACCGGAATATCCTTTTCTAAATCCGGTTCATCTTTCCCCAATTCACCGGCCAGCAAGGCAGGCCCATAGAAGATACCGATTCGTTTTTCATTATCGGGCATGGGTACGGTGTAAAGTTTCATTTGAAATATGATTTTTACTTGGTCATTATCCTGCCATTCGCGCTTTATAGAGACATAGCTGTTGCTTTCGGCTTTAAAAGGAATGGTCGAACCGTTTACTTTGATTGCCATCTTCTCGGCCCATTCCGGATAGCGTAACCGTAGTACTGCCTCCTGCGGCTTTTCTGTTTGTATGGTCAGCACTGATTGGTCAGAAGATGGAATATCGGTATCCTGGGTAATCGTTATTCCTTTATCATTCCATACTAACCGCGACGGAATGAACAGATTAACAAACAAACTGGAATCCGTTCCTTCGGAGTAGATAAATTCGCCGTACTTTACATGATTTTCCATGCCGGAGCCGCTGCAACAAACAAACCCATGAGGAGCCAGATAGGTTTTTATTCCGCCGGAGATTAGTGGGGTATAGTAGGTGCCGATACCGGTATCTGGGTTCTGGGTGGCCAGGATATGGTTTAACATGGCTCTTTCATAATAGGCACTGTATTCCGGAAGTGCTTTCCAGGAGAAGAGGTGACGGGTGAGCTTCAACATGTTGTACGTGTTGCACGTCTCAGTATTGTTGGTGCTTAGTCGTTCATTAAGTCGCCCGGGTGTTCCGAAATGTTCGCCATCACTATTGCCGCCATTGACATACGAATGATTGTCGACCACCGTATGCCAGAAGAAAGAAGCGATGGTAGAATCCCGTTTATCGTTTGTCAATTCATAAAGTCGGGCAGCACCGACTATCTTAGGCACTTGCGTATTGGCATGTTTCCCTTCCAGATCATCGATACAGGAAGCCAACGGATTCATAATTGCCTCGTGATTGTCGAAACGTTTGGCCAATGCCAGAAATTTATCGTTTTTGGTATAAGCATATAAATTGGCCAATGCTTCGTTCATGCCACCAAACTCACAGGCCAATACTTTCTGCATTTGTTCTTCGCTCAAGTGTTGGAAGGTGTCAACCATCCAGTTTCCCAGTTTTTCGGCCATACTAAGCGCCCGGTCTATGTGGGCATAACGGTACGTATCCAATAATCCTGCCAATACTTTGTGCATGACATAGATGGGTACCCAGCCTCCATTCAGATCGAAGCCTTGCGAATAGATGTTGCCGGAAGATACTTCTGCGAATATTTTCTTTCCGTTGGGTGTTGCAGCCAGGTAACCGTTTCCGTGAGCTTGCTGGCAACTATCCAGTTCATTGATCATATAGTTGAGTCTCTGAAGAAACCTTTCATCTCCGGAAGTGGCATAATACATGGCGCAGGCCGAAAGGTAATGTCCTAATGATTGTCCGGCTACTCCCTGACTTTCCCAACCTTCGTACTTGGGAGCTTTGGGAGTAAGTCCGGCTTCGAGCCGGAAACCACTCAAAAAACGGTCGGCATCCAGCCCGATGATGTATGTTGCATCTTTCTCTTCAGCATGTTTAAAGACTCCTTTGGTGATGGTTACATCGCTTAGCTCAAAAGGTTTTGTAGACAATGCAGCCGGAGTTTTTACCTGAATAGCTTCTTGTTTGCATGCGGCGAATACCCCCCATGCGATCAGACCGTAAATGTATATTTTGAATCTCATAATGGTATGGTGTTTATTTGCTACGAAGTTCGTACATATTTTCGCCTGTTTTCCGGGCAGCCTCAACCAGTTCCTGATTCGGTGCGTCATACGCATTGATAAAACCTATCTGGTAATTTTCGCCATCCCCTCGCCCGGTAACAGCTTGGTCGTTGTATTGAAACCAGTGCGTGCCCACAATATATGGATTTTGAATGGCATCTTCCACATAATGTTTATATAAATCCGCTCGGTTTTCCTGAGTGCCGCCATACCGTAAACCACCGTGCAACAGTCCCCTGTCCAAACCGCCAAAGTGGTATTCGCCGATGATCATAGGGAAATCAAGATTGCTTGAGGGGCGGAGTGAATAGGCTGAGTAGGCATATCTGTTGAAACTCACCACATCGCAGTATTTAGCCGATATGTTGACAATCCATTGTTGGTAGGGGTTGCCGGCGTAATCGCCATAGTTGAACCGACAGCCTAGATAAAGCTTGTGTGGGGCTTTTCGGGCAAGCGCATTCTTTATGCAGCGGAAGTAAGTATTCGCAAAATGGGCTGTGAAGTCAGTCAGGTCAGCAGTTGCTTCCTGGTAAATAGAATCACTCTTCATCCACTCTTCCCAAGAAGCAAAGTGGCTCTTCCAGCTATGATTCAGCGCTGCCAGCGATTCGTATTTCTCAACCAGCCTGTCTTTCAAAGCACTCTTTGCGTTGGGATATCGCCCTTTTATAGCTAAAGTCGCCAGTTGGGTATTATTACCCCAGCCGATTTCGTTGTCTACAAAATAGCCGATGCACCATTCATCGTCGGCAGCAGCAGAACGCGCAACAATCCTTTCTACGTACTCTTGAAAATCGGCAGCAAACGGATCGGGAGGAAGATGCCCGTGCTGCACATGGATAGTAGCTGTATAGGGGACCTTCCGGCAATCAATCACTTTCTGGTTCGACCAGTTGGCAATGGTGTTGATGTTCCAGCTTTTTAGCCGGCGTATGGCTTTGTCAATCATGTTATCTTCGAACTCTTTTCCCCATTTACGATACATATTCAATCGCCAGTACGATATACCGGTATTCCCGTTACGGTTGGACATGAATAGCAGAGAGTCAGCTTTCTCATTCGCACTCAGAGCCAGTGGGCTGTAGAATCTCTCACGCCCGGTGATATTCGTGTCATCCCCTCCTGCTACACAGGTGATTCCGTGCGACCAGAACAGATGCCCCAATGGATCAACTAACCACCATTTCCCTTGGTGTTTCTCGATCCGGAAATGCCCGGTTGCCTTGAACTTAGGGCCATTGTTCCAACCTCCATATACGTCCCAGGTCTTATTCCCCGTATATTTTCTTAACTCTTGTTCTTCTTTCTTATCGGCTGTAACGATATCATTCGTTTTCTTTATCTTTCCGGGATACTGTGCATGTATATACTGCCCAAACTTGTCAACAAAAGGCAGTAATGCTTCATAATCTTCGTCTTTAAATTCTTTATAAGGAGTGGCTAGTTTTATTCCTTTTATGATAAATCGATCATTCGGTTGGATGCGGGGGAAATCTAGTGTAAAGCTAACAATGGAATCGGGGGTATATCCTGCCCATAATCTGGTAGCACCTCCCGGCAGTCCGCTCATTTGGGGGAATAGTTTAAGTTGTTGTTCCGAATATTTTTTGCGGAGAATCAATGTTTCTATCTCACGTGTATTTTGCACAGGAACATAGCCGGCGCCTGTACTCCAATAGTCGCCATTTAAGTGAGTCTCCATGAATAGTTCATTGGCCGATAAGTTTTGCACTTCACAAACAAGCTGTACAAAAGGTGAAAAATTCCACGCCTGATCGCCCGAAAGAAAGGTGATACTACCTCCCTGTTTCAGTGCTGTAAGTTGTAATACTTTTCCTTTATATTCTAGCTTAACCCCGTTAGTTACTATCTTATTATCTTTAATAAATTCTTCTAAAGAAAAAGTCTTCACAGGTTGGCCTGCCCATGACAAGCAGGTTATCAAGGTAGTAAGCAATACAATTAATGATCTGGTCATATCTATGCAAGTTTAATTAAAATAATTTCGTAAGAATTCTTCTATCTATATTAATCCGGCAGGTAGAAGTCAAACGGTGCGTCCCGGTCGCAAATCATCATTCCTTTAGCGTCCAGTTTTAGTTCGGCAACTTGAATGGACGAGCGTCGGTATATATGCGGCAATACGCCTGCTTCATCTATCTTGTTCGATTCATCAGCCCATCCTCCTTCTTTTTCCCAACCGGGGTGTGTAAAGTAAAACACATAAGCTTTATCGCCTGCTACAACCACCCCAGGATGACTGGCGCGTACATTGTCTTCTTTGCGTCTCCCTTTTTTCCCCAGAATAACCGATTGTTTTTCCCATTTATCCGTATCCTTGGAGCGGTACACTCCGAGTCCGTTCCATTGGTCTATCAACATCCAGTAATAGCTTTTGTAGAAAAAGACAAAAGGAGCTTCGTGCGGACAGTCTCCAATGGTGATTCCCGGAATGTTGGTCCAAGTGTATAAATCATCACTCACTGCTTCTACCGTAAAGCCGTGACGGGAATTCTTATACCACATTCCCCATTGGCCATTCGGCTTCTTGAAAACGGTGGCATCTAGCAGAGGATCTTCATCGGCCAGTGGTATTAAGCCCTGAAATTTCCAATTCCATAAATCAGTGCTGACATAATGTGCTATTTTCCCGGTACCCGACCAACTTTTACGTACACCTTGTATATAGGTCACATACAAATGATAGAGGCCATTGTCATAAATGACATGAGGAGCCCAGAAAGTATTTCTTCCTCGCTCGAATTCCAGATCAAGGGCTCCCAGATACTCCCAGCTCTTTCCATTATTATTACTTACAGCCACCCCAATGTCAGTACCATACACCCAACTTGTTGCCGGTATGGCTACATTGGCCCGGCGATTAGTATAGAACATATACCACGCATGATCGTTTTCATTGTGGATGACCATAGGGTCTGCGGCACCATCATACACAGGGTCTCTGAATAAAGGAGCTTCAGCGATTCTCATCTGTTCTTTGGGTACAGATTGGGCTGTTATATATGTGAAATCTTCCAGGAATAATCCGCTTCCCAGTAAGAATGCCAGTAACAGTTTTTTCATTTGATACCTTTTAAGTTTATTCGTCTTTGCTCGTCCTGAATGATGTTGCTGGTAGTCCTTCTTTATTATAGAGATTTAGGTCAGGATTCCCATCCCATGCGTGTCGGGCATAAAGTGGTTCTGGTACCTCATCACTCCAAACGAGTATGTCTCCTTTGTCAATTAGGGCTATGGCCGGGACAAATTTTTTATCTTTACCTGCAACTTCGAATGTACGCAGGGGCTTACTGTCTTTACTGATAAGTCCACTGCCTATACTCGTAAACTTCAGGCGGATTTTATTGCCTTCAACTTGGTAAGAATCGTAGACAGGTCCTTGGAAGACGTATATGCTGTCTTTGTATGCAATCTTTTTAGCTTGCAGGTACAGACGTTCGCCTACCGGCTTTTTGTTGTTGGGATGAATATCATAAGGGTCACCAACATCTATCGAAACTGCCATACCCACATTGGGTAGTTGTTGTGATTCAGCTTGTGCTTCACGGAAATAGTGGCATCTGCTTCCACTTATATTAGGCAACTGGACAAACAGGAAAGGAAGGTATCCCTGTTCAAAACGAATGCGCCAGTCGGTAATCAGGGTGGGCTGCAGCTGCCTGTATAGATCAGGATCTCCCGAGTTCCCTTCGCCCTGATACCACAGGAAGCCACGGAGGCCGTAAGGTAGGAGAGGGGCAATCTTTGTGTTGTACATACTGGTAATATCGTTGGAATACCCTCTGCCGACAGGTAGTTGGGGCTCTATCTCACCGTTGTACTTCCATGCGCCTTTCAGCGAAAGCCGAACCCGGTTGTCTTTCGAATATAAATAAGGGTCACTGGCTTCGTCTCCAATGCGTCCGCTTCCCCATTCGGACAATAGGCGGATAGCAATTATGTTTTTCCCTTTCTTCAATAATTTGGCGGGTACCCGGTAGTTCCGTACTCCGTCCCATCTTTCGCGACCAACCTCTTCTCCATTGAAGTAGGTTACATCACCGGTCATCACTTTGCCTAAGTGCAGAATTAAATCTTTACCTAAGTCTTCTTTAGTCAGTGTGACTTCTTTTCGAAACCATACCAGACAATATCCGCCCAATCCAACACGTGACGGGTATACGGGATAAATCCCTTCTTTCCAACTCTTGTCGTTGAACGATAGTTTATGGGCGCTTAAGTCTAAACCGGCCCGTGTTGTTTGGGTAATTCTTTCTCTTTCTTTACTTTTCTCCACTCCTTGCTGGTGCAGTGCAGTCCAGTCTGCATCGCCCTTATATATTTCTTCTATGACTTTGTTCTTGAAAGCTGGGATGGTGTAAAGCATTTCAGGGCTTATCCATGCTTCGCAGATGGTTCCGCTCCACGATGTGTGGATAATTCCTACGGGTACATTCCTATCCAGATGCAAGGCACGAGCAAAAAAATAGGCTACAGCCGAGAAGCCTCTCACATTCTCGGGAGTACATGTTTTCCACTCTCCACCGGTCAGGTCGCTGATAGGGGTGCGACTTATATATTCGGGTGTTCGAAATTCTCGAATATCAGGGAAATGGGCGTTTTTGATTTCTTCGGCGGCATTTAGCACACTACCTGTACCGAAGTTCATATTCGATTGTCCCGACGCCAGCCATACTTCGCCTATCATCACATTTTCGAATATTTTGGTTGGATGGCTACTTCTTACAGTTAAGGTATAAGGACCTCCTGCTTTCATTGGATTCAACCGAATCATCCACTTACCATTCTCGTCGGTAGTAGTCGAATATTCTTTGCCGGCCAATTCCAGATTAATAGTTTCTCCCGGATTCGCCCATCCCCATGCAGGAGCATGTATTCCTTGCTGGATAACCATATTGTCGGTGAATATACGGGCTACTCTGCATTCTGTTTGTTGTTGTGCGCTTACACGTTGAAATGTCCCCAGTGTCAATAACAGAAGAAAGCAGAAGCGGATTATGTGTCGTTTCACTATCATGGTTTTGAGTTTTTGGAATTTTATGATGTTGGGAATAAAAACAGGAGAGGCACAAACTTCTTATCTATATCTACCTATTGTCATTTTATTGTTTAAACTAGACTGTTTTATTGTTGCCTGATCGGCCTCTCCTGTTTTTTAGTTTATAGTATTAATTCTGCCATCCTGTATTTTGTACAAGATTCGGGTTTTTATACATTTCAGATTGCGGTATCGGATAGAAATACATTTTATCATCCCAGATACGATCGGTAGTGGTCTGATATTCAAATGAAAGCACGTCGCCTGTCTTTTGTATGGTCACCCGCTTGATTTTCGTGGTTTCCTGTCCGATCTTCCATCTGCGTATATCCCAGAACCTATGGTCTTCGAAGGCTAGTTCTGTCATTCTTTCTTTTCGTAAGGCCAACTTGAATGTTTCCTTTGAAGGAACATTTTCGGTGGTCAGTGCAGGAATACCCAGCCCTGTCCGGCCTCTAACCAGGTTGATGGCAGTGCGGGCAGACATATTCAGGTCGGCCGTAACTCCTTCCGGGCCATAGGCTTCGTTCATGGCTTCTGCATAAATCAAGATAATCTCTGCATACCGGAATAAAGGTATTGAGTGGCGCGCATTCGTCGTATTACTGGCGGTGAGGCTCACACTGTTGTTGACAAACTTGGCCAGATAATAACCCGTTTTGGTAGCCCCTTCTTTCGGCAAACCATTCACGCCACCGGGCAGGATATCCGCTTTTTTATTGTAAGCTGTATTCCCGCCATGATAGAGTACGGTGAGCGCTAACCGGGGGTCGCGATTCTCGTAGGGTTTCGCCTCGTTGAGGGTGAAGCCTGTTTTCATGTCGAAAGCATCGACCAGGTTTTGCGTGGGACAGTTACCGCTCTTGCCACCTTCCAGCCCAATGGGGAAGTTGGTGCGCTCGTAGCTGTTTGAGTCACCATTCCTTTTTGCGAATATCATTTCTGCTTCTTTGAAATTATTGGCTCCCAACAGGTTGCCAAAAGAGACTAAGGACAATCCCCATCCGCCGGCAGCATCCATGATGGTTTTGGAAGCTTTGGCTGCTTTTATCCATTTGTCCGGACTTGTTGCTGCATTGGGATTATTTAAAGGACTTGCCGCATAAAGCAGGGCCCTGGCTTTCAAGGCCAATGCAAATACTTTGGATACCCGTCCGGTCTGATTGTCATAATCGCCATCGTAGCGGAACGGCAGTTTCCCATCGGCGGTGATCTCGTTGCATTCAGTTTCAATGAAATCAATGATGGTCTGATAGTCGACGGGTATCTGCTGATTGGCTTCTTCTGCAGTCAGCACGGTTGTCACCAGCGGGATCTTATTATATCTCTTGACGAGCTCGAAATAGAAGTAGGCGCGCAGGGCTTTTACTTCCCATTCCAGGTTCCGGTATTTGCGCATCATCTTTTGGTAATTTTTGTCGTAGGCGAATTCGTCCCAGGTTTTACCTGTACCGTTTTGCAGGTAATCATTGCATAAGCGGATGGCTGTGTAGTAACGATTCCATTTGTCGTCTACAGTGCGTATGGCGCTCCAGCTGCCATTGTAAAAACGGTGTATAGCCGAATTTTGCCAAACATACTCTGCTTCATCACAGCCGGAAGAGCGGAGTGCATCATCCACCTCCAACAGGTCTCCCGGTAGGTAAGCGTAAATACCTGTTACGAAATCAGTGTTCGCCCATGTGGTATTGAACAGCTTGTTTTGGTCGTAATCCGAGTTCTCGTTGTAGTCGAGAAAGTCGCTGCACGAGGAGAGCAATAGCATCAATACTCCACTAATAAATAGTTGTATTTTCATAATCCTTGTCTTTTTAATTGTATTAGAAACCTATGGAGAATCCTAACTGTATGGACGATGGTACAGGGAAAGTGGTTCCCATTACCTCGGGGTCGCACACGTCTACATGATCGAACAGTATGAAATCGGAAGCCCTGACGTACACTTTGGCCGATTTCAACGGGGTCGATGCCAAGAGTCCTTTGGAGAACTTATAGTACACTTCGGCATGGCGAAGTTTCAGGAACGACTTGTCGACGAGCCATACGGTGTTGTCGTTGAAGTTGTTGGCATTGGTTCCTTGCGAAAGTCGCGGATACTTGGCATCCGGTGTTTCGGGGGTCCAGCGGTTGTTGTAATAATACTCGGATATGGACGAGTTCCCGGTCAACGGGCGGAACAAACCGGGCGTCGAAGCGATGGCCGAGTAGTTGCCTGTTCCCTGTACCAGGGCGTCGAATCCGATACCTTTGTATTCGGCTCCGATATGGAAAGAATAATAGATCTCGGGTAGGGTGCTGCTGTATCCGATGGGTTTCCTGTCGAACTCGTCGATGATCTTATCGCCGTTCAGGTCTTTGAACTTGATATCGCCGGGCTTCACGGTGGACATGGACTGTTTGGGGCTGTTGGCAATGTCCTGTTCGTCCTTGAAATAGCCGATGGCTTCGTAGCCGAAAATTTGGCCGACGGATCTGCCGGTTTTCTTCATCCATTCGTACGGCACGTATTCTTCGCCCATTTCTATGATCTCGTTGCGGTAGAAAGTGAAGTTACCGCCCAGATTGAAACTGAAGTCGCGGATGGTTTTGTGGTAATTGGCTCCGATCTCGATACCTTTGTTATCCACTTCACCCATGTTTTTGTAGGCATTGGCAGCACCCAGTACTCCCGAAATATCGCCCGGGACAACCAGCATGTTGGTCCTTTTTTCCTTAAACAGCTCCACGGTCAGGTCGAAAGAACGTGCCAATGAGAGGTCGATGCCCAGATTGCCTTTGGCCACCTTCTCGTACATCAGATTTTGTGTGGGCAGGCGTCCTTCGCCCAGTCCGGCGAATCCATTGTATTCGGCACCCAGCGGGTAACCGTTGGCCCAGCCGTATTTTTGGTTCCACATGAGCGCTGCGGGCATTAGGTCATATCCGGTTAGTCCCCAGGAAGCACGTACTTTGAGCAGGTCGATCCATGAATTGTCTTTCAGGAATGCTTCGTTGGAGACTACCCATGCAGCCGACAGGGCGGGAAAAGTGCCAAACCGTTGCGAAGGTGCCAACTGATTGGAGCCGTTGTGCGAGAGTGCGAGGTCGGCTATGTAGCGGTTATCATACACATAGTGTACATGTCCCAGCATATTGATACGGTTCCGGGTATTGTGCTGTCCGCTTAGCGAAGTTTGTTCCCTGGATATGGCCAGTGTGGCGTCCAGTTTATGGCTTCCCCATGCTGTATTGTAATGGGCGCGGCCCCACAAGTTGAAGCGGTTCCACTGCACTCCCAGCGAACTGCCGAATGAAACAGAGGTGCTTTGGCCTTTCAAATTGTAGTCGTCCGAAGAAGCGGGGTGGGGTACCTTGGCCACTGCGTATGCATACTTAATATCGTAGCCGTCCCAGTATTCCGAAAAATTATCGTAAGCGATGCGTGCATCTACCGAGAGCCCTTTCAGTAACATGGATAGATCCTGCCTGATCGCCATGTCGGCAAACAGCAGACGTTGATGGCTTCTGCCATATCCTTTGGCGGCCACTTCGGCTACCGGGTTCTGTGTCCACACGTCACTTCCTCCCCAATCTCCATAAGGTGTTTTGATGGGGAAAGCTGCCGAAGGTGTATTGTACAGCACTTTCATCAAGTCGCCTGTCAGGATTCCCGGACGGTTATGCTCTGCCAGCATACCGTTCAGCTTGAAGAACATCTGAGTGGTTTTGGTCAGATCCACATCGATATTGGTCCGGATATTCAACTTGGAATATCTGTGCTGTGACGAGTAATCGTCGATCACATTCTTGGGTTTGATATGTCCGCTGTAATCGACATAGTCTATGGATGAAAAGTATCGGGCTACTTCGCCACCACCGCTCAGGGTTACATAGACATTGTCTGTCGAACCGTTCTTCTTCAAGACCTCGTCCATCCAGTTTACGTTTCCGTAGTGTGGATTGCCCGACTTGATCCCTTCGAGTTGGGTCTGATCGTACATAGGATTGAGGCCATCGTTTTTCAGGGCTTCATTCATGGCCGAAGCGTAGGTATAGCCATCAGCAAAGTCGGGCACACGGTTCAGCATATTGAATTGATGCTCATAGTTTACGCTGATTTCCATCTTCTTCTTTGAACCGGTTTTGGTGGTGACCAGCATCACTCCATTGGCGCCGCGCAGACCATATAAAGCGGTGGCTGCGGCATCCTTCAGTATTTGGACGTTCTCTATTTCTTCCTTGGTGATCCAGTTAAGATCCCGTTCAAAACCATCGACCAGGACCAGTATTCCATTGTTGCCCGTAGAGTTTGCTCCGCGAATGGATAAGGAAGGGTTGCTTTCCCACAGCGTGCCTCCATTCTGAAGAACGGTCAGTCCTAATCCTTTCCCATACAAAGTGTTGGCAGGATTAATGGCCGAACTTTTCATAATCTCATCACTGGTGATCTCGGATATGGCCGCTGAAGATTCATCTGAACTAACAGTTACACCATATCCCAAGTTAAGCAATCTCTGCTGTTTGGCTATATCCACACTGTCTTGTTGCGCGTATACACTCAGGCAAGAGAGCATTAACAAACATGATAATTTATATTTTCTTTTCATATCTTTGCTTTCAATTTTTAGTTAACCAACAGTAGATTACCATCCCGGATTCTGCGTTAAATATCCCTTGTTCATTTCTACGAAGGGGAACGGAGAGAGATACCATTTCGGGGTAAAGAATACTGTTCCGTCGGGTCCATCCTGAATAAAGCGTTTATTTATGGTAAACTTCTCATAAGAGTATGTGGCATTGCCGCCCTCCAATTGGCGATAAATACGAATACCATGTAGGGCTTTGCGGAAGTTAGCTTCCATCTTCCACCTGATCATATCATAGTAGCGTACATCTTCTACACCAAACTCACGTGCACGTTCGTCTAGTATCTCCTGCCGCATAGCTTCCTGCGACAAACCTGTCCGCAGACCTGGCAGATTGACACGTGCACGCACATAATCTACGTATTGGTATGCTTCAGACGTGCGCCCTACTTCATTCAGGGCTTCGGCGTAACTCAGATATATTTCAGGTAGGCGCAGGTAGGGCCATTGGTCCTGTTTTCCATATTGTACACTTAAATTCAGAATATGTTTGTACAGGCCGAACCCCGTGAATTTGGCTCCTTCCATGGATGCTGCCGGTGCTTCACGACCGCCTTGCCACAACTCGGCCACATGATCGGAACTAAAATCGGCATTATTGACCAGGCATGTTTCATACAGTCGAGGGTCCCGGTTGGCAAATGGATCTTCCGATATGTATTTATCTTTATTCTGTTCATCCCAGAAGGTCGGGTCGAATGGAGTGCCGTCAGCATAAGGAAAAAGATTCACAAATTCCAATGTTGGGGTCATGGAACCGTATGCGCCATATGCTTCCAGATAATAACAATTGCCGTCCCACATCCATGAAACTGTGGCTCGTGCACGTGTGTCAATTAATAACTCACCGTTGGCTCTTCTGAAATAAGAGTCTTGATAAGCTTGTCTGAGGTTGGCACCCTGAACCAGATCCCACGGTCTTCCTTCCTGGCTGTTTCGTTTCATGAACTTATCGCATTCGTCGACTACAGTTTGCCACATGGTGGCATCTTTGCTACCAAACCAGACATGTTTCTCAGCTACCGATTGGGCCGTTGACTGTGAGGGATAATAGCATTCTGTATCGTTGAACAAGGGGCTGGCTCCGAACAATAAAATTCTTATTTTTAGCCCAAGCGCAGCAGCGCCCGTAAAACGACCCGCCCACTGTTCCTGATCTCCTGCAGGCAAGGCCCATGGGAGCACAGCATACGCTTCGTCGCAAAGTTTGGTGATGAAATCCATGGTTGCGCGGGCAGTAGCACGTGGGATTTTGAAATCCTCATTGGGATCAAATGCGTGATCTACCAGTGGTAATCCACCATAATTTCTGAACATATCTGCATAGTGGCAGGCTACAATCATTTTGGCTTCACCCGTCAGACGTGCTTTTTCCTTATCGTCAATATTAGGTGTTTTCCCAATGTTTTCCACAAATAGCCATGCTTTGCGAATGCCAGTCCATTGATCCTCGCCATTGGCGTAAGAGTAAATTGAGGAACTGTAATCCGAAGTCGAATTAAATTGTCCTGAATAATATAATGTGTTAGGACCGGCCCAACTGAGCCCACTGGTAAAATGATCGGTCAGTGCATCGATGCCACTCATCCACATCCTATTTCCTTTGGCGCTCCAATTCAGAGGGCGTCCGTAATACAAGGTGGTATATGCATTCCATAGAAAGCCACGGGCATGATTGGCATCGCCGAAAACGAGATCTTTATCCACATCAACACTTGGAGCTTTTTCCAGAAAGTCATCTCCAACTTTAAAGTCATCTACACAGGATACTAGAGTAAGGGTAGATAACAGCATGAATCCGTAAAGTATATTTTTCATGTTATTAGTTTTTAAAAGCTGACATTTAATCCAAGGTTAAATACACGCATGACCGGATACTGGGGAGCACCGCTCGACAAAGACTCTGGATCGGATATTTTCAGTTTATCGAATGTCAATAAGTTGTATCCGGTAAAGAAGACTCGCATCTTTTCCATTCCTATTTTATACATAAACGGTAAACTAAAATTATATCCTACTTCGATGTTCTTCAGACGCAGGTAACTGGCATCTTTTATCCACAGGTCGGAATCCCGATAGTTATTCTTAACACCATCTATCGTTGCTCGTGGCAATGTGGCTGTCGAAGCAGTTTCAGGAGTCCACCGATTTTCATAATTGTGCTGCAACAGTGATCTGTCATTGGTATCGCCAAAAGGTACCCGGAATGTTTCCTGTAACACTCGCGAGGTTTTGGTTGCACCTATCCAAAGCATACTGAAATCAAAGCCCTTGTATTCAAATCCGATTGTCAGGCCCGCATTCAATAACGGATAACTTGGATAACCGATAGCTGTCTTGTCATTGTCATCTATCTTACCATCGTCGTTCAAGTCCTGATAAACCACATCTCCCGGTTTCAATACATAGCTATGGTCGGCTACATCTTCCATTCCATCGTAGTAGAAACCTCTGACTTTCAAACCAAATGGTTGGCCAACAGGATGTCCTGTTCGCAGGGTATATTTGTATTCCGTAGGAACCTCGTCCATGAATACAATTTTATTCTTCGCATAGGATACATTCAAATTTGTCCAGTATCTGAAGTTGGAAATCTTTTGGTTCCACTTCAGATTTAATTCCATTCCTTTATTGGAAACAATACCTAAATTGAGCACAGGTAGGCTCATGGCATGAATGATAGGGTCGGTAGCTGCTTTTGCCAAAATGTCTTCCCGCTTTTCATAAAAGTAGTCAATACTACCACTTAATTTCTGATCTAATAATGAAAAGTCTATACCATAATTCTGCTTGGTCGATGTTTCCCATGATAACCCTGGATTTCCAAAACTTCTTTCGTAAGCGCCATTGGTCCAGTTGGTCCCCGTTCCGAACTGATAGCCACTCCCAATAAAATAACTGTTAGGCAGGTACAGGAAACGATCCATGAAACCAGTGCCGGAGGGATGATACCTGTCGTTCCCTACAAGTCCGTAGGAAGCTCGTATTTTCAGGAAATTGATCAGGGAATTATCCAGCAAGAATTCTTCCTGGCTGATAACCCAACCTCCTGAAACAGCAGGAAATAAGCCATATCTGTTTCCAGGCGCAAAATTCTCGGAACCATTGTAACCCACATTCCCTTCAATCAGGTACTTGTTATCGTAATCGTACGTCAAGCGTCCCACTAGCCCTACATATCCTCTGGGAATACCTGGATAATCACTGTCCGGGTAATAGGCTTTGCTCTGGTTATAGAGAGCCAGTGCTGAAAGATGATGTCTGCCGAAATCGCGTTTCCAGTCAAAACTGGCTTCTGCATACCAGTCGCGCGATTTACTAAAGCTTTCGCCATAGCCTATTAATCCGGCCTCACCACTTTGTATATAGATAATGTCATTCTCGTTCGAACCGGCAGGATGTGAAGCCCAGGTTACATCTTTGATGAACCAGGGAGTATATTGTTCGATCGATGCCCCACGTTGTTTCAAGTGTCCGCTTCCACTGTTATAGGCAATTTTTACCTTGAATTGAAGGCCTTTGGTTACAAAGTCTAACTTCTGGGTAAGCGCTAAGTCCAGATTTACTACATTGGACGTGTTCTGGTCATAACCCAATCCATAAACAGGTCCCAATCCGTCTGATAATCCTACAGGCATATATTCTGGATTGCCTTTTATCCACTTCCCATTCACGATACCGGACCCGGAGAATGGAGTGGCCCAGTAGATTCTGCGGAATAGTTCATTGATATTACCATTAGATCGTGGAGACGTTCTTTTTTCAACGCGCCCGCCGAGGTTGACCGAGACTAAGGTTGACTTGGTGAAGTCAATATCCAGATTGGCCCGATAGTTATAGCGGTTGTAGTTGAAATTGGCGTCGTACCGTTTATCATGGTTTTTAAAGAAACCCTTTTGATCCAACATACCCATAGACACAAAGTAACGAACCCGTTCGGTACCTCCTGAAATATTCACATTCCCTTGAGTCTGGGGGGCAGATGACTTGAATATCATCTTCATCCAGTCGGTATCCGGATAAATTATCGGATTGGAATGTGTGCGGAATGCTTCAACAATGTCAGCTGAAAAACGAGGATCTTTACCGTCATTGGTGTATGCTTCATTCAAATAAGTAGCATATTCATAGCTGTTGGTAAAGTCGGGCATACGTGTAGGAGCCTGTATACCGTATGAGACGGAGGCGCTGATTTTCGCTTTTCCTTCTTTACCACGTTTGGTGGTTACAATAATTACTCCATTTGCCCCACGTACACCAAAAACCGCTGTGGAAGATGCGTCTTTCAGAACTGTGATCGTTTCAATTTCGTTGGGGTCGATTTGGAAGAAATTACGCTCTACACCATCTACCAGATATAGCGGACGAGCATTGGTGGAATTCAATGTGCTTATACCGCGGATGAATACATCCGGGTCGTCTCCTCCCGGTTTCCCGGACGATTGTACGGACGACACTCCCGAGAGTACTCCGGCAAGCATATTACCGATACTAGCTGTTGGAACTTTCAGCAGTTCATCTGTATTTACAGAACTGACAGAGCCTGTCAAAGTGATTTTTTTCTGAGCACCATAAGCAACAATCTGCACTTCTTCCATCAAATTATTAGCTGATTTCAGCTGAATGTTAAAAGAGGTTCTCCCCTGTATCGGGATTTCCTGTGTTTCCATTCCTATGTAAGAAATAACCAACGTACCGGTCAATCCATCTGTCTGTATGGAGAATCTTCCATCAGTATTCGTGATTGTTCCTGTGTTAGTTCCTTTCACAAGGATACTGGCCCCAATGGCAGGCTCTCCCAAATCATCTGTTACAATACCGGAGATGGTTGCTCTTTGGGCGAAAGCACCGGAGACTGCACAAATGCACAATAGTCCTAGTACCAACATTCTGGATAACCAGAAGGAGGTGTTTAGGGACGTTTTTACTGAATGTTTTTCATTTCTCATACTTTTCTTATTAGAATTAAAAAAAGGGTTTAACGTAAAACGCTTGCATTTTTATACGCAGTGTAAATGTCCGGGAAATAATTAGAATTGTTGGCGAAGATTTCTTCATTTAGGTCGATTATTATTGCACGGTTATATTATTCCGACTTTGAATTAATTGCAATACCTGATTGAATGATTATTCAACCTTTATTTTATCTGGAAGCTGATTAATTTTGATAACTTTGCATACATACATAAAACCACTAAAGATATCTAAAAAGAGATGAAAAACACTTCGTTTTATCTGATCCTTTTCATAATGGCATTCCCATTAGGAGGACTAGCACAAGGTTTGGCCCAGAATATAGCTTTTAAAAGCCTTCCTGCTGATATTACTATTCCAAACGAAGTTCAACAAATTTATCAGGATCGCGCGGGCTTCATCTGGTTTGCAACTCGTAACGGATTATGCCGGTATGATGGTTATGAACTCAAAGTCATAAAATCCAATCTCTATACGCCGGGTATTCTGTCTAGCAATGATATACTGGCCATTGAGGAAGACCTTCAGCAGAGGTTATGGATAGGTAGTAGTTATGGTTTGAATATGTTGGATACTAAAACCGGGAAAGTTGAAAAGAACTTTACTGAATTGAACAATCAGCGGATACAGTCTATACTGGCAACTAAAGACAGTACGATATGGGTGGGTACAGGTAGCGGATTGTACAAAACGGATAAAAATGGTAGGAAGCAGGATGCTGCCGAACATTTTAAACGGATTAGGCAGATGGATGTAAAATCATTGATTGAGGGAGTTGATAACCAGATCTGGATTGGAACCTGGGGAAATGGACTTTACCGGTATGTTGTTTCTTCGGATAGTCTGATTGCTTATCCTGTATTCAATCCTCTTAATTCAGCCTATCATCTTTTTCAGGACAGCCGGAAACAAATATGGATTGGTACTTGGGGGTATGGATTATACAGGCTTTGCAACCCGTATGATATGAAGAATGTGTATTTCGAAAAGTATGTACACGAAGAGGGAAACAGTAACAGTCTCATTCATAACCTTATTTATTCTATATCCGAGGATGAAACTACAAAAACTCTTTGGATTGGAACTTTGGATGGATTAAGCTGTTTTGACGGGAAGAATTTTGTAAACTATGCACGGAATAGTTTGTCGGGGGGATTACCTTATAACGAGATTACTACTATTTTCAAGGATCGTGCAGGTACTATCTGGCTGGGCTTTTTGGGAGGCGGGGTCTATTGGATAAATCCGCAGAATATGCAGTTTAATCTCCATCGGTTGATCGACGAAAAAAGTCAAAATTCATGCAGTAATATTCAAGGGCTTGCTGTATATAAGGATGACTTGTGGGTCGGATTAGGTAATCATGGCTTTATGATTCTGGATCGTTTTTCGCATACGATCAGTGAACGCGAAAAAGATTTCAGTAAATCTGTACAGTATTCAGAAAAAACCTTTTTTGCTTTTCTCAAACCCCGGTATAAGGATGAACTCTGGTTGGGGAGTTTCGGAGAAGGAATATATATTTACCGTCCTCATAGTACCGATCGGAAAATAACTAATCTGAAGCCCCCACATTATCCCGATCAGATTTTTTGCATGTTCGAGGATAATGAACAAAACATTTATCTTGGTTCCACAATAGGACTGTTCGTCATAACTCCTCAAGGTAAGTCATTCCGATTCAGTAATTTATTAACTCCTCAAACCAGATATTCTCATTCTATTTATACTGTTGCACAGGATAGCCTGGGGCATATCTGGGTAGGAACCGATCATAGTGGGGTTTTTCGTGTCAGGGAGAATCAACTGAATGAGAAATCTACCTTTATACCTTATAATATTGATAATGGAAAAATCAACTCCAATGAAATACAATGTATTTATGTAGATAGTCAAGGAAACGTTTTAGTAGGAACTGATGGCGGTGGTCTTAATCTGTATGACCCGGAGAACGATACATTTACTTCCATTCACCGAAAATATAATCTTCCTGGCGATATGATCTGCAGTATACTGGAAGACGAGTACCGAAACCTTTGGGCCGGAAGCAATGTAGGACTTATAAAGATAAATTTGAGCGATTCTTTGGCCGAAAACAAATGCCAGTTGTATACCACTTTGGATGGGCTTCAGGATAATAAGTTCTTTCGGGGGGCCGCCTGTAAAACAGTTGAAGGGGAAATGTTCTTTGGAGGACATCAAGGATATAACTCATTCTATCCGGAAAAGATCGTGGGCGACAATTCTCAGCCTGATGTTTACGTTACCGATATACAAATACAAAACAAGTGGCTGAAAGACCTGACCAGTGAAGAAAGATTGGCCATTACAGATTATACTCCGGAATATACACGAACCCTTCATCTGACTCATGAACAGAATGATTTTACCTGTAAAATCTCAGTGTTAAATTTCAGAAATCCGGAGAAAAACGAATATGCTTATTATTTGGAAGGGCTGGATAATAACTGGCAATATGGGAACCATATTATTTCATACAACAATCTGGAAAGCGGTACTTATACTTTGTATGTGAAAGGAACGAATGGAAATGGAAATTGGAGTAAAGTGAAAAAGGCTTTTACCATAGTCATTACTCCACCCTGGTGGCTGAGTAAATGGGCTTATCTCGTGTACACTGTTTTGTTGGCAGGAATTGCATTCTATTTCATTCGTGTTGTTAAAAACAAGATAAAGCGAAGAAATGCCTATCGCTTAAAGGAAATGGAGCAAACAAAGCAGGAGGAATTAAATCGTTCGAAACTACAGTTTTTTACCAATATCACCCACGAACTACTTACACCACTAACGATTATCTCAGTAAGTTTGAATGAAATAAAGTTGGCCAATCCGCATAAGAGTGACTATTATGCCATTATGGATAATAATATCAACCGTCTGAAGCGATTGTTACAGCAAATTTTGGAATTCAGAAAAGCCGAATCGGGTAATCTGAAACTCAAAGTTTCCCAAGGGAATATTGTCTCTTTTATAAAGGACAGTGTGAATAACTTTTTGCCACTTATCAGGAAGAAGAAAATGCAAATCGAAATCCATGTGGAAGAAGAAGAGATCATAGGCTATTTCGATCCGGACAAGATTGATAAGATACTATATAACTTGCTGTCCAATGCATTTAAGTATAATAGAGAAGGAAAAGAAATCAGTGTAAATATCACTTATGGAACCTCGCAGGAAGAAATTGTAATTTCTGTCAGTGACAACGGAGAGGGTATATCCAAAGAAAAAATGTCCGAATTGTTCAGCCGTTTTTATGAAGGAGATCATCGTAAATACCATACCACAGGATATGGAATAGGGCTTTCGCTGACAAAAGATCTGGTGACATTGCATCATGGAAGAATCGAGGTAGAAAGTCAACTTAATCAAGGCACTGTTTTTCGCGTTATTCTGCCAATTATCGAATCGGCTTTTCTGGAAGAAGAAATCGATCCTGTAATCTTGCCTTTGTCAGGCGAAGAAACCGCTCAGGGAGTTTCCTCCGAGGTGAACGCTATCGAACAGTATGTGCCTGAAGAAGATTCAAATTTCACTAAAAAGACAATCTTGCTGGTCGAAGACAATGAGGATCTTCTGAAAGTTATTGCAGGAGCATTATCTCATGAATATAGCATCTTAGTAGCGGTGAACGGTAGAGAAGCCATAGAGCAGCTTGAGAATGCCAAACACATTGCAATGGTTCTTTCGGATGTAATGATGCCTGTCATGAATGGGATTGAACTGTGTCATTTTATAAAAAACAAGGAGGAGTTTCTGCATATACCCATTATTTTACTTACAGCCAAGAACAGCGAGTCAGATGTCATAGAAGGTTATGAAGCGGGAGCAGATGACTATATAACCAAACCTTTTCAACTCAATTTGTTGTTAGCCAAAATAAAGAGTTTGCTAAGAAACAAAGAAAGGATGCTAAGGGATTATTCGAATTCCATAGTCTTTGAGATGCAAAAGCCTGATATTAGTTCCAGTGACAAGGCGTTCTTAAAGCAAGCTATTGACTGTGTCTATATGCATCTGGACGACGTTGGCTTTGACCACCAATCGTTTGCAGACAGTATGAAAGTAAGTAAATCAACATTATACAGGAGGCTCACCACATTATCAAGCGATCCCCCTTCTCTGTTTATTGCTAATATACGTCTTCAAACCGCTTACAAAATTATCACCGATAATCCGGCTGTTCGAGTATCTGACATCGCATATATGGTAGGATACAATGATCCTAAATATTTCAGCAGTTGTTTCAAGAAGAAATTTGGTGTGCTACCCAGCGATATGAACAGAATTTCCTGAGTCGTTCTGTAGAGGTACCTATCGTCCGATAGGCTGAATACGCCTCCGCACATCCCTCGAAATCTCCAGAAACATGTAACTGATTTTTCCGGAGCCGAAGCCAGCCTGGTTTTCGGTGTACTTCTTGTTGGCATATTCCTTGGACTTCTCGAAGGTGAGCAACGACATCTGGTTTTGTGACTTGCCTACCAGGGTGGAATCCAGTTTTTCGTCGGGGAAGAAATCGTCCAGATCCACATCGCCGATCATGGTGGTTTCGAGGAATTCCTTCTGGGTATGCGCCTTATCGGTGTAGTATCCCACGAACATATGCCCCGGCGTACGCACCAGAATAGGATCTATGTTGATAGCACGTAACAGGGAAGCAAACAGCACGCTGCCATCCACACAATTGATTTGCGAAGACTGCAAGGCATCATCGAACGTACGCACCCGTTGTGAGAACACCACATTGCTCGACAGACTGGTATTCGAAATCGAACTGTACCGGAAGTTGCGTTTCTGCAACACATTCCACAACGCGTACACCTGCTTGTCCACCGATCCGTTTTTATTGTTCTGATAGCCCAGGAAGCGGTTGACAATACGCGTGTTCAGGGCCTCGCGCAGCAATTGGTCTATCATCGGGTTCTCTTCGTTTACATAGGCGGCGAAGAAGATACCTGTGTCGTGGTATTTCGTTCCATTGGTGACGTAGCCCAGCAGACATTCGTTGACGCTGCGCACAGAAAAGGTGCGCACGCGCTGTCCCAGTTGCTTGCCGTTCATTTCCACACCGGCAACTACACTGATGGGGGTAGCCTGCGCCTGGTTACGCAGTGCTTCGTATTTCCAGATAATGTCCGGATAGATGATATATTCCGTGCGGGGTTTATCGAGTACGAATTCCGAGATAGAATGGGCGAAAAAGGGTGTTTCGCCCACGTCGATCCGTACCCGGCTGAAAGCTTTGTGCGATTTCACCCGGATGGCGATGACCGATTTGGGATTGCCCACGTAGACAGAGTCTGCCGGAGTGACGATGAGTGCGTCGGTGGTGGCTACCGAGAGGATGGCCGATGGGAAGATGTTGCCTCCCAATTCGTCGGTAATCTCGAAGTCGGGCGGGAGGGCACTGTACCTGATCAGTGAGAAAGCGATTCCCAACAACAGCAGGATGGCGGTTGTGACGCCGGCAATCTTCAGCTTTCGGTTTCTTATGGACAGATGTATCATGGATGCATGTTCTTTCGGTTTTGGCTAACAAATATAATGCATATTTTTAGAAAATGTGTGGTTTGACATAAAAACGTAACACTTGTTTCACCTCGGCGTAACAAATAAGCCGCAACTTTGTCGCAACAAAGAAATAAAGTTTAACTTTGTAATAATAAATAAAGACGAAAACAATGAACGAATACCGTATTTTAGTGGTCGACGACGAAGAAGATCTGTGCGAGATTCTCAAGTTCAACCTAGAGAACGAAGGCTACGAGGTGACTACCGCTAATTCGGCCGAAGAGGCCTTGAAACTCGATGTCGGCAGCTATAACCTATTGCTGCTCGATGTGATGATGGGTGAGATCTCAGGATTCAAACTGGCAAACATGCTGAAGAAAGACAAGAAAACAGCCGGAGTACCTATCATCTTTATCACTGCTAAGGATACCGAAAACGATACCATCACAGGCTTCAATATCGGAGCCGATGACTACATCTCCAAACCCTTCTCGCTTCGTGAAGTGGTGGCCCGTGTGAAAGCCGTGATACGCCGTACCTCGCAAAACGATGCCGACACCCCGCCCGAACAACTGACGTACCAAACGCTGGTCATCGATATCACCAAGAAGAAAGCCAGTATCGACGGACAGGAAGTGGGACTCACGAAGAAGGAATTCGAAATCCTGCTTCTGTTGCTGCAAAACAAAGGAAGGGTGTTCTCCCGCGAAGATATTCTGAATCGCATCTGGAGCGACGAGGTGTATGTGCTGGACCGTACCATCGATGTCAATATCACCCGTCTGCGTAAGAAGATCGGAGCCTATGGCAAGCGCATCGTCACCCGTCTGGGATATGGTTATTGTTTTGAAGCCGAATAACGATGAAGTACGTCACCCAAAAGCCCCTGCTGACCTTCAGCCGGAAACTCTTTCTGTCGGTCATCCTTCTGTTCCTGGTTTTTGCCGGATGCTTCATGTGGTATCAGTATCACCGGGAGAAGGAGTATAAAATAGAACTGCTCGACACGAAGTTGCAGGATTACAATGCCCGTCTGTACGAGCATCTGGAGGGTAACTTGTACCTCTCTGATACATTGAACGATTACTTGTCCAGGAATATACTGCCCGATCTGCGTGTGACCATCATCAACCTCGATGGGAAGGTGATATTCGACAGTTACCGGCACGATGTCAGCCGGCTCGACAACCATATCAACCGCATGGAGGTCGACCAGGCTCTGCATCGGGGACATGGTTTCGACGTGCGACGCACTTCCGAGACCACCGGCTTGAACTATTTCTATTCGGCCACGCTCTATCCCGACTGCATCGTCCGTTCGGCATTGCCCTACAACGTCAGTCTGGTGCACAACCTCCAGGCCGACTCGCACTACATCTGGTTCACTCTCATCATCAGTCTGCTGCTCATCGCTATCTTCTATAAGTTTACCCACAAGCTGGGCACCTCCATCAGTCAGTTGCAGGATTTCGCCTTGCGGGCCGACCGCAACGAACCCGTCGAGATGGCCATGCAATCGGCCTTCCCCCACAATGAGCTGGGCGAGATATCGCAGCACATCATCCAGATATACAAACGTCTGCACGAAACCAAGGAAGCGCTCTACATCGAACGCGAAAAGCTGGTGACACACTTGCAGACTTCGCGCGAAGGATTGGGCGTATTCACCAAAGACAAGCGTGAGATTCTGGTGAACAACCTATTCACGCAGTACAGCAACCTCATCTCCGATTCCAATCTGGAGACCACTGAGGAGGTATTCGGTATCAGCGAACTGCGTGACATTACCCACTTCATCAACAAGGTGCAGCAGCGGCCGGTGGGGCAGAAGGAAAAACGTATGTCCATCAGTATCAACAAGAACGGGAAGATGTTCGTCGTGGAATGTATCATCTTTCAGGACGGCAGTTTCGAGATTTCTATCAATGACGTCACGCAGGAAGAGGAAAAGGTGCGTCTGAAACGTCAGCTCACCCAGAACATCGCCCATGAGCTGAAAACGCCTGTGAGCAGCATACAGGGCTACCTGGAAACTATCGTCAACAGTGGCGAATCGCTTCCCCGCGACAAGATGAACGTGTTCCTGGAACGTTGCTACGCCCAGAGCAACCGTCTGAGTCGTCTGCTGCGCGACATTTCCGTGCTGACCCGCATGGATGAGGCTGCCAACATGATCGACATGGAGAAGGTGAACATCAGTCTGCTGATGACGAACATCATCAACGAGGTGTCGCTCGAACTGGAAGAGAAGCAGATCACCGTGGTCGACTCGCTCCGCAAGGACATCCAGCTCAAGGGCAATTATTCACTGCTCTACTCCATCTTCCGCAACCTGATGGACAACGCCATCGCCTACGCCGGAACAAATATCCAGATTTACATCAACTGCTTCCGTGAGGACGAGAACTATTACTATTTCAGCTTTGCCGACACCGGAGTAGGGGTGGCGCAGGAACACCTCGTGCGGTTGTTCGAACGCTTCTACCGGGTGGACAAAGGTCGCTCGCGTAAGTTGGGTGGTACCGGACTGGGGCTGGCCATCGTGAAGAATGCCGTGATTATTCATGGTGGTAACATCTCGGCCAAGAATAATTTGGGAGGCGGATTGGAGTTTGTCTTTACGTTGGCGAAAGAAAAGTAAGTGTTTGATAATCAGCATCCGCTCGAAATTTTCGACCGGATGTTTTGGATGTATCGGGGAGAATTGCTATGTTTGCGATATCATACTCCTTAATACATTCAGACAGCTATGTGTACTTCCAATACTGATGATTTGAATACCACCTGCTTGCCGAACGCTTTCGGCATGAACGACCGCATCAAACGGCTGCGTAAACAGACGTTCGAAGCTGAACCTTCCCTTTCGATCGAGCGTGCGCTGATCGAGACCCGTTTCTACAAGGAAAACTACGGGAAGTATCCTATCCCTGTGCTCCGTGCATTGAATTTCCTCGAAATATGTAAGCAGAAGACGATCTATATCGGTGCCGACGAACTGATCGTGGGCGAACGTGGTCCGCGCCCCAAAGCGGTGCCTACCTTTCCGGAACTGACCTGCCACAGTGTGGAAGATCTCCATGTACTCAATACCCGTGATTTACAGCGCTATACCATCTCGGAAGAAGATATCGCAACCTATGCCCGTGAAGTGATCCCTTACTGGAAAGGACGCACGCAGCGCGAACGTATCTTCAATCATGTGCCGGAGGAATGGAAGACAGCCTACGAGGTGGGTATGTTCACCGAATTCATGGAACAACGTGCCCCGGGACATACCTCGCTCGATGGTAAACTGTACCGATATGGCTTGCTGGATCTGAAGGAACAGATCGCCTGCCACCTGGCATCGCTCGACTTTTTGAACGATCCTGAGGCGACTGACAAGCAGGAAGAGCTGACTGCTATGTCGATCTCGTGCGACGCCGCCATCCTCTTTGCCGAACGTCATGCCGACCTGGCCGACGAGATGGCAGCGAAAGAGGCCAATCCGAAACGTGCCGCCGAACTGCGCCAGATTGCCGAGATCTGCCGTTGGGTGCCGGCCCACGCCCCACGTACCTATTGGGAAGCCATCCAGGCCTACTGGTTTGTACATCTTGGCACCATTACCGAACTCAACGGTTGGGATGCCATGAATCCCGGCCATTTCGACCAGCATCTGGCGCCTTTCTACGAAAAAGAGTTGGCTGCCGGTACGCTGACACACGATGAGGCCCGCGAACTGATGTCGTGTTTCTTCATCAAAGTGAACAATCACACCGCGCCTCCCAAAGTAGGTATCACCGCCAAGGAAAGCGGTACCTATAATGACTTTACCAACCTCAATATCGGCGGTGTCAAGGCCGACGGTAGCGACGGAGTGAGCGAAGTATCCTATATCATGCTCGAAGTGATTGAAGACCTCCATATCCTTCAGCCCGGCAGCGCGATCCATATCAGCAGCCGTACGCCGGAACGCTTTCTGCGCACCGGTTGTAAGGTGATTCGCCAGGGACACGGGTATCCGTCGGTATTCAACCCCGATGTCTATATTCAGGAACTGATGCGTCAGGGTAAGTCCATTACAGACGCCCGTGAAGGCGGTTGCAGCGGATGTATCGAAGTGGGTGCCTTCGGAAAGGAAGCCTATGTGCTGACTGGTTACCTGAACGTGCCGAAGATTTTCGAAATAACGCTCCACA
>JAVBVI010000062.1:0-4789 GCA_031554505.1 Bacteroides sp. | reverse complement strand
CTTCAACGGCGAATACCTCAGCAACGCTCAGGGCGAAGACGGGGTAGCCGGTATCCGGACTCCGCAACAAATCACTACGATCGGTTCGCAACGTTGGGCCGAACTGGCTGGTGTAACCGAAGATGTTCGCGCGGCTCAAGTCCCAGCGATGGAAGAGGCTATGCCGGAGATCTACAAGGATCTCGACGCTCTCCAAACCAACTTGGAAAACCACTATAAAGATATGCAGGACATGGAGTTCACCGTACAGGAAGGCAAACTGTGGTTCTTGCAGACGCGTAACGGTAAGCGTACCGGTTTTGCGATGGTGAAGATTGCCATGGATATGCTCCGTCAAGGCATGATCGACGAAAAGACTGCTTTGCTGCGTGTGGAACCCAACAAGCTCGATGAGCTTCTCCACCCGGTATTCGACAAGGCAGCCATGAAGAACGCCAAGACGCTGACTCGTGGTTTGCCCGCTTCTCCGGGTGCTGCTTCGGGACAGATCGTATTCTTCGCTGACGACGCTGCCGAATGGGCAGAAGCAGGCAAGAAGGTGATCATGGTACGTATCGAGACTTCTCCGGAAGACTTGGCCGGTATGGCCGTAGCTCAGGGTATTCTGACTGCTCGTGGTGGTATGACATCGCACGCTGCCGTAGTGGCTCGTGGTATGGGTACTTGCTGCGTATCGGGTGCCGGTGCATTGAATGTAGATTACAAAGCCCGTACGGTAGAAATCGACGGTTTGGTACTGAAAGAAGGTGATTTCATTTCTCTGAACGGTACCACAGGTGAAGTTTACTTAGGCGAAGTGAAGACTATCGCAGCAGAAGTATCGGGTGACTTTGGTGACCTGATGGCTTTGGCTGATAAATATACCCGCCTGAAAGTACGTACCAATGCAGATACTCCGAACGATGCGAAGATAGCTCGTGAATTCGGTGCTATCGGTATCGGTCTGTGTCGTACAGAACACATGTTCTTCGAAGGCGAAAAGATCAAGGCTATGCGCGAAATGATCCTGGCAGAGAATGCTGAAGGTCGTCGCAAAGCTTTGGCGAAGATCCTCCCCTACCAGCAAGCTGACTTCAAGGGTATCTTCAAGGCGATGGCCGGTTGCCCGGTGACTGTTCGTCTGCTCGATCCTCCTTTGCACGAATTCGTTCCTCACGATATCAAGGGGCAGGAAGAAATGGCTGCAGCGATGGGCGTAAGCTTGGCTTACATCCAGCAGCGTGTGAACTCGCTCCACGAACAAAACCCGATGTTGGGTCACCGTGGTTGCCGCTTGGGTAATACCTATCCGGAAATCACGCAGATGCAGACTCGCGCTATCCTGGGTGCAGCTCTCGAACTGAAGAAGGAAGGTGTAGAAGCCATTCCCGAAATCATGGTTCCGCTGACAGGTATCGTATATGAATTCAAAGAACAAGAGAAGGTAATCCGTGCCGAAGCTGCTGCTCTGTTCGCAGAGTTGGGCGACAGCATCGACTTCAAGGTAGGTACTATGATCGAAATTCCGCGTGCTGCCCTGACTGCCGACCGAATCGCTACTTCTGCCGAGTTCTTCTCATTCGGTACGAACGACTTGACGCAGATGACCTTTGGTTACTCTCGTGATGACATCGCTTCGTTCCTCCCGGTTTATCTGGAAAAGAAGATCCTGAAGGTAGACCCGTTCCAGGTACTCGACCAGAATGGTGTAGGCCAGTTGGTTCGTATGGCTACTGAAAAGGGCCGCGCTGTTCGTCCGGACCTGAAGTGCGGTATCTGCGGTGAGCACGGCGGTGAGCCTTCTTCTGTGAAGTTCTGTCACAAGGTAGGTCTTAACTATGTGAGCTGTTCTCCGTTCCGCGTGCCTATTGCGAGATTGGCAGCGGCTCAGGCAGCTATCGAAGAGTAAAATTGATAGACCAAAATAGTAAAGGCGGTAGGTTTTTTTAAAGGCTTACCGCCTTTCTTCATTAATAAATAAATATGAATAGTTTTTCTGTAAGAGAAATCTTTGGTGAAAGGATTAATAATTTGTGGGATGATGCAAATTATAGTTCTGTGCCCACTAGTGATGCAATATCTTATCTCGAAAGATATTATAGAATTAGCTACTCCTCGTATAATAGTTGTGAACAATGCTTATGCAAGGAAATGGATGACAGAGAAAGATTTCAATATACATTGTTATGAGTCTAAATTTGATGATAATATAGGAACTCATCGAATTGTGAAAAATGATAAATTAAATGGTACTCCTGTGTTTTTTACGAGTATGTTAACAGGGCAGAGGGCTTTAGATTTGGGATCTTATGAGAGACTAAAGTGGCATTTGAAATTTGTTTTGAACGACATAGAGTAATAAAAAACTCTCGAATCTATCCGTTATTGAAGAGTTAAAGGGACTTGCTTTTAGAGTAAGTCCCTTTTTGTACTGTAAAGTTTGTTTCATATACACCGCATAACATCTTTTATATGTCTTTGCTTGCAGGGCTAATTATTTATCCCTATGTTTGTGATAAGAAACTTAAAAACTATTCATTTATGCCCACATTGTTTATCATCTTTGGACTTAGATTCTATTTTTATTCGGACGAACACCTGCCTATACATGTTCACATAGAAAGCAGTGACGGTAAGGCAAAAGTAAATGTTGACCCCCACATAGAAGTAGTGTCCAACAACGGAATAAAACCAAGAGATCTCAAAAAAGCGTTAGTAATTATCGAGACATACAAAGATGATATCATTGATAAGTGGAAAGAATATCACGGTGAGTAATCTTGCAAAACAAAAGGATATGGATAGAATAAAAGAAGTCTGGTTTGACGGCAACCGTATTTACATGAAAACGGAAGAAGGAAAGGCATACAGCCGTCCGTTAGAGGCTTTTCCCCTATTGAAAGAAGCAAGTGATGAAGAGCGCAACGACTTCAAAATCGGGAAATTCGGTGATGATGTACGTTGGGAATCACTGGATGAAGATGTACATATCTCCAGTTTCTTTGAAACATTGGAGCCCGATCGGGATAATGAGATAGCTTTGATTTTCAAACGATTTCCGCAACTTAATGTTTCGGAAGTTGCCCGTAGCATGGGAATCAACAAAAGTCTTCTTTCAAAATATATCTATGGAATCAAGAAACCCAGCGAGCAAAGGAAGAAACAAATCAAAGAAGCCTTGCACGCATTAGGTCAGGAATTGATGACCATTTGACATACGAAGCGTGATACCAACTGGTGTCACGTTTTTTTGTGAATCTCAATTAATTCATGGCTTCTAAACTAAATTTGTTAGTTTTGTTTGCGTAATTCATTTTTATTCTATTCTTTTGTAAGGAATCAATATAATGAATGATGAAAGCAACTATTACTTATCAATCGTTAGTGCTGTTCCTGCTACTTGCGGGAGGGTTATTAACATCATGTAACGACAAGAAGGATGTAAGTTCTTCTGTGTTCGAGAAATATGGAGTGATTGCCAGTCGCCAGGTGGTTAATGGCGATACGGTGATGGCATGTGATGTTTCTTTGACCAAAGAGCCTGTGGAGTTGCCGCTAAGTTTGTTGATCGATACGTTGGAAGTCATCAAACTGGATCAGAAAGAGGAAGCTCTTGTAGGAAGAGGTTGGATAACCGTATCCGACAACTACCTTGGAATAAGCGAGAGTGGTTCTGCTTATAAACTGTTTACGCGTCAGGGGCAATTTGTATGTAATGTAGGCGGAGTAGGTCAAGGGCCGGGCGAATATCGGTTGATTTATTCCAGCCAGTTAGACGAAGCGAATGGCCGCATTTATCTCCTGCCCTGGCAATCCCAGGAAATTCTCTCTTACGACATGCAAGGGAATTTCGTGGAAAGTATTCCTTTACCTTACAGGGTGCCCAAAGGAAGCTTCCAGGTAAATCCAGCTAAACGGCAAGTAACCGTGGTGCAACTTGCTTTTATGGACAGTCCCGTAGCGTGGGTGCAGGATTGGGAAGGGAATATTATCCATGAGAATAGATCTCCGCAGATGAGTCTCCAGCCTGATTTTAGCAATGAGGTTTCTGTCTACAAAAGAGGTTCGAATTTTCTGGATTTCTCGATTATGAGGGCTATGCCGACCACGGATTCGTTGTATAGTTATCGGACTGAAACGAACAAATTGGTTCCATTATTTACGGCTAATTTCAGCGGCGATATACCCTTTCATACTTTCACTGAGTCTTCCAACTATTATATCACACAGATTTATGGTCCAAATCCCGACCCGAAAATCATGCGCCTGACGGTTGTCAACCGGATTATTGTGGATAAGCAGACTTTGAAAGGCGGTCAATATAAAATGGTCAATGACTTTTTGGGTGGTATTTCTCTGGAAGAAGTATTTTCCGAGTATGATTATACCTTATGCATGGAGCCGAGTAGCTTGTTGGAATTGATAGAGGAACGCTTGACAGAAGATATCTCTTCCAAAGACAGGGATTTCCTGAATGCCTGGAAGAATGATATTTCGGAGGATGATAACAGTTATGTGATCATCGGAAAAGCGAAGAATTGATGATTTTCGTCTCCTATACAGGAGGTTTTGTTTGGAGCCTCCACTTCCTTCAACTGCCCTGAAACCCGCTGTTCATCGGGGTTGACGGTGAAGAGAGGCTTCTCCATCGGGGGTTCACAGGGTTCACCTGTAGCGTCCTGATTTTGGTTGACTGTTTTAAACTTAAATCCTGTACCGGGTTGTCTACATTTCAGAGCGAAACCCTTTTATGGCTTTATACCTGATACAGGTTGACTTTCCACTTTCCACCGAGCGAAGCGTCGGTGAG
>JAVBVI010000080.1:0-10502 GCA_031554505.1 Bacteroides sp. | reverse complement strand
CTTCAAGATGTGAATATGTTTTTTCAAAATGAGGGGATGTTTGCGCCAATATACAGGGGTGATTTGTCGACTTTTTTTATCCGAGAAAAAAAGATCGGGAACACTCCTCTGGGGAGAGTAGTTAATAAATGGAAAAAGAAGCCTCTTCACAACAGCGAAGAGGCTTCTTTATTACTCTGAAACTTGAAAGGAGGCCAATAATAGAGTACTCCACAAGCAAACAGGAAAGTTATTAAAGTCGATTGATGAGTTCCAACTCCTCAGTAGAGAAAGTGGTATTCTCGATGGCTTTCAGGTTGTCTTCCAACTGGGCAACGGAGCTGGCACCGATGATCACTGATGTTACCAGGTCGTCCTTCAATACCCATGCCAATGCCATTTCGGCCAATGTCTGTCTGCGTCGGACGGCAATCTCATTCAGGGATTTGATTTTGCTAAGCATTTCCCCGGAAAGCTGTTCTTTCTTGAGGAACGCGCCTTTGGCCATGCGCGAGTCTTCCGGAATGCCGTTCAGGTAGCGGTTGGTAAGCAGGCCTTGCGCCAGTGGGGAGAAGGCGATGAATCCCGTTCCATTCTCCTTGGCTTGTTGCAGGATGCCCTCTTGTTCCGGTTCGCGGTTGATAATATTGTACCGTCCCTGGTAGAGCAGGCAGTGCACGTCTCTATCTTCCAGGTACTTGTAGGCAAACTCAGCGGCTTCCTTCGGATACTTGGAGATACCTATGTACAGGGCTTTCCCCTGGCGAACGATGTCCACCAAGGTCTGCAAGGTTTCTTCCAACGGTGTTTGCGGATCGTAGCGGTGCGTGTAGAAGATATCCACATAGTCCAGATTCATCCGTTTCAAGCTCTGTTCGAGGCTGGCCATGAGGTACTTGCGCGATCCCCATTCGCCGTAAGGGCCCGGCCACATATCGTGTCCGGCTTTCGTGGAGATAAACAACTCGTCGCGATAGGGAAGGAATGATTTCTTCATGATCTGGCCGAATGTTTCCTCGGCCGAACCGTACGACGGACCGTAGTTGTTGGCCAGATCGAAGTGCGTGATACCTTTGTCGAAAGCAAAGTGTGCCATCCGGATGCTGTTGTCGAACGTGTTGACGTCGCCGAAGTTATGCCACAGGCCCAAAGATACTTCGGGCAGGAGAATACCGCTCTTCCCGCAACGGCGGAACTTCATACCGTTGGCATACCGGTCGGGAGCGGGAGAATAGATAGGATGAATCATAAGATGTGTGTGTTCAGATAATTAAGATAGAGTCGGGCACAACCGCGGGCATCCGAAAGGGCCTCGTGGTGTACCAGGTCGATGCCTTGCCGGGCGCAACAGGCGCTGAGGTTGGCGGGTTTGTAACCTAAGGAACGATAGATGCGGCAGGTGCATTCCCAGCGGTCGGCCAGGAGAAGCTCGCCGTATTCCAGTTGGTACATACGCATGGTGCGTTGCAGCACGTTGCGGTCGAACTGTTCGTTGTGAGCCACTACCGTACGTCCTTCGAGGCGCTTTCGTACTTCAGGGTAGATGGCATGGAAGCCCGGCGATGAGGCCGTCATCGCCGGGGTGATTCCATGTACCAGTATGTTGGCCCGCCAGTATTCGTTCTCGGGCGGTTGAATGAGACTGTAGTACTCGTCGGTAATTACGCCGTCGGTGACGGTGACAATACCCACGGCACAAGCGCTTTCCATATAGCCTGTGGCTGTCTCGAAGTCGATGGCAACAAATGAATGCATACGTTTTTAAATCCGGTCGAGTACGTTCTTGATCAGCAAGTCGATGGTGTTCTTGTAACCCGTGTTGGCCTCCTTGGCCAAACGGTTGGCTATCACCATGCAGACGGTCATGGCCTGGTGTCCCATCAGTCGGGACAGTCCGGCCAATGCCGAGCTTTCCATCTCGAAGTTAGTGATGCGGTAGCCGTTGTACTCGAAAGCCTCGATCTTCTCGTTCTGCTTCGGGTCGGCCAGCGGAACGCGCAGTTCGCGACCTTGCGGGCCGAAGAATCCCCCGGCGGCAATGGTCACTCCGCGTACCATGTCGTCCTGCGCAATGCGGTCGATCAATGCAGCATTGGCATCGATGACGTACGGCGCGGGCATGCACATATTCCCTGTCCAACCCATGTGCTTCAGGAAGGCTTGTTCGAAGGGCAGGTCGCACACCTCGTTGCGTCCGGCGTAGAAGTTGAGCAACCCGTCGAACCCGATGGACTTCTGCGAACAGATGAACGTACCTACCGGTGTGTACGGTTGCAAACCGCCGCAGGTTCCGATGCGTACCAACTCCAGCGAACGTAGTTGTTCCTTCTCTTCCCGTGTCTGGAAGTCGATGTTAGCCAGCGCATCGAGTTCGTTCATGACAATGTCGATATTGTCGCACCCGATACCTGTGGAAACCACTGTGATGCGTTTCCCCTGGTACGTACCCGTGGCCGTGCGAAACTCGCGGCTTTCCACTTCGCACTCTATGTTTTCGAAGTGCGAGGCTACCAGCGCCACCCGTCCGGGGTCGCCCACCAGAATGACCTTGTCGGCCAGTTGTTCCGGCCGGACATGCAGGTGGAATACGGAACCGTCATCATTGATGATCAGTTCCGAAGAGGCAAAGTATTTCTTCATTTGATGACTATCCTAAGGGCTTGTTTCCCGCCGGATTGACACCCGGCTTGGCGATGCTTTCGCGCATGGACGTATCGGCTTCGATGTTCTTCATCCGGTAATAGTCCATGATACCCAAATTGCCGTTGCGGAATGCTTCTGCCATAGCTTTGGGTACTTCGGATTCCGCTTCGATCACCTTGGCGCGGGCTTCCTGTGCTTTGGCTTTCATCTCCTGTTCCGAAGCTACGGCCATGGCGCGACGCTCTTCTGCTTTCGCCTGGGCGATGTTCTTGTCGGCGTTGGCCTGGTCTATCTGCAGGGCGGCACCGATGTTCTTACCGATATCGATATCGGCGATATCAATGGAGAGGATTTCGAACGCTGTACCGGCATCCAATCCTTTGCGGAGTACTAATTTGGAGATTGAGTCCGGATTTTCGAGCACCGATTTATGGCTGGCTGACGAACCGATGGACGAAACGATACCTTCGCCTACACGGGCCAGAATCGTGTCTTCGCCGGCACCACCGACCAACTGCTTGATGTTGGCACGTACCGTGACACGTGCTTTGGCGATCAGCTGGATACCATCCTTGGCCACAGCCGTTACGGGAGGCGTATCGATCACCTTCGGGTTTACCGACATCTGCACCGCCTCGAACACGTCACGTCCGGCCAGGTCGATCGCCGTAGCCATCTGGAAAGAGAGTTCGATGTTCGCTTTGGAGGCCGACACCAGGGCGTGTACCACCCGTTCTACGTGACCGCCGGCCAGGTAGTGCGCTTCGAGTCCGTCGCGTGTGATGTTGCTTAGTCCCGCTTTATGTGCTTCGATCAGTCCCGGTACTATAATATAAGGTGGGACATTACGGATACGCATCAGGAAAAGCTGTATCAGGGAGGTGTTTACCCCCGATACCTTGGCCGAGAGCCAAAGGAAGAACGGCACGTAATGGAAAAAAATGAACAGGAATACGATTCCCGTCACTATCAGGAAGACTGTAAGATACATTGGATCCATGATAATTGTTTTTAAGTGAATATTATGATTCTTGTTTTTCGACCAGCAGGATGCCTCCTTCGCCGATGCGGCTCACCACAATGAGCGTCTTTTCGTCCAGGAAACCGTCCATGGATTTCACCTCGACAATTTTGCCGTTGATCTCGGCATAGCCTATCAAGGCCAGGCGGGTGGTGCACACGCCGGTATCGCCTATCTGTACACTTTGTTCAGCAGCTTTGTCTACCTGTGAATCTATCTCCTCGGTCAGAGCGATGCGGTCGAGCGTCTTAGAACGCATGAACCACACCAACGAGCCGATGCAAGCCACTGCCGAGATGGTCAGGGTGATGAATCCGGCTCCTGTTCCCAGATTGGCGAACGCTAAGTAGTTGGCATAAATAAGGCAAGCCAGTGCTCCGACACCCGCCAGGCTGATTCCCGGGATCAGGAACAGCTCAACGAGGAAAAGCACCACAGCGCCAATGATAAGTACGGTGATAATGATTACATCCATGGTCTGTTATTTTAAGTGTTGTTTCTCTGTGTTTCGCACTTTGACAGCATCGTCTTCCAATTCTTGCCGCATTTGCAATACCCGTTTTTCGAGGTCGAGGATGGAAGGCGCCAGTTGCTCTTTCTTAGCAGCACTGGCGGTAGCGTATTGCAAGCGCAATGCTTCCAGGCGTTGTTCCTGCTGCTGGCATTCTTTCGCCTTCTGTTGGTAGCGCTGGAACAAATCTCTGGCGGTGGCATACTTGAAGTCGCCCAGGTGATGGTACGTGCGGTTATCGTCGATGACAAAGTTGAAATCTGCTTTCTTCTGCGTTTGGGGTTCGTGGCTTTGGGCTACTATCAGGCGCTGCTTGGCTTCGTTGATGGCAGCTTTATCGGCCCAGGTAGCTTTCAGTGAAGAGAGTTGCGCCAGTATGCCCAGCTCTTTGTGATCCATCGACTCGTAATTGTACGTCTGCTTGGACGTGTTGGGGATGAATACGTACACGCAGACCTTGTCTTCGGGCTGGAAGCGGTCGGAAGCAAACCAACCCAGGTTATTGAATTCGTCGATGACGTACATATAATCGTTGAATGGCGAGTTGAACGGCATACCTACATTCTCGGGCGCCAGGTAAGAGTCCGTGGAAGTGTTGTACCGGCTCACGAAGATGTCGTACCCGCCGATGGAGTTCGCATCGTCCGAAGCGTAGTAGATGGTGACACCGTCCGTCAGCACAAACGGATAATTGGTATTTCCGCCGGTGTTGATGTTGGCCGGGAGGAGCGACTCCTTGCCCCATTCATCCTGCAGTTTGTTCTGGGTGTAGATATGTAGCTTCTGGCCTTTGCCTTTATCGCCGTAGTATATCTTGTTGGCCAGTTCCGTCTCGTACACCGTACCCGGATGTTCGCCTTCCGACTCGAAGTATTCATTGAAAGAGTAGATTCGTCCCGACTCTTCGCTAATCTTGTACACGCTCAGGAACTTCGCTTTGTCCACCACGAAACTATCTATCACAGAAACCTTCTCCACGCCTTTCAACATACGCAAACCCACTTTGCTCTTCTCCAGGAGTTTCTCGGCCGAAGTAGTGGCTTGTTTCTTTTTTTTCAGATCGTCGATGTATTCTTCGTAACAGCTCACTGCCTCTTCGAAGCGATACAGTTTGTCGTAGGCCTCGCCCAACACCAGGCGTCCGCCCGTTACCTTCTTCTGTACAGCCGTTTCCAGGTATTTCACCGATTCGGCCGGTTTTCCGGTGCGGAGGCAACATACCCCATACCAATAATTATAATTACCATTGGCTGGTTGAGATTTGACATACTTCTGAAATACCGGAGCTGCTTTGGCATAGTTCCCGTTGGAGAACATCGTGCGCGCCTGGTCTAGCGTCTGAGCCGATGCAGTGGCAGTGAATAGGCTGAAAAAGAGCAATACTATATATGTTTTCTGGATTCTCATCTTTCCTGATTATTAAACATGCGTTCAAAAATACGAATTTATTGGTAATAATCTCTTTTTCTCTTTTCCTATTATGTTAATTCTTCTTTAAAGCGTATGTTTCGTTTCCCTTTCGCTTACTTTTGCACCCGATTTTGAATCATGGGACAATTTACAGAAGAAGAGAAAACCATTCGCCGTATTGGGCGCCGTTTCAACAAAGGCGTGGTGGAGTACGGGCTCATTAAAGAGGGCGATAAGATCCTGGTCGGGCTTTCGGGCGGGAAGGATTCCCTGGCCCTGCTCGAACTGCTGGGTAAGCGGGCGCGTATTCACAAGCCCCGTTTCTCAGTGGTGGCTGTGCACGTGGTGATGAAAAACATTCCGTACCAGAGTGATTTGGAATACCTGCGCGCCCATGCCGAGGAGTTTGGCGTACCGTTGGTGGTGTACGAAACGTCGTTCGACCCGTCGACCGACACCCGCAAGTCACCCTGTTTCCTTTGTTCCTGGAACCGTCGCAAGGCGCTTTTTACGGTAGCCAAGGAGTATGGATGCAACAAGATAGCACTGGGGCATCACATGGACGATATCCTGGAAACGTTGCTGATGAACATGACGTATCAGGGAGCATTCAGTGCCATGCCTCCCCGGTTGGTGATGAAGAAGTTCGACATGACCATCATTCGTCCGATGTGCCTGATACATGAGGCCGATCTCATCGAACTTTCTGTGTTGCGCAATTACCGCAAGCAGGTGAAGAACTGTCCGTACGAGTCTCAGTCGAGCCGGAGTGATATGAAAGGGATTCTTCGTCAGCTCGAAGCGATGAACCCCGAGGCACGATATAGCCTGTGGGGCAGCATGACAAATGTACAGGAAGAGTTATTGCCCGAACCAATTGAAAAGAACTCAGACAAGAAATAAGATATGAAAGGTTTTTATTCCATTCTTTTGTTGGTGGTATCCAACGTTTTTATGATTTTCGCCTGGTATGGGCATTTGAAGTTGCAGGAAACGAAGACGATCAGTAGTTGGCCGCTGTTCGGTGTGATCGTGTTTTCGTGGAGCATCGCGCTGTTGGAATATTGTGCGCAGGTGCCTGCCAACCGTATCGGGTTTGCGGGAAACGGTGGCCCTTTCACATTGATGCAACTGAAGGTGATTCAGGAAGTGATCACGCTGGTGGTGTTCACGGTATTCTCTACCCTGCTGTTCAAAGGCGAGTCGTTGCATTGGAATCATGCAGCCGCGTTTATTTGTCTGGTGGCGGCAGTTTATTTTGTGTTTATGAAATAAAGCTTATGTAAACCTTTACATAACAGGGCGTTCAGAGGGGTTGAAAGAGGAGGAGGCTCCCATAAAAATCTCTGTGTATACAGGTAGACAAAAGGCTGTATTCGCCAAATCTTACCGATTACAGAATTTTTGGGAGTTCGTACAATGAAAAAACTTCCGATCCCCACCCACTGGTGGAAACCGGAAGCTACAGCAAACAAAATAGAAGTTTTAGGTTACAGCAAACAAAATAATGAGTTAAGGTTCTGCATATGTTTCGCAAACATTTATTGTGAGTTTTAACTATTTGAAGTTGTATGTGAACCCTAGATTAAAGAATACACTGGCAAAGACATCGTCGTCCCTGTCTAAGTCGTACGCTTTGGGGGTCATGTTCAGCCCCGGTTCGGCAAAGAGTAGGAAATGTTTCCCCAACTTGCAGGTGGCCTGCATCGAGAAATATCCGTTCAGTGTGCTGATGTGCGTGTATCTGGGACTGTAGTCGTCGGTAAACTGGTAATACTCATACCCGATACCCAGAAAGGCATTGAAGTTCCAGGTTTTATCGTCTCTACGACCTCCCTTGTGCAAGCTCGACATCCAGTCGATTCCCCCGCCGATGGTTTTGGCCGTAAAGCCATCCTGCAACCACATATTGTTGGCCCGCGCGTTCACCCGGAAACCAGTGAACTTATTGATCCACGCACCGCCCGACAGGCGAACCCCCTGCGTCTTGTTCCAGGTGTTGTTCAGAGCCAATACGCTGTTGGAGCTGACCGACATGAACCATTTCAGTTCTGTTGGCGGCGCCGTCACATCCGTACCTTGTTTCTTTACTACTTTATAGCTTGTTTGAGTAGTCAGACTCTGCGTCTGCTCCACTACTTCTTGCGCTTTGATGGTACCCGCCACCATCAGGCATACAGCCCACAGCAGTACTACGATTCTCTTTGTTGATTTCATTGTCTTTTTCATTTTCATCATCCGTTATTACATCTTACCTCCCGAGTGCATCTTGCCATCCACATTGTAATACGTTTCCGTATCGCCGATGTATCTTTTCAGCTTGGCTACCGCCTTCTTCTTATCCTTTCCGTTGACAATGACACTGAAGGTATACGTACGTTCGATGTACTTGGAATCATTGCGGTAATACATCACGTATCCACCATTTACGCTGGTGTAACGACACTGGTCAATCGTAAAAAATCCTTGCGGGTTTCCTTCCATCAGCTCGATCACTTTCAGCATGGTTACCGGTGTCTTGCACTGATCTGCGGGTGCTACTCCCAGCGCTTCCAAGGCTTGCTCCGGCGTAACGATGAACTCCCAACCCTGCAAGAGGCTGACCTTCAATTCGCAATTGGTGGCCGCTTTCATAGTTCCGCTGTTGTCTATCTTCACCGACGTCTGTCCGTTGATCAGATTGGGTTCCCCCTTCTTCACGCCGCTGGTTTCCTGTACACTGTTGATTTCCAGCAGGTACTTATCCTTCAGGTCTTTCCGCTCGATGAAATAATGTTCATCAAAGTGGGTACATCCGCTTTCCGTGACCCATTCTCCCGCCGCTCTGGTCACCTCATCATTCTGGCTGTAGATCTTTACTTCGTCGAAGTAAGCCAACGGTGCACACAGGTTCTTCCAGGTCAGCCGCAAGGGTGCTTGGAAGTTCTTAATGTTGTAGGCCTCGATGTGCAGACTGCTCAAAGGAGTGGTAATGGGCACAACACCAGAGTTTACCGTGGTAGAGGCTGTCACCGGATGGTCGTGTTGGGTGATCCGCAGTTGGGTCGTCGCATCGTCGGGCAATGCTCCGGCAGGGATTGTAATCGTTACCGATGATTCGGGCTCGGTCGGCTTGTCGCCCACCACTTCTCCCTTCGAATCCACATCGACCAGCGGACCCGGTTTGCCCAATCGTGCCGACAGCACCAGAGTAGAGTGATTCTTCGCTTCCACGGTGATATACCCCTCCTGGGTCGATCCGTAATAGTCTTTCTTGAAGAACTCGGCCGTGTAGAGCCCCTTCTTATACACCGTAACCTGGTACACCCCGTTCGCATCCGTGAGCACGGTCTGCCCGTCGACCACCACCGTTACCCCGGCCAGTGGCTCGTTGGTATCCAAGTCGAACACCCGGCCGATGATGTAATACACCTCCTCCTTCATGGGATCGTCTACAATCTCAGGAAACTTCTCGTCCGGCCAGAAAGAACATCCCGTTAAAACCGAGGCTATTCCAAGCAGGAAGCAAAACCTCAAAACTAAACTCTTCTTCATCATAATCTAATGCTGTACAACTTGTTGTTTTTATTTTTGTATTCTTATTCTCTATTGTATCCCGTTATTTCAGTTCCTTGAGCAAGAAGTAACGGATAAAGTCTGGCTGGAAGAACCGTTCGGCCCGGTTGTCGTTGGGACGCGTATCATACTTCACGCCCAGGTCCCTGTCTATCCATGCTCCCCACGAACGCATGCTGTACTCCTCGGCAAAGTATTGCCCCGGACGAATGCGCGCGGCATTGCGTTTCCACTTCTTCCCCGGCATGGGGATGGCAAAATGGAACCCGCCGTTCACCTCTCCGTCGATGGCAATGGCATACATGCCCACGGCATAATCGCCGAAGTGACGGGTACAGTCGCCCCGCACGCCATAATCGCCATACACATACCGGCCTACCTGCAAGTCCAGTTGCACGTTGAAACGCGGTTCGTACATGGACGCTTTCAATGCCCCGTTGATATGTTGCTTTTCGCCGATGACCCAACCTTCGCCTTTCACTACAGCCGAGTAGCCGGTGCTGCCCACCAGGGCGCCAAAGCCCCAACGGCCGTTGTTGGTGCGGTAATTGATCTCCCCCTGCACACCCACGCGGTTGTTGGTGAAGTTACCCGCCACGATGCGTCCGGAGAAGTTGTTCCTCAACCGGAACTCTTGAGCCAGGGTGATAACGCCCGGATGGATCTCTTTCGCCTCCCCGTACATGTTGGTCACCACCGGGATGACGGCTTGTGCTGTGATCATCGCCCCTTTCCACGGAGAGATCTCCAGTGCCGGGGCTATGTTGACGGCATACGTATACAGCTTGTCGAACCGCGAGTTCTCCAGGTAGACATCCGGATAAATCACCAAGTCCGGTTTCCATGCCGAACGGTTGATGGTACGGTCGGCCTCCTTCAGCCGGTTCATCGGCTCGTCCGTATCGCAGGTGAGTTGCATCTGCGTGTATATCTCTTTAAGGGAGACGGTACCCGCTTTGTATCCTTCTACCAGGTTGGCAGGGATGATGATACCCAGTTGCGGCACCGAGTTGTCCAGCGCTACCAACACCAGTCCGCCTTGCTTCATTCCGTCGAGTGCGGCCACGATGGCCTTGCCGATGCCCCGGTACGTACCCCGGTAAACATTGTCTTCGAACTTCACGGTGGTAGCCTCGCCGGTTTCCACTAAGCGGATGTTCTCCATGCCCAATGCTTTGAGATTCTCAGCCACCTGTGCCCGGATTCCGGCAGTCGCCAGCAATCCGGCTATGATCAATATAGTAATCTTTTTCATGTTCGTGCGCTTAATGGATGAGGGTACATTCGTATCGGATACCGCCCGAGATGTGTTTGAACTCGCGGGTAAAGAGGTTGAGCGATACATGCTTCCAGAGTTTGGCCGCTGCTCCGTAGTTGAAGCCC
>JAVBVI010000158.1:0-15539 GCA_031554505.1 Bacteroides sp. | reverse complement strand
CCACTCGAGTAATAGTCCCGCAAAACTTCGAGCTTAAAAAGCTCATCATAGGTCTGACGTTTTGATCTTGCCATAAGAATAAATTTTTTATAGAACAATTAAGAACAAAATAGTGTCAACCTATTCCAGTATAAGACATTTGGTGGTAAACGACCCTGTTTATGTCTTTTATATATGTGCACGAAAAAGGATAATAATGGCTTCTGAGCTAAGTAATTCGCCGGAGTTAGTTGTCTTTCTAAAAAGAAAGTACTTAATTTACAGTCTATTTAGATATATATGATGAAATTTCTTAGAACCCTTCTCTTCCCGGCAGTACTTGTAAGCATCGTGGCCTGCACCTCTCGGGAAAACACGTTCAGCCCGGTGGATTACGTCAATCCGCTGATGGGCACCGAGTCTACGTATGCCTTTTCGCACGGCAACACCTATCCAGCCGTGGCAGTACCTTGGGGTATGAACTTCTGGAGTCCGCAGACGGGCGAGAACCGGAGCGGGTGGATGTACATGTACACCGACTCACTGATGCGTGGCTTTCGCCAGACGCACCAGCCCAGCCCGTGGATCAACGATTACGGAACCTTCTCGCTCATGCCGCTGGCGGGCGAACTGGAAGTAAACCATCAGAATCGCACGGCGCCCTTCTCGCATCAACAGGAGAAAGCTACGCCGTACAGTTACCAGGTAACGTTCGCCAATGGTATGAAGACGGAACTCTCTGCTACTTCGCGCGGAGCGGTGTTCGAAGTAGCCTTCCCGGAAGAGAAAGAACAATACATCGTCCTCGATGCGTACGACGGGGGAAGCTCCCTCACCATAGACCGGCAGAACCGTCGCGTGACGGGATATGCCAAGAACAACCACGGTGGGGTACCCGATAACTTTGCCAACTACTTTCTCGTCGAGTTCAGTCATCCGGTAGCGTCCTGCGGCGTGTACGACGGCGAAAGTCTCACACCCGACAAGGAACAGGTAACGGCCAACTACTCCTGCGCTTACCTCCGCTTTGAAGTGCCTGCCGGTGAGAAGCTCACCATCCGCACCGCTTCTTCGTTCATCAGCCCCGAACAAGCACAGATCAACTTCGTTCGCGAGGTGCAGGACAAGACACTGGCGCAAGTCAAGAACGATGCCCGCCGGCAATGGAATACCTACTTGGGGCGGGTGGAAGCCGACGGGGGAAGCGACGAGCAGCTTCGTACGTTCTACTCCTGCCTGTACCGCACGCTGCTCTTTCCGCGCGAGTTCTTCGAGTACAATGCCGAAGAGAAGCCCGTCTACTACAGCCCGTATGACGGACAGGTGCACGACGGCTACATGTATACCGACAACGGTTTCTGGGATACTTTCCGGGCTGTTCATCCGTTTTTCACCCTGCTCTATCCCGAAGTGTCCGAGCGAGTGACCCAGTCTCTGCTGAATGCCTACAACGAAAGCGGATTCATGCCCGAATGGGCCAGCCCCGGCCATCGCGGCTGCATGATCGGCAATAACTCCATCTCCCTGCTCACCGACGCCTGGATGAAAGGCATCCGTACCGTTGACCCGGCCCGGGCATTGGAAGCCATGATACACCAGACGGAAGCCCGCCACGAGAAAACCTCCTCCGTAGGTCGCGACGGTTTCCAGTATTACGATAGTCTGGGCTATGTGCCTTATCCCGAAGTGTCCGAAGCTACGGCCAAGACATTGGAGTATGCGTATGCCGACTGGTGCTTGGCCCGCTTTGCCGAAGCTACCGGACAGAAAGAAGTCGCTGAGAAGTACTACCAACGGGCGCAGAACTACCGCAATCTCTATTATGCAGAGCATGGCTTCATGTGGGCCAAAGACGCGAAAGGCAACTGGCGTGACCGCTTCGATGCGACCGAATGGGGAGGGCCGTTCACCGAAGGAAGCTCCTGGCACTGGACGTGGAGCGTGTTCCACGATCCCGAAGGACTGTCCGACTTGATGGGCGGTCATGAGCCGATGGTGGCCCGGCTCGATTCGATGTTCGTAGCGCCGAATACGTTTAACTATGGAACGTATGGCTTTGTGATTCATGAGATAGCCGAGATGGTAGCGCTCGACATGGGACAGTACGCCCACGGCAATCAGCCGATACAGCACGGTATTTACTTGTACGATTACGTCGGTCAGCCGTGGAAGACGCAATACCACATCCGCGAGGTGATGGATAAGCTCTATAACTCCGGCAGCAAAGGTTATTGTGGCGACGAAGACAACGGTCAGACCTCTGCCTGGTACGTTTTCTCGGCTATGGGCTTCTACCCTGTATGCCCCGGTATGCCGGAGTATGCAGTCGGTTCGCCTTTGTTCGATAAGACTACCCTGCACCTGCCGGACGGCAAGACATTCGTGATTACGGCGGAAGGTAACTCGCCCACCCATCCCTACATTGGCTCTGCTACCTTGAACGGACAGGAGTTCACCCGCAACTACCTCACGCACGAGGAAATCCGGAACGGTGGCGAGTGGCGTCTGACGATGGACAGCATTCCGAATGCGGCCCGCGGTACGCTTCCGACGGATGCGCCTTATTCGTATAGCCGGAAATAATTCTGGTAGTCCGGCATCTATATAATGCGAGCAGGCCCCATCATACGCAGTGGCATGATGGACCTGTTCCGTTTTCTTATTCTATGCAGTCCTTTCCGAATTCTTCCCAATCCATCGGGATAGCATGAGGATATTTCTTAGTCAGCTCACGGCTGATCCGGTCTGTCATCGTTTCAAACTCCAAACCGTACACCTCTTTAAATACCTGAAGATAAACGCCTACATGCGAGTGGGCGTCTCGCATCTTTGCCGCCTCTTCCGAATAGAGATCTACATTGGCCTCTTTGATTCTTTGAACTAGTTCCTTGTCACTTTTTTCGCATTGTTCTGCTCCGGTTATCCACAACTTCTTAAGCTTTTCCGCTCCAAAGTTCTTTAGTAAGTAGCCCACCAGATAACCCGATTGTGCGTAAGCAGCCTTAAAGGGTTTGATCTCCCGGTCGAACGAGAAGTCTGTTAGCTCTTTTATCGTCAGTGATTTCCCTGTTTGCAACAGGTAAGCATATTTTTCCTCCAGCGTCAGGCCATCGCAACTTATACTCTCTGGACAGGCAAAGACCGCTATCCCTTCGGACAGCCATTGGGGCACACCTTTATTTCCCCACTTACTACCCACCACCATGTGCATAAGTTCATGTTTCAGCGGGTGATATTCTCCTTTGTATGTATAGATACAGAAAATGCATTTGCCCTTAAAGAAAGAGTCATTTATCATGGACGCGCCTGCTAATGGCATACCAAACCCGCTTTTCATCTCCTCCCGGTTGCGAGCGGCAAACACGTTCAATGAGTCATTGAAAGGGCTTTCATTGATTATTTTCGCACACTCGTTTATCCACTTCCTGGTGTCGGCGATGAGTGCTTTCCTTTCGGCAGCATCCCATGAGGAATGTACTGTGTATGTAATGTTGCCTACTTCTTTCGCTACATAATCAGGTAGTTTGAGATTCTCTATTTCGTAATTGGGAAGTTCGGCAGGAAGCCACTCTTTATAAGGGTTATAACCGCAAGAGCATAGTATCAGTGATATGAAACTGAGTAGGGTGTAATGGTAGTTCTTCATTGTTATTTGTATGAATGTTTTGTTATTTATTCATTGGCCAGTAATTTATCCGTGCAGTTGTCTGGACTGCACGATATCCTGCATGTTCTCCAGTGCCCAGTCGACGAGGTTGTTCAGATAAGGAATCAACCGTTCGCCTGCTTGCGTAAGGCAATACTCCACCCGTGGCGGGACTTCGGGGTATACCTTCCGTCCGATCAGTCCGTCAGTTTCCAGCGAACGGAGGGTGACGGTCAGCATCCGTTGCGAGATGTCCCCGATAGATTTGTGAATCTCGTTGAAGCGCATTGTCCCTTCGCTGCTTAATGTGGTAAGCACCAGCAATGACCATTTATCGCCCAGCCGACTGAGAATATCCCGGATGGGACAAGCTTTTCCTGAAAAAGTTTCCATTATTTTTCTATTTTATTTCATTGTGGTTCAGCAATACTTACCTTTTTGTAACCTCATTACCAAGATGTTAGTTCTTGTTTGGTATGATTGCTGTTTGTAACTTTGCTGCACAAAGGTAATAAACTTACCTAAAATAACTAATGTACTAATCAGTAAAAGAATCCATGTTATGACAAAGAAAGTTGCAGTCTTAGTGGTAAACCCTGTCAATGGTGCAGGATTGTTTCAGTATTTGGAAGCGTTTTTTGAGAATGGTATACCGTACACTACGTTTGCGGTAGCCGAAACGACGCAGGTGAAAACCAATTCGGGCATCCGTATGCAGACCGATGATGTGGTAGCCAACCTGAAAGGGTATGAAAGCGAGTACGATGCATTGGTCTTCGCTTGCGGCGACGCCATGCCTGTGTTTCAGGAGAATGCAGGAAAGCAGTACAACCAGGACATGCTGGCCGTTATGAAGGAGTTTGATAACAAAGGCAAGTTGCTGGCAGGACATTGCGCGGTTGCTTTGTTGTTCGATAGCCTCGGTATTGGTCATGGTAAGAAAGTGGCGCTTCACCCGTTCATTAAGTCGTACATGCAGGGATGCATCGGAACCGATGATAAAGCAGTAGTGGAAGGCAATCTGTACACCGCACAGACGGAGAATGCTATTCCTTCTTTAATCCCGGAGTTATTGGCGGCTTTGAAATAGTAAGTAATCGTAAAAAATGAGTTGCGACAGTTCTCATGAGAGCTATAAGTCTCTAGGTACAGAGATTTTTCTGTTTACCTAAACGCGAAAATTTCTGTACCTACGGAGAAAAATCTACTTAGCAGCGCTAATCTGTACCCAGCTTTGTACTATTACTCTTCCAGTATGCTGTATCCCGCCTGTCGCAAATCGTCCCAATAACGAGGGTACGATTTACTCACCACTTGTGGCTCGGCAATACGCATTTCCGGGAAGCGGATGGCGGCTGGGGCAAAGGCCATCGCCATGCGGTGGTCTTCGTAGGTATGGATGACCGGAACAGCTTCGGGTTGGCAACGTTCACCGTTCCAGTACAATATGCTGTCGTTTTCATCCAGAATGAGATAGCCCAACTTCTTCAATTCTGCTTTCAGGGCGGCGATGCGGTCTGTCTCTTTGATCTTCAGACTTTGCAAACCGGTGAAGCGGAAGGGGATATCGAGTAAGCAGCAAGTTACCACGAAGGTCTGCGCCAAGTCGGGGATGTCGATGAAATCCTCGTCCAATCTTTCCGGGCGGGTGGTGGTTTTAGTGAGCCGCACACCCTTAGCGGTGAATTCCGTAGCTACTCCCAAGCGGGCGAACACTTTCGCTCCCCGGCTATCGCCTTGGTAACTCTGGCGGAACAGATCGGGCAGCTCTAATTCTGCTTCTTCAGCCAGAGCAGCTATCTGATACCAGTACGAAGCAGCACTCCAATCGCTTTCCACGGTATATGGTACGTCTTGATAGGGGCGTGGAGATACGACAATGTCACTTTCCGATGTCCAGAGGGCCGATGCGCCGAAGTCCTTCATCAGCTGCAAAGTCAGGTTGATGTATGGGCGCGAAATGACTTCGCCATCCAGATGCAATTTCAACCCTTTCTCCAGCATCGGAGCGATGAGGAGCAGGGCGGAGATGTATTGCGAACTGACATTTCCCTGGAGAGTTATCTCGTTTCCTTTGAGTAGAGAACCCGTGATGTGCAAGGGAGGAAAGCCATCGTTGACAGTGTATTCGATGTTGGCACCGAGCTCACGCAGGGCATCGACCAATATACGGATGGGACGTTGCTGCATTCGCTGTGTGCCGGTAAGGGTGCGGGTACCCGGCGTCACGCTGAGAAAAGCGGTGAGGAAGCGCATGGCAGTACCTGCCGCCAGGATATCGATCACCTCATTATGTTCCGATAGTGCTTTCACCATTACCCGGGTATCGTCGCAATCGGACAAGTTACCGAGTGTGCAGGACCCATTGGCCAGCGCATGGATGATGAGCGCCCGGTTGCTGATGCTTTTCGACGCCGGAAGCTGTATTGTGGCCTTTACTTCGGAAGGAGCAGAGAGTGTATAGTGCATAATTGTCATCAGAAATAGGATTGTTGCTTGCAAAAGTAACCCTTTTTCTGTAAACGGCTGACATGTTTGTGCCTAAATTCCAGCAAGGGACTGTTGAACCCGGTTTATTCCGGCTTCTCTACCGGCAGTCGGGCATCGCCTGTGATCTGTATTTGCGGGCGGATGCTATCGGCCGACAAAGAGTCGATCAGTCCTTTGCTGACCAGCCGCTTGGTGATGATGTGGTAGTATTCACCCATGCTTTCCTTCAACTGCATATCCTCGGTAAACGAACTACGGAACCGTTTCGGGCTGGGAATAATGGATGCCAGGAAGATGCTCTCTTCGGCGGTGAGCTGGGACGGACGTTTGTTGAAGTAGAACGCTGACGCTTCGTGGATGCCGTACACCAGTGGCCCCCACTCAATAACGTTGAGGTACACCTCGTACATACGCGCCTTCGAAGTCAATCCTTCATTCTCGATGAGCCACACGATGAGGGCTTCTTCCAGTTTACGGGCGAAGTTTTTGTTGCGGTTCAGGAAGACATTCTTCACCAACTGCATGGTGATGGTGCTGCCGCCCCGGGCAAACCGTTTCACTTTCAGGTCGTAGATGAGGGCTTCGCGCATGGCGTCGGGCAGGAAGCCACGGTGATAATAGAATCCGCCGTCTTCGCTTTGCAGTACGGACATTTGCAGCAAGGGCGAGATGCTGTCCAGCGGGGTGAAGTGCGGGCAACTTGGTCCGACGGGGAAGGTACGTACCGGACGACCGTATTCATAAGCTGTATACAGGAATTCCCCCGACATCTTGCTGAGGTTCGTTGCGCCGTAGCGCACGATGCGGAAGTTTTTCTGGCTCAGTTCGGACTCCAGCTTTAAACTGTCGAGTTGTGCGAAATCTACATCGAGTAGGAAGTGATAGGCCAGTTCGCCACTCGTCTTGATGCCGTCCAGATTGTTGAACAGCCCTCTGGGAAGCGAACCGAACAAGTCGTCGGCCGGAAACCACGGCTTGTTCACCGACATGCGGAAGTGCCAGGCTGTATCGGGCTTCTCGGCACGAACGTACGGATGAAACTGTAACTTGTTGAACCGGGCGGTGGTGGTGCTGTCCAGCTCGATGGAACGTTTGTCCAGATTGAAACGGTAGGCGAGTTGTCCTTTATCCAAGTGAATCACTTCGGGCGACAGTGCTTTATGGTAGATACTTAACCCACTGATACTGGCCTGGCCCGTGAGGCAGAGAGGAACACCGCGCATCTGTTTCTCAGACAAACTATACGAAAGCGTGTCGAAACTCACTTCCGCACCAAACCGCCGGGTGATGAAAGGCAGGCTGACTCGTCCAGAACCTTGCGGATAGAGCGAAGTGCGCAGGGTACGGGCACTCCGGTTCAGTTCGCCTTCGGTGTTCCATTGTTGGTGGAGAGTATCTTCCGTAACTTCAATATCTGCCTGGAAATGATTTTGATGGATGGTGAGCGAAGAGATGTGAACCGAAACGAAGTTGCTGTCCTTCCGTTCGGTGATATGGAGGTGATTCAGTGTTCCGTTTTCGGGCAAGAAACCGTAGAGTAGTTGCAGCAGACGGTTGGCCCGGGAGGCATAATCCGTTGAAGGGGCGGGCGTATCGGCCATTAGCGAGTCGCCTTTACTATGAAACAGAAAGTCGTAATTGGCTACTGAGTCCTGTTTGATAAAGCTCACCGTCAGTTCGTCCAGGTTGACGTTGCGAATCTCAATCCGGCCCATCAACAGTTGGTTGAGGCTGATGCGAACATCCACCGACTGCAAAGTGAGTAGAGTATCCCGTTCGGCAGGCACTACCGACAAGCCTTGCAGGACAATGTCGCGGAGTCCATTCATGCGCAGGTCAGCATAGCGAATGCTAAGTCCGCGCGATTGTTCCACCCGTTCGATGCGTTTATCGGCTACACTTCGCAGAAGGAAATTCCGGCTGAGGTAAAGCATTCCGGCGGCCAGCAACAGTACGGCGAGGATGCCTGTTAGCAGGATCTTTCCCTTTCGGCCGCAGCGTAATTGTATCTGTTTCATATCGATCATCCGTCAATTCCGCTGCAAAGTTAGGCATTAAAACAACAAAGGGCACTCATCCGAGCGCCCTTTGTTTGACTATATTTCAATACATTGTTGACCGGATACCGGTTACTCGATCGGAATCCCTTTGTAGAAATCAAGAATCTTTGTACGGAACAGATATTCGTACTTGGCCTGGATACGGTCCGACAGTGCCTTCATCAGGTTCTGTTTGGATTCATTGTACTCCACCGAAGTGGCTTTACCGTTGTCGAACTTCTCGCTCATCAAGCGGAACGATTCCTCGTTAGCCTGTACAGCTACCACACTACTGTTGTATTTGCTTTCAGAAGCTACTGCGCTGTACCAGGCTTGCTGTATGTCTTTGTACAGATTCTTCTTCGTATTATCGAGATCCAAAGCTATGTTGAGTTGTTGCAACTTGGCCGTTTTTACCCGGTTACGGGTAGCGAAGCGGTTGAAGATAGGAACGCTTAGATTAAGACCTATATTTTGATTAAAATTATCTTTAAACTGTTTGTTGAAACCGGGTATACGCGAAGATGAATAACTGGTACCTATGTTTCCATATAGACTGAGGTTTGGATAATAGTTGCTTTGGGCAATTTTAATGTTTTTCTCGCTTGCTTCATAACGAAACTGAGCCGCTTGTATCTCAGGTTTGTTGAGTATCGCTTCTGTGTAAATATCATCCGGAGGTGTAAGCGACTTAAATAAAATAACTGTATCTTGTTGAGCCAGATAAAAGTTTTCAGGGGTTGGTAACTCAAGCAGTTGAGTCAGGTCGAGTATGGAGAGCTCGTAATTATTGCTAGCCTGTACTGCACTCATCTCATCTTGAGCCAATCGTGCTTTGGCTTCTGCTACTTGTGCTGTAGAAGCTTTGCCTACTTCCAACAATCGGGTTAAACGATTGAGTTGTTCTTTACTAAGAGTAACCTGTCCTGAGGCGACTTTGGAGAGCTCCTGATTAAACAACACTTGCAGGTAAGCGGAGGCAACATTTATGGCGATATCATTTTTAGCCTTTTCTAAATCAGCCATTGCAGCTTTCAAGTTTAGTTTGGTCAATGCCTGCTGATTGGGTATTTCAAAACCTGTAAATAAAGGCACAGTGGTTGAAAGGCCAAAACTGTTTGAAAAATTATAAATGTTTTCAGTAACTTTATATGTTCTTGTATCGGTGGGGTCATCGGGATTTAGGGGCTTATCAACTTCCGAACGCCCCCAATTCCAGGAATGCCGACCAGAACCGCTTAAATCTGGTAACCGCGCCCATTTAGCTGTATTTACATCCACTGCACTCTGATCCACTGTATTGGCAACTTTGCGAATGCTGATATTATTATCGATGGCATAATTGATGCAATCCCGCAGCGACCAGCCTTCCTGGGCCTGCATCGTCACACCGCATGCTACCAACGCTATACTAAGTAAACTCTTCTTCATAATTTGCATCTATTAACCCTGCTCCTCCGCGTGCGGAGGAGCAGGAGGTGAGGTTGTTATTTCTTCTCGTCTTCTTTCTTCTCTGCTCCGCGAATCTTGTCCGTAGCAGTGATACCTTCTTTGATCTCGATCTTGATTCCGTTGCTCATACCGGCTTTCACTTGCTTTCGGTCGAACTTCTGCTCGGGCACAGAATCCGTCATCACGTAGACAAAGGTAGTGTCACCACTGAACTCGATGGAACTTTCGGGTACGGCCAGTACCTTGTTGGCTTTCTCCAGTACGATTTCCGCATTGGCCGAGTAGCCCGAACGGATTTTCACTGTATCCGGCACATGAATAGCTGCTTTGATCTCGAACTGGTTGGCACCGTTCTCTTCCACTCCTTTCGGCGAAATGTATTCCAGTACAGCGTCGAAGGTCAGGTTCTGCAAAGCACCAATGGTCAGCTTCACCGGCATGCCTTCGTGTACACGTCCCACTTCCGTTTCGTCTATCTTACCGCGGAAGATCAGGTCGTTCATGTTGGCTACGGTGGCAATCGTCGTACCATCGTTGAACGTGTTACTCATAATCACTGAGTTACCCGCTTTCACCGGAACGTCGAGAATCAATCCGTCGATAGTAGAACGAATCAAAGTACTCGAGAAAGAAGCGCTGCTCTTGGTGATACCATCCTTGATGATCTCCAACGCGTCCTTAGCAGTTTGTAACTCTTCGCGCGACTGCTTCACCGATACCTCGCCCTTTTCGAATTCTTCGCGGCTGATGAGCTGGTCCTTGTAAAGCTTCTCCACACGGGCAAAGTCCGTTTCGGCCTGGTTGGCATTCATCTGTGCCAGACGTACACGGCTCTCCGCCGAGTTCAACTGTCCCAGTTCCGGGATTACCTTTACCTTGGCGATCACTTCACCTTTGCGGATGGTTTCGCCTGCTTCTTTGTACAGTTCGTCGATGATACCCGAGATTTGAGGCTTGATAAGGATCTCGTCGCGTGGTTCCACCTTACCTGTGGCTACTGTCGTCTTTTCCAGATCGGCAACTTCAGGTTTCACGATTTCGTATACAACCTTTTTAGGCTGCGACTTTTGATACAAAAAAACGAATGTCCATAAGAACAGGAGGCCAATCACCACCAGTAATGCGATTTTAAAAAACTTCTTCATTGTAATTATTATTATATTATTATTTGCTTATTTACTTGCTCAACGATGATAGGGCACTTATTCGTCCCGTATGGCTTCGATCGGTTTGATTGACATAGCTCGGTAGGCGGGAGCCAGTCCGGCTACTACTCCAAGAACCACCAGCAGAACACCGGTTCCGATGGCTAGCCCGAAGGTTACCTGGAAGTTGACATTGCTGCCGGCGGCATGGACGAGGATTTCGGCTGTTTGAAGTATTCCGACCGCAAAGGTGATACCTGCCATACCCGCGATACCTGTCAGCACAATACTTTCCGACAGGATCTGTTGTAGGATATCGAGCTGCCGGGCGCCGATGGCTCGCCGGATGCCTATCTCTACGGTACGCTCACGCACGGTCACCATCATGATGTTCGATACACCGATGATACCGGCCAGCAAAGTACCCATACCTACCAGCCAGATCAGGATGTTGATACCGAAAAACAAGTTATCCATCATGGAGAACATCGCTTCGGCGTTCAGTATCATCAATGCTTGCTTGTCCTCGGGGGCGATGAAGTGTGCTGCTTTGACCACCTGTTCCACCTGGTCTTGAACATCGGTTACTTTGACCCCTTTCTTCACGGTAAAGCAAGCCACATGTATCTGCTTGCCCATGTTGTAAGCCTGTTGCATGGTGGTGAAAGGCAATACTACCGCTTCCGAAGCCTGTCCCTGGATGTTGATATTTCCTTCGGACACACACATGCCGATCACTCGGTAGTAGATACCGTCCACCCGGACGTACTTGCCGCAGGGGTCTTCGCCCGGCAGGAAAAGACTTTCGTACACCCGCTTACCGATGACGCATACTTTACGTGCTTCCCGGATATCCACATCGTTGATGAAACGTCCGTAGCCCATATCCTGAGCCTCGATCTTGGCGTAGTCCGGATACAATCCCTTGACGCTGCAATCGTATTTCTTGTCGCCGTGTATGGCTGTCGATCCCCAACGGGCTACCGAAGGAGTAACTACATCCAGTCCTTTCACGTTGGCACGTATACGGTCGATGTCATCATTCTCCAGATCCCAGTAACGACCTTTGCGGAAGCCTTTGTAAGCTTCACCTGTTTTTTGTGAGGCAATGAAAGCCGAGTTGGTGGCGAATCCTTCGAAGTTCTTCGTCATGAAGTCTTTCATGGCTCCTCCGCCTCCGATGAGCGCCACCAACATGAAGATACCCCAGAATACACCGAAGGCTGTCAGCACGCTTCTCGTTTTGTTTCTTGTTATCGTGATGAGGATTTCCTCGCACGAATCTAAATCTATTCTCATAATCGTTAATCTGCTCTAAGTGCTTCAATGGGTCTGATACTTACCGCCTTTTTGGCAGGGAAGAATCCGGCCAGTGTGCCGGCGATGATCAGGGCCAATGTGGCCTGAATGGCGATGCCGATGTCTACTGTAGGATTGGTGAAGATAGTCTCTGAGAACATCCCGGCATCCATCGATTGTGTTCCCATGTAGTTGCTGGCAAATTCCGTCAGGGCGATGCCGGCTACCATGCCGATGTATCCGAACAGTGTGGTGATGGTGATACTCTCCACAATAATAAGCCACAGGATGGAGGCGGGCTTGGCGCCGAGCGCCTTTCGGATACCGAATTCGCGCGTCCGCTCCTTCACGGTGATCAGCATGATGTTCGATACACCTACGATACCACTCAACAGGGTGAATACGCCGATGATCCAGATGGCAATACGTAGCACGCTACTGGCATTCTCCTGTTGCAGGTATTGGGTGAAGCGGTTCCATATCCAGATGGCGCTATCGTCTTCGGGATCGAAGCGGTGGTTGACGGACAGGGCGCGGCGGTAACGCTTCTCGAAGGCTTCGTTGGACTCCTCCGTCTTCAGGTCTTTCGTCATGAAGATGATGTTGTTCAACTTATCTCCTTTATTATAGATAATCTGCAGTGTGGTGAAGGGCACATAGGCATCGCGGCTTCCCGAGTCGCCCTGATCCTTGTAGATACCCACTATCTGAAAAGCCACTCCGTTGGCATTCAGGAATTGTCCGATGGGGTCTGTTTTCGACTTGCCAAAAAGAATCTCCGCCGTTTTCTCGTGCAGGATGATTACCTTGCGGCGACGGTCGAGGTCGATCTGGTTGATGAATCGCCCTTGGGTAGTCTTAGCCGGTTCCACCTGGGTGAAGTTGGGATAAACACCCATCAAACTCAGGTTGACGTACTCGTTGCCGAAGCTCAGGTTCACGTTGCCCTGCCGTACAGTAGCTCCTACACTGGTGACGTGCTCGGGAAAGTTATGGTCGGTGGCCCTGATGTCCTTGTTGTCCAACTGTACCCGCCGGCCTTCCTTTAGACCATTGTAGGCTTTCGACGTCCATCCCGGGAAAATGCGGATGGAGTTCGTTGCCCGTTGGGAAGCCTGCTCTTCGAACGCGTGTATCAGCCCGTTGCCGGCTCCCAGCAGCACGATCAGCATGAAGATACCCCACGAGACGGCGAATCCCGTCAGGATGGTACGCATCTTGTTGCGTTTGATGGTGCTGTATATCTCTTGCCAAAAATCAATCATGTTGTTTACTTATTAATTGTCAATTGCTCATTGTCAATTGTCCATTATTTCATGAATCCGTTTTGTCCGAAAGGCGAAGCATCGTGCGAGTGGTTTTGCTCGATGCGTTCGATGATACCGTCCTTGATGTGGATGATCTTGTCCGTATTGTTGGCCACGCCGCTTTCGTGTGTTACCACTACGATGGTCATTCCCTCGGCATGCAGGTCTTTCAGTATCTGCATCACCTCTTCGGATGTCTTACTGTCGAGTGCTCCGGTAGGCTCATCGGCCAGGATGATCTGCGGATGGGTGATCAGGGCGCGGGCGATGGCCACACGTTGCTTCTGTCCACCACTCATCTCATTGGGCATGTGGTGTGCCCAATCCTTCAGACCCAGCTTGTCAAGATACTCCAATGCCAGGGCATTCCGCTTGCGACGGCTCACTCCCTGATAGAAGAGCGGCAAGGCCACATTCTCCACCGCATTCTTGAAAGAGATGAGGTTGAATGACTGGAAGATGAAGCCGATCATCCGGTTGCGGTATTCGGCTGCCTTCGTCTCGCTGAGGTCTTTGATCAGCACGTCGTTCAGACGGTATTCGCCCGTATCGTAATTATCAAGAATACCCAGTATGTTGAGTAAAGTCGACTTACCCGAACCCGAAGCTCCCATGATGGAAACAAATTCTCCTTTATGGATATCAAGATTGATGCCTTTTAGTACGTGGAGCGGGGCTCCGTTGAAATAGGTCTTGTTAATGTTCTCTAGATGTATCACGTTGATAAGTTTTGCGATTCGACAATTTTCCTTATTAGACGCTCATTATATACGAAAAGTTGCAAACATCCCTTAGTTTTTTTTCAAAACATTTTGTAGACTCAATCTTCTTTGCGTTATTTGTGTGCAATTAATCAATTACTAACTAACCCTATTGCGTATAATATCATGAATTCAAACATGGAAAAGCCCTTTGTAGTGGGCATCGACATCGGCGGAACTAACACCGTCTTTGGTATTGTAGACGCTCGCGGAAACATCGTTTCTACCGGCGCAGTGAAAACTCAAATATATCCCACAGCCGAAGAATATGTGGACGAAGTTTGTAAGAACCTTCTTCCGCTCATCATCGCTCAAGGCGGTGTGGAAAAGATAAAAGGTATCGGCATCGGTGCTCCGAACGGTAACTACTACAGTGGTACCATCGAGTTCGCTCCGAATCTCCCGTGGAAGGGTGTGATCCATTTGGCCAACATGTTCGAGGAACGTCTCGGTATCCCAACCGCGCTGACCAACGACGCCAATGCGGCTGCAGTAGGTGAAATGACTTACGGTGCTGCCCGTGGTATGAAAGACTTCATCATGATCACGCTGGGGACCGGTGTAGGTAGCGGTATCGTTATCAACGGACAGATGGTGTACGGACATGACGGTTTTGCCGGCGAGCTGGGACACGTGATCGTTCGTCGCGAAAACGGTCGTGCGTGTGGCTGTGGACGTAAAGGTTGTCTGGAAGCGTATTGCTCGGCTACTGGTGTGGCTCGTACAGCCCGCGAGTTGCTGGCTGCCCGTACCGAACCCAGCTTATTGCGCAACATTCCCGCCGAAAGCATCACATCAAAAGACGTGTACGAAGCGGCTGTTCAGGGCGATAACCTGGCACAGGAAATCTTCAACTCTACCGGTACGCTGTTGGGCGAAGCTTTGGCCGACTTCATCGCTTTCTCAAGCCCCGAAGCCATCGTGCTGTTCGGCGGTCTGGCTAAGTCGGGCGACTACATCATGAAGCCCATCCAGAAAGGTATCGACGATAATGTATTGAACATCTTCAAAGGCAAAGCGAAATTGCTCGTTTCTGAATTGAAAGATGCTGATGCTGCCGTACTGGGCGCCAGTGCACTGGCTTGGGAACTGAAAGACTAATCGTGTACTAAATATACCAAGAAAGCCCCCGGAAGCCCTCATTCTTCCAGGGGCTTTTGGGTTTGCCCAGCATGGGTGTATTCTAATGGGTGCAACCTCTACACCGTGCGTTTTTTTGATTTTATCTTGCACGTTTGCACGATTTTCGGTTTATTTGACTGATAATAAGAAGATTACCCCGTGACGGATCCCCGTTTTATTCTACACGCATCTGCCACTTTTCGAGGTATTCACCATCATCGCATTTCCTTTCCTTCCGGATGCTTCTTGCAAAAGCCCCGGAAGCAAGAAGCAAAAGTCCCGGAAGCAAGAAGCAAAAG
>JAVBVI010000105.1:0-21319 GCA_031554505.1 Bacteroides sp. | reverse complement strand
TACCAACTTTCGGCACCAGCCATGACAGCTGCCAAAGAAATGTAAAGAATACAATCTAAAGAATGTTCTCTTTTATGGTCACGACGAGGGTCACTCAAGTATTTAGTAATGCTAATTATATCCATTTTTCTGTTAGTTTATGTTTTAATTCAACTATACAAATATACAAAATATAATTGACATATAAAAGTTATTATATAACTATAAAACAAATAGATACAATATTTTAAAACAGTGATATATTAGGACATTGTAATTACTTAAAAGTAATGCGTCAGCCCTGTCATCTTCAGGCACTTTGCTGTTCCATAGACGTGAAACGGCTGTTTCACGATTGTGGAACGGCTGTTCCATATGGGTGGTACGGCCATTCCACAGCTGTGGAACAGCAAAAAGCGGCTGGCTTGTCACAATGAAGCTTCGGGGAATAACTTATACTAAAAGACGGTTGTCGGTTTTGCGCTGCATTGTCCTGAAATAGGTTGACCAAATCTAAGTGAAGATTGTGGAGAGCGTGTGAAGGGATACCCCTTCATACCGCAATGCCGATGAATAAGGGCTCTCCGGAAGATTGAAGGAAGTGGATAGCCCAAACAATTTCTTCTGTAGTAGACTGTTTGTAGACCCTTGTATCACAAAAAGTCCATTTTTTACACCAACCGGGTGCGGTAATATACTTAACTTTGCTCCGCGATGGATAAATTTCTGGTCATACAACCTTCAGCATTACTTGCTCCGTATGTGAAACAGTATTGGTTTCTGGCAACTGGCCAAAGCGGGCTGTGAGATAACTATGTTAGTCAGGCCGGAGAAAAAGATGCGGATAGAAGGAGAGGGAACTCGTATTCATTGTACAGACTTTCGGGGTGGACAAAGGCAGATGGAACAGATTGTCTTTAAACCTCGGGTGATTGATGTACTTTCTTCCTCCAATAGTTTTGAATATATTATCGTGCCCACAATCTCTTCGTGCCTTAAGGAAATACTTCCTGTGTTGAAAGACTCTGCCGGGAAAGCACATATTCTTTTCTTTCAAAATATGTGGGACGACTTTAATGAGATAGCTCGCTATCTATTACCTCCCTTTGTTCTTGAGCGTTCCCATTGCCAGAAAAATATATGGCAACGAATCTTTGTGCATGATGTTTGACGGTCATACCAAACACTCGCCCGGAGAAATGAAACAGATGATGAAAGATATCATTGAGTCTGGCGAGAAGTATGGTTTGAGCCTGACCTATTTGAGGATCCTGGCAAGCAGTATTCTATGACTTTAGATATTTTCTGTGAGGTGACATGGGATTCATTAGTGAAAAAAGATCCCGGTTGGAATAGCTATTGTACTATTCCAACCGGGATTCTTAGATGATATATTGCAAAAGGGTATTAACCCAGCAACTCCTTTACTTTGGCAGAGATCAGGCGACCTTCGGCCAGTCCGGCGAGCTTCTTGGAAGCCACGCCCATTACCTTACCCATGTCCTTGCCACCCGAAGCGCCGGTCTCAGCAATGATCTCTTTAATGGCAGCGGTCAGTTCCTCTTCCGTCATTTGCTTGGGAAGATAAGCTTCCATCACTTTTACCTGTGCCAGTTCGGTGTCGGCCAGGTCCTGACGGCTTTGTCCGATGTAGATCTCGGCCGAATCCTTGCCTTGCTTTACCAACTTCTGGATGATCTTCAGCGCTGCTTCGTCGGTCAACAGGTCGTTGGCGCCCGGAGCTGTCTTGGCTTCGATGAAGAATTTCTTTACGTTTCTCAATGTTTCAAGGGCTACTTTGTCCTTGGCTTTCATGGCGTTTTTAATGTCTTCGCTGACTCTTTCGAATAAATCCATATCGATGTTCGTTTTGATTAAAATGTAATGATCCCGTTCTCGTCCGTTACTTCCTCCGGTCCGGCTTCTTCTTCGGGTGTAGCCTTACTCTGTATCTTGGCCAGTGTCGACTTATCGCGTGCGCAGGTAGCCGATTCTTCCACCAGAGCGATCAGCTCGTCATTGTCCATATCTTCGGGGTTGAAGATGTAGATATGACGGCGCTTGCGGATGTTCTTGCTTCCGATGGTGCTGGCGCTTTCGCCGTACGCTTTGCGGATGCGTTCCTTGTTCTTTTCTTTCTCCTCTTCGAGCAGCTGCTGACGCTCTTCCTCCTCGCGGCTGCGTGTCTTGTGCAGCGTGTCCATCAACGGCACGTCTTCCATGCCGAATCCGGTGGCCAGTACGGTGATCTTCACTTTGCGTTCCAGCGTATTGTCCATCGCTACACCCCAGATCACTTCCACACCTTCGCGGAACTTGCTCATGAACTCGTGAATTTCGTTCATTTCTTCCATCATCAGTTCCGACTGGTGGCAGAACGATACGTTGAGCATCACCTTCTTGGCGTTGAAGATATCGTTGTTGTTCAGCAACGGCGAGTGCAGTGAGTCGTGGATAGCCATGGTCACGCGGTTGTCGCCTTCACCGAATCCGGTACTCATGATAGCCACTCCGCCGTCTTTCAGGATGGTTTTCACATCGGCAAAGTCGAGGTTCACTGTACCCCGCATCGTGATGATCTCGGCGATACTCTTGGCAGCAATGGACAGTGTATCATCGGCCTTGCCGAACGCGTTCATAAACGTCAGGTCGGCATAGATCTCGCGCAGGCGTTCGTTGTTGATCACCAGCAAAGCGTCCACATGCTCGGCGATGCGCTCCACACCGTCCAACGCCTGGATGATTTTCTTCTCACCTTCGAAGATGAAAGGAATGGTGACGATACCCACCGTGAGGATATCCATCTCCTTGGCGATGCGGGCGATGACCGGAGCAGCTCCCGTACCCGTTCCACCTCCCATACCGGCGGTGATAAACACCATTTTGGTGCCGTCGTTTAGCAGGGCACGGATATCTTCGCCGCTCTCTTCGGCAGCTTCGCGGGCACGTTCCGGACGATTGCCCGCACCGAGTCCTTCGGTGATGTTACGTCCCAGTTGTATCTTGGTAGGTACGGGCGACTCCTTGAGGGCCTGGTTGTCCGTGTTACAGAGAACGAAGGTGACGTCGTGAATACCTTCCCGGTACATGTGGTTCACTGCATTACCGCCACCACCACCCACACCGATCACTTTGATGATCTTGGGAGAGTCTGTCGGGAAATCGAAGTGTACTATCTTCTCGTCCATATCTTGTTGTATTATGAGTTACACATGATGAATTATTTCATATCCTGATCATCAAACAGATCCTTGGATACATTGTTGAGTTTCTTGGCGAGCCTGTCCATAAAGCTGTTGCCTTTATTGGCTTCCTTTTCGGCTTTCCGGCGGGCACGTTCTTCCTCATCCCGGGCTTTTTTATCCTCTTCCCGGCGTTTTTTGTCGGCTATCTTGCGCAGCCTTTCCTCTTCTTCTATTCTTCTTTTCTCATCTTTGGCTTGCTTTTCTACCGCTTCCCAGGATTCTTCGCCGGCAAAGATGTTAGTCGGTTCGGTGACAACCGGCTTGGGTTGTTCCACTACCGGAACAGGAGCCGGCTTCTCCAGTTCGCAGCAGTTCTGTACATTCTCTAAGAAGATGCCGAACAGTGCATTCCGGCTGCCGTCTTTCTTCAGCAACTCGCCGGAAGCTTGTACGTTGAAATGTGGAGCTTTAGCCGTGCGTACCTTCTCTATCTTCGTTTTCTTGCTGAACGCCTTGTCTAAGTTCTTCAAGCTCGATGCTCCACCGGTGAGGATCACTCCGGAAAGTAGTTTGTCTTCGTAGCCCGAGAGTTCTAGTTGATGATACACATTGGCGATGATCTCCTCCGTACGCGCCTCCACGATATTGTTTAACGTGCCGGCTTCGACGGTCCGCGTAGGATCGTCCAGTGGATAAGTTGCCGGATCGGTATTCTCCACTTCTTCGTAAAGTGCATCGCCATATTGTACCTTCAACCGTTCGGCCTCCTCTTCCTCGATTTGCAGCGAAGTGAGGTCGCGCGTAATGTTATTGCCTCCCAGCGGGAGTACCGACAGGTAGCGCAGTATGTTTCCTTTGTACACCGAAACGCTGGTGGTGTCGGCACCGAAGTCCACCAAAGCACAGCCCGAACGACGTTCATGCTCCGTAAGTACGGCATTGGCTGTGGTCAGTGGGGTGATGAACGTATCGGCCATCATAATCTTAGCCTGACGGAAACAATGTTCCAGGTTATGTTTCAGTACCGCGCGGGCAGTGATGTTCAGGAACCGTCCTTCGATGACGCTTCCCGCCACGCCCACCGGGTCGGCTTGCAAGGTATTTCCTATTTTATATTCCTGCGGAATGACATCCAGTATCTCCGTATCCGGCAGTTGGTTGGCGCTGTTCTCGTCGCAGATGGAGTACACCATGTCCTGCGTGATGATGACCGACTCGCCCAGATCGCGGCTTACTGAATTACGCACCGTACGGATGGACTGTCCTCCGGTTGCCACATACACCCTGGCAATCGTTTCTTTGAGTTCGCTTTCCAGTCTGGAGACGATGTTTTGGAGGCATTGGGTGGTTTTGTCCAGGTTGTAGATCACCCCTTTGCGTATGAATGAAGAGGCCTCTTCCTGTGCATAAGCCAACACCTGTACACTTCCGTCACTGTTTTTTCTTCCGGCCACGCCGGTAACCATTGAAGAACTCAGCTCAATGGCGGCTATGAATTCTGTTGTTGCCATAATTATATTGTTCTAATTATTTCCTGTTGTTTGATTCTCCCATTTCGTACAGATGATCTGGTTGCTGAATTCCAGGCTGATGCGGGAATATTTGTTCCATCCCACCTTGTTCAGTCCTTTCTCGTAGAATATCTTCAACCGGGCCAGCTTCTCCTCGTAGTTGTCTATCTTCCCGAGGTAGACGATATGGTTGCCTACTCGCGGCACCAGTTCAATGCGGCGTCCGTCGAGTACGTTAATTTGTTCGATCTGTGCATCCCAGAACTTGTTGTTTTGCAGGAACACTCCCAACTTGTATAAATCTTTGGAGGCAAATGCTTCGTCTACCTTACCCGTTACGACCGCCCGATGAGCGATGCACTTGGCTGTGGGGGGCATTATCGTCCCTTTATTGTCCACGTAGTAATTCCCGCCGTTACTGCTCATGATGCGTAGCACAGGGATACGTTGCGACACCTCCACGCAAATCTTACCGCTGGGTGTCTTGTAGCATTCCGCCCGATCTACGAGCGGGTGTTTACCTATTTCCTGCTCGATGGTCTTCGTGTGGACAAGGTCGAGTTCTTTGCCTACGGGGTAGATGCCTTTCTTCTTCAGTAGTTCGGCTACCTCGTGCTGGGTCACGAACCCTGCATTGACCGTGTCCTTTATCACCAACTTAATGTTGCTGCAAGTCTGGCCGGCCGGCTTGACGTTGAACGCCGTCAACGCTACACCCAGGTAGGCGATGACGAGCAGCATGACGATGGATAGAAGGACTCTGCGTATCATAAGCTATGCTGTTTATGGAGTATCTCACAAAGGGCCGGTACGTAGTTGTCGATGTCGCCGGCTCCCAGCGTCATCAACACATCGATCTTCCGCTCCGCAACCCGGGCGGTGAGTTCTTCCTTGCTACATAGGCATTTCTCAATGCCCGGATGCAGATTGTCGTATATCAAGTGGCTGGTTACCCCCTCGATGGGTAGTTCCCGGGCCGGGTAGATGTCGAGCAGAATTACCTCGTCGGCCAGCGACAGGCTCTCGGCAAATTCCTTATAGAAGTCGTGCGTACGCGAATAGAGGTGTGGCTGGAAAGCTACCGTCAGCTTCCGGTCGTCGTACAACTCCCGCATGGACAGGATGCTTTGCTTGACCTCCGACGGGTGGTGGGCGTAATCGCTCAGGAATACCACCTGATCGGTCTTGATCTTAAAGTCGAACCGGCGGTCTACCCCCCGAAAGTTCTCCATTCCTTGCTTGATCTCCTCATTGCTCACTCCGTTGAGGTGCGCCATAGCCATAGCTGCCACACCGTTCTCAATGTTGATGCTCACCGGTACACCCAGCCGGATATCGGCAATGCAGGTATCGGGTGCTACGAAGTCTATATAAATCTCTCCGTTCCCGATGCGGATATTCTCGGCATGGAAGTCGCCTTCTTCCCGGGAGTAGGTAAATACCCGTACCCCTTCCTGAACAGTAGGTTGCAGACTTACGCCCTTGCGGATAATCAGTGCGCCGCCTGGTTGTATCAGGGTGGTGTAGTGACGGAAACTTTCCAGATACGCCTCTTCCGTTCCGTAGATATCCAGATGGTCGGGGTCGGTCGAGGTAATCACCGTCATATACGGCGTGAGCCAGTGAAACGAGCGATCGAACTCATCGGCCTCGATCACTGTATAAGGACTGTCGGGTGAGAGCAACAGGTTGGTTTGGTGGTTTTTCGAAATACCCCCGAGGAAAGCGGTACATCCCACAGACGATTCGTACAGCAAGTGTGCCGCCATGGTCGACGTGGTGGTCTTTCCGTGCGTTCCGGCCACACAAAGCCCTTTGCTGGAACGGGTGATAGTACCCAATACCTGTGCCCGTTTCTGGATCTCGAATCCATTTTCACGGAAGTATACCAATTCGGCATGGTCGGCGGGTACAGCCGGAGTCAGTATCACAAGCGTTGTTTCCTTCTCCTTGCAAACTGCCGGAATCAAGTCGGTATTCTCTTCGTAATGTATCTGTGCGCCTTCGGCTATCAGGTGGGAGGTGAGATCGGTGGGCGTGCGGTCATAGCCTGCCACCAACTTCCCTTTTGAGAGGAAATAGCGAGCCAGTGCGCTCATGCCGATACCGCCTGCGCCTACGAAATAAACCGATTGGATGCTTTCTATATTCATGGTTCTTCTTTTACTTATCTTTTACTTTCGGCCAACTTCAGCACCTCTTGGGCAATGATAGTTGCCGAATTGTTGAAGGCCAGTTCCTTGATATGTGTACTCAGGTTGGCCAGCTTCGCTTCGTCTTTGATAAGCGCCAAAGCAGTGGGAAGCATCTTTTCGAATGCTTCGTTATCCTTTACATATACAGCGGCCTGTTTGTTCACCAACGCCAGCGCATTCTTCGTCTGGTGATCCTCGGCCACGTTGGGCGAAGGTATCAGCATCACTGGTTTGCCCAGCAGGCAGAACTCCGAGATGGACCCCGCTCCGGCCCGTGAAATCACCAGGTCGGCAGCGGCATACGCACTGGCCATGTCCTTGATGAAGTCGGTCACATAGAGGTTGGGCATATCACCGGCGGCAGTCACCACCTTCTTTACATCCTGAATGTAGTATTTACCTGTCTGCCAGATGAATTGTACGTTCTCTTCACCTCGCATCGTTCTCAGCCCTCCCATCAACGTCTGGTTGATAGTGTGTGCACCGAGACTTCCGCCTAGTATCAGGATGGTCTTCCGTTTCGGGTCCAGCCCAAAGGAGCGAATGGATTCTTCCCGAGTAATAGCGTGGCTCAGCAAACCTTGGCGAACGGGATTCCCCGTCATCAATATCTTGTCTGCCGGGAAGAACTGTTCCATCCCATCATAAGCTACACAAATCTTCCGGGCCTTCTTGGCGAGCAATTTATTCGTTACCCCGGCATAAGAGTTCTGTTCCTGTATCAGAGTCGGAACACCCATCATACCGGCTGTCTTCAAGGTTGGCCCGCTGGCATAGCCGCCTACGCCTACCGCTACCTGCGGACGGAATGTGCGGATGATCTTCCGGGCTTTCCACTGGCTGCGTGCCAACTTCACCAGCACTGCGAAGTTCTTCAGCAGGTTCTTGCGGTCGAATCCGGCAATAGGCAGACCGATGATTTCGTATCCGGCATCAGGTACCCGGTGCATTTCCATCCGTCCTTCGGCTCCTACAAACAAGATCTTGGCATCCGGACGTAGCTCCCGGATAGCATTAGCAATGGAGACTGCCGGAAAGATCTGACCTCCCGTACCGCCTCCGCTTATGATGATTCTTAATTCTTTTTCCATATTATCTTTCTTCTTCAAATTCTGCATCACTGTTCAGTATCTTGGCCGTAGGTTCCGCAGCAGTCTGCTCCTCCGAAGTCCCGGTTTCCACTTGCAACTGTATTTGTGCATCGTGTTCTTTCTGCTCCTCCAAACGGGCGGTATAGCGGCTCACGCTCAATATCATGCCAATGTAGGCGCAGTTGATCAATGTACTGGTACCTCCTTTGCTGATCAGCGGTAACGGCTGACCGGTTACAGGGAACAATCCGACGGCTACCATCATGTTGAGTACTGCCTGCGACACCAGCATCAGGGCAATGCCCATCACGAGGAAAGCCGGGAAGGTACGGTCGCACTTCTGGGCGATACGTCCTGCCCGCATCAATAGCCAGATATAGAGACACACCACAAAGCTGCCTCCTATCAGCCCCAACTCTTCGATGATGATGGCGAAGATAAAGTCCGAAAACGCCTGACTCAGGAAGTCGCGCTGCACCGAGTTGCCCGGCGCTTTACCTATCACGTTGCTCGAGGCAATGGCAATGCGGGCATGCGCCACCTGAGCATCCTTATCTATATCGAATTTTGCTGCCGGTATCTCCTCTTTGTCAAAAAAACCTTTGACACGGTTTTGCCATGTTTCGAGGCGGTGCAGACCCGGAGTTTCGTGCAGCGTTTTTGCCGGAATCACCATGATAGTAGTCACCGCCAGTCCGCCGATACATACCAGCAGGCCAACCATACCCAGCAACTTTTTCCAGGAAACACGTCCGATGAACATCATCAGGAACACCACACCAAATAGCAACATGGCGGTGGAGAGGTTTTCCGGTGCGATGAGGGCACATACCAGTCCGGTAAAGCACAGAATATAGGTAAACGCTCTGGGATGAGCACCCTCTTCCTCCTGGTTTTTCGACAGGATGAAGGAGACGACGATGATCACCGCCATCTTGGCCAGCTCTGAGGGTTGGAACTGTATGCCCATGAACGACATCCAGCGGGCGGCTCCATTCACACGGTCGCCGGTAACGATACCCATCAGCAGGACGAAGGCCAGCAATGCCACCGAGATGGGATAGAGGAAGACCGGGAATACCTGGAACCAGCGGTAGGGGATGTTGTGCATGAATACCACTACCACCACTCCCACCATGAGGATGATGGAGTGCTGCGTGATCGGCCCCCAGTGGTCACCACTCTTATAGGTCAGCGTACTGGCCGCACTGAACACCTCCACGATGGAGATGAGACAGAGGAAGAGGAAGATGATCCAGATAACCTTGTCGCCCTTGAATATGTTTCTTAATAAATCCACTACTTCTATTTCATTAATCAGGTTGTTTCTTCTTTGTTACAATGCAAGTACACAAGCCTTGAACTGATCGCCGCGGTCTTCATAGCTCTTAAACAAGTCGAACGAAGCACAGCAAGGGCTGAGCAATACCGTCTCACCTTTTTGGGCTAAACGGTAGGCAGCATCCACGGCATCCTTCATGCCCGTCTGTACATCGGCTACGGGCAGTCCGAAGCGGTCGAAGAACTCGTGCAGCTTTTCGTTGTGTAATCCCAGATAGACCAGGGCACTGCACTTCTCGCGTACCAGCTCTTCTATCTCGGTATAGTCATTTCCTTTGTCTTTACCGCCCAGGATGAGAACAGCTTTCGTGGTCATACTTTGCAGCGCATACCAACAGGAATTCACATTCGTGGCTTTCGAGTCGTTGATAAAATCAATGCCTCGTACCCGTGCCACCTTTTCCAATCGGTGTTCCACTCCCTTGAAGTCGGCCAACGCCCGGCGGATGTCTTCCTTCGTGATACCTGCCAGATTGGCTGATATGCCTGCCGCCATCGAGTTGTACAGGTTGTGAGTGCCGTGCAGTGCCAGCGCCTCCTGTTCCATGTTGAAAGCCACCGGTTCTTCAATCTTCAGCTCATGGCCTTCCACATAGGCGATAGCTCCCTCTTCCTTCGCCGCGGCAAACGGATAGAGATGTGCCTTCAGTCCATACTTCAGTAACTCCTGCCGGATGATGGGGTCGTCGTTCCAGAAGATGAAGGCGTCTTCCTCTGTCTGGTTCTGTATGATGCGGAACTTCGCATCGATATAGTTCTGCATGTTGTGATCGTACCGGTCCAGATGATCGGGCGTGATGTTCATCAGTACAGCGATGTTGGCGCGGAAGTCGTACATATTGTCCAGTTGGAACGAACTGAGTTCGATGACGTAGTAGTCATGATCTTCTTCCGCCACCTGCAAAGCCAGGCTTCGCCCGATGTTACCGGCTAGTCCCACGTTCAGTCCGGCGCTCTTGAATATATGATAGATCAACGATGTCGTCGTTGTTTTTCCGTTAGATCCGGTGATACAGACCATCCGCGCATCGGTGTAACGTCCGGCAAACTCGATTTCCGAAACGATGGGTGTACCTTGTTCCGTCAGTTTCCGGATCATTGGCGCTTCGTTCGGGATACCCGGGCTCTTCACCACTTCGTCGGCATTCAGAATCAACTCCTCGGTATGCTTTCCTTCTTCCCAAGCTATCTGGTATTTGTCGAGCAACTCCTTGTAGTTCTCCTTGATGGCCGACATGTCCGAAACGAACACATCGAAACCTTTCACCTTGGCCAGTACAGCAGCTCCGGCTCCGCTTTCGCCGGCTCCCAGCACTACCATTCGTCTTATCTGTTGTTCTGCACTCATGCTATCTAGAGTTATCTTATTTTCAATGTAATGATGGTGATGGCCGCCAGTACGATGGTGACAATCCAGAAGCGGACCGTGATCTTGGCTTCGTGGAACACGCTATCGGGCTTGGTGAACATGTACCGGCACATCGGGTCCAGTTGTGCGGCCGTTGTGCGGAAATGGTCGTGTATCGGCGTTCGTTTGAAGATACGTTGCCGCACTCCCTTCTTCTTTCCTCGTTTGAAGTAGCTCACCTGCAACACTACCGATAGGTTTTCTACCAGAAACACCCCGCAAAGAATCGGAATCAACAACTCCTTGTGTATGATAATGGCGAATACCGCGATGATACCGCCGATGGTCAGACTACCTGTATCGCCCATGAATACCTGGGCCGGGAAAGCGTTGTACCACAGGAAACCGATCAACGCTCCGATGACAGCGCAGATAAAGATTACCAACTCTTCTGTTCCCGGAATGTACATGATATTCAGGTACCGGGCAAACTCCATGTGACTGGATACATACGCCAGGATACCCAGTGTTAACCCGATAATGGCCGAGTTGCCCGCCGCCATGCCATCCATTCCGTCGTTCAGGTTGGCGCCGTTCGATACGGCTGTTACCACCAGAATGGTAACGATGACGAACAAGATCCATCCCGCTGTCTGGGCATGCTCACCCAAGAAGCCGACCAGATCGGCGTAATCCAGGTTATTGCTCTTGAAGAAGGGAATGGTGGTTTGCGTCGACTTCATATCGTGCTTCACATGTGTCACAGTCATCTCTTGTCCGGGGTTTTTTACCTCGATGTTCTCGCGGATCACTACATCCGGACTCAGGTAGAGTGTCAGCCCCACTATCAGTCCCAGACCGATCTGTGCTACTACTTTGAACTTGCCCTGTAATCCCTCTTTGTTGCGTTTGAATATCTTGATATAATCGTCGGCAAACCCCAGCGAACCGAGCCAGATGGTGGTTACCAACATCAGGATCATGTAGATGTTCTGTAGCTTACCCAGCAACAGACATGGTATCAGAATAGCCACAATGATGATGACACCGCCCATGCTCGGTACCCCTACCTTGTTTACACCGAAGGGGTCGATACTGGCGTCACGTTGCGTTTCCGTGATCTGTTTCCGTTTCAGCAGATTGATAAACTTATCACCCCAGATACTCGAGATGAGCAGTGCCAGGAGGATAGCCATTAATGCACGGAACGAGGTGTATCCGAACATACCTGCTCCGGGAACTCCCAACTTATGCAACCATTCGAAAAGATAGTATAACATGACTCTTGCGGTTATTCATTTATAAATTCTTGTAACACCTCTTTGTCGTCGAAGTGATGTTTCACCCCTTTGACGTCCTGATAATTCTCATGCCCTTTACCGGCTACGAGGATTACATCCCCTTGACCTGCCAGCATACAAGCCGTGCGGATAGCTTCCCGCCGGTCGGTGATGCAGAGCGTCTTCTTCCGGTCTTCGGCATCAAGCCCGGCCATCATGTCGTTGATGATGTCCTGCGGCTCCTCCAAGCGTGGATTGTCTGAGGTGATGATGACCCGGTTGCTGGCCCGTGCTGATTCTTTCGCCATCAACGGACGTTTGCCTTTGTCGCGATTGCCACCGGCGCCTACCACCGTAATTACCTGTCCCCGTCCTTCGAGCACCCCATGGATGGCTGTCAGCACATTCTCCAGTGCGTCGGGTGTGTGGGCATAGTCCACAATGGCGGTGAAACCTTTCGGTGAGCGGATGGAGTCAAACCGTCCGGCTACCGGACGCAGCATGCTCAAGGCTACCAGCACTTCCTCTTCCTTCTTACCCAGCAATACGGCAGCGCCGAATACAGCCAGCAGGTTGTACGCATTGAAGCGACCGATGAACTGCGCGGCTACCTCCCGGTTGTTGAAGTCGAGCAACATTCCTTCGAAGTGCGATTCGAGCACTCGGCCTTTGAAGTCGCACAGACTGCGCAGGGAGTAGGTATATACTTTGGAACGTGTATTCTGTGTCATCACCAGTCCATTCTTGTCGTCCAGGTTGGTCAGGCTGAAAGCGTTCTTGGGCAGCTCGTCGAAGAACTTCTTCTTGGCTTTCAGGTAGTTTTCCACCGTCTTGTGATAATCCAGGTGGTCGCGTGTCAGGTTGGTGAAGATGCCGCCGGCAAATTTCAGTCCGCTGATGCGCTTCTGGGCGATGGAATGGGAACTTACCTCCATGAAAACGTATTTGCACCCTTCGTCGACCATCTGTCCCAGTAAGCGGTTCAGTGTGATGGGGTCGGGGGTAGTATGTTCGGTAGGTACGGGGCGGTCGTCGATGTAGTTGCATACCGTCGATATCAATCCTACCTTGTAACCGAATGTGCGGAACATAGTATATAATAAGGTGGCGATGGTGGTTTTCCCGTTCGTACCCGTTACCCCTACCAGTTCCAGTTGGCTGGTCGGGTCACCGTAAAAGAGGGTGGCTACCTTGCCCGTCGCTTCCTCACTGTCAGTTACCTGTACGTAGGTCACTCCGGCTACCGGTTGTTCCGGCACCTCCTCGCAAAGTATGGCAATGGCCCCTTTCTCGATGGCAGCCGGTATATATGCATGGCCATCGGTTTGTGTACCACGCATGGCCATAAAGAGATGACCTGCCGCCACCTGACGGGAGTCGATGTTCACGCCCGTAATCTCTACTTCCGGCGAGCCGATGATTTGTACCGGGTGGATCGTATGTACTAATTCGTTTAATTTCATACCTTATTATATATAGACTCAATTCAGATAAATAGAAATGCTTTGTCCCTTACCCAATGTCGAACCTCCGGGAACTGACTGGCTTTTCACCTTGCCCACTCCCGATAGATGTACCTTCATGCCTTTGCTTTCCAGCAAGTACACCGCGTCCTTGGCACCCATGCCTATCACGTTGGGAACTTTGTTACTTCCTTCGTTCTCTTCCCGGCCTTTGAGTGCCAGACTCTTCGTCATGCTTTGCGAAGTGCCCCAAACCTCTTTGGCTTTCCGGTCGGCAAATTCTGTTTGTGTCTGTATATCCAGATCATCCAGTACCACCTTGGCCTGCTTCAGCTCTCCGTACTTCACATCCGGAATTACCACACTGTTACTGTCGATGGCGTTCTTGATGTCCAGTCGCAGGTCTTTGGCATACACCCGTTCGGCGATCTTGCCAAATACAGCACCCGCCATCATACCTCCCGAAGCCGGAAGTCCCGGTTTCTGAATGGAAACAATGCAACTGTACTTTGGCGTTTCCGAGGGGAAGTAGCCGCAGAAGCTGACCAGGTAGTTCGTCGTACCCGTCTTATACCCGGCAGTACCTTGCGATATCTGTGCCGTACCTGTCTTGCCCGATACGGAGAACTGTCTGCTTCCCGCCGGTTTAGCCAACCCTTCGCTGACCACTCGCTTCAAGATACCTTGTATCTGTCCCAATGTCCGGTCCGAACAAATCTTGGGGTTGATCACCTCTGTGGGGTAATCTATGATCGTTTCACCATCCTTCACAGCCGCCTTGACAAACTTCGGTTTGATCATGGTGCCGTTGTTGGCGATGGCGTTGTAGAAAGTCAGAATATTCATTGGGGGCACCTGTGTCTCGTAGCCAATACTCATCCACGGGAGAGTGGTCTTGGCAAAGTAGCGCTCCTTCGGTCCCTTGATGTTCGGTTTACCTTCACCGGCGATTTGCAGATTCAGTACTTTGTCCAGGCTCATGCGTTTCAATCCATCCACATATTTCTGTGGGTTGCTGCCATATGCCTGGTCGATGAGTACTGATACGCCGACGTTGGATGACACCATCAGGATCTCCGGAACGGTGAGGTATTGATATCCTCCCCGGTGCCAGTTATGGTCTTTCATCGGGCGTCCATGCATCATCCGCACGCCGTTGCCAGTGTCTACACCGTCCTCAGGAGTGATTTTGCCGTCTTCCAACGCCACCATAATGGAGGCTGTCTTGAAAGTAGAGCCCGGTTCCAACATGTCACTGATGGCATTGTTGCGAATTTCGTAGTAGTTGCCATCTTTACCCTTCGTCATGTTCACGATGGCTTTCACCTCGCCCGTGGCTACTTCCATGAGCACGGCTACACCCACGCTTCCGTTGATCTCCTTCAACTTATCTACCAGCGCCTTTTCGCAGATATCCTGCATGCCTACGTCGATGGTGCTGATCAGGTCGCATCCGTCTATCGGTTCGATGTCTACGATGTTGAGGTATTTGTTCATCACCTTCTGGCGGTGCGTAATACCGTCACGTCCTTTCAGAATCGTGTCGAAAGCCAGCTCGATACCGTTTTTTGCTCCCTGTGCTGTGTCAGCATAGAGATCGCCCAGCGTACGGGTGGCCAATGAACCGAATGGTTTCTTCCGCTGGTTGTAAGCCTGTTCATGGAATCCGCCCTTGTACTTGTTCAGGTTGAACACCGGCAGACGCTTGGCATCCTTGTACTGGATGTACGAGATACGTTTCGGGTAGATCAAATAATTGCGGCTTTTGCTGTCGCGACCTTTTCGGAGATGCTCCTTGAATTGCGCTACACTCTTATCCGGGAAAATCTTGTGCAACCCGATGCAGATCGAGTCAAGGTTTGCTTTCAGGATCGAATCCTTGCGTGCCTGCTCCTTCGCCCGGCGTTTCAGGTCTGGTTCGCCCGACATGAAGTCCATGTATATGCGGTATTCGGGCAGTGAGCTGGCCATCAGCTTGCCGTCCGACGAGAGGATGTTGCCACGGTTCGGCTTGACGGTCACGTTTTCTTTCACGAAACGGTCGGCAACCTCCTTCCAGTACTGCCGTTCGGCGAACATGGTAATGCCCGCCTTCACGACGATGGCTATACCGATGAGCGCCATCAGAACGATGACGAAGAAGTACCGGAACATGATATTTTTTTTGTCTACTGCCATTTCTACTCTACTTTTTCCTGTCTGTTAATTTCTCTTGTGATGCCGGTCAGCGAAGCACATACGGTGGATGGGTGGCTGTCTGCAAGTCACTTTCTTTCGTCGAGATATACTCTTCGATGCGCGACTGGCGACTCTTTTCCATTAATTCCGAGCTGCGTGTCAATGCGTCGTACTTGATATCGAGTAATTCCTTCCGCAGGCGGTCGATCTCGATTTGTTGTTGCTGACTGGCATAACGGTTGTGAATGTAGAAGATGATAAGCACCATGAGGAGCACCAGCAACTTCGTTTGCCGGCGGAAGAAGTCGGTGGCCAGAATATCGCCACCCAGAACACTTTTCAGGGAAGTCTTGCTGGGCTTCTTTTCTTTTGTTTTCGGTTCCTTCTTTTGAACTGTTTCTTTCATATCGTTTTCTCCTCTTGACATTCAAACTTCACACGTTGTATCTTATTTCTTTTCTGCTATTCGCAGTTTGGCGCTTCGTGAGCGTGGGTTACGTTCTATCTCATCTTCGTCGGGCACAATGACCTTGTTGTTGACCAACCGGAACGGTGTTTGCAGATTCCCGAAGAAATCCTGTGTGGCCTTTCCTTCCACGTTGCCTGTTTTCATGATGTTCTTTACCATCCGGTCTTCCAGCGAGTGGTAAGTGATCACTACCAGTCGTCCACCCGGTCGGAGAGCTTCCGTGGCTGCCGCCAGCATCTCCTTTAGTGCTTCCATCTCTTGATTTACCTCGATGCGTAGGCTTTGGAACACCTTGGCCAGTTCCTTCTTTTCCCGCTCACGGCCGAAGAGAGGTTTGATAATTTCCAGAAACTCGCCGATGGTACGTATGGGTTGTTGGACGCGCGCCTTGATCAGTACCGATGCCAGTTTCCGACTGTTTTTCAGTTCGCCGTACAAGTAGAAGATGTCGGCCAGCCGTTCTTCTTCGTACGTGTTGATCACGTCGGCTGCCGTAGCACCCGCCCGCTTGTTCATGCGCATGTCCAGTGCTCCGTCGAAGCGGAAGGAGAAACCCCGTTCGCTATCGTCGAAGTGGTGCGAGGATACCCCCAGATCAGCCAGAATGGCATCTGCCTCCTCAATGCCATGATAGCGCAGGAAGTTGTTCAGGTAGCGGAAGTTGCTGCGTACGAAAGTGAAGTGTGGGTTGTCCACAATATTGCGTTCTGCGTCCTCGTCTTGGTCGAATCCCAGCAGTCGCCCGCCGTCGCCCAGTCGGGAGACGATTTCCCGCGAATGTCCGCCGCCGCCGAATGTCACGTCGACATACGTACCGTCCGGTTGGATCATCATCGCGTCCACGCTCTCCTTCAGCAATACCGGTATGTGATAGGTTGTTTCTTCTTTCATACCCCTTTACTTGTTGGTTTGTCGTCGTTTCCCATGATTTCTTCCAATGCGGTGCCGAATTCCTCCGGAGCCATGAAAGGTTGTTCGGCTTTTTCTTTCGACCAAATCTCGATCTTGTTATCCACACCGATGAATCGTACATCGCCGTGAATACCCACCAGTTGCAAGTACCGTTTCGGTAAGAGGATACGTCCATTCCCGTCGGGGATAACAATCTCCACATCGCTTACAAACTGTCTGAAAATGAGTTGGTGTTTACTGTTCCATTGGTTCAGGCGACTGCGTAGTGTGCTGAGTTCTTCGTCCCAAACGCTTTCGGGATAGAGGACCAGACAGTCCTGGAAAACATCTTTACGCATCACCAGCCTCTCTTCGGAAGCGGCTGCGAGCTGCTTCCTGAATGTAGCGGGGATAAAGACTCTTCCTTTCTCGTCCGCCCGTGCCTCTATGTTGCCTAAGAATCGCATGTTTTACCTTATTATAATAAGAGACCGTAAAAGTATGCATTTCCCCACAATTCTCCACAATAATCCACAAAAATATTTCAAATAAGTTTTCAACCGGTTGTTAATAAGCTATTATGTTGAGAATGAAAGGGGTGTGAGGTGGGGTTGTATATGTTATTTTTATTTGTAATTTTGTCCACAAGAGTATGACGCGATGTCTGTTCGGTTGAAGCCTGATTGATGTCTTATTGTAAATAAAGTAGAAACATGGGATTCGGATTTAATTTTCTTGTAATTCTGGTTGTTATTCCATTGACGGGATTCTTCCTGATTGCTTGGGCGTTGACCAGAAAGTCTGTTTATGGGAAGCTGTTGGACTTTATGTGGCTTGGAATAGCAGGACTTATAGCTCTTTCGTTCTTTCTTCAGGCCATCTTGGGGTAATGTGTTAAGATGATTGCTTCGGACGATATATTGTCAATTATGATAACTTTAAAGGTGGGCAGATCAATAGACTAAATCTTTTGATGCAAAACCAGAATAGATAGAAATGTCTACTACTTGTGTCCGTTTTTCCACCCGAATTTCATCTTTTATTCATTCTTTTGTGTATTAAATAACAATCAATCATGGCAAGAACGACAAAGTGTATATCCGCTTTTATCCTGTTACTCGCGACCGTTACCGGTTCGTCAAAAGCGTATGCGCAGGAATTACTGACTCCGGAAGAGTTAAGAGCCGATCTTGATTATTACTTTACAACTCTTTATTCCCGCCATCCGGATCCATATTATTTTTATTCTTTGAGTGATTTCGAGGAGAGGAAGAACAATATCTATGCACAGGTTGAAAGCCCTCTGACTCTCCAACAGTTTTCATGGGTGGCTGGTCAGATCAATTCATTGGTGGACTTACATTCATTGACGAAGTTTACTTTTCAGGGATATTCTATGGATGAATTAGTTAGTGCGGGCGAGAAGGTATTCCCCTTTGTCCGGATAGAGGAGGATAGAATCTTTCTGAAGAATGATCCGGTGAATCCTATCGCTCAGATAAATGGAGTTTCGGTAGATACTATCCTGGCCGATCATCGGCAATACTTTAATTGGAAGTTGCCGCATGAAGTTACTTTTCGCATGATGGAAGCCATGTTTCCGGTTTTTGTTCGTTTCAAGTATCATCTCCGCTCACCTTTTCAGCTTACATTTCTGGATGGAACTTGCAGGGAAGTAGAAGGCAACAGTATCGACCAAGCGATCAAAGAAGATCCTTATGGCGTTCATCGGGCTAATTCCTCCGACTTCTCTTATCAGATCTACCCCTCTAGCTCCATGGCTATATTCAATCTGAACAATTTTGGGAACACCGTCCGAAATGAACTTGCCGATTCTTTTGCTAAGTTCTCGGAAGAGGTGAACCGCCAACGCATTTCTTACGTGTTTTATGATGTATCTAAGAATGGGGGAGGGAACCACATTGGTGATATCGCTCTTAATGTTATAAACCACGATACTATCTTTTTTAAGTATACCATGATACAGCGCGGTGAGACGGGCAACCGGAAATACACGGCCAGTGATAAGATATTGCCTCCGCACCATGACAGTGCCATACCGGATGATAGAATGCTCTTTGTGATTCAAGGCCCGAAGACGATGTCGGGTGGAGATTACTTCTGTAGATTGGTGGCAGAGAATCGGTTAGGCGTTTTGGTTGGGCAGAATACGGGAGAGGCTACCGTCACATTCTCTTTAAGCCACGACTTCACGATGCCACATTCTAAGATTAACTTCGCCATCGCTAGCAGTCTCATGGATTTTTCCGAGTTTTTTAGTAGTGAAACCGTGACGCCGGATATCTATTGGGATGTTAATCATAATAGGGAGTTTACCGAGAAAGAATTGAACGAGATTATTCGTAAATGGAGAAATTGAAATCATGACAAGCACCACCAAGCACCTGTTCGCTTTCATACTATCACTCGCGGCCATTACCGGCTCATCGAAAGCGTATGCGCAAGAAATCAGTCACTCGCAAGCGTTGATTCATTTGCTGGAGAAAGAGAAAATCTTCGATGCGGTCGATCATTACGATCAGTACAGAGACTCCATCGATATCTACGGAGCCACGCGAAATTTTTATGACTACTGCTACCATCAGTACTTCAACAATTCCGAAGCTTCTATTGATCCGCTCAGACGGGTGCTATACGAGTATCCCGGCTTCTTTCTGGAGAAACCTACCTGGTTTCATTTCATGAACCAGCTTAGCAATTTGTATGTAGAGATGCAGGCGTATGATAAGGTCCTGGAAATCTACCAGGATATGGAGCGGTTCATCGTGGAGAACGATGCCATGGACGAGGCTGCGAAGAACTCCGTCGTCGAGCAGTTTGCTGTAGCCAGGCGTGATCTGAAAACATTGAGTGCGATGCCTCAGGCCGGGATCGTCTCCGCGCCGTATCCTTCCCAAACATTTACTGGCGAGGAGCCGTTTTTTACATTTGGTGCGGACTACGATGGAACGACGCTCCAAACTTCAGTAGATACCGGCTCTCAGGTGGGACTACTGCTCACCAAGAAAGCTGCCGGCCGATGTAAATTCAAAATAACATCCGATACCGATACGATCTTTGTTTTCAACGGAATAGCAACGCGGATAGACCATGTGCTGATCGATACCATCAAGTTGGGCCATATTATCCTACTGAACACGAGGGGCATAGTGATGCACAAATCGTTCAGTGACAACATGCCCGACACAGTAGGCGAGAAAACCAACCTGAAAGCAAAGATCGATTCCGTCTTTGCTCCGGTGGATGTCATCATAGGCATGCCGTTGTTAAAGAAAATGGGCGGTTTCGAGTGGGATTGCCGGGAGAATACCATCCGTTTCTATGCGCGGCATGAAATGGAGAGAACCCCCTTTCGCAAACCCAATATGTATATTCAGAACAATAAACTTTTTCTTCGAATGACCATCAACGGCTTGGATGCGGTAGGCGAAGTAGATACCGGGTCTAAGTCAGTGTTCAGTATCAATGCCCCCTTTTACGAAGCACACAAAGACCGATTGCCTATCAATACGTTGATTCCCCCGAAAACAGAAGATGCGTATTTGTTTGCAACGAAACCTATCATTGGTCAGGCATACGAAACGTTGTTGAATACAGAGGTTTGCCTGGACTCTCTTCCACTGGGCTTCGTGAGGAATCAAACACGTGTCAGTAATCTGCCCGAGATATATACCACAAAGGATGCATTTATCGGGCATATATTTATTCGGCAGATAGCTCCTAAGGTTCGGTTTGATTTTGTAAATATGCGGTTGGAGGGGAGTGAGTGAATGCTTAACGTAGCCTGGATTACGGTAATGGTTGTTGCCGTTACTCTAAGATGCAGAGTCTGATTCTTTATAGTGAGATGTCTAAGTAAATAATTGTGGTAACCTTTTTGCTGTTATCTAAATACAGCTTCAATTCGCCTTTTTCGTCGATTTGGCGGCTTTTCTTCAGCCTGGAGCTCTTCTCCGTTCGTTTTTTCGAAAAGTATTCGCCATTCGCCATGTTTTTTGATTTAGATATATGTCTTTCAGATAAATAGTGAATGGCGAATATCTTTTTCATTCACCATTTATTTACCATTCTTCAGGGTATTCACCATTCCTTGTAGCGCCACTACCTTATACAGTGCGCACTTTGCCAAATGACCGGAGTTTCATGCCTTGAAACAGTGAGTTTCATCTGACGAAACACTTTGTTTCCTGCGATGAAACAAAGTGTTTCGTCGCAGGAAACATCGCGTTACTGACTTATACTAAAAAAGGTTGTCAGTTTTGACGCTGGTTCCCTAAACAAGTTGTCAATGACTTGCCCTTCTTTCCTAAGTGTGTTGCCAGTTGACTCCCCGGCTTCCTTAATCGGTTGTCTTTTAGAAAATACTG
>JAVBVI010000074.1:0-93416 GCA_031554505.1 Bacteroides sp. | reverse complement strand
GATCATCGGTGACAACACGGATAAATACAGTCAGGCTTACTTCTCTTACGACTCTAAGAAGTCGGGTGGTTTCACTTGCTCGCACTTGCGTTTCGGTGACAAACCCATCCGTTCTACTTACCTGGTAAATACGCCGAACTTTGTGGCTTGCCATGTTCAGGCTTACCTGCACATGTATGACGTAACTCGTGGTCTGCGCGAAAACGGTACTTTCTTGCTGAACACCATCTGGGAAGGCGACGAACTGGCTAAGAACCTGCCGGTACGTGTGAAGAAGTACCTCGCTCAGAAGAACATCAGCGTATACTACATCAATGCTACTCAGATCGCTCAGGAAATTGGTTTGGGCAACCGTACCAACACCATCCTCCAGTCGGCTTTCTTCCGTATTACCCAAGTAATTCCGGTGGACCTGGCTATCGAGCAAATGAAGAAGTTCATCATGAAGTCGTACGGCAAGAAGGGCGAAGAAATCGTGAACCTGAACTACGCAGCTGTAGATCGTGGTGGCGAATACAAGCAACTCCCAATCGATCCGGCATGGGCTAACCTGGCCGACGAAGCTGCCGCAGCCAACAACGACCCCGCCTTCATCAACGAAGTGGTTCGTCCGATCAATGCACAGGATGGCGACTTGCTTCCCGTATCTGCGTTCGCTGGTCGCGAAGACGGAACCTGGGATCAGGGTACTTCTAAATACGAAAAACGTGGTGTAGCTGCCTTTGTTCCCGAATGGAATGCCGACAACTGTATCCAGTGTAACAAGTGTGCATATGTTTGTCCTCACGCTTCTATCCGTCCGTTCGTACTCGACGCTGCTGAACAAGAAGGTGCTAACTTCACCATGCTGAAAGCTACCGGTAAGCAATTCGACGGTATGACCTTCCGTATCCAGGTATCGGTACTCGACTGTCTGGGTTGCGGCAACTGTGCCGACATCTGTCCGGGTAACCCGAAGAAGGGTGGCAAGGCGCTCGCTATGAAGCACCTCGAAAGCCAACTCCCCGAAGCTACCAACTGGGAATACTGCGCTAACAATGTGAAGAGCAAACAACACCTCGTTGACATCAAGGCTAACGTGAAGAACTCTCAATTTGCTACTCCGCTCTTCGAATTCTCGGGCGCTTGCTCAGGTTGCGGTGAAACTCCGTACGTGAAGCTCATCACCCAGTTGTTCGGCGACCGCGAAATGGTAGCTAACGCCACTGGTTGTTCTTCCATCTACTCTGGTTCAGTACCTTCTACTCCGTATACAACGAACGAAAAGGGACAAGGTCCGGCTTGGGCTAACTCACTGTTCGAAGACTTCTGCGAATTCGGTCTCGGTATGGAACTGGCCAACGAAAAGATGCGCGAACGTATCGTGAAGCTGATGAACGAAGGTATCGCCGGCGACTGCCCCGCAGAATACAAAGAAGTATTCGGCGAATGGATCGCTAACATGTTCGATGCAGACAAAACTAAGGAACTGGCCGACAAGATCGTTCCGATGTTGGAAGCTGCTATGGGCACCTGCGATGTTTGCAAGCAACTTTACAGTCTGAAGACTTACCTGGTGAAACGCAGCCAGTGGATCATCGGTGGTGACGGTGCTTCTTACGATATCGGTTACGGTGGTCTGGACCACGTAATTGCTTCGGGCAAAGATGTGAACATCCTCGTTCTCGACACAGAAGTATATTCTAACACCGGTGGACAGTCGTCTAAAGCAACTCCGGTAGGTGCTATTGCCAAGTTTGCCGCTTCAGGTAAGCGTGTACGCAAGAAAGACCTCGGTATGATGGCTACGACTTACGGTTACGTATATGTTGCCCAGATCGCTATGGGTGCCGATCAGGCCCAGACCCTGAAGGCCATCCGCGAAGCCGAAGCTTATCCAGGTCCGTCACTCATCATCGCTTACGCACCGTGTATCAACCACGGTCTGAAGAACGGTATGGGTAAGAGCCAGGAAGAAGAAGAAAAGGCAGTAGCCTGCGGTTACTGGCACCTGTGGCGTTACAACCCCGCTCTGGAAACAGAAGGTAAGAATCCGTTCATCCTCGACTCGAAAGAGCCGGCTTGGGAAGGCTTCAAACCGTTCCTGAAGAGCGAAGTACGCTACTCTTCATTGATGAAGGCATATCCTGCAGAAGCAGAAGAACTGTTCCAGGCTGCCGAAGACAATGCTAAGTGGAGATTCAACAGCTACAAACGCCTGGCCAATCAGGCTTGGGGAGCTGCCGAATAAGCTTAAATAAACCATGAAAGAGGCTCCCCGAAAAGGAGCCTCTTTCTATTTCATTCACCTTAAAATTCGCAATATGGGATTTATCATTTGGGCCATTGGAGTCGTTCTAACCATCATGGCAGCTTTGGAAATCTGGAAGCTGAACGTCGATCCGGTAAAACGCATTGTTGTCATCTGTCTCGTTGTCTTGACCAGCTGGCTGGGACTTGCTGCTTATTATCTATATGCCAAAAACAAACTGGCTGATTGGCTGAAATAAGCCGAAGGTAACACCTGATATAAAGAAGAGGTTTTCCCATCCGGGCAAACCTCTTTTTTCTTTAAAAATAGAAAAATAAAACAGCAAGAAAGCAGTAAACAGAAAAGACATATCATATACTAGAGAAGGAAGCTCTTTTTTGATCTTAAAAATAAGCTATAAAAAGTTTTTTATTGAAATAAATACGATTTTCACCTTCTAAGAAGGCAAAAATTGCATTATTAACAACTTTACAGTAATATATTATACAACTTTGTTTGCGAATCAAAATTTAATATTTACCTTTGCAGCATCGATAATACTTAACTCATTATAAACATGAAGAAGATTTTTTTACTTTCCACATTGGTTCTCTTCACATTCACAGCATGTGAGAAGGATTTGTATGATGAAGAACTTGCTAATCAGGAAAAAACGATTAAAGATTTAGTAGTTCCTCAGGACTTTAATTGGGAAATGACACAAACAGTTACAGTAAATCTGACCGCTACCGTTGAAACAGAAGCTGCAGTTTATACGAACAAGAACTGTGATGAGAGTTCTATGGTTGCCCAGTGCACTGTTGTTCCGGGTCTGGATTTTCCTTTTGCCGTAACGGTTCCTACCGCAAGTAAGGAATTGTATGTTGTGTATAATGGCATAAAAGAAACTGTTGCCATTAACAACAATGCAGCCAATTTAGTATTAGCTGGAGCTTCTACAGGCAAAGCTATGACAAGAGGTAACGAGCAAGGCAACAATGAGGTACCATATTATTATTATAAGCCTTGGTCTACCATTATGTTTGAAGACTTGTTCCCTATGTTGGGCGACTATGACTTCAATGACTTTGTTGCCAATTACAAGTATAGCGTAAACTATACAGTAACATCAAAGGATCAAGGAAACATGTCAGCAAGCCACGTACAAGGTCTTGATTTGGAATTCCGCATAAATGCCATGGGAGCTACTTTGCCGATTACTCCTTATGTTGCCATCCGGGCAAAGGTGGATAATGAATACAAGAAGCTGGGTGATTTATTAGATGGCACAATAACCTCAGATGACGAAGGTCTTACCTTTACAAAGGTAGCCAGTGGAAGCAACTTCGCCGTTTTCAAAATTGAAGGTGTTACCAAACCTGAGGGTGTTGTTTACCTGAATACAGAGAAAGACAAAACGTTATATGCTCCGCAAAGCATCAAGGTTAAAATCAAAGCCCCTAATCAGGGAATTAAAGCTGATGCCAATCAAGATAACAATTACGAGCTTGATTTCTTCATCTACAATGGCACTCACGAAGTACACAAAAGAGGCTTTGGCCCAGTACTTGGTGGCGCATACCCTGCAAGTGAAGTGGAAGATGGAGCTGGAGAACAATATTACAGCAACGGAAATAATTTGATTTGGGCTATTGATATACCTGCCATCATCAATCACGCTGTTGAGAAGAGAAACTTCTTGAATGCCTATCCTCAATTTAGAAATTGGGCTACTTCAGGAGGTACTCAGAACCAGAACTGGTATGAAACTCCTGTCAGCAAAGAACTTATTAACTACATGGGTGCACATCCAATCCAATAGTTCGGTAAATATACAAAACACAAAGAGGGTGCCTTCAGCAAATGAAGGCACCCTCTTTGTGTTTTGCTTTACCAGTACCGTATCCCCATTAGAATGCCCCCTAGGACAACAAAAAAACATCTCATTTGTTAATTCAACAATCTTAACACCAAGATCAATCATTTTCCCATACTACTGACGAACAAACAGAACAAGCACTTGTTTATTCTGCAACTTTGGTTGTATATATCATCCAAACCAATGCTATTTTATCACCATTAACTTATTCACAATTATGAGAAAGATTTTTTTGTTGTCCGCCCTGTCGGCACTTGCATTGACTGCATGTGACAAGGAATTGTACGATTCAGAGACAAATCCGACCGACGAACCCAAGAACATTGCCGACATGGTAGTGCCTCAGAACTTTGACTGGGAAATGACCCAGCTTGTAACGACACAGATTACGACCTCGGTAGAAACCGCTGTCCGGATTTATCTTGACGAGAAGTGCACAGAAGACTTCATGCTAGCCGAGTTCGAAGCAACTCCTGACTACATCGATCCTCTGGTATTGGCTATACCCTCTGCCACCAGTAAGCTGTATGTAAAGTATGGAAATACTGTAGAATCAGTAGCCATCAGCAACCACGTTCTGTCATTAACGCTTGAACCAGCAGCCGCTGCAGCAGCCAAAACAAGAGGCGTTGAAGACAAACCCCTGTACACTAAGGTTATTAAACCGTGGTCAACTCTAATGTTCGAAGATCTCTTCCCCAAAAAGGGAGACTATGACTTCAATGATTTGGTAGCCAACTACCGCACTACAGCTTACTACAGCAAGCAAGGTAACACCACCAAGATTCACTACATCGACATCGACTTCCGTGTGAATGCTGTGGGAGCTACTTTACCCATCACCCCATACCTAAAAATAAGCAACAGTGCAAAGAACTATTTCCAGAAAAACAAAAACAAGATTTCAGTCCTTTCAGGTTCCAGTGCCAGTGCAGGCTATGAGATAATTGACAACTCAGCAGTAAGCTACCTGGTATTGAAGTTTACGGGAATGACCAATAAACCGTCCGGCGTTACTTACCTGAATACGCTCAATAAATCCACAGCGGATGCTGCTCCTAAGCTTTTGAAACTCCGCATAGAGGACCACAACGAGGGTACTAAGCTGGAAGATGGCGATTACTTCGTATATGACTTCTTTATCACCAACGGAACCCATGAAATTCACAAGAGAAACTCCACTCCATTGCTTGGCTTGGGATACCCGGCCGGTCAGATTGAAGGAGGTGCAGGAGTACAGAATTACAGCAATGGCCAGAACCTTGTTTGGGCTATCGATGTGCCGGTTGTGATGAAACATGCTATTGAAAAGACTAACTTCTTGAGCGCTTATCCTGGTTTCTACAATTGGGCTACTTCAGGCGGATCAGCAAATCAGTTTTGGTATAATAGCCCAACTGCAGGTACATTGATTAATTACATTCCTAATCCATAGCAGGTGAAGGTTTAAAAAAGAATAAGAGGTTGCTCATCATTGAGTAACCTCTTTCTTTTAGATTACAATAGCACTATTAATATTTCCATTTACATGCCAGCATGTCGACCCGGCCATTCGGACGAAAGCCGACACCTTCCTTCTCAAGTAAATTCCGCTGCTCTTCCCAACCGGGTACCAGCCGCCCCACAGCGTTTACTACCCGATGACAAGGAATATTCAGTTCTTTAGGAACTTGTTTCAGCGCACGCCCCACCATACGAGAGCACTGAGGGGCCCCCAATAAAAGGGCGATATCTCCATAACTAAGTACTTTCCCCACAGGAATCTCTTGGACCAGAGCATAGACTGTCAGGCCAAATTCTGTCGTTAGCGACTCTTTATCTACTTTATAATCTTTCATGATAAATCCTATTTTAAGTCAGCTTACCCCTTTCGTTTCAAGAAGTCAGTAGGACTTTCGCCGAACTGTTCCTTGTAGCACTTGGCAAAGTACGAAGGCGAAGTGAAACCGACCTCATAAGCTATCTCAGAGACCGTCAAGTCCGAAGAAGCCAGCAAGGAAGCCGCCCGTTTCAGGCGAGCCATACGCAACAACTCGTTCGGAGCATAATTGGTGAGCGACTTGATCTTGCGGTACAACTGCACCCGGCTGAATCCCATCTCACGCCCCAAGTCCTCCACATTCAGTTCAGAGTCAGACATCTTTGTTTCAATGAGCGATTTGAAACGCTCTACGAAATCCTTGTCCATGTCGCAGATATCCTCTTTGGCCAACGTCTGGTTGTCGCCGAAGAATTGCCTCAACCGGCGATGAGAGTCTATCAGATTGCGCACACGGGCCACCAGCAAAGGCGAACTAAACGGTTTGGAGATATATGAATCTGCTCCTCCGTCATACCCCTGAATGCGCTGTTCATCGAGCGAACAGGCCGTCAACAGGATAACAGGTATGTGGCAGGTTTGCATCTCGCTCTTCAAACGGCGGCAACACTCGATACCGTCCATACCAGGCATCATCACGTCAGAGATAATCAAGTCGGGCACATACTTCATGGCTTTCCGAATACCTTCGGCACCATCAATCGCTTCGACAACCGAGTAATCGATCCCTAATAGATTATGTATATAGGTACGGATATCAGCATTGTCATCAATAATTAGCACAGACATCTTGGAGGGATCGTTCATTGGTTCCGAAGCCTCATCGTCCAGCAAATCGTTCGTTGCCTCGGACGTAAAAGGCAGTACATTCAGTGTTGTCGATGCATCCACATAGGTAGAAAACGCGAAAGGTTCTTCCTCCGCAGATGGATGAACAGGAAATTCTACTGTAAAGAGTGTCCCCTGCTTCTCATCACTTTCCACAGAAATGCTTCCACCATGCATCTCCACAAACGCTTTCACCAACGCCAGCCCGATACCCGAACCGGCATGATTCAGATCGATCTTATAGAAACGGTTGAAGATATTGCGGACGTGTTCGGCAGAAATCACACTGCCGGTATTATGTACTGTGAAACGTATGCAGGTATGCCCATCTGCCTCCTCCATCATCAACCGGACAGTGATTTTTCCATTCTCGGGAGTAAACTTGAAGGCATTCGACAACAGGTTGAAGTAAATGCGTTCCAATTTCTCCAGATCTGCTTGTACCCGATAATCTTCTCCGGCTTGGGCTACGAAAGAACAATGAATATGTTTCTTGCGGGCAGTAGACTGGAACGACTCATTCCAATTCTCAAAACACTGCCGGACATCTAATGAGATGGGCAGAAATTCCATCTTCCCATTCTCGTACTTACGGAAATCCAATATTTGGTTGACTAGACGCATCAGGATATTGACATTCTTCTTCACCAGGTGCAGCAAACGGCTCTGCTCTTCAGTCAGCTTCTCATCGGCAAGCAACTGATCCACCGGATCGGCCACCAGCGTAAGAGGCGTGCGGAAGTCATGCGAGATGTTCGTAAAGAAAACCAGTTTGGCATGCGTTGCTTCTTCCAGTTGTTGAGAGAGCAGTATCAACTGGTCCCGATGGTTTTCCAACTGGTCGCGCTGCTCGGACAACTGGTCTCGTTGCAGCTCCACTTGTTCTTTCTGCAAGGACAATTCCCCGTTCAGACGATTCTTGGAACGAAGCGACTTGTATACCACCAGCAATAATCCCCCCACCAGCAAGAGAATCAGCAGACTACCCACCAACACCAGTTGCTGGTTGGCATAGCGGGAGAGATACAAATCAATGCGGCCATTCAGGGTACCTATCTTATGATCGAGTTCCGTGATCTGATTCGTCTGCAAGTCCATGATGCGGGCATTGGTAGGATCGACTACGGCTGTCGTCAAGGTCGTCTCCCGGTCGTAAGGGCGTTTCTCCAGGATATTCATGGCTGTCTGCATCACCTGGTCGCCTCCGGTGGGATATATAAAGGTAGCAGTCAGGATACTGTCGAGCACCATTTCCACGCCATACCCCGTGCCGGGAAGCGCATCGATGCCGATGAATTCTATTTGGTCTGCTCTTCCCAGGCGACGGGCGGCATCATAAGCGCCCGCTGCCATACGGTCGTTCTGCGAGAACACCAGATCGATCTCCGGGAAGGTATTCAGGATTGTATCCATCTTCTCCTCGGCCCGTTTCCGCAGCCAACCGGCATCTTCACTGCACAACACTTGAATCTCCGGATAACGGCTGAGGACATTCATAAATCCTTGATTTCGCTCGATGGCCGGTGTGGAGCTTTTCAGTCCGGATACTTCCACCACCCGTCCTTGCCCATTCAGACGCGCCGCGACATAATTGCCCACCGCCTTTCCTATCTCATAATTATCGGCACCGATATAAGCCGTGTATTTATCCGATAATATCTTCCGGTCGACCACAACGACCGGGATACCTTTGTCATACGCTTCCTCCACTACCGGAGTCAGGGCAGCCGCCTCGTTGGGTGCTACAATAAGCAGATCCACTTTTTTGTCTATAAAGTAGCGAATATCTTTGGCTTGCTCCTGGCTATCATCGAGTACCTTGCGTATCTCCACCTGCACACCATCATAGAACAAGGCTTCGCGAAGAATTTCACTGTTCATTTGCTGCCGCCATTCGTCATCACTACATTGTGACACCCCGATGAGGTAACGGGGAGTTTCACTGCGGCACGATACGAGCAACAGGAAAAGGATAAAAACAAAGTTTCTTGCAATTTTGCGCATCATCTATTCTTTTTCATTCTATATTTCTTTCTGATATTTCCAATGTACACATATCGTTGTTGGCATTGACAACAGGGAAGTACATCAACTCCACCTTGGCAGGATTCACCGTATATGTCCCTGTATAACGTGGCAACAAATGAATGGCAAATTGATACGTACCCAACGGAAGTTTCTGGCAGAAGATGACAGTCTTTTCTTTGAAGTACTCCCGATGCACCTCTATACCTCTATACGAATTAGGTTTGGAAGCATATTCACATCCTGCGGGAATAGGAATCTCGATCATTATATACTCTGCCTCCTGTTTCACCTTCACGGTAGCAGTCAGTGTAGCCGGTGTACCTGCAGTCAGCGATTCCGTATCGAAAGTAGTACTCACCTCAAAGGCATCACCGGTAGTTGCTTTCTGAACATGCTCTATCGTATAGGCCGAATAAATCACCGGAACCCCGTCCTGTTTTTCCAGAGTGAGGTATTCGCCCGATGAAAGCGTGGTGTTATACGGGAATTTAGTCAGCACGCCATCCATCTTCCCGGACAGACGCACCGTTGCCGGCCGTTCCCGGGTATTGAGTTCCGTCAGCAAGTCGGGTAGTATTGTAGCCACAGCCATTGAAGCGTAATACGTATTCCACCCGTATTGTTTGGAGCCCAGTATATAAAGCTGCATCGCCTCTTTCCATGCGTTCAGGGTAGAATCCTGGCGAATCATTCCATAAGCAAGCAAGGTATTGCACAGTCGTCCGGAATACCAACTACGCTCTTTTTGCCCGTCGTCGATGTACATGCCTCCCACCGCATCCTTCTGCAGATACGGGCGGATACTATCGGTCATATTCGCCAATCCTTGCTTTTGCAAAATATCCCAAAGCAATAGTTTCTCTTTCAAATAAGAAACAGGACGATATTCCGATTGTCCTAGCAACTTCTGCGCACGCAGAGTTAGATTTTCCGTTTGCTCCTTCTCCCGGATAAGTTTCTGCAGCATCTCTACTCCTGCTGCATAATCCTGCTCTACCCCCCACTCGGAAAGCGCATGAAGCATTTCCGTGTTCTCGATGGCCGCCCCACGGTAAGGCATCATCAGAACATAGTCAGCTTTCAGCTTCATTTTATCTAAGTCAACAGCATACCCAGCATCCTTCGCCTGCTTCAGCGCTCGAAGCACATGAGCCGACATCCAGACGGAGCCCTCTTCAGAACGCCCCCACCACGCCCAAAGTCGGTGGTTATTCCGGTTGGCAAGCAGATGGCGAATGAGGTCATTCACCTTCTTGTCGTCCCCGAACTTCTCACCTTTATAGCGGGCATATTCCTTATCGGCCAACAAGCCTAATAGCTTGGAAGCCATTTGTTCATTGCATAAATACTTGTATCGCCCGAGGTATCCCACTGCATCCAGATAAATATCCAGCGGTTGCCCGGTGAGTTCTACATACATCGTCTCACCGGCGGCAGCTTCGAGATGTAGCGGAGTGCCGACAGACAAAATACCCAAGCTACCTTTCTCCATCTCTGTTCCTAGCGGGAGCACCGGTATAGTACGCTCTTCGCCGTCCTGATAACCATCATCACGGGTGAACAGATAAGAAGTAGTGAGACTATCGGTGGTAACGGGTTGTACTGCTAACTTATCATTGTGCCCTCCTTTCAATGTCACTGGTTTGTGCATCAATGTATCTTGCCCTACACGGAAAACGACCTCTCCCTCTACTGTCCGGTCATCCGTATAGTTGCGAATAGTTCCGGCTAGACGACTCTTATCGCCCACCACTAGGAATTGTGGTGTGGACAACTCAGCCATCAACGGTTTGTACGACCGGATGGATTGCCGGTAAGTTCCTGTTTTCAGCTTCTGGTTCATGGCATATACCACTGCTTCCCAACGGGTGATATTATCAGGGAAGGTTACGCTGAACGAAGCTTTCCCTTCCTTGTCCGTATAGAGCCGTGGTTCCCAAAAGCCCACATCAGAGAAATTCCGCCGAAGCCCATTTAATTGTTGTAACTCCCGGTAAAGTTGCTTTTCGGCTTCTTCAACAGCTTTCTTTTCCTCGTTATCAGGTAATGGTTCGGCAGGAACGACCATCGGCACACTGTTGGCGGCAACTACTCCAGCCACCATTCCCGTCATATTTTTCCTCTTCATGCCATAACCTATGACAACTACTTCCTCCAGACACTGCACAGCATCTTCCAGCACTACAGCCACATCCATTCCATACGTCACCGCCAGCTCCTTGGATACACATCCTATATAACTAAACTCAAGTGTCATTCCACTTTGTGCGGGATAAAGTTCGAAATAACCATCCAGATCAGTTATTGTACCTTCCGTAGTTCCCTTAATAACCACACTACAGCCTATCACTGGCTCCCCATCTGAGGCATACACATATCCACTTACTTTATTGCCATAAGATCTTTTTACCTGAGTCACCCAACGGGTCTGAGTAACTGTTCCAACTGACTTTCCACTCTGCACCGACTGCAACCAATGTTCTGAAAGCGCATCCCGTTCGTGCAGGAGTGCTTGACTCATATCGACATCCAGCCAACGATACGAAAGCACTTCCAACGAATCGCTCACCAGATACTTTCCATTATTATATACCAGAATGGCCTTGTATATTCCGCCAGACAAATCGGTAAAAGTCCTGTTTCCCTTGGAATCAACACTCGGATAAATAATCTTTCCCAGTTTACAATCCTCGAACAACAAATGGGCTACTCCACTGGAATCTTTCTCGGCAGGCAGATGGTAATTGAGCCGTTTATCCTTTAGATCCAGAAATATACGAGACGGATGCCAGGCTTTGGCTTTCCGTTTCTCTACGATCAAACTATCGAAGAGCACTTTCGTCAGATGAAAATCGTTCAACTGATGTAAACAGTCGGCCGATGAATAGTACAGTCTTTCGGGAAGAACCTGCGTGGGATACTTATACACCACATTATCCTCGAACTGATAAGAGAAGCCTCCTTCGTGTTTGTAGCGCACGCCACCCATATAGCGCAGATGATCGTCAGTTACCGGACCGGCCATCACTCCTTGCAAAGGGTATCTGGTTTCGCTGAATGAATAAAATCCGGAAGAGTTCCGGTTCATCGAGCCAGACAGATAAACCGGATAGAAAGTCTGGTCGCCGGTGAGCACCGTGTACTCGGCATTGGCGGGAACAGGCATCCGGCAGATGTACTTGGCGTAGCGATCTTTCTCTGCCGGCGAGAAAATACGATTCCCAAGCTTATCTTTATAAGGGAGTGGCAACACAGTTGCCTCTGCCGGCAGATGATCCATATCCATACTGAACAACGTTTTCTTTCCTGCTTCGAAGGAGACAGCCTCCCATATCACCGCCCGATCGGAAAGACGAAGGGTCACCTTATGCTTCCGGGAAGGGTCCACCACCGGAAAAGAATAAGCTTTCGGTTGCTCCGTCCAGGAGAAATAAACGGGCACATCGTCCAGTTCGATGACATAGATGCCGACGGCTTCCCCGTTCCTCACTAAGAACGGGGCGAACTGCGTGCTTCCGTCTGGAGTATCTACCGTATGAACGAACAGCGTACCGGCTGCCGGATAAGCAAAACGATAATACATCAGCTCGTCCAAACCTGCCAAACGATTCCAGAAAGCATAGTCGAGCGACTGTGTATAGAGATAATCTGTCGCAGACATGGAGTAGCTGGCACGCTGTTCGCGTGATTGCGGTACATCCTGATAGTCGGGTAAATTCGGAATTTGATAATTCAACTGACTATTCACGGCCATAGCTGTCATATCTACATTGGATACGGGACGTCCGGAAGCATTACTCACCGTCAGGGTAGTATTCCACTGTTGTCCGGGATAGATACGTTCCGGCCAATCGGCATGTACAGTCAACCGGTCTCCTCTTACCATATAGGTCTTCCGAATTCCTTGCTCTTTGCCACCCAGCGTGTAGAATATCTCGGCATAATAGATTGTCTTCGGATTGATTTCTCCCTGACGGAAGTCGATCTCCTTTCCGTAGCCTTTCTGTAGCAGGTGATTTCCTTCGTACATATACCAGGCTACATCCAGTTGCAGCGGATTGTTCAACCGAAGAATAAGCGAATCGCGTTCGAAACCTCCGGAAAGTTCCAGCCCGGCAGGAAAATTCTTCGTATGAAAGCAGGTAGTTAGTTCTGAATCCAATGCATCCGGTTCGGTCAGTTGCAGTATATATTCCTTTAGCGTCTGATTGAACTTCTCCATATAAGGCAGTTTCACCCTCTTGGACACCTTCCCACCATCGTACAGTAACAAGGCTCCCTTAGAACGTTCCACTCCCCCGTCAAAATAAGCAAACCGGATGGAGTCTTTCCGGATTTCGTAATCAAAGTGATACCGTGAATGGAAAAAGGTAGCTGCTCGCCTCTGTTCCATCCGCTCACCATCGAATGGAACTACTACCACTTCCACCTGATAGCCTACATCTGCCCCACCGAATAGTTCCGATGGAATCTCCACTTCCGTAGGGACTGATGCATCCAATCGCACCCGCTTGAACATCAACGTATCGGGTAATGAAAGCAGCGGAGAATAAGCCTGGATAACGTTATCCAAACGAACGGTCACTTCTGCCTCTGTTTCCTGCAACATCAACCCATTGGCATCAGTAGCCACTATTTCCACCTTATTTAATTGGGGAGCATAGTGAAGAGTAGAGGTAAGTGAAACTTCCAGTTTCTTTCCCGTCAATGCATAGTCTTCGTATTTGAAACGGGTATCAGCAACGATACGTCCTTTCCGGTCGCGTAGTTGGATGCTGTACGAACGGTCCAGTTGCAGTTTCAGAGAATCAACCAATAAGAATTCATCGGCAAAGCCACCAGGGTGATAGGGAGACACATTCTTCAGTTTCCGGAAACGATAGCCTCCGCTCTCCTGCACAAACAAAGTTAGTTCTTCTTTCAGAGGACGCCTGGTCGACGAAAGTGCATACGACTTGAAGCGCACGGTCTCACCCGGCTTGTATTTGTTTTTATCAGTTATCAAATAACTATAGAAACGGGGAGTGTCGTCTTCAACATCTCTGCCCCAATCATAACGCATCGGGACCAGATGCTTCCGAAGGTTGAAGATGGCGCGAAACTTATCCAGTTGTACGGTCAGCAAACGTTCTTCCTTTTCCGACCAATCGTCATAGGTATACGTTTGACTGGCGGAATCGAACGGAATAGCCGTACTTCCGAGTTTCACCCGTGCATCCTTCCGCACATTGCCTTCGGCATCTACCACCTGTAGAGTAAGCACCCCATACTCTTTAAATAAAAACACTTGAAAGGGAATAACCGGGTGATAGGAATAGTTTACCTGGTTCCTGACGATATCAGCGTATACGTAATGACCCTGAACAGGTTGTTCCTCCCACGTCCCTGAGAAAGAAGCGAAAGGCATACGAAACAATCTTTCTTTTTGCTTCGTCTTCAGGTTTCCTTTGACTAATTTCAGTGCCTCTTTGTTAGAAAGCTGATAAACAAATGTTTGGCCGGGGGATTCAGGCCAAGCCACAGGTTGCGCCCACGCGATATGCCAAACCACCATCCATCCACATAATAGAAAGAATGTTTTCAGTAACTGTGTATCTTTCATTGAAACAGTCTTTTAATAATATACAATGATATACAAATATACGGAGTTTCGGGCTATGCACGCCCATCACAGCCGACAAATACATTTCATTTTTATGAATTTTATCTATCGGCAGAATAAATTTATGAATGACATCAGTCAAGACATTCAACACAATTGTCATAGAAATGAAATATTCGCCTTCCCGGAAGGTTTGCTATTAGTCAGCAACCGCCAGCTATTTCGCGCCGGGCAGTTTATCTCTTCACAGTTGTGACGAAGCCTCTTCACAGTAATGACGAAGCCTCGTCACAGCAGTGAAGAGGCTTCGTCATTACTGTGAAGAGGTAAATACCTCCTAAAGAATGAATTTGGCTGTAAGCAGAAGCTACAAAAAGTCGCCCGGAAGTTCTACAAATCCCCTCAACTTATTATTTTTGTAGGAAGACAACAAAAATAACACTTAATACATTTGTAATATTGTGTTAAGAGTTCCGTAACATGCCCCCTCTATTTTTGCAGTATCAATTTAAAAGCATATAAAAAATTTATGAAGATCAAAGCACAACTGATTGCACTATGCATCCTGAGTTTAATTGTCACTACAGCAAAAGCGCAAGATGTAGAACTAACAGAGACAGAACAACTCGAACAACGGACACAAGCACTGGAAAGTGCTGTAAAAACACTGCAGAAATTTAAAGTATCGGGCTACATCCAGACGCAGTTCCAAAGCGCGCAACAGGATGCCGCACTGGGAACCAACATGAAAGTGGGTGGAGTCAACGAAGATCTCAGCAAGAGCTACAACCGGTTCGGTATCCGTCGCGGACGTATCAAGTTCATTTATGAAGAAGGTATCGCCTCGGGAGTTTTCCAACTCGACATCACGGAGAAGGGCGTAGGAATTAAAGACGCTTACCTGAACGTGAAAGACCCCTGGATAGGAACCAACGCTCTACGTGCTGGTGTATTCGACCGCACTTTCGGTTACGAGATCAGTTATTCTTCTTCACGTCGTGAGTCTCCGGAACGTTCTACTGTGTTCCAGACGCTCTTCCCTGACGAACGCGACCTCGGTTTTGCTTTCTACCTGCAACCCGCCAAAACTTCTCCTTACAACTTCCTGAAACTGGAAGCCGGACTGTTCTCGGGTAACGGTATCAAGACGGAGATGGACAATCGCCTGGACTTCATCGGTCATCTTTCGGCTTCGAACAGCATCGGTAACCACGCCAAATACGGCATCGGACTCTCCTATTATAATGGTGGAGTGCTCCAGGGTAGCAAAAATGTATACAAGATGGACGGCAACACCTTCGTGCTGAACAGCGACTCGGCTGCCAACTTCAAGAAATATGCTAAACGTGAGTATTTCGGCATCGACGGACAACTCAATATTGCCAGTCGCGCCGGTATGACCAAGCTTACTGCCGAGTACCTCTGGGGGCAGCAACCAGGCAGCAAGGCCTCAAGCAAAAGCCCCAACACCGGTGCACTGCTTACAGGAATCCAACTGATGAATCCGGATCTGCCTGCCAACGATACATATATCCGCAACTTCAGCGGTGGTTATGTGATGCTGGCACAGGACTTGGGAACCCTGCCTTTCACTGCTGTACTGAAATATGACTGGTACGATCCCAACACGAAAGTATCGGGCAACGAAGTAGGACAAAACGGAACTGGCCTGGCCGACCTCTCGCAAAACACCTTCGGCTTAGGAGCTATCTGGAGAGCCAGCAACAACATCCGCCTGACGGCTTACTACGAGCTCAACAACTACGAGGATACCGACCTGAAGCACACCTATACATTTAATAAGGAAACGAAAACATTCGCTGCCAACGACCTGAAGCGCAATGTATTCACCTTACGTTTACAATATAAGTTTTAATTACTAACATATTAATCAACAAAATTATTGAAATTATGAAGAAGATTGTTTTTAGCCTTGCACTCATGGCATGCGCATCATCAGCCATATTCGCTCAGAAGATCAAAGGTTCGGACACTGTACTGCCTTTGTCGCAGAAAGAAGCCGAAAACTACATGAAGACCAACCCGGCAGCTACAGTTACAGTAACCGGTGGCGGTAGCGGTGTGGGTATCTCGGCCTTGATCGAAGGAACCACAGACATTGCCCAATCGTCCAGAAAGATCAAATTCGACGAAAAAGGTAAGTTGCAGGAAGGCGGAAAGACCGCTAAGGAAGTGATCATCGCTTACGATGCACTGGCAGTGATCGTTCACCCGGCCAACAAAGTAGATCAGCTGACCCGCGAGCAACTCGAAGGTATCTTCACCGGTAAAATCAAGAACTGGAAAGAACTGGGTGGTGCTGACGAAAAGATCATCCCCTACTCTCGCGAGACTTCTTCGGGTACATACGAATTCTTCAAGGAAAGCGTACTGAAGAACAAAAACTACATGAGCGGTATCCTGAGTATGCCTGCTACTGGCGCCATTGTACAGTCGGTTAGCCAAACGAAAGGAGCTATCGGTTACATCGGTCTGGCTTACCTGAACAAGCAGGTGAAGGACGTAAAGGTTTCTTACGACCAGGGCAAGAACTACGTAGAAGCATCTGTAGCCAATGCCAAGAATAAAACTTACCCCATCGTTCGTCCGTTGTTCTACTACTACGAAGTCAAAGCTGAGAAAACTGTGAAGCCGTTCATCGACTACGTTCTTTCTCCCGCCGGACAGAAGACAGTGACAGAAATCGGATACATCACGGTTAAATAAAGAAACAGACTAAGGAATGAAGAATAATGGATGCCGGAGGCGACGACGTACGCACCGCCCCAATTATTCTTCATTCTTTTATTCTCCATGATCATATATAAACACTCCAGGAGGATACTAGAGAAATTAGTGGAAGGACTCCTGAAGTTCTGCGGTAGTTTCAGCATCATCGTTATCTTGCTGATCACCATCTTCCTGTTTAAGGAAGGCGCAGGATTGTTCACCAGTCCAGCCGTTGAGAACGGTTATTCGCTCTGTCTCAACCCGTCGAACAAGGTGGAAAAGCTGACTTCGTTCCAGGTGAAAGAGATATTCGATTACAAAATAACCAACTGGAAAGAGTTGGGTGGTGAAGATGCTGAGATCCGGCCTTTCCGCTTCGACGAGATTTTCAATATTTATTCAGACGAGGAACTGGGCGAAGACTACAGCCTGCTTCCCGAGAAGTTGGCCGAAGAGATAGCCAAAGATCCGACGATCATCGCTTTTCTTCCCGAGAAGTATGTACTGAACGATGCCGGCAAACTGCGCACCCTGTCTATTGGTTCCATCAACGTAGGCGATTTTTTTGCCGGAACTGAATGGTTGCCTACCTCTACTCCTTCGGCACAGTTCGGCGCCCTGCCGCTCATTACCGGTACGTTATGGGTGAGCTTCTTTGCTATCCTGATCGCTTTGCCGCTGGGATTGGGAGTAGCTATCTGGATGTCTGAACTGGCTTCCGAACGTTCGCGCAAGATGATGAAACCGGCCATCGAACTTCTGGCAGGTATCCCGTCGGTGGTATACGGCTTCTTCGGACTCATCGTACTGGTACCGCTTATACAAACGACATTCAATCTACCTGTAGGCGAAACTGCCTTTGCCGGTAGTGTGGTATTGGCCATCATGGCCTTGCCTACCATAATAACCGTAGCCGAAGACGCGATGCGCAATACGCCGCGAGCGATGCGCGAGGCCAGTCTGGCGCTGGGTGCCAACCAATGGCAAACTATTTATAAGGTGGTGGTTCCGTACGCTTCGTCCGGAATATCAGCTGCTGTGATCCTGGGCATCGGACGTGCTGTAGGTGAGACTATGGCTGTACTGATGGTAACGGGAAATGCGGCCGTCATGCCCACCTCCCTGTTCGAACCCGTGCGTACCATCCCCGCCACCATTGCTGCCGAGCTGGGCGAAGCGCCTGCCGGAGGAGCACACTACCGGGCGTTGTTTATGCTGGGCTGTATTCTTTTTCTCATCACGCTGGTCATGAGCATTGCAGCGGAAGCAGTTTCTAAACGACAACAAAACAAGGGGATTTAGTCATGGGAAAAGAACTGAAACAACAAATCGTATTTTGGATTATCAGACTCCTGGGAGTATTGGTAGTCGGCATATTGGTCTGGATACAAGGATTCATCATCTACAACGGTGCAAGTGTCATCAGTTGGGAGTTCCTCACGGAAGCGCCTACGGATGGAATGACCGGCGGAGGTATCTTCCCCGCCATCGTGGGAACGCTCTGCTTGGTTGTAGGAAGTATGGTCTTTGCCTTCCCGCTGGGAGTCATGGCCGGTATCTACATCAATGAATATACAGCTAACAACTGGGTGGTGAAGATCATCCGTGTGGTCACTAATAACCTGAGTGCTATTCCTTCCATCGTGTTCGGTCTGTTCGGTATGGCTCTGTTTGTCAACACACTTGGATTCGGAGACTCCATCCTGGCAGGTTCGCTTACGTTGGGGCTGCTCGTATTGCCCATCGTGATACGTACCACAGAAGAGGCGTTGAAAGCTATCCCCGATACCTATCGTTCGGGTAGTCTGGCTCTGGGCGCCACGAAGCTGCAAACCATCGGCCGGGTGATTCTTCCGGCAGCTTATCCCAATATCATTACGGGATTGATCCTGGCTATCGGCCGTGTATCGGGCGAAACAGCCCCTATCCTCTTCACGGCAGCAGCCTACTTCCTCCCGAAATTGCCTACCAGCATCTTCGACCAGGTCATGGCGTTGCCTTATCACCTGTACGTCATCGCCACCAGCGGAACCAACATCGAGGCTTCGCGCCCCATCGCTTACGGTACAGCCCTGGTGCTGATCGCCATCGTACTGATGATGAACCTGCTGGCTACCTTTATCCGTCGCCGGCTGAACAAGCAATGATACGGGAAACAAACACTTTATTAATAGCAAATTAGAATAAGATATATGATAATGCTCGAAGCAAAAAACGTCAATTTTCACTACGGTTCGTACCACGCACTGAAAGGTATCAACATGGAGGTGGAAGCTAATTCGGTGACCGCATTTATCGGTCCGTCGGGATGCGGTAAGTCTACTTTCCTGCGCCTCTTCAACCGGATGAACGACCTGATTGACAATACCCGCCTGACAGGCGAATGCCTCATCGAAGGCAAGAACATCTATGATAAATCGGTGAAGGTGGACCAACTGCGCAAACAGGTGGGCATGGTGTTCCAAAAGCCTAACCCGTTTCCGAAGACTATCTTCGAAAACATCGCCTACGGCCTGCGTGTCAACGGTATCAACGATCGTCGCACGGTGGAAGAGACTGTAGAGAAAAGTCTCCGTCAGGCTGCCTTGTGGGAGGAAGTAAAAGACAAGCTGAAGAAATCGGCTTTCGAACTCTCCGGCGGTCAGCAACAGCGCCTCTGTATTGCCCGCGCCCTGGCCATCTCTCCTTCCATCCTGCTGATGGACGAACCGGCCTCGGCCCTCGACCCGATCTCGACCGCCAAAGTGGAAGACTTGATCTATGAGTTGAAGAAGAATTATACCATCGTCATCGTAACGCACAACATGCAACAGGCTTCGCGTATCAGCGACAAGACCGGTTTCTTCATGCTGGGCGAGCTGGTGGAATACACCAACACGAAGAAGATGTTCCTGAATCCGGATAAAGAGGAAACACAGAATTACATCACAGGTAGATTTGGATAATATGAAGCACATTGAACCCATTGAAAAAGAACTGATCGGACTTCGTGACGAGGTAAGTCAGATGTGGAAACTGGTCATCTCACAATTGGAGAAAGCCAAAGTGGCTTTTCTGGAAAATAATAGTGAGGTAGCCCGGGAAATCATCAGCCGGGAAAAGCGGGTGGATGCGTTCGAACTGAAGATAGATAGTGACAGCGAGAACTACATCGCCCTGTACAACCCGGTAGCGGTGGACCTGCGACTGGTATTGTCGCTCATCAAGATCAGCAATACGCTGGAACGTATCGGCGACTTTGCCGAGGGTATCGGCCGTTATGTGTTGGAAAACGAATCGGAAAGATTCGGAGCAGACCTGCTGGAAGAACTCCGGATGCCGCAAATGTTCGACACGCTTATCCTAATGCTCTCCGAAAGTTTTGCTGCACTCGAATCGGAGAATACCCGTATCTCGGGTAAGATCCTGGGTATGGACGATGAGGTAGATACGATCTATCACAATGCCATCGATGTACTGAGCAAGCACCTGGAAGGAAATACCGGTCAGATCCGCAACGGACTGAAGCTGATGCTGGTGATCCGCAAACTGGAACGCATCGGCGACCGGTGCAGCAACATCGTGGAAGAAATCGTGTTCTACGTAGATGCTAAGGTATTGAAGCACGGGGAGTAGATTAATCCTTTTCTTTAAATATGCAGTCGGCCGCTTCCCCATTCTTGGGCGAAACGGCCGACTTCTTCAAATTACATTGCCACAGGTGCACATGATAATTCCATACAGTAAACAGTTGTAAGCGTTATATCACAAATGGTTCGTTTGGCAACACTCTGTACCTCTCCCTGAAGTGATGCCAATCCTTCCGTAATAGTGAACATATCATTAATGGCTGTCGCATTTACTTGATACCTCGAATTGTGCTGTTCTTTCAGATACTCTTTAAGGTAGTCAATAAAATCATTGGCAGAAAGAGCGATCGCAATCCTGTCCAAGTCAAGATCCGAAATTACCTTTTTCAAATGTTGTTCATAATCCATTACTTCTGAGCAGAGTTGGTCATATTCCCCCTTATCTCGCCTTGTAGCTCGATTAAGTTCCTGAAAGAGTTTTGCTCTGTGTTCGAATAGCCTTGGTAGCGATTCTTGTTGAATGCGCTGGGCATAAAATAGTCCGGCAAATGCATTTGTGATTTTTTGCTCCTCTTCCTCATCACATTTACTTCTTACATAGGCATAAATATCAGTGTAAATCTGAATAACTTTGTCGCGAAGAATATCTAACCTGATCTTGAACTCTTCAAGAGGTAGATTCTTACGTTTATACACCACTCCATTGTATTGTAACTCCCGTACATCAACCTCTTTATTTTTCACTTGATTAAAAACCTGCCAATCATTGACAGCAACAACAAATTCCGCTATCTGCTGTGCATTTTCTTCTGTAAAAGGTGACTCCTTGGGTGTATCTACTTGCGCTTCAAGATTGAACTCAGCTATTGTCTGCCAATCAAAGAATGGGCGAAGACGCTCATCGATAAAGTTCTCTTTGATTACTTTTCGAGTCCACTCTTCAAATTGTCCGTCGGAGATAGAATCCATCGCCTCATTTATTCCCTCTTTTATTATAGAGGTGATATGATTAGATACCTTTTCAGCTATAGTTTGTGGAATTAACATCCATGCCGGATCTGTATTTATTACATTCTCTGTATGGACAACCGTTTGCCTGGCATTAGCGATACGGTCCTCCAATGATGGATGCGACGACCAAACATCTTCAATCTTGATCCCCGAACTGGCTTGGTGCATTTGTACCGGATTCATCAATGGTTCATTATGTTTTAGGGCTGGCATCTCCTTGAATGGTAATACGCCATACAGCACAGTTCTTCCCGCAAAATAGTTTACGACTAACTCCTTTTCATTTATTAGAGACTGAAGCATTTGTCTGTAGACATCATCTTTTCTTGCCAATACTTCAATTTTGCACAGAGCTGACACAAAAGTATCAGCACCAACGCACTGACAAGCGATATTGTCTGCATCGTATTCCATATATCTTGAAAGTTTCAGGTATCCTTTCTGAACAAACTTATAAACATGAAATGTCACCCATTTAATTCCATTGGTTAAGCCACGGGTCATCACTCCGAAAGAACGGATCAGGCCAGTATCAGACATACACCATTCATCTAAAAATCTATCCCAAAAATCGTCGGTATAGAGTAAATTGTGCAAAACAACATTAGTGACATAAACCGTAGAACCAACTTTCATGCTGTTCTGTGAGAAATGTCCGAATTCATGGGCAATAATTGATTTAAGTTCGTCTACATTGGTCCCATCGAACAACCCCAAGCCGATTTCAAGATTCTTTTGTACCGGGAAAAAGATACTCCAGAAACTTGTATCATAAAAAACACAGGCATTTACATCTGGAGAGAGATAAATATGCTTTGGTTTTGGACATTTGATCTTTTCAGCAAGCTCGTAAACCATTGCAAATAGCTCGGGGCATTCTGCTGCTGTCACCTCAACCCGGGTCTTATTCCTGTTTTTATAAAACGAAAACAGTGGTTTTACCAAGTAGATTCCCAACATTATGGCCAACAGGCATAATCCAATAGCTACCATGATAAGCAATATAATCACCCGAATGCTATGTACAGCCGGAAGAATATCCATGACAAGATGATATGCCCCCCAAAATGCACCTGCAAGAATGGCTGCTCCTATTGCAATCAGCACAATATAATATACAATGAAGCACGCAATGCGCAAAATTTCATTAATAACGGCTGATTTTATGCTTTGATCTTCCATAAATATTGTTTTAAAAAAATTGAATGCCAAGTTATTAAAAAAACAATTGGAGTCAAAGAAAAAGAGAAAAAGAAAGTAAAAAACATCATTTTGTCACTTCTGACAGATTGATAATCTTGAAGATTACTGCTTGCTTTGTTTACAACAAGAGTTTCGGTCTGCTCAGGAAAACGCAAGGAAAACGCATTAGAATAAATCAATATGAAACGAAATCAATGACCAGAAAAACATTTTGTTTGTTTACCCAAAAACCCACCGATATTCAAAACAAGAAAACAGTATATACCAAATCAAAAAGGCAGAATTAAAAACAAAGAAATTATCATTAAAGTAGGCGCAAAAACGAAAATATTAAACATAAACAACGAGGGTTTTAAGCCAACAAGGCGAAGGTTTTAAACCTACCACCCGAAGGTTTAAAACCTTCACCCCGTTGGTTTAAAACCTTCGGAGCATTACATTGCTTTTTTAGGGTGCTTCATTACTTCCAGAAATGTATTTATATACAAAACCCCATCTAAAAAAGCAGAAATTATGTATATAAACACACAAATTTATGCAGCACATTTTCTACTTACCTGTTTCTATCCAATTTACAGGTTAGTAAATAACAAAAAACCACATCATTTTGTCTCCCATTTTCTTAATCCAATATCAATATAACAATCGAACAAATATTCAAATAGGACGAATGCATCAGGTTCAGACATCCTGACGAAACGTTGCATAAATTATCTCATCCACCAACTCCCCATTCTTGTACAAAGCTTTTTGCAATCGGGCTTCGAAGTGGAATCCCGCTTTCTCCAGCACCTTTTGTGAGCGTTCATTCGTAGCAAAAGGACGGGCAAAAATCCGGACGATATCGAATGTACGGAAGCCATATTCCACTATTTCCCGGATAGCTCCCGACATGATTCCATTCCCCCAGAATTCTTCAGCGAGCCAGTATCCCATCTCTGCGCTCTTCTCATGAATATCCGATTGGGGGAATAGACCGATGCTACCCACCGCCTCCCCATTCACCTCTATGGCAAATACTTTAACAGGATTGTCATTGGCAATCATTGCCAGGTAAGCTTTTCCGTCTTCCTCGGTATAAGGATGCGGAAATGCATTAGTCAACCATCGGGCTATGTTTTCGTTATTGGCGTACTTCACCAAGCTAAGCAGGTCGGTAACTTGCCATGTTCTTAGTTTGAATTCCATTACATATATTATTTATGATTCTGACTTTGATAGAAACCCGAACCGAGATCGATATTAAGATAAGATTCATCTGGATCTTCTTTTTTATAATAAATCTCAACGGTATCCATTTGATTTACAGAACAAACGAACTTAGTGACCGCTTTAATTCTGCTTCCAAAAACATAGTCTTTAGTATAAGTACCATCGTCAACCTTGTAACTACATTTTATCTTGTACCCGATTGTAACTTGTCTATTACCGGCTTTCGTTTGTTCTATCCCTTCCATACTTTCAACAGATTGTATCTGTCCAATTGTAACAGACCAATTACTGTCATGTCTTATCAGATAGCCTCTAACATCTACCATTGTAAAAAAGCAGAATACAGCAATGCTCGTCAGGAAAAGCGACAAATAAATAGTCGATTTCCTATCCCAGCGTATCAAACTCATCTTCTCCTTTTTATCAGATTCGCATCTTTGCTGTTGCTTTTTATATCGTGTTGTCATAGCAAATTGTACTCAAGTCAATACTAACAAGCAAGCGATTTCCTTTTCCGCATGGCTTTCAGGATATTCTTATATACAGAATAGATAGAAGGTACTTGCGAATCGCAAACAAGATCGAGATGCCAACGGAATTCTTCCAGCAACTCGGGAATCAGTAGACATATCTCGTAAGCCAGTTTTAAACAAAGCGTTTTCACTCCGGGCAACTCATCTTTGGAGATGCTGTGTTGCAAACAAAACTCCAACAGGTCAATCCGCGGAGGATTGGACAAGGGTTGCTGGTAGAGTATATTCAGCAACAGGCGGCGTATGCCCGGATGCTGACAGGTCAACACTTTGTCCATCAACGCATCCTGTTTGTCATAAAGCCATTCGCTCTCTTGCCGGGAGAAATGTGTGAACACCCAGGCCGCCTGATAAACAACTGTATCGTTGGTTTCGTATAGTAAATCGTATAGTACTTGTTTCCGTTCGTCATCTCCCTGAACATACCGGGTAATTTCCTGGATATCTTCTATGCCGATGCGTATCGAGAGTTTGTCTTTCAGATTCATAATGGATCAGTTTTATTCAGTGAGCCTTATGAGTAGGCATTGCGCACAAAGATAACATTAACTATTAGAAACATCCGTTTACTAAAAAGAATTTGTTTATAAAAGAAAACAGTTGTAAACTTGCAAAAAGAAACTATCATTATACCCGGAAGATATGAAAACCCAAAAAGAAAGAATGATTGCAGGCGAGCCTTACGATGCCCACTGCGAAGAAATGATCGAACAACGTACCTATGTAAAAAAGCTCCTTCATAAGCTGAACGTAACCGAATATTACACCGAAAACTTCAAGAGTGTGATGCACGAGCTCTGCCCCAATTCGGCCAAGACGATTCATCTCGAGCCTCCGTTTTATTGCGACTATGGAGACTTGATCTATGCGGGCGAGAATGTTTTCATCAACTTCGGGGCCGTGATTCTGGATGGTGGCACAGTTACCATCGGGCACGATACGCTGATTGCCCCGGGGGTACATATCTATACGGCTCAACATCCGGTAGATATTGCGGAACGGGCCAAATGGGAGAACTGTAAACCGGTGAAGATAGGCAAACAATGCTGGATAGGCGGGCATGCTACCATCTGTCCAGGGGTGACGATCGGCGACCGGTGTGTCATCGGAGCCGGTGCTGTGGTGACACGGGATATCCCCGACGATTCGCTGGCAGTAGGCAATCCGGCACGGGTAATAAGGAAGCTGAATGGAGTACAGGAAATCGAAAAACTCAAGAAAGCCAATGGCTGATCCGGATAGTTCCGAGAGATAATACACGAATGGCACCAAACTCCTTCTGACGGGAGTATGGTGCCATTGATTTGTTTCTTCGGAAACTTTATTTTCCCAACATAGAGCCGAACAGCTTCAATATATTGGTAACGCTTTCCTTATCGGGCACAGGAATCTTCAACGTAGTCTGCCCGGTTTCCTTGTCTTCTTCCACGAGAGAGTTCACCAGTTGCTCCGTGGCTTCGGGCGAACTCAACACCTTCGCCAGCCCGGTGAAGAACGACATGCCTTGCTGCACCAATTGTTCAGGCGTTGTGAGTTCGGGAGTAGTCCGGAGGCTACTATTTCCCGGTTGTTCCACCTTGTTGATCGCACTCTCGAACAACAATTCTTCGGGCTGCTCATCGACAGATAAGTCCAGTTCGCCTTGCAAGCCGCTATCCGGAACCGCACTACTCTTCTCTTCCACATCACCGGCGCTGACTGTGGCAACAACCTCCTCTCCTTCTTCCTCTTGCGCTATCGTCTCGATGGAACTCATCATCTTGTCGAACTTGCTATCTTCCAGGAAGATGGAATCGGCCCCATCGTCCAGTATACCTTCGAACATGGACGACTTAAAGTTCAGGGTGCTGAGCATCCGTTCCTCAATAGTTTGACTGGCCACCATATTGATGACCTGTATGTTGCGTTTCTGACCGATGCGATAGATACGGGCGATGCGTTGTTCCAGCACGGCAGGATTCCAGGGCAGATCGAGATTGATCAGAACAGAAGCCGCCTGTAGGTTCAAGCCGGTGCTTCCGGCATCGGTGGAGATGAACACGCGGCTTTCGGGAAGTTCGGTGAAGTTCTGCACCAGATCCTTCCGGGCTTCGGAGGGGATCCCACCGTGCAAGTACTCGTACCGGACACCCAGTTTGTCCAGTTCATGGGCAATGAGACGGGTCATCCGCTCCCACTGACTAAATATCACTACCTTCTCGTCACCGCTTTCGAATACTCCTTGCAGGATATTCATGGTCTCCTCTATCTTTGTATCGTAACGCGTCCGCTGATCGAGGATGTATGAGCTGTCGCACACCATCCGCATCCGGCCCAGGTTCAGGAGCAACTGTTTGCGGTCTTTCTCACTCAGAAACCGTTGCCTTCTCCACTTCGTAACAAGTTTCGATACGGCATACTGGAAATCGTCGTGCAAGGACTTTTGTTCTTCCGTCATGGGGACAAACAGAATTTTATCTGTCCGCTCAGGCAGTTGCAAGGCGACATCACGTTTGCGCCGACGTATCAGTACGTGTTCCATCTTCCTGCCTACTTCATTCAACCCCTTGTATCCGATGACCCGGCCCGAGTCTTCCGTAATTACCGTCTCGTGCATGAACTCGTAATACGGCCCCAGGCAGTACTGGTCTACAAACTGCACGATGGAATAGAGTTCCTCCAACTTGTTCTCCAGCGGCGTACCGGACAGGATGACGGAATATTCCGAATCGATACGGCGGGCGGCCTTTGATATCTGCGTGTTCCAGTTCTTCAGTCGTTGTACTTCGTCCATAATCAGCAAGTCTGTGGTCAATGACTTACTGAACTTAACATCGTTGCACATACTATGATAAGATACGATCTTGTAAAACTCCTCGGCCTGATACAATTGCTGGCGTTGCAAAGGATTGCCCTCTACCACCACCGCCGTGGAGTCCGTAAACCGTTCTATCTCCTTCTTCCACTGATATTTCAATGAGGTGGGGCAAACGATGAGTACGGTGGAGATCATCTTCTCCTTTCTCAATATTTCGGCTGTACCGATGGCCTGTATCGTTTTACCCAAACCCATCTCATCGGCTATGATGGACTTCCCGGCGCGGAAAGCGAAACGGATACCTTCCTTCTGATAAGGATAGAGCCGGGTTTTAAGAGCAGAATCTAAATAATCGTCAGTCAACCGTGCCATCATTGTTTTCCGGCGTTCATATCCTCGTCTTTCCAAGATGAGACTTAGAGCATCCGGATAAAGCCGAAAAGCATTATTCAGCCGGAAAGCATCCATAAAGAAATCAGTTACTTTGTGCAAAGCTCCGGTTTTCAGTCCTCCCTCAGGAGTGAAATAGGGTTCGCCCAGCCGGAGGAACTCCTCCCGGTTATCTGTCCCAACGCGCAACCTGACTTCCGGTTCCCCCTTATACGACACATACACCGATGTGTAGGGAGGCGTCTGGCTATAAACCGGGAGATTGTTCTGCTCTATCAACAGCGCCACTGCTTCCAGGTGCTTGCAGGTGCCCAGTTTACTGGCTTTAAAATCCATGCACGAACAGTAATTCCATTCATTATTCTGTCCACGATACACCACCTTGTATTCGCTTTTGTTGATGGGGTTGATTACTTGGTAATCGCCCGGCGCATGCTTCTCGTCCATAGCAGATATGGCAAAGAAAGCTTTAGCGGCTGCCTGACGGCGCAAGATTATTTGCCACTCGGGCAGTGGCATATCTGCGGGCCGGTAATGATAAGAAACTTTAGGGGTAGGAATTGTTTTCTTGGTACTCATATTACTAAACTAACTAAGTTTACAACCATATTTTATTTTAACGGAACAAAAATACAGATACATACTATAAAAAAGAAAAAATGGCACACTTTTCTAAGAAAGAAAAGCTATTTCACCTGTTGTTCTATTTCCTCATCAGATGGTATAAGGTCTTTTGCAACAGGGATAAGATTCGTCAATTCATATTTGGATACCCCAATAGGGATGGGTAAGTTTTCCAAAGTCCATTGCACAACTATATCATTCTTCTCCTTACAAATAAGCAAGCCAATGGTGTCTAAATCATCTTCTCCCTTTAACTGGTGATTAACAGCATTACAATAGAAATTCAATTTACTTACAAATTCAGGTTCAAATTTGACTGTTTTCAGTTCCACAACAATATATCTTTTTAGTCGAATATGATAAAACAATAAATCACAGTAGTATTCATCGCCTGCAACAGTAAAATTCACTTGTCTGCCTACAAAAGAAAATCCTTTTCCCAATTCAAGCAAAAAACGAGAAATATTATTCTCTAGTGCTCTTTGCAAGTCTCGTTCTTGGTAATCTTCACGCAAAGTAAGAAAATCGAGATTATAGGGATCTTTTAAAACTTCTTTGGCACAATCACTTTGTACAGGTGGAAGTGTTTGAGTAAAATTAGTAATAGCCTTGCCTTGTGATTCAAAAAGTTTTGTGTCTATCATGTTTAACAACATTCCACGGCTCCAGCCATTTTCCATTGTTTTACAAACGTAGAAAACTGATTTATCAAAAGGAAGTCTTTTATCCAAAATGGTACGGATATGTCCCCAAGGAATATGGCAGAGATTATCCAAAATTTGCGCCACAAGTTGTGGCGCAATTGATCCGTCAGATGATTGAATAATATTTCCATCGCCAAACACCGAGTACATCTGCTTCATGTATTGCAGATTGCGAACAGAGAAACCTTTGACGTCAGGAAACTCTGATTGTAAGTCTTTATTCAGAATTTCGAAGAACCGGTCGCCCCAGCGATTCTCTGCTCTCTTTTGTACAATGTCAGCCCCAATACTCCAATAAAGACGAATCATTTCATTATTGACGCGCAATGCTGCTTTGACTTGTGCGCCTTTAACCCGCCTCTTCAAGTCAGCGACCCATTGTTTGTATTCATTGTCTATTGTTATAACTTTCTTCATAATCCTTTCATTTTGAATGAATCACAAAGATAACGTTTTTACAGAAATGGTACAAAGCATCCGTCAACAGAAACTTTGTACCATTCATTTCACCAGCCATTGCTTCTACAGCAAACGGCTACGCAAAACCTCCGGCAGTTCCGGCATGGCGCCGCTCTGTGTACATACATATGCCGATACTTCTACCGCAAACTTATGCGCCTCCGGCACCGTTTTCCCACGAAGCAACGACGCACAGAAAGCTGCTGTAAACGAATCGCCCGCCCCTACCGTATCGGCTACTGGGACTTTCGGTGTTTCCTGGAACGAGATGGCTCCGGGGGTAAACACATAACTACCGTTCGTTCCGCAAGTCAGGATCAGCATCTTCAGGTTGTACTTGGCTATCAGTATCCAGCACTTGTCCTGCAGGTCGATGCCCGGATAACCGAACATCCGGCTCACCGCCACCAGCTCTTCATCGTTAATCTTCAGGATGTTGCAACGCTGGCACGACTGTTCGATGATCTCTTCTGTATAGAATCCCTGCCGCAGATTGATATCGAATATCTTCAATTGGTCGGGGGTATCGGGCATCGTGTCCAGAAAGCGGTTGATGGTAGCCCGGCTTACGGCGCTGCGTTGCGCCAACGAACCGAAGCAGACGGCCCGCGTGCTGAGCGCCAACCGTTTCAACTCATCGGTAAAGGGAATGTTGTCCCACGCCACATCTTCCTTAATCTCGTAACAAGGCACTCCCACCTTGTCCAGCGTCACCTGAACGGTTCCGGTGGGATAGTCCACCCGTTCGATGAGGTGCTTCACCTGCTTGGAGCGGAACACATCGAGAATCTCGTCGCCCAACTCATCGCGGCCCACAGCACTGACCACCCGGCTATCGAAACCGAACTGCGATACATGATAGGCAAAGTTGGCCGGAGCCCCACCTAATTTCTTTCCATCGGGTAGCACGTCCCACAGTGCCTCGCCCATTCCTACGATTATATGATTCATACCTATTGATTTAATGGTGTTTGATTTTCAGGGTGTATAACAGCAGATAGGCCACGCCGACGGTCATCACAGCCACAGCGCCTACCTGACCGACAGCATCCGAAGCCACGCCCATCGCCAACGGGAAGATGGTTCCTCCGAAAAGTCCCATAATCATCAGGCCGGACACTTCGTTCTTCTTATGCGGCATCTTGAGCAACGCCTGCGAGAAGATGATGGGAAAGATGTTGGAGTTGCCAAAGCCGATCAGGGCGATGCAGAGATAGATCATCGCCTGCGTATGGGCGGTAAAAAGCCCCACCATGGCGGCCAGCATCATCACTCCGCTAATACCGAAGAATACTTTGGGCGACATCTTTTGCAGGATAAAGGCACCCAGGAAGCATCCGGCGGTACGGAAGATGAAGTACAGGCTGGTGGCAAACCCGGCGTCGGCAAGCGACATGCCCAGGCGTTCCATTAATATTTTCGGGGCAGTGGTATTGGTACCGACATCGATACCCACGTGACACATGATGCCGATAAACGACAGCAGCACGAAGGGCTTGCCGAGCAGAGCCAGACATTGACCGAACGTTGAAGGCTGGCCTTCTTCTTTCTCTTCGTCAATGTGTGTACCGCTCAACCAAAGGATAGCCACCACAGCTACCACCATATACACCGGGAAGAGCACGCGCCAACCCAGTCCGAACGAGGGCATGGCCTGTGTAGCACCCCACATGGCGATGTACGGCGCCAGGAACGAGGCGATGGCTTTTACAAACTGCCCGAAGGTGAGGCTGCTGGCCAACTTATCCCCACTGATAATGTTGGAGAGTAGCGGGTTCAGCGAGGTCTGCATCAAGGCATTACCGATGCCGAGCAATGAGAACGAAACGAGCATTAGCAGATAGCTATCGCCGAAAACGGGCAGCAGCAGGGAGGCGAACGTCACCACGAGGCTGAGCAGCACGGTCTTCTTGCGCCCGATGCGGTTCATCAGCATGCCGGTGGGCACGGAGAAGATCAGAAACCAGAAGAAGACGAGCGACGGGAAGATATTGGCTTGCGAGTCAGTGAGGTTCAAATCGGCTTTCACGTAATTGGAAGCGATACCCACCAGGTCGACAAATCCCATGGCGAAGAAGCAGAGCATCACCGGGATCAGTTTGGAATATAAATTATTTGTTTGTTGCATGATTTGATGTTTTTAATTCGAGCTTGTGAACGATGAACGATGTCACCTGGTAACTACCGCCTTTGGCATAAAAGCTGACGCGGTTGTACGGTTCGGAGGGGAACACGAGGTTGGTCATCGCGAAGCGGCCACCATTGCCGAAGGCTTCGATGCTGGCTTTGTCCACAAACAGGCGGAGGGTCATCTCCTCACCGCCATCCACCGGAGCGGAGGTCACGGCCGGGAACTCTTTGCTGAAGTCTACCGCCCCGCTCTTGGTGCGGTCCATGGTAAACTTCTTCTCCACCAGATTATAATACATCTCTACTTCCTCGCCTTGGCTGTTGAAGAGTTGGAAACCGATCACTTCGGCGTTCTTGTTCTTGATGGTGAGCTCTATCTCGTACGTACCGGTATTGTCGGACAGGAGTTTGTCGAGGTTGTACGTGCGGTCTACCTTGAACGATTGTTTGCCGGAGCTCTTGCCACGCAAGGCGGTCAGCTCGGGCGAGGGGGTGCACTTCACATACGTTTCCCCACCGGAGGTATAGAGCGACAGGTCGCGCGGCACGGAGTTGGCGCTGCGGAACTGTTGCGTGGGTACGTTGTTGGCATACTCCCAGTTGCTCATCCACGCCAGAGCAATGTGCCTTCCGGCAGGGGCGTTGCTCCACGTCACCGTAGCATAGTGATCTTTGCCCCAGTCCATCCACTTGGTGACGGCGGGCGATTCGTTGACGAACTTCTTACCGTCGAACGTTCCCACGAAGTACTGCGTAGCCGAACCACCATAGATACCGCCGGGGTTGAGATTGCACACCAGCACCCACTTCTTCAGTTCGGTGCCTTCGATGGGGAGTTCGATCAGGTCGGGACATTCCCACACGCCGCCGTGTGCGCCTTGTCCTTCACCGAACCGGCTTTCCAGCGTCCACTCCCGCAGGTTGGCCGAGGAGTAGATCTGCATCTCCTGACCGGCGGCCAGGATCATCACCCACCGATGGGTCGGCGCGTGCCACAGCACCTTCGGGTCGCGGAAGTCGCGTACGGTGGAGGTGAGTATCGGGTTGCGTGCGTATTTCTTGAATGTCCGGCCGTTGTCCAAGCTGTAGGCCATACTCTGTGTCTGCCGTTCGCCGGCCGAGGTGTAGAAGGCCACGATGGCTCCGGCACCGAAACCGGCGGTATTGTCGGCATCGACCACGGCACTGCCGCTGAAGATGGTGCCCAGCCCGTCGGGGGCAATGGCGATGGGCAGATGTTCCCAGTGCAGCAGGTCGCGGCTCACGGCATGCCCCCAGTGCATGTTGCCCCATAGGGAGCCGTAGGGGTTGTGTTGATAGAACAGATGGTACTCGCCATTTTTATAGACCATGCCGTTGGGGTCGTTCATCCATCCGTAGGTGGGGGTGAAGTGATACACGGGGCGGAACTTCTCGCGGTTGGAGGTATCGAACGTATCGGACAGTTCCAGCGCACCCCAGCAGAGAGCTTCGTCGGCAATCAGTTGGAAGTTGAACGACAGGCTCTTCGCGCTGAAGGCCGACAGGTCGACCGGCACGTAGTAATCGACATTCTTGATGGCCAATCGGACGGTCATGTTCTGCACCACGTCATTGTCTACGATCATGTAGAGCTTCGCTTCGGGTGCCGACTCTTCCACGGGCAACAGGAGGTACTTCTTCGGCGCGTCGATACGGACGATGCTTTGCCCGTCGCCCAGGTGTTTGACGACAAACGGCGGGTTGATCGCCTGGCAGGAAATGAAGGTCGCCGTTACACCTATTATATATAGGCCGATGGCGCGCCGCGTTAGTTGACGTAAGTTTTTTAAATGATTCATGTTTCTTGGTATTACTTTCAGTGAATACTATGAGTTGCTCGGGAAAGCTGTTGCAAAGAAAGCTATTCTTAACATGTTATAGTATCAAATTTGTTTCAAAGATACGTAGATTTGATTCATTACTGTGTGTTATTCTTTCTCTTTTGCCTTGATGCAAAAGAGAAAGAACCAAAGAGAAAAAATCAAGGCTGCATTTTTGGAGCTACTCCACCTATGTGAAAAGCTAAAGGTTCGGAACTCGCTTCGCTCAAACAGCCGAACCTTCTTCACGCTTTTCGCACAGGCTCCGCTTCACGCTCCCAAAATGAGGCCGGTCTCACAACGCCACATCGCTTCGCTCGTGTTTTTCTGTTACATCGCTTCGCTCGTGGGGATGGGGCATGTTATTGGGCAGATTCTTCTTTCTTACATTGTATGGACAACATGAATGCATACTGATTGTTTCATTGGATGAAACAGAGTATTTCAAGCGTTGAAACGAAGTGCTTCAAAGGGCGAAACAGAGTGTTTCTTGGTATGAAACAGGCTTGGAGAGTCATTCAAACGATCAGTTTGCTTCTTGCTGCCGGGGCAACACAAGGAAGCTACCGGGGGAGTAGAAAGAAGCAAACAAGAATATTGCAGGAAGCTACCAGAGCAATAGCACCGAACACAATGGTGAATCCCTCCAATAATGGCGAATGAATGGTGAATACTTTTCCAAAAAGAACAGGCAGTGATGCTGTTATAGGCTTCAGGAATGCTACACGGAGGGTGTGTCAAAGAGCAATCGGGCTTTTGACACATTCTCATGTTTGGTAGGTATCTGCCCGATAACACGCCCCATCCCCACGAGCGAAGCGATGTAACAGAAAAACACGAGCGAAGCGATGTGGCGTTGTGGGACCGGCCTCATTTTTGGAGCGTGAAGCGGAGCTTGTGCGAAAAGCGTGAAGAAGGTTCGGCTGTTTGAGCAAAGCGAGTTCCGAACCTTTAGCTTTTCGTGCAGGCGGAGTAGCTCCAAAAATGCAGCCTTGATTTTTTCTCTTTGGTTCTTTCTCTTTTGCATCAAGGCAAAAGAGAAAGAACAAGATACAGTAATGAATCAAATCTACGTATCTTTGAAACAAATTTGATAGTTCATTCCAAGCAATCCCTGCATCTTTGCGGCAGAAGTTCGAGCCGGGAAAGCTAATAGAGAACTGAATCCAAATTGTTAATGTTTAAATCACTAACGAAGAATGAGAAATCTTATCATGATGATTTTCCTCTTTACCTGCTGCACCTTCACACAGGCGCAGAACATCACGGTGAAAGGAAACGTCCAATCGACCACAGAAAACGAACCTCTGATTGGGGTTAGCATAAGTATTAAAGGAGGAGCCGCAGGTACCATCACCGACCTCGACGGCAATTTCACCCTCTCTGCTCCGCAAAACGCTACGCTTGTATTCTCTTATATCGGGTACGACAACCAGGAGATCGCACTCAACGGACGGACCGTCGTCAACGTCAAGATGAAAGAATCATCGCTCGTGCTCGACGAGGTGGTCGCCGTAGGCTACCGTACCGAACGCAAGGCCGACCTCACCGGTGCCGTTTCCGTAGTCAAAGTAGACGACATGCGGAAAGCCGCCGAGAATAATCCCATGAAAGCCCTACAAGGACGCGTGGCCGGTATGACGGTGACCAGCGACGGTAACCCCAGCGGGGCGGCCACCATCCGCATCCGTGGCATCAGTACCATCGACGGCAATAACGACCCGCTGTACATTGTCGACGGCGTGCCCACCACCTCCGGTATGCACGAGCTCAACGGCAACGACATCGAAAGCATCCAGGTGCTCCGCGATGCCTCGGCAGCCAGCATCTACGGTTCGCGCGCAGCCAACGGTGTCATCATCGTCACCACCAAGAAAGGAAAGAAAGGCGCCGTACGGGTGAACTTCGACGCTTACATGACTGCCTCTTCCTACGCCAACCGGATCGACGTACTCAGCTCCAAGGAATACGCACAAGCTATGTGGAAGGCCATGGTGAACAATGGCGAAGATCCCAACTCGAACAACCTCAACATTAAGTATGTGGAAGGAACCGACGCTGCCGGCAACCGCACGCTGAACAACGTGCTCTTCCCCGAGTACCTCGACGCCGCCCGCACCATGAAGCCCGCCAATACCAACTGGTTCGACGAAGTGACGCGCACCGGCATCGCCCAGTCGTACAACCTCTCGGTGAGCAGCGGAACAGATACCGGCAACTACTTCTTCTCCCTGGGCTACTACGACAACGAGGGTCTGGTGAAGAGCACCGACTTCAACCGCATCTCCGCCCGTATGAACAGCGAGTACAAACTGATGGACAACATCGTGACCATCGGTGAGAACTTCACCCTGAACCGTACCAGCGAAGTGACGCAACCCTACCAGATCGTGGAAGCAGCGCTTATAGCCGTTCCCTTCATCCCGGTACATACCGAGGACGGAACAGGCTGGGGAGGCCCCATCACCGGACTGCCCGACCGCCGCAACCCGGCCGACCTGGTGGATAAGAACAAGGACAACCGCTACAACTACTGGCGCATGTTCGGTAACGCATACATCAACATCGAGCCTATCAAGAAGCTCAATCTCCGTTCCAGCTTCGGTCTGGACTACGGCAACTTCTACAAACGCTCCCTCACCTACTCGTACCAGAACGGGTACGTCACCAACGACGGCAAGACGAAATCCGTCATGGAGCAAGCCCACTGGACCAAATGGACGTGGAGTAACATCGCCACTTACGACTTCGAGATCGGCAAGAACCGCTTCGAGACCATGGCCGGTATGGAAATGTTTAAACAGGAAGATATCAACTTCGCCGCCTCGCGCGAAGGCTTCGCCCTCGAATCGCCCGACTATATGTACCCCGACCAGGGAACAGGTACCAGCGAAGGAACGGGTAGTGCCACGGGCTACACGCTGATGTCGTTCTTCGGCAAGGTGAGCTATGCGTACGACAACAAGTACCTGCTGTCGGGTACCATCCGTCGCGACGGTTCATCACGCTTCGGCAAGAATAATCGCTGGGGCGTATTCCCCGCCTTCAACGCCGGTTGGAAGCTCGACCAGGAAGCATTCATGGAGAACACACGCAACTGGCTCTCGGAGCTGAAACTCCGCTTCGGTTGGGGACAGACCGGTAACCAGGAGATAGGCAATACCGCCATTTACAACATCTACGCCAGCGACTACGGCAAGGGCGATCCTACCTGGGATGCCATCTGGGGAACAGCTTACGACATCAATGGCAACGGTACCGGACTCCTCCCCTCGGGCTACAAGCGCGTGCAACTGGAGAACCCCGACCTGAAATGGGAAACCACCACGCAGACCAACCTCGGTCTGGACTTCGGTTTCCTCAATCAGTCCATCTACGGTTCCGTAGAGTACTACATCAAGAATACCAAGGACATTCTCTACACCCCCGGCTACTCGGCCATCAAGGGCGAAGGAGCCAGCAAGACATACAACGGCGCGTCGATGGAAAACAAAGGCTTTGAACTGACCCTGGGCTACCGGGGACATGTGGGCCGCGACTTTACATTCGACCTTACCGGCAACCTATCGACCAACCAGAACAAGGTGACCTACCTGCCCGAATCGGTGAAGAACTCTTACGGTGGCAACGGCACGTACGATAACATTCTCGGCCATCCGCTCGGTTCGTTCTACGGCTACGTGGCCGACGGCATTTTCAAGACCCAGGAAGAACTCGATGCCCACTGCAAGCAGGACGGCAAAGACCTGGGTCGCATCCGCTACCGCGATCTGAACAACGACGGCGTGATCAACGACAAAGACCGCACCTGGATCGGCGATCCGTTCCCCGACTTCGCGTACGGCCTCAACATCAACCTGACATACAAGGACTTCGACCTGTCGGTCTACTTCCAAGGCATTCAGAACGTAGACATCTACAATACCGTGAAGGTGGTATCCGACTTCTGGAGTGTTTCGGACACCCGTTCCAACAAAGGCGCCCGTCTGCTCGGCGCCTGGGATCCGGTGACGAACCCCAGTTCGAACATTCCCGCGCTGACCACGAACAATAAGAACGACGAAGGTCGCATGTCGACCTACTTCATCGAAGACGGTTCGTATCTCAAGCTGCGCAACATCCAGTTGGGCTACAACGTCCCGAAGAGCCTGCTGAAGCATCTCCGTCTGGGCAGCTTCCGCGCCTACGTCAGCGGCCAGAACCTCTTCACCCTCAGTAGCAAGAACTACAACGGTGTCGACCCTGAGAACCCGGGCTGGGGCTATCCCATCCCTATGACAGTAACCTTCGGTATTAACGCATCCTTCTAAAAAAACGACTACAATGAAAAAAATATATCATATACTGGCCACCGCAGCACTCTCCGCTATGCTGTTCCAGAGTTGCGAATTCCTCGACGTAACCCCGCAAGGCATCCTGGACGAGGACCAGGTAACAGACCCCAGCCAGGTAGACGCCCTCTGCATCGCCGCCTACGCCTCACTGGGCAACGACCATTACGACAAACCGTTCAGCCTGTGGCCGTACGGCAATGTACGCTCCGACGACGCCTACAAAGGTGGTAACGACCAGAGCGATATCGCTGCCTTTCATTACTACGAGATTTCGGAGAACATCAAGACCGACTTCGCCGAAGCCAACGGACTGTGGTTCTTCATCTACGAAGCCATCTCACGCGCCAACTCTGCCCTGGCCGTATTGAAAACAGTGGACGCAGACACCTATGCCAACAAGAACACACGCATGGGCGAGATGTACTTCCTCCGCGGGCACTTCTACTTCATGCTGAAAGAGGTATTCGGACACATCCCGTTTGTGGACGAAGATACCCCGCTGGACGACTACGATCTGGTGCCTAACACGCTCCCCAACGACGAGCAATGGGCCAAGATATGCAGCGACTTCCAGCAAGCGTACGACCTGCTACCCGTCACCCAGAGCGAAGTGGGACGTGCCAACCAAATTGCTGCCGCCGCTTACCTGGCCAAAGCTTACCTGTTCAAGGCCTACCGCCAGGATGAACAGAACAACGTGACAGGCACCCCCAACCAAGACGATCTGGCAAAGGTAGTGGAATACACCCAAGTGGTGATGAACTCCTCGTACAAGCTGGAACCGGACATGGCCAACAACTTCCTGCCGGGTACGTTCCAGAATGGTCGCGAATCGATCTTCGCCGTACAATACTCGTACGATGACGGAACCATGTTCGGCCGCCTGAACTGGAGCGACGTGCTTTCGGTACCGATGGGATTGGGTTGCTGCGACTTCCACAAGCCCAGCCAGAACCTGGTGAACGCTTTCAAGACCGTGAACGGTCTGCCCGACTTCGACCACTACAACGACGACAATTACGTGATCGGCGAAGACAATGCCGACCCGCGCCTGTACCACACCGTAGCTATGCCGGGAGTACCTTACAAGTACAATGAAGAGCTGATCTATGAAGAAAGCTGGAACCGTACCCCGAAAGTGTACGGCTACTATGCCTCACTGAAAGAGAACGTCGATCCGTCTTGCGACTGTTTCAAGAACGTATCACCCTTCTATGCCAACTCGAAGAACCGCATCATCCTCCGCTTTGCCGACATTCTGTTGGTGCGTGCCGAAGCGCTTATCGAACTGGGTCGGCAGGACGAAGCCCGTCCCCTGATCAATCAACTCCGCGAACGTGCCAAGAGTACGGTATTCATCCCCTACGCCAAGAAAGTGAATGTAGCCCCCTATCCAGCGGACAACTGGACACAGGACTACGCCCGCCAGGCACTCCGCTGGGAACGTCGTTTGGAACTGGCCATGGAAGGTCACCGTTTCTTCGACCTGGTACGCTGGGGCATTGCCTCGAATGTGATGAACAAGTACTTCCAGTCGGAAGGCGAGCGTCGCGACTTTCTCAAAGAAGGTAAGTTCGACAAGAATCAGGATGAGTACATCCCCATCCCACAACAGCAAATCAACTTCACCGAGGGCATCTACAAGCAAAACCCCGGTTGGAAATAATTCGTTAACGCTTAAAAGTATCTACAATGAAAAAGAATATACTATCACTCTTCGTCGCGACAGCCGCCACATTGGCGCTGGCTTCGTGCTCCGAAGATACCTATAACGGGATAGACAACAGCGGCGAGGTGACCATGAAGACCTTCACCGCCCATGCCAAACTGGAAACCCTCAACGAAGAGAAGGGTACCATCGAACTGATCTTCGCATCGACTACCGACCTGACGCAGATCACTCCCTCGTACACCCTCTCCGAAGGAGCCAGCATCCTGACACCGACGAACCCGCAAGGACCGATCGACTTGTCGGCCACCACGACCTACCGGGTAGTGAACGGCAACCTGTATCACGACTACAAGGTACTGGCACTCCATGTCAGTGATGTGACGAAGATACTGACCTTCTCCATCGGGAAGTACGTGGGCACCATCGACCAGAAGAACCGCACCATCCGCGTGCTCTATCCGATGGGCGAGGATGTAACCGCCCTCTCTCCCACGCTGACCATGAACGAAGGAGCGCAACTCACTGCTCCTCTCGGCTCTACCATCGACTTTACAGATCCGGTGGACTACACCATTTCATACCTCGACGAATCGTTCACCTACACCGTGACCGTAGTACCGACCAGCCTCGCCCCGAAAGCTTTCCTTGGCGAAGCAGCTACGGCCAACGACCTCACCAACATGGACGAGAAGAAAGCCTGGGAATGGTTGAGCGAGAACTTCGACAACACGGAGTATATCTCCTTTAAGGACATCAAGGATGGAAAGGATCTGAGCGAGTATGGCATGATCTGGTACCACTATGACTCATATGGCAAAGGCGGCGATCCTGTGGCTCCCGATGCAGCCAACAACCCGGCAGTCATCGGCGCCCTGAACGACTTCCTGGCACAAGGCGGTGGTCTGTTCCTCAGCTCCGGTGGTATGGCGCTCGGTAAGTTGCTCAACATCTCCAAGGATGGTAATATGTTCAACAACGCCTGGGGCTTCGACACCACTCCATTCGAAGTAAACGATGATAACGGCATCGGCTGGGGCATCCGCTTCATCGATCACGAGATATTCGAAGGAGTACGCAAGCCGACCGGCGAAACCAACCGCTGCTTCCTGATCAGTAACGGCTGTACCACCCGTGCACACAATGTCCGCTGGAACTTCAAAGCCGACTGGACCCCGCAGTACTTCGGTCGCGACAAGTGGACGGAGACCAACGGCGGTATACAACTCGCCACCCTGCACTGGGACGACACGATGGAGGAAACTTCCGTCTTCACCGAATACCCGTCGGATGGAACGAAAGGAACCGTCATCACCTGCGGAGCCGAATGTTACGATTGGTACGAGGATAACTATCCGAAGAACACGTACCGCGATAACATCGAAACCATCACGCGCAACATCATATATTATATCTCCAAATAACTAAAATCGAATGGATATGAAATTCAAGATATACCTTTTCACCTCTTTGTTCACTGCCGCTGCTTTTGCAGCGTGCAGCGACATGGACTACGTCTGCAACGACCCGGATGCCGATCTCAATGCTCCGGTTTACCATGACGTAAACGACCGCTACCAAACATACACTGCTTTCTGGAAACCCGCCGATGGCTGGGTAGGCGATGCGATGCCCTACTACGAGAACGGAACGTTCCACGTATTCTACCTGCACGATGCCCGTGACGGTGCTGCCACCTTCCATCCGTGGGCACATGCCACGACAACAGACTTCGCACAGTACACCGACGAAGGCATCGCCATCCCCTGCGGAGCAGACAACAGTCAGGAAGATGCCCTCGGTACCGGGTCGGTTATCAAAGTAGGCGATACATACTACGCCTACTACACCGCCCACAATGCCAACCTGAGTCCGAACGAAAAAATCTTCCTCGCGACATCGAAAGACTTGAAAACATGGACAAAGAAACCAGAGTTCTCCCTCCAGGCCGGACATGACCAGGATGCCAACGAGTTCCGCGACCCGTTCCTGATGAAGCAAGGCGACCGATACATCATGCTGGTCACCGGCCGCGGATACGTACCTGCTGTAAACGATTGGCAAGCCGTCATCTACCAGTATTCATCGACCGATATGATGAACTGGACGCTCGAAGATCCGTATTATTTCAATGGCGAACGTGTGTTGGAATGTCCCGATGCCTTTACCATGGGCAGCTACGAATACCTGGTTTACTCCAACTGGGATTGGGCCGGTACCGACCGTCGTACCCGCTATGTGTATCGTCCTACGGGCACATCCACTTGGATTACCCCGGAACAACCCGCTCTGGACGATCACTATTTCTACGCCGGGAAGACTGCCAGCGACGGCACGAACCGGTATCTCTTCGGCTGGTGCTACACCCGCTCTCAGTTCAATGACAACACGGACAACAACGACAAGGTATGGGCCGGTTCCTTAGTGCCCCATCAGCTTACGCAAAACTCGGACGGTACCCTGAATGTAGTTCCCGCCTCTCCGCTCGCAGCGAAGTTAAGCACCCCCATGGCCCTGAAAGCTAAGGTAAACAAGAACGCCACCGTTCAGGGAAATACATACACTCTGAAAGGTAGCGATACGGAAAAAGCCATTTCCATCTTCGATGGACAGAAAGGCGTGTTCAAGATCACCGCTAAGGTGAAGCCAGGAAGCGCCAAACGTTGCGGATTCGAATTTGGCGCCAGTGGTAGCCGCAGCGAAGTACACGATCTGGTATTCGACATCACGAACAATCTGTTGAAACTCGATCACATCAAGGACGGAGTGAACGTGGAGACCAGAACCTCCATCGCCCTACCTTCCACAAGCGAATATGATGTCACTATCATCGTAGAGAATTCCGTCTGCGCTGTCTATGTAAACGGTAAGAAAGCACTCACCAACCGCATCTACCAGATGAACTGGAATGGTTGGGGTCTATTTGCCGAAGGAGGTGATGCTACCATCAGCGTAGAAGCCTTCCAATAAGCATCTCATTAAAAAAAAGATCCCTCTCCATAGCCAACCGGCTACCGAAGAGGGATCTATTGTTTTAACCCGAAAAATTTTAGAACTTATAAGCAAGTCCAAGTGAAAGCACCGGGCGATTCCAATCAGAAACAATCTGATATTTGAGTTCCAGATTCAGCGACAGTCTGTCTGTCAACGGAGTCTCTGCACCGGCACCCAGATTGATACCGAACTTGGTATCGCCATCTACGCCACTGGCATCATAAGATACTCCCAGCAAGCTCACACCTGCCAACGGATAAATGTAAAACTTCTCTGCCACCGGAACCAGGTAATGTGCGTTGAAATTCACATCCCACAGGTTGACATTGTTCTTCTCAAAGAAGTAGGTGGCGCTGGGCTCCAGACGAATAGCATCCGTAAGTCCCCATTGCATCTTCGCACCCAGACCTGTTGTGTTGAAATGGTCTTTAAAACCATAAGAAAGGTTTACACCAATGGCCATGTCGCCTGCCGACTGTCCATAAGTAAACATAGCGGTACTTACCACCACTAAAAGCATCAAAACGCGTTTCTTCATACTCATTTTCATAATTCTTCAGTTTTCTAATTAATAACTAAATTCCTGTTTTGAGATCGTTTCTTATTAACGATCCGCTGCAAAGGTATACACATCAAGTAGATTATACAAGCTTTTACTCATAAAGCACAACAACAAAGAACAAAACTACAAGTAAATGAGAAAGATAGCAGATTCTTTTTTATCTTCTATGCAGTATTGAACAACATCTGGTATTTTAATAATATCCAACAATAAAACAGGCTATCCCATGAGAACAAAATTGATTTTATTTGTCATAGCATGCCTGACGGCAGGGGGGCTCACTTCATGCAGTAATGAAGACAGTGAGAACAAGGAAATGGTGATAACCGTTGCCTCAGAGAAACGTATCTACAGTGGTCTTGAAGAATGGGGGCACAGCCCATACTATGCCAAAGAATCAGGTAACAATCAATGGATACCTTGGGATCATATTGAAGGCTTCACACATGAAGAAGGATACGAATATGTGCTAAAGATATGGCAAGAGAAATGGCACAATGGAGAAATCATGGATGCCAGCATATACAGATACAAACTTCTGAAAGTTCTGTCGAAAGTAAAGAAAGATTCGGAAGGTCTACCCCAATAACCCTAATCTCTATATAAAATCTCTTGATTATCCGAAAACTACCGAAGCACAGGCGTAGCCCTCCTCATAAAGATCGGTCAGTTTTCGGATATTTTTTTCTATCCGGTCTACTACGATCGGCTTCAATGGGCGAATGACAGTGATGCGTCCTTCGTCTTCCATCCGCTCCACCAGTTCCAACTGTTCGTTGTACAAGGCATTCCGCTGGCTGAGCGCTTCCCGGAGTCCGGGATATTTACGGTAAATAAAGCTAGGGATCTTCACATCTTTGGTATCCTTGCGATAGCCCCGGTTGCGCGTCAGCACCACCACATTCTGTTCGTACCCGTCGTGCTGGGCGCGCAAGAGTGGAATGCTATCCACAATACCTCCATCGAGCATAGGAATGCCATCGACATATACGATGGGGCAAACAAACGGCAGGCTGCTCGAAGCCCGGACAATATCTATCACCCGTTGTTTGTCCTGCTTTTCCTCGAAATAGTTGGCTTCACCTGTCAGGCAATTGGTAGTCACCATGACGTAACGCTCGGGAGAGGCGAAATAGGCATCATAGTCATAAGGTAGAATATGCTCGGGAAATTCACGAAACAACAAGTCGAAGTCCATGATGTTGCGTTTCTTCAGCAGGTGCTTCAACCCGATGTAGTGGTATTGTTCCAACAGATCGATGTTGCTGTATTTGGCCCGGCCCCGCTGGCGCGAAGCATACGAAAGCCCGTTACAGGCTCCGGCCGAAACTCCTATTATATATGGGAAATGAATATCCCGATCCATCAGATAGTCCAGTACCCCACAGGTGAACACGCCACGCATGCCTCCGCCTTCCAGTACCAAACCCTTATTTTGATTCATCATACAATGGTTCTTTTGCATCATTCTGGTTTTCGCGGATCACCAACATAGACGACATCCGGTTCCATAGTTCCTCGTCTTCCACGATCTGCACATATACTTGTTGACTAACTATCATTAATTCATTGCGTCCTTTCTCGGGTATCAATTCGGCCACGTGAGAGAACGGATGTTCCGCCAGGGCATGCCCATATTTCTCACGAAACGGATGGACCATTTCATTGAACGCCTCATCTCCGGAAGCGAACAGATAAAGCCGGACCGGCACTTCACTGGCCAGCAAACGCGCCAGGTAAGGCAGCATAAACTGGTCGATACTTCCTCCCAGTACAAAGGAAACAGGCAGGCCGTCCCGGTAATTGCGGTTCACCAATACGGCTACCGCACAAGTCACCTGGCTAACTACCTCTTCGGTCTTGTCACGAAACAAAGAAAGGAAGGGCAACGCCCCCTGCCTTTGCGATTCGGTACCATAACGGCTACCGGAACCCAGCAACAGCAAGTCCGGGTTCTCCCGACGGACGAACTGCACGATTTCCTGCACGAGCTTATCGGTTACCCGGTACTGAGTTTGTACATGTACGCCCAATTCCATCGCTCGTTTCTCGACCGGAGCAAAGCTGTCACGGGCATACTGATCGGCATGGAGCGGGTTCAGGTCGGTACCCAAGGTATAGTGGGCAGCAATCACCTGCTCCTTTTTCAGCAACTTCCCGTAGAACAGGTGGTAGATAGAAAGCAGGTTGCGCCCGGATTCAGGTAAACCAAAACAGAACACCAGTTTACGCTTCGGCATCATTAACTCTTCACGGTGGGAATATATACGTTCCACAAAATGGAGCAACGGGGTGGTCATAAAGGTGGTAACCAACGCCATGATGACCAGAATGACAAAGATGGACGGAGGCAATACCCCCATTTCATATCCGATGTTCAGGGCAACAAGCTCCATCAACCCCCGGGTATTCATCAAAGTGCCTATGGTCAGACTGTCTTTCCACGACTCGCCTACCAACCGGGCGGCAACGGCGCATCCACCCAACTTACCGACGATGGCCACGGTTACGAGCAAAGCACATACGCCCCACAGATCGGGACTGTTGATCAGGCCTATCTCTGTACGCAACCCGGTAAACGCAAAAAACAGCGGCAGGAAGAACACCAAAGCAATGTCCTCCACCTTCTCCATCATGACTTTGCGGAATCCCAGGTTAGTAGGCATCACCACCCCGGCCATAAAAGCACCGAACAAGGCATGAATACCGATCACCTCCGTCACTGTGGACGATATGATCAATATCAACAAGATGAAAGAGACAAATGACTTATTGATAACCTCCTGGTTGGCATATACAGCACCGACCTTCTTCAAGATGGGACGAATCACCGCAAACATCACCAGGATGTAAACCGCCGTCAGACCGATAGAATAAAGTGCACTGGCGAAACTTCCCGCTTTGGTAATGGCAATCACTACAGCCAGCAGACACCAGGCCGTCACATCGTCGTTTGCCGCCGAAGCGATGGAGAGTGTGCCAATAGGAGTCTTGGTCATGTTTCGCTCCTGGATGATACGGGCCAGCACCGGAAAAGCGGTAATACTCATAGAGATGCCTATAAACAGAGCAAAAGGCAGGAAGGAAGTATAAGTCGCTGCATACTCTTCGTATACCCAGTAGGAAGCCACGATACCCAGAAAGAAAGGCACCAGGATACCCGCATGACTGATGACCAGCGTTTCATTGATTTTATTCTTCAGCACACTGAAGTCGAGTTCCATCCCAATGACAAACATAAACAGTACCAGCCCCACCTGGCTAAGTAGTCCGAGATTGGTCAACGACTGGGGTGGAAAAAGAAATTGGAAAGCTTCGGGGAAGAAATGCCCCAGCAGCGAAGGGCCCAGCACGATACCCGCCACAATCTCACCGATAACTCCGGGCTGTCCGATATACCTGAACAACGAACCGAAAAGGCGAACGGTAAGCAGTACAGCAATCACCTGAATAAGCAGTATAGTCAGAGGATGATGCAGATTTTCTGTAAGAAAAAGTACAAACATCCGGAACGGTGATTCATCCGCAAGCGCGGGAGCTACCGATTGGTGTGCAAAGCGGATCCCTTCCTCTATGGCGATATAAATAAGTCCCCCGAAAAGAAGGAGCATCAATACATATATAGTATAGTTTTTTCGCAATTTGAGCATATGCTGGGTTTTGAAGGTACAAATATAACAATTGATATTTAAAATTAGTTTAAACCCTCTTTTCTTTACACGCCCCGCAAACGAAAAGATTCAGAGAATGGCTATTCGGAGAATATACGTATCTTTGCCGCATAAGTATAACATAATCGACATAATCATGAAGAAAAGACTGTTGACCGCTGTCCTGTTGATGGGCAGCCTGACCCTCGCCGCACAAGACACGAAAGAAGAGGGCTTTGTTTTCACCACCGTAAAAGAGAACCCTATTACTTCCATCAAGAACCAGAACCGTTCGAGCACCTGCTGGAGTTTCTCGGGAATTGGATTCCTGGAATCAGAACTGCTCCGCATGGGAAAAGGCACGTACGACTTCTCGGAAATGTTTGTGGTACACCACACCATGGTAGACCGCGCGAAGAACTATGTACGCTACCACGGCAACAGTTCTTTCAGCCCCGGAGGTAGTTTCTACGACGTATTCTTTTGCATGAAGTACTACGGACTGGTACCTCAGGACATCATGCCGGGCATACAGTATGGAGACACCTTACCGGTACACAATGAACTCGATGCCGTAGCAGGAGCTTATGTAAATGCCATTGCCAAAGGGAAGTTCAGCAAACTGACGCCGGTATGGAGCAATGGTCTCACTGCTATCTATGATACTTACTTGGGTAAATACCCGGAGAAATTCACGTACAACGGAAAAGAGTACAATCCGATAAGCTTTGTTCAGTCATTGGGGCTGAATGCGGACGACTATGTATCCATCTCTTCGTACACGCACCATCCGTTCTACACGGAATTCGCCGTCGAAGTGGAAGATAACTGGCGCAACGAAATGTCCTGGAACCTGCCGCTGGACGAGTTCATGGCCGTGATAGACCATGCCGTGAAGAATGGTTATACCGTAGCTTGGGGAAGCGACGTGAGCGAACCGGGATTCACCCGCAACGGAATTGCCGTCATGCCGGAGATGAACCGTACCGACCTGAGTGGTTCGGATATGGCACGCTGGACGGGATTGACAGCCGACGACAAGCGCAAGGAGATGACTACCCAACCCATGCCGGAAGTAAACGTGACACAGGAACTACGCCAGGTAGCGTATGACAACTGGGAATCGACCGACGACCACGGCATGCTGATCTACGGATTGGCTAAAGACCAGAACGGAAAAGAATACTATATGGTAAAGAATTCATGGGGAACCAACAGCAAGTATCAGGGAACATGGTACGCTTCGAAAGCATTCGTGGCTTACAAAACGCTGAACTACGTGGTTCACAAGAATGCCTTGCCGAAGGATATTGCCAAGAAACTGGGTATCAAGTAAGACTCCGGCGATTGATATATTCGAGGAACTTTTCTTTGTAGCTATCGCCGACAGGTACATAAGTCTTCCCGTCGAAGATGATACGGAGACGGGATACTTCGGTTACTTTCCGAAGGTTGACAATATAAGAACGGTGCACGCGCATGAAATACTGGGCGTGCAACCGTTCTTCCAGTTTACTAAGGCTCATCAATGTCAGGATGGGTTTCTCCTCTCCTTCCACGAAGATGCGCACATACTCGCTCATGCTCTCCACATACCGGATATCGTCGATGTTGACGCGCACCACCTTGTAATCGGTTTTCACGAACAACGTATGGTCCTGCGGAACTTCCTGCACCGCTTCACCTTGCTCCTGCCGACGAAACTCGCACTGCCGGCGCGCTTTCTCAGCAGCTTTCAGTAACTCCTGGAATCCGAACGGCTTCAGCAGATAATCCACCGCATCGACCTTGAAGCCTTCAACGGCATATTCCGAATAGGCCGTTGTGAACACCACCAGCGGCCTTACCACCAGCGACTTCACAAAGTCCATACCGTTCAAATCGGGCATGTTGATGTCGACGAATATCAGGTCGATATCTTCTTCCGAAAGCACTTTCATGGCTTCGAACGCATCCTGGCACGGCTTCACCAACGTCAGGAAAGGAACCCGGTCTATGTATCCGGATATCTGAGCCAACGCCAGCGGCTCGTCGTCAATGGCTAAACATTTCATCGCGGTAGGGGGATTATCAGTAATACTTCAAAACGATCCTTATCTTCGTCGATAGAGAGAGTGTATTCATTACCAAAGAGTAAGCGAAGCCGCTTCCGGATATTCTCCAACCCGATGCCGTGGTGCTGGTCGTCGGACTTGCCGAAGCAACTGTTGGTACACCGGAACAAGAGTTTTTCCTCTTCTACTTTCATCACTATGTCGACATATGATTCGTGCTGGTAGCTCACGCCATGCTTGAAGGCATTCTCCACAAAGGAGATGAAGAGCAATGGTGGAATCTGTACGTCGGGCACGCCGGCCGGAAGCATCACATCGATAGTAACTTTTTCTGTGTAGCGTAGTTTCATCAGTTCGACATAGTTGTCGAGGAACTGGATTTCTTTCTGCAACGAGATGGTCCGCTGACTGGCCTCATAAAGCACATAACGCATCATCTTGGATAGTTCGACGATGGTCTTCTGCGCTTTCTCCGTATCAATATCCACCAAGGCGTGGATGTTGTTGAGGGTATTCATGAAGAAGTGCGGATTGATCTGGTATTTCAGATACTCCAGTTCGGACTGGAGGTGTTCGTGTTCCAGTTCTTTCAACCGTTCTTCATCGCTCAGGGACTTGAATAGCAGCTTCACTCCGATATTGAATCCCACCAGCAAGAAAGCCATAGCCAACCGGCTGACAAATGGTACGGGAAATGGTGCCCGCTTGAAATCATCGAACGGCCGGTTGCTTCTGGGAGAACGATCCATCTCTCCGGGAGCTTTATCGGGACGGAAGTCATCACCCGGCATACCTTCCGGCGGGAAGTCACCGCCAGGTACATCTTCCGGACGAAAGTCATCCGGTATTCTATCCGGACGTTCACCTTCGCGAATACGTTCCTGGGGAGGCTTCATGCCACTGCCCGGTCTGCGTCCGTTCGGCTCTCCTTCGGGGCGAAACGGTCGTTCCATCCGTTCAAACTCAGGACCGCCCCAAGGCCGATGACCACCCAGGTAAGGATAGCCTATAAACAGCAGAGCGATCACCCCCACAACGGAAAGAGCATAGAGCCAGAACTTCTTCCGAAACAACAGCCGCGGAGCCAGCAAGTAATTGTTGGCCACGAACAGCAAAAAGAAGGGCAAAGCCGTCAGCCACGAGCTACGTACCACCCGCCAACTGAAAGTAATGTCTTCACTGCCATACGCGGCCAGCCAGCCTCCCACCACTGGTGCCAGAAAGATGATAAGCCAAATAACTAAGTAGATGAGCTGTTCGAGTAATTGTTTCTTATCCGTGCGTTTCATTTTATCTATCCTATTGATGAGGTAAAAGTAAGCACTTTGCCGAAATCCTGCAAGAGAATTCAACAAAGTGCCTGTTTTTATCTATGAAGAAGTGTTTACCAACGTGGTCCGCCTCCGCCACCTCCGCTGGTGGTCCCGACAGAGGTCACCATCGACGAAGCTGTGAACGTGGTGGCTTGTGTACCGCCACTGTAAGTACCGCCGGTGTAGCGTCCGTAAGCCGAGGTTCCGCCAGAGTATTCGCCACCTTTATATACGATGTAACTTCCACTCGTGAGCTGCGGGCTGCTGAATACGAATGTCATCTGCGAGTAAGTACGCGGAATCTTGTAGGTCAGCAGGTTCGTCTTTCCGTCGGACGATACCACGCTGATGAGCTGTCCCGAAGTACCTGTGGTTCCGTAGAGCAAGCTTCGTTGCGTACAGGCGCTGGCTGTCGGCGTACTGGTAGAGCCTCCTGTCCCGACGAGTATTCCTCCGGTGATTTTGAAGGTATTTTGATCGCAGTCGAAACCTTCTTCAGGAGCCGTCGTTCCCGAGGAGATCACCACCCCGCCGGTGACGGTCAGTGTGCCGTTGGAGTCGATACCATCGTTGCCACTGCTGTAGCAATATACGTTTCCACCGTTGATGGTGATGTTCTTCGAAGCATTGATGGCGTCGTCATACGCATAGATAGCCACATCGCCCCCGTTGATGGTCAGAATGTTCTTGCTTTCGATTCCTTCGCTGCCTTCGCCGCCGGGTGTTTTCACCCAGATAGTTCCACCGTCTATGGTTATATTCGCTTTACTCTTGATACCTTTGGCCGAGGAGTCGAGTTTGCCGTACACATATTGCTTCCCGGTGGTGATGGCTTTCACCGTTCCGCTGGTAATGCTGATATTGCCATCGATGTTCATTCCTTTACCGGCCGATCCGGTACTCTTCACCTCGACGATACCACCGCTGATGGTCAGCCCCACGCCTCCATTGATGGCCGAAGAGGAGGAGATGTCGTTATCGGAATACGTGCCGTTGCCCGTAGTCAGGATGGTCGACTTTCCTCCGGTGATGGTGATGTCGCCTTCTTCGCACTGTATGCCGTCGTCGGTGGCCGAGATCTTAAGTCGTCCGCCGCCGATGATAACTGCATCGTTGGTGTGAATACCATCTTTCACTGCCTTGCTCACCGTCACCCGGCTTCCCTGGCGGAAGCGTACATAATCGTCGCTACAAATGGCATGCTTAGAGTTTCCGGCTACGGTGAGCTGGCCACTTCCGCTGAAGATGAGCTGTCCTTCGCTGAAGAAGCAACCTTTCATGTCTTCATTGTCGGTCAGCGTGTACGACGTGCCGTCTGTGAGCGAGTTCTCCGTCCCGTCGGCCGAAACGACAAACACCCGCTTGCCCGACTGGATATTGATGGGCGCCCCTTTGGGGTGGGTCAGGTGGGCGCCGTTCAGTGTCAACTTGAACTTATTGTCGCTATATACCTTCAGTGAACCGTTGGTAGTGGTACCGGAAAGTACGTACTCCACCGCCTTCGCCGTCGAGGTCACCGTGACGTGTGCGCCGCTTTGTGTCACCGATACCCCTGCCACCGCATTTGTCACCGTGGCCGATGTACCCGAATAAGCGATGGTCACCTTCGAGGTAAACGAAGAGTTTTCGACGAAGTCGTCGTAGTTCTCATCTTTCGAGTCGGTCACCACCTTCTCGCCACTGTCGGTAAAATCATCGTCGGACTCATCGAGGCTGATATCGAATTCGAGCAGGTTGCCCGACGAATCGACTGTACCGGTGCCTCCTCCGCCGCCACCCGGAATAACCATTCCACCGCCATCTTCCCAATCACTGAACGGATTGCTGGTACAGCAGGTGGACAGGGCAAACCAAATGATGATGCCCAAAGAAAGTGTTACTTTTTTCATCTTGTTCTCTAATTTATTGATCTTCTCAAGTATCCATTAAAACGCCTGCAAACTTATCCCCTTCTTTTATTAATAGAAAATAAAATCAACCAATGCCGCTTTTTTATCGGCGAACCCAGATTTAGCTTTGTAGTATTATTTTATTTTGTACTTTTGCCGCAGACATCTTATAATATATGAAACACAGCGAGCGAAAGGCCGGGAATCCTTCACACATTCTCGTCCTCCTCTTTCTTCTCTTCCCCGCATTGTCTGTGGCAGGCACGGGCAATCCTTTCTTCCGGATGATCGGCCAGCCGTATGCGTCGTACATGCAGGAGATGAAAGATATGCGGTACTACATGGATTATGTATGGAGTCGGGAAAAGACCGATTCGGTGATGCAATACATGCAGGAGGCTGCCACAGCCGCCGGCAACCGGCGTTGGGAGTTCGAGCAACGCCTCCTGACGCTATCCTACCGCTTTCACTACGAGCCGGGGTTCACCCCCGGACAGGTCATCCGGTACCTCAAAGACCTGTCCCGGGACGCTGCCGAAGCACGCGACACCCTGATCACCCTGCGAACACAGTTCGAACTGATGAGCGCCTACTGGTCCTTCACCAAAGACTACGAAGACGCTTTCGAAATAGCCAATTTACTGACTAAAGGCATGGCAAACATCCGGGTGAACGAACTGCCGGAAAAACTACACAGTGCCCTGCGCATCGGTGAAATGTACTATCAGTTCAGGGACTATGAGAATGCCAGGACCTTCTATAACCAAGTGCTCGAAACGCCCGAGGCAGCCGCCCATTTCCATCTGCTGCAATCTACCTACAACGGTCTGGCCCTGATAGCCCGCTACCATGACAACGATCTCGACGCTTCAGACCGTTACCTGCACCTGATACTGACCATCCCTCAATCGGGCACAGCCACCACCGAACACATGGAATCGTGGAAGGGAATCGCTAACGGCAACCTGGGGTATAATCGGTTTCTGCGAAAACGGTACAAAGAGGCCATCCCAGACCTGGACTTCGCCCGGGAGCAGATGGCCCGGCTGAACGACTACTCCTACGCCGGCTCCATGGCCATCACCCTGGCCGATATCTATCTGAAGTTGGGCGATCAGGCGAGTTGCAAAAAGTATCTCGACCTCGTAGAGGAGTACAACGGGAAGACCGAAACCTACCAATCGCCTACCAGCCTCTACCCCGTCCTGTGCAAGTATTACCTCAGCACGGGGAATACCCGTCTGGGCGAGCAATACATGGACTCGGTCATCGCCACCCAGAAACGGGCCGGTGAGGAGTTCAACCAACTGAAACTGGTACGGGCCGAGCAGCGCAGTCACAAGCTGGAACAGCAAGCCAAGGACGAAGAGCTAAAAGCCGAACAGCAACAAGTGGCCAAGTACCGCCAAATCATCGTTTCCATCGTCATCATTGTCCTGCTGACCGGCGCCTCGGCTTTCCTGCTGATACTCCTGCAAATAAGGAAGCGAAAGGCCTACCGCATGCTGGCCCGGAAAAACCGGGAACTGGCAGCCTCCGGTCTGTCTCGCCGCCCGGTGACAGAATTCAGGGCAGCAACTCCATCCGAAGAGGACACACCTTCCGGGGAAGAGAGCGGAACGGGCGCCGATGCCACCCCGCAGGACATCGAACTAATGGAACAGATCCGCCAGTTGATGGAGAAACAACAAGCATTTACACAGCCCGACCTCGACCTGGCCAGCTTATCGGATCTGCTGAACCACAAACGCCTGGCCGTCTCCAATGCCGTGAACCACTGTACGGGGCGGAGCATCACCCAGTACATCAACGACCATCGCATCCATGCAGCCATCCACCTGTTGTCCGATCCCGGGCAAGCCCAACTCACCGTCGACGCCCTGGCCTTCCAGGTGGGATTCAATGACCGGAAGAGTTTCTACCGCACCTTCAAGAAGAGCACCGGACTCTCTCCGTCGGAATTCCGGAAGAATATTCTGGAGAAGAACTGAACCTCACTCTCTTTTGCCCAAAAGGTGCCACTCATCACTTTTAGAATCTCTTTTGAATTTATTGAATGGCTCCTACGGATCACCAGTAAAACCATGTGTGATGCAAAATCGAGGCTTCTGATCCCCATCCCCATAGAGTTTTTGTTTGGAGCCTCCAGCCTCTTCACCTGCTCTGAAACCCGCTGCTCATCGGAGTTGACGGTGAAGAGGGCCTTCTCCACCGGAATTTCACCTCTTCAACCTGTGCCGTAAACAGACTAAAAAGACACTTACCCTGATTTAGAAAGCATGCGATGCCCCTTTTGTTGCCTTCTACATTTATTTTCAAGGCAACTAACTTCTTCTTTCAATATATCTGCAAGCACTGTTCAACGGGCGCTACGCGTTTTTTTGACGCGCGCTACGGGTTTTTCAAAAAGCCGTAGCAGGAAAAAACAAAACGCGTAGCGCCCGTTGGAAGCTTCTTTCTATTGCCCTGAAAGCTTCTTGCAATGTGGTCAGTTGCTTCTTTCAATCTCCCCGGTTGCTTCTTGCTTCCAAGGCAAATGCTTCTTTCTTCCGGGCCGATCGCTTCTTGCTTCCAAGGCAAATGCTTCGTTCTTCCGGGCACATTGCTTCTTGGCACAAGTGAACCCTGTGAACCCCGGGTGGAGAAGGCCCTCTTCACCGTCACCCCCGATGAATGGCGAGTTCCAGAGCAGGTGAAGAGGCTGGAGGACCCAAACACAAACTCTATGGGGATGGGGACCAGAAGCCTCGATTTTGCATCACATATGGTTTTACTGGTAATCCGAAAATAGTTTCCCCTATTCAACAAGTGCAAGAGCTACCCATGTCGCACTTTGCAAAGTGCGACATCCGGAGACCTCCCTTACACCTATTCAAAAAGCCTTGCGAAACACACCATGAGCAAGGCTTATCAGAAAAACAAAAAAAAGTTGGTCGCACTATCATAAAGTGCCCCCTTTTTCTTTTCCGTAACAAATAAATTTGCAGGACAAAATGACTTAGTGCACATAATAAGTATCATAATAAAACTTGCAATTAAGAATGAGAAAAGTAACGTATGTAGCTCCCGCCATCGAAGTGATGGAGTTGGAGCATGAAGGGGTAATAGCAGGTAGCGGCAACCAATTATCAAATGATGTACCCGCCATCAACCCGGGAGGAACAGGCGCATTGCCTTCCATTAACCACACAGGATCTGAGGGTGGGTTTTCCATATCCGGTATTGAAGATTTAATCAATGACATTTTAACTTTCGAAGAGTAATGAAAGCACGTAACATTTATACCATGTTGTTGGCTACAGGTGTGTTGGCAACTGTTTTTACGGGATGTAACAACGAAAACGAAGAATTGGGCACGGGAGGTTCCATTGCCGGGAAACACCTTACTATCACGGCTACACAGGAAAAACCTGTTACCCGGCTCTCTTATTCTGACGACCAAGACGGATTTTATGTAGCATGGAACGAAAACGACGCTTTCATGCTTTTCAAAGACGGCAAAGGTGAAAAGTTCACCTTAACCGATAGTGGGGGCACCAACGAAGGAACTTTCGAAGGAACAGACCCATCGGGCAGCGGTGACTATCATGCCATATACCCGGCTGCCAAAGCGGGAAACACCTGGAATGAAACGGTACTGGACATCCGCGGACAGGTACAAGTAGGCCAAGATTCCAAGGATCATCTAAGCAACTACGACTTTTTGACGGGCACGCTAACCAATCAGGTCGTGTCGTTCGACCGTCTTATCAGCGTACTTAAGTTCTATATAGAGCTGCCAGACAATGTGTATCCTAAGACATTAATACTCGAAACCAATAGCGACGAAGGCTTCTGCGTCAGCAAAAAAGCAGATGGCACTCCAGTAAGCTATTCCAATCAGCTTGCCATGCAGATAGCAAAAAACCAAACCGGTGCCGACGCCGATTTTTCCGAGTTCTTTGCCTATATAGCGGTATTTGAAAACACAGTCCCGGTAGGCAAAGAGCTGGGAATTAAGATTATTGCTGTAGATGGAACAATCTACCGATACACGGGCACCGTGAGTGGCGCAGAGTTTAAATATACACCGGGCTATATATACTACACAACACTCGGAATTTCGGGGGGAAAAGAATTAACGACCGATGGATGTGACACGTTCAACAGTACCGTAGCCAAAGAAACAATTACCAATCTGGGAACTACCTGGGCACATGGCAGTGGAGTGGCAGGAGACCCTTACCTCATTGAAAGCGCCAATGACTTACGACGGATGGTACTAATGGTGAATGATGCAACTGACCCGGATACCCGTAAAGCACATTTCCGTTTAATGACAGACATTAAAATTAAGGCAACATGGACAGGTATCGGAACAGGCACAGCTTATTTCAAAGGAGTATTCGATGGGAATGGACATATAATTAGTGGTAATTACATAACTGAAGCATTCTTCACAAGAGTGGAAGGAGTAGATGCAGACAATCCGGCAGTTATAAAGAATTTGACTATCACTAACGACTACCGTGTTCAGGCAACCAGTGGAGTCACAGGTATAGTTATCGGAATGTCTAAGAATCATTTAGCATGTTCTAACTGTATTGTTACTGGCAGTATTAAACTCGAGAATGATGCTGCCCCTATCAAGAATCTTCAAGCAGTCGTGGGAACTATTCTTGGGCAAGTAAGTGTTCCCCAAGGCACCGACGCAAATACCAGCATAAAGAATTGCGTATCAAATAGCAACATCAACTTATCGATAAATCACACGAATAATTTCGGTGGATACATTGGCGGAATCTGCGGCAAAAGCTCTAAAGGTATTCTTATTGAGAATTGCGTAAGCTATGGCAACATCAACCTATCTATTGCCAATACATACACGACACTCATGGTTGGTGGTATCATTGGAGAGGGCTCCTCCAATGTGAGTTGCACTAACTATGGGAATATTACCGTTACCGGAAGTGCAGGAGATTCTTATGCAGGCGGCATCCTCGGAAATTCATTAGGCAGCGACTCTTCTGATAATATTAGCAATTGCACCAATACTGGTAATATCAGCATCGCTTGTAGTGGAAGCTTGTATCTGGGAGGAGTTATCGGTTCGACTGACAGCAGCAACAAAATAGTAAATTGCAAAAACAAGGGAAGTATGGCAGGAACAACTACAGTTTCCGGCGCAAGCTCCGGCTATTATATAGGTGGGTTGGCTGGTCAGTTATTGGGCACACTGCATAACAGCCATAATCTGTCGCCCGAAATAAGCGCAACAGGTACATCGGCCACCAACAAAGCTTTAGGTAGCTTAGTGGGATTAACCTCAAAGAAAGCGAACGTTTTCAGTTGTTGTACAACAATACCTGTCAACAACACACCTCCCTTTATGGGGCAGGCTACAGACAACGGCAATCAATCTTATAATGTATTGCAGCCCTGTTCCACTCATTAAATTCTTTATCTAAAAGATGACGCAGACGGTGGTAGGGGTGTAAACATCCTTATCACCGCCTTTCATTTAGAACTTAAACGAATAGCCCACGCCGATCACATGTCCATTGGCCTCATCGTCATCAGATTCATCCTGATAGAGGTAATACAGATCGAGCCCATTGTGCTTATTGATCTTATACTCTGTTCCGAGAGTCCAGCGTACCTTCTTCAGCGCTAAGTCTTTATCGATCGAGTTATAAATCTCGGCCGAAGCATACGGGCGGAAACCGCTCTTGCGAATGTTGTACTCCACCTGAAAGCGCGAGCGAAGCACGCTAACCGACTTGGCCGAGATCTCTTCGTCGTCCTTCTGCTTAGTCATCTCTTCGCTGGAGTATTTCGGCACAGAAAGAGCCGTGCGGTGCGTGTACTGATAGCGCTCACGCAAAGACAGCTTGAAACGGCCGAAAGTTTGATCGCCGGTGAGCGAGAAAGTCATACGGTGGCGGGGCGACCAGTACTCGGGAATGTAGTTGCCCTTATTGGTAGTCTCGGCCGGATGATTGAACCGGATGTACTGATACCCGGCATCGGCTTTCAGGAATGGGAGCATGCGATAGGAAGCTCCTCCCCCAACCGACCAGCGGTTTACTTCTTTCAGATTGTCACGCAGGCGATAATCGCCTTCGGCGTAGAGGTCGAAACCGGGGAAGATTTTCTTCTTCACCTCGGCACTTGTCCAAAGTCCAAGCCCTTCCGATTGGGCTTTCACGGCCAACGAGGCACACAGGCACAGAGCCAGATAGAGAATGCGTTTTCTATTCATTTTCACGGGGTATTCTTGTTATGTGGTCAACGGTATTTGTTTCGTCACAAAGCGGTTTGTAGTACACTTTCAGCATGGCCGAGTCGCGCAGGAAGTCGATGTGCCCCACTTCTACCCGGAGGATATCCAGACCGGTTCGGGTGCGCAGGTCTTGTATCAGGTCGGCTTCCCGGTCGGGGGTGATCAGGTCGACGCGGTCGTACTGAATGAGCTTGCTCGACACGTGCTTCACCGAACGGTTGCTCTCGCAGAACCACACCGTACCCACAAAAAGCAAGTTGGTGAGGAGCAGTTCGGTATAACTGATATCTACCGCCAGGGCATTGATCACCGAGATGGCAATGATGACGAAAAGATAGGTCATCTCACGCACCGGCATCGACTCCGTCCGGTAGCGGATGATGCCGAAGATGGCAAAGAGTCCGAGGGCAAAACCCACCTTTATCTTCACGCTTCCCAAGAGGAAGATCATAAGAAATATACTGATACTGATCAGCATAAATGTAAAGAAATAGTCGCGGCGCTTACTCTTCGGATAATAGAAGAAGCGGATGATGGAGGACACCACCGCCAGGTTAAAGAAGAAGCGCAACAGCAGTTGCACGAATCCCAAACTATCCATCAGCGGTGCTTCGATCAACGAGAAATCTAATTCATTCATATCTATTTAATTGCTTGATTTTCTGTTTGAAGCTATTTTGTTTCAGTCCCGGATTGGTCAACGCCGAACCTATGCAGTACTTGCTGAAACTGGATGGTCGCACGCGCAGTTCCCGCAACACATTGTGCACCTGTGACTCCCGTCGCCCGTCACGCTTCAGTTCGATGATGACCTGATTGTCCAGCGAAGCTTCCTGCCGGGTGAGCAGGTTACAGAAATTAACACCCGTGTCGATGGTGAGCCGTTCGGTCATAGCGCGGTTCACCAGCGTGATGCGGTGAAATCGGTTTTCCAGCTGCGGCTGTAAGTCGGGCAAGGTGTACCAGGCGTGCTGGTTCAGAAAGGAATCGGCACCATCGGCAGGCAACGTGTCGACACCCTTCACGCGGATACGTTTCTTATCGGTACGTCCTTTGTTATTCTTGTTTTTCACCTCGAGGAAAGTCAGGCCAGAGAGCGTATAGGTACGTACGCGAATCTTCTCGCGTACCCGTCGCCCGTTCTGATGGGCCAGATACATGGCACATCCGGGGGTATCCAGATAAATGGTATGGTAGGGAATGTTCCGTACGCCGTCCACCTCTTGTACGCGGTAGTCGGCCAGGAGTCGGTCCAGAAGGGCAGAAAGTATGGCAAGAGAGGTCACGTACTTCGTATCCGTACGGTTCATTAACCGTACTTTTTCCATTTCCTGCAAAGTCACTGGCGGAAAGTGAGTAAGAAGTGCATGTATTCCTGCGTCGGGAGTGCTTTTTGTCATCTATATTTCATTTATGTTGCAAACATACGAGCGGACAAAGCTTCGGAGAAATGAAATCAACGAACAGCCCGTTTTTGTCGGCGAATAAGAAAAAGGGTAACAAACGAGTTAAAGCGACAAATATACATCTTTTTATTTACAAATAACAACTTTTTCAGTTATTCACATCCCGGCAAGTTCTGTTTTTGCCAAGTGCGTACCGTCATCCCGGTATACTCTTTAAAGATGCGGCAAAACGAAGGCACATGAATAAAGCCTGATTTCTCGGCCAGTTGATCCAGCGACATATCCGGATTCTCCCGGATCAATTGTTGTGTATACGCTATCCGCTTACCATTAATATATGAAGAGAAGGAGCACTGGTATTTCTCCGCCATCAGGAGAGATATATAGGTGCGGTTGGTATTCAGTAGCCGTGCCACATCGCTCACCCGGAGGTTGCTCTGCAGGAAAAGCTGCTTCTCCATAATGATCTGTTCGAAGCTTTCGGCCAGGGCGTTGTACTTCCTCCGGTTTCTTTCCGTCGAAACCGGCGTGTCGTCCGACTCTTCCTCCAGGATATCCTCCTCATCGTCCGGCACGATCTCCGCTTCCAGGCGGTCGGCTTCTTCTACTTCCAGAGCAAAGTCCTCCACACTATACCGCATACTATATATCTGATAACTTAGGAAGAAATTGACGGTTCCCAATGCCAGCAACATACACGAGGCTACATCGGGATGAACCTTGTAATACATCCGCCCTACAGACGCAGCGGCCAGCAGCACTATCTCGGCATAAATTCCTATCAATACAGCCCGGTGACCCTCCAGCGACTTGCTGTCGAGATTGGAAAAGAAGTCGGACAGCCGGCGGCGGTAATGCAGCAAACGTACCGTGGCATAAACCAACACAACAACTATTTGCACCCGGAGTATCCAGTTGAGCGCATCCACATACAAGAAGCGAAGCACCTGATAGATGGGTGCGGAGAATGGGGTCATGTCGCCTTGCTCGTTCACCGCCCGCGAAAAAGCAGCCGACTGCTCCTCGCCTATCAGCAGGAACAGTATCAAGGTAGCTCCCCCAATGAAAAGGGGCGGAATCAGCCAAAGGTATTCCGTCCAACCGAAAGGGCGCTCGTCTATCAACGCCCGGAAATAGAAGAACAGGGAGGCCGAGTAGCACAAAAGTACGAAGACTTCGGCAATCTCTACCTTATAAAATAAATGATAGTTGCCCACCCCCATCAGGAAATAAGCCCAGATCAGTGCGATGGCCGATGCCAGTAGGCAGCAGCATATCCACACGTTCTGCGAACGGCTGTTGCTACTGCGTCGGAGGAATAAAGTCACCGCCCACAAGGAACTGGCAAAAAAAGGGGCCATCGTGGCAAATTGTCTAAACATACACTCTCAATAATTGCGATGCAAAGATACATTGTCTATTTCTAAAAGGTTCAGAAAACAGTCGTACAATAATTAGCAAATGAACAAAATTCATTATCAAACAAACAAAAGAAGCGGCAATGGGTCTTGACAATCGGACAAGAACCTGCAGGAAGCCCCTTCTCATTGCGCAAACTTTTCATATTTGTGCATTTTTCGTAAAGATTGTTTGTGGGAACCAAGTGTTTGTGTAATTTTGCAGCCTGATAAATTGTATAAAGTACTAATACTAAAAACGATATCATGAGTTTGAAAATTATTGTATTGGCGAAACAAGTTCCCGACACACGTAATGTGGGGAAAGACGCCATGAAAGCCGACGGTACTATTAACCGCGCAGCGCTCCCCGCTATCTTCAATCCCGAGGACCTGAACGCACTGGAACAGGCACTCCGACTGAAAGATGCTCATCCAGGCTCTACCATCACCATGCTTACCATGGGACCGGGACGTGCAGCCGACATCATTCGTGAAGGACTTTTCCGTGGCGCTGATAACGGTTATCTGCTCACCGACCGTGCTTTTGCCGGAGCAGACACACTGGCTACTTCCTACGCACTGGCTACGGCCATCCGTAAGATTGGCGAATACGATGTGATCATCGGCGGCCGCCAGGCTATCGACGGTGACACAGCTCAGGTAGGTCCGCAGGTGGCCGAGAAGCTGGGACTGACACAGATTACGTACGCCGAAGAGATACTGAAAGTAGGCAATGGCCGCATCACGGTGAAACGTCACATCGACGGTGGCGTGGAAACGGTAGAAGGTCCGCTGCCTATCGTGATCACCGTAAACGGTTCGGCAGCTCCCTGTCGTCCGCGCAACGCCCGCCTGATACAGAAGTACAAACATGCCAAGACTATCACCGAGAAGCAACAAGGCAATCTGGACTATACCGATCTGTATGATACGCGTGACTACCTGAATCTGGTAGAGTGGAGCGTGGCCGATGTAAACGGTGATACTCAGCAGTGCGGACTCAGTGGTTCGCCCACGAAGGTGAAAGCCATCCAAAACATCGTGTTCCAAGCCAAGGAAAACAAGACACTGGGCAGCAGCGACCGTGAGATAGAAGACCTGATTGTTGAACTGTTAGCTAACCACACCATCGGATAATCATGAATAATTTATTTGTATATTGCGAAATAGAAGAAGGAACCGTGGCCGACGTGAGCCTCGAACTTCTCACCAAAGGTCGCTCGTTGTCCAACCAGTTGGGTTGCCAACTCGAAGCCATCGTCATCGGTACCGGCCTGAAGAATATAGAAAAACAAGTCCTGCCTTTCGGAGTAGATAAGCTCCATGTATTCGACGGCAAAGATTTATATCCTTACACTTCCCTCCCCCACACCTCTATCCTGGTGAACCTGTTCAAGAAAGAAGAACCGCAGATCTGCCTCATGGGTGCTACCGTTATCGGCCGCGACCTGGGTCCGCGTGTATCTTCGGCACTGACCAGCGGCTTGACGGCCGACTGTACGTCACTCGAGATCGGCGATCACGAAGAGAAGAAAGAAGGTAAAGTGTTCAAGAACCTGTTGTACCAGATTCGTCCGGCATTCGGCGGTAACATCGTAGCTACCATCGTAAATCCCGAACACCGTCCGCAGATGGCTACCGTCCGCGAAGGTGTGATGAAGAAAGCCATCGTATCGAACGACTACAAAGGTGAAGTGATCCGTCACGACCTGAAGGAATTCGTTTCGGATGCCGACTTTGTAGTGAAGGTAATCGAACGCGCTGTAGAGAAGGCGAAGAACAACCTGAAAGGCTCGCCCATCATCATCGCCGGTGGTTATGGTGTAGGCTCGAAGGACAACTTCAACCTGCTGTTCGACCTGGCTAAGGTACTGAATGCTGAAGTAGGTGCCAGCCGTGCGGCTGTGGATGCCGGATTCGCCGACCACGATCGTCAGATCGGCCAGACCGGTGTAACGGTTCGTCCCAAACTGTACATCGCCTGCGGTATCTCCGGACAAATCCAGCACATCGCCGGTATGCAAGAGAGTGGTATCATCATCTCCATCAACAACGACCCCGAAGCTCCGATCAACACCATCGCCGACTACGTGATTACCGGTTCGATCGAAGAAGTGGTACCGAAGATGATTAAGTATTACAAACAAAACAGCAAGTAACGAAATGGCTAACTTTTATATAGATACCCCCGAACTGAAGCACCACCTCGATCATCCGTTGATGAAGAGAATCGTTGAGCTCAAAGAGCGCAACTATGCTGACAAAGATAACTTTGACTACGCTCCCATCGACTTCGAAGACGCGATGGACAGTTACGACAAGGTGCTGGAAATCATCGGCGAACTCTGCGGCGATATTATCGCCCCGAACGCCGAAAGCGTGGACCACGAAGGTCCGGTATGTGCCAACAACCGCGTGACGTATGCCAGCGGTACGACAGCCAATCTCGACGCTTGCCGCAAGGCCGGCCTGATGGGTATGGCTATGCCCCGTCGGTACGGTGGTCTGAACTTCCCAATCACTCCGTACATTATGGCGGCCGACATCGTAAGCCGTAGCGACGCTGGTTTCGAAAACCTTTGGGGTTTGCAGGACTGCGCCGAGACTATCTTCGAGTTTGCCAACGAAGACCAGAAGCAACGTTACATCACCCGCGTATGCGAAGGCGAAACCATGTCCATGGACCTCACGGAGCCGGATGCCGGTTCTGACCTCCAGGCAGTGATGCTGAAAGCTACCTATAGCGAGAAGGACCAGTGCTGGTACCTCAACGGTGTGAAGCGCTTCATCACCAACGGTGACGCTGACATCCACCTCGTACTGGCTCGTTCGGAAGAAGGTACACGCGACGGGCGCGGTCTGTCGATGTTCATCTACGATAAGCGCAACGGTGGCGTGAACGTTCGCCGTATCGAGAACAAAATGGGTATCAAAGGCTCTCCTACCTGCGAATTGGTGTACAAGAACGCGAAAGCAGAACTGTGCGGCGATCGCAAGCTGGGTCTTATCAAATACGTAATGGCGTTGATGAACGGCGCCCGTCTGGGTATCGCTGCTCAGTCGGTAGGTGTTTCTCAAGCTGCTTTCAACGAAGCTTTGGCGTATGCCAAGGATCGCAAGCAGTTTGGCAAGGCGATTATCGAGTTCCCGGCTGTATCGGAAATACTGGCTATCATGAAGGCGAAGTTGGATGCCAGCCGTACCCTGTTGTACGAGACTGCCCGTTTCGTTGACGTGTACAAAGCATTGGACGACATCGCCAAGGAACGCAAACTTACTCCGGAAGAACGCGCTGAGCAGAAGCTCTTCGCTAAGTTGGCCGACGCTCTCACTCCACTGGGTAAAGGCATGGGTAGTGAGTTTGCCAACCAGAATGCATACGACTGTATCCAGATTCACGGTGGATCGGGCTTCATGAAAGATTACGCTTGCGAGCGTATCTACCGCGACGCACGCATCACCTCCATCTACGAAGGAACGACGCAGTTGCAGGTAGTGGCCGCCATCCGTTATGTAACGAACGGTTCGTACCTGGCACAGATCAAGGATTACGAAACTGCCACCGTTTCACCCGAGATGGAAACTCTCCAGAACCGTCTGAAAGAGATGGCCGAGAAGTATGCCGCTTGCGTGACTATGGTAACGGAAGCGAAAGATCAGGAATACCTGGACTTCTGCGCCCGCCGCTTGGTAGAGATGGCTGCTCACCTCATCATGGGTCACCTGATGATCCGGGATGCTTCGAAGGACAACGAACTCTTCGGCCACTCGGCTCATGTGTACGTTCGCTTCGTGGAGGCTGAGATCGAGAAGCACACCAGCTTCATCCAGAAGTTCGATAAGGACGAATTGGCTTACTACCGCAAGTAAACCTACGTTTCTACTGAATAGATTAAGTCCCGCTTTGCTGTGTTGCAAGGCGGGACTTTCTTGTTTCAGACAAAAGTCTATATACTATTAACGAAATAAAGCAGATAAAGCATCGCTACTGTTCACTAATTCGTTATCTTTGTCGTACTAACGACTAAATTATGGAAGAAAAGACGAAATATATCCGACAGGTAGCGGCGTACGCCAACTACTTCAAGGATTTTAAGAAGACATTGTCTCGAAATACTTTAAGTAAAATATACCAGATCTTCATTTGCATAATGACTTTGGAACAAATACCTGAGAAATACCTCAAAGCCATAACCAATGTAAAGGGACTATATGAAGTGCGCGTAGAGGAAGGAGGCAATATTTATCGAATTTTCTGCTGTATGGACGAAGGGAACTTAGTGATTTTATTCAATGGCTTCCAGAAGAAGAGCCAGAAAACGCCTCCGGGTGAAATAGAACGAGCCAAAAGAATTATGAATGAATATTTTCAGCAAAAAGCAAAAGGAGGAACAAGCAATGAATAAAGAAGAACTTAGAGCAATGGGATGTACTCCCATTGAAGACTTGATTGCCGAAGACTTCGGCGCACTGGGAACAACTGAACGAGATGAGTTTGAAAGCAATTGTGATGCCTTTATCATCGGTGAACGACTAAAGGCAGAACGTCTGAAAGCTGGTATGACACAAGAACAACTTGCAGCCAAGATAGGAACGAAGAAAAGTTATATCTCCCGTATCGAGAATGGACACGCAGACATTCAACTTTCCACCCTGTTCAAAATATTCCAAGGATTAGGACGAAAGATTAGCTTTACTATCATGTAAAGATTCGATGGGCTTTTAATAAGGCCACCATAGGATATAAATCAGTCATTGGAAGACGGTTGCTTCGTATAGATTCTGTTAGCTCATTAATTGTCAATCTTCATCGAATAAAATAACTCAAGAATTCACTAAAAACAATTGCTTGGTTGGCATAAAACAAGTATCTTAGCAGTAAATAGCAAGTTGGTTCCTTGCAAGGATCCCATAGGTTCCTTGCAAGGTTCTAACGGGTTCCTTGTAAGGTTCTCATGGGATCCTTGCAAGGAACCGACTTGTTATTTACTAATCGAATAGTTGGCGTATAGCTAATGAAGATTTAGTTTATTTATAGTAACCAGTTATTTTATTAATAAAACCAGTATGGCTTATTACGATCTTAAAAAGAAGCCTTCTCTTACTACGAAGGAGGGCGAAGAGAACACTTTGTATCCCAGTATTGTAAACCAACAAACGATTTCGACGGAAAGGTTGCTGAATCTTGTCCAGCAACGCTGCGGGCTGAAAGACGGTGTCCTGGCGGGTGCTCTGATGGAGATTATGGATACAGTATCTGAGTTTATACGTGATGGGTACCGGGTGGAGCTCGGTGAGTTCGGCACGTTCTCGGGGAAGATTAAAGCGTCTAAATTAGTGGCGGAGAAAACGGATATCCGCGCAGGATCTATCCGGTTTACAGGGGTTAATTTCCGGGCGTCGAAGAAGTTTATCATGCAGTCTTCCGGTGAGTTGATGCGGTCACCGAAGATTGCGCATCGGGTGTCGAGTGATTTGTTGGAGGAGGAGTTGGAACGGCGGTTGATGAGGTATATTGAGGAACATGGGTTTATCACGCGGAGTGTGTATACGCGGATTACGGGGCGGTTGAAGAAGACTGCTTATGGGGATTTGGAGAAGTTTGTAAAGAAAGGGGTTGTTGTTAGGAAGGGGGTTGGGAATCAGATTCATTATGTGAAAGCAAAAGAAGAAAGTGAGTAATAACAAAATCATTCTCTTCTGGATGAGAAGAATGAGTTGAAGAATAGACATATGGTGGTGAATGCCCAGGATGCGCCGAAAGCAAAAGAGGAATCAGACCCTACAACTACCCAACAACTTCCCACAACTACCCAACAAGTATTGGAACTAATAAAGGCGATTGGGGACAGAAGTATGTCGGTAAAGGAAATGATGGCCTCCGTCGGGCTTAAAGACCGGGTAAACTTCTTGAAGAACTATTTGAATCCGGGTATACAGGCAGATGTTCTGAAGCTACTTTATCCCGATAAGCCCAATCATCCGCAACAAAAATATCTACTGACAGTAAAAGGGATGACTATCTTCAGCGGAATCGCTAAAACTTAAGAATTGAGTTCAAGAAAACATGAAAAAGATCAAACTATACATCGCCGCATCACTCGACAGCTATATCGCCCGCCCCGACGGTAATCTGGATTGGCTACTGAAATATCCTACACCCGAAGGGAGCGCATACGGATATCATGAGTTCTACGATTCCATCGACACGATTATTATGGGGAATAGTACCTATCAGGAAATCCTTGGCATGAGCACTGACTGGCCGTATAAAGACAGCATGACGTATGTACTTACCCGCTGTAAAGACAATCTTCCACGAAAGGAAAACATATGTTGCATTACCGGCGATATCATTGCAACCATCCGCCAACTTCTACAGCAAGAAGGCAAGGACATCTGGTTGATGGGCGGCGGACAAGCTATCACACTACTGCTGAACAATGAGATGGTCGATGAAATGCAGATATGCTACATTCCGGTAATTCTGGGCGAGGGCATTCCACTGTTTCCCAATAAACCGAAGGAGACGGAATGGACATTGACAGACAGTGCAGCATACGACACTGGTATTCTGAAAGTCACTTACCGGAAGGTATAATAATGTCCATTATGAGAGTTATCCGTTGGCTTCTTCTTTTTATGCCATCACACAGGCGGACAACAATCATCCCAATATATCCAGACTGTTAGATTGGATTTTATCCGATCAGGGACAGTATCTGGTAGAAAAAACAGGATATTGTCCGATAAGATAAGACACGCACTTCCTGACATTTACTGAACGTTCCCAAACAAAAAAGCCTCGTAGCGCAAGATGGCTTTCTGCAAAGCAGCCTCATCCAGCACGAAGGAAGGTTCAAAGACGGAAGTTTCCACCTTAACGGAATCTTTCTTCACCGTCCGCTTCCAATTACCGATGACTTGACCTTTGGAAACAATCACCGGATAGAAGATGCCATTATTGGTAAATGCCTTCGGGTGATGATCGAGGTGCAATGCTGCCGTACGGTCTTTGTAACTGATGAGATACTCGTCGAACGACGGAAGCAGATGGATGGCTTTGCTCTTGGCAGGCTTCATGGAGCAAGAATCGTGCACGTACAGCTTTTCCCCGGCCAGTTTATCGGTCTGCATCTCTCCGTCGATCAGTGCGATGGCCTGCCGGGCCTCGGTGACGGGCAGGCCGGACCACCAGACAAAGTCGACCAGTGACGCCGGTGAGTGACTCCGGAAATAGTTGCGCGCCAGACGAGCCAGTGATTCTTCCTTCGTCAGCTCCGGTGTGGGCGGTACCCGTTCGTCGAGCAAGGCATACGTTGCCTTCTTCCCTTTGTCCACCCCGCTGCAGATGAAAGCGTCCGCCTCGGCGTAAGACAGTTGATGACCCAACTGGTGGGCACCGAGCTTGACGCCCTGTTGGTTCATCGCTTCCAGAATTTCTGTTTTCGTCAGGCTTACATTTCCTCCCAGTATTTTACCCAGCATGTCAAAACATTGCCGGTGCAGTTCGGGCGATATCTCGAAATAACTCGCACTGTACGACTCCACGATCGCTTTAACGCGCGTACCCGTAAGTTTCTGCATCCAGCGGATATCTTCCGCCGCTACGATGTGCCACGTAGGCCGCATCACATGGGTGCGGAGTATCTCCCCCTTACGGAATGCCTCTTCTACCTTGCTTAGCCGGCCATTCTTCAGCCGGATGCCCACGGCCCACTTGGCCATGGTGTACTCTTGTCCCTGCAAGGCACCCATCCAGGCTACCAGGTCTTTCGGGTTAGTGAACTGCGGTTTGTCCAGTTGATGGGCAAGGAGGCGGATATCGGTAATCATGGTCAGAATTGTTACTAATCTTTACACTGATCTAATAAGCGGATGAAATCGGCTATATCTTCCTCGGTGGTATCGAAGGAAGTCACCAGACGGATTTCGTTCGCGTCTTCATTCCAGAAGTAGAAGAAGTACGACTCCAGCAAACGGTCGATGACCGGGCGGGGCATCGTTAGGAACAACTGATTGCTTTCTGCTTTCTGGGTAAACCGCACACCGGGGAAGTTGTTCAACGCCTCGTACAGTTTCTGTGCCATGGCATTGGCGTGACGGGCATTCTTCAGCCAGAGGTCGTCAGCGAGGTATGCGGTAAACTGGCAAGACAGGTATCGCATCTTCGAAGCCAACTGTGCCGACTGTTTCCGCACGAACAGGGCTTCTGCCTTCAATGCCTGATCGAAGATCACCACACATTCGCCCATCATCAGGCCGTTCTTTGTACCGCCGAAGCTCAACACATCGATGCCACAATCCACCGTCATCTCTTTCAGCGACAGGTTCAACGCCGCGCAAGCATTGGCAATGCGCGCACCGTCCATATGTACCCGCATTCCGTACTCACGTGCCAAAGCAGTAATGGCTTTCAACTCCTCAGCCGTATAGATGGTACCCAGCTCTGTGCATTGCGACAGATAAATGGCAGCCGGCTGCGAATGATGCTGATCGCCGAACCCATGCAGGTACGGACGGATCAACTCCGGCGTCAGCTTCCCATCGGATGTAGCAATGGGACGGATCTGGCAACCTGTCAGCTTCACCGGCGAGCCACACTCGTCTACGTATATATGTGCCGTTTCGGCACAGAAGATGGAGTGATACGGACGTGTCATCAGTTGCAGGGCTACTACATTGCTGCCCGTACCGTTGAACACAAACAGTGGTTCGCAGTCGGGTATGAACGCATCACGTATCTTGCCGATGGCTTCTACGGTCCACCAGTCACTGCCATACCCCAAGGCATGGTCTTTATTGGCATGAGCCAGTGCTTCCATCACCAACGGATGAACACCGGAATTATTATCAGAGGCAAAACTTCTCATATCGTGCGTTATTTCTAATTAATTTTGCAAAGGAAAGCATTTTTTTCATTGGACGGTCGCGTTTAAAAAGCTATTTTTGGCATCCAACAGTAGAACGTTTATATTTTTGCATCATGAACATACATCCCGCCCTCCGTCTCGCTTTACTTTGCGGTCTTCTCTGGTCATATTTCCCGGCACAGAGCCAAAGTCTGTCGTTGCCACGTAGCACTCCCCAAGCCGAAAAGGTCAATACCCAAGGAATAGCCAACTACATGGAAGCCGTCAAGAAAAGTCAGCAGGACTTGCACAGCATAATGATCGTCCGCCACGGCAAAGTAGTGTACGAGCATTGGTGGGGAGAGAACTCCGCCAAGCAACCGCATGTCCTGAACTCGGTGAGCAAGACATTTACCGCCCTGGCAGCCGGATTCTGCGTATCCGAAGGACGCTTCAAAGTCACCGACAAAGTCATCTCCTTCTTTCCCGACCAACTTCCCGCACAAATATCGCCCAACTTGGCCAAGCTGGAAATCCGCCACCTGCTCACCATGTCGGTAGGGCATGAGGCTATGGAAGTCAACAAGAGCCGGGAAGATCCGTCAGTAACCGATTGGGTGGCCCACTTCCTGGCAGCTCCCATCACCCTGGCGCCCGGCAGCGAGTTCGAGTACAACAGTCTGGCTACCTACATGGTCTCGGCCATCATCCAGAAGGTGACAGGCGAGAAGTTGCTCGACTACCTCTACCCGCGTCTGTTCCGTCCGTTGGGCATCATCGGTGCTACCTGGTGGGAGTGCCCGCAAGGTATCAACTGTGGGGGTTGGGGACTCTTCCTCAAAACGGAAGACCTGGCCAAGACCGGACAATTCATCCTGCAAAAGGGAAAATGGAATGGAGAGCAACTGCTGCCCGAGAGTTGGATCGATGAGATGACCACCTCGCACATCGCCTCCCTACCCTACGGTGTGAAGCGTGCCGACCTGAAGGACGACCCGAAGGATAGCGACTGGCTGCAAGGATACGGTTATCAGATGTGGCGCTGCCGGCACAACGCCGTCCGTGCCGATGGAGCCAACGGACAGTTCATCATCGTACTACCGGAGAAGGATGCCGTCATTGCCATTACCGCCAACATCGGAGATATGCAGTCAGAGCTCAATCTGATCTGGAAATACCTGCTACCCGCGCTCAAGTAAGGTACGCACAAAAGAAAAGCTCTTCTTTACCCTGCTGCAAGCATCGTAAAGAAGAGCTTTTATAGTTCGCCCGGCTCAATTATGAAGCCGACTTTCTATGCCGCATCCAGTGATCGAACCCCAATAAAGCAAGTACCAATACAGCGATGTACACATAGAAAGGAAGTATCGAACTGGTGGAAGCAGACTTCCATTCCAGTTTCGGGAACCACTCCCATGTCTGGATACCCAGCTCAAAAAACAACAGGTATACTGCCAACGCGACAATAGCCAACGAGGCCGCCACGATGGAGTAAAACATGATTCTGTCTCTCCGCTTCTGTTGGCGGACAGCTTCATGTCTGAGCTGTTCCATCATCCGGAACGAGAAATTGGAAGGAAGTTCCCCCTGCTTTCTCTGCTGCAACGCCTGTTTCAGCGCATTATTTGTACGATGATTTGTTTCCATAATTACCTCTCATTCATTAACACGTAGAGTTTCTTTCGGGTTCGGTGCAACCGCACTTTTGCATTCGATAGTGTCAAGCCGAGTATCTCGGCTACCTCCTCCAATGATTTCTCTTCGTAATAGTATAGTGTTATCAATGCTTTCTCTTCCGGGGTGAGCCGGTCGATCGCTTGAATCAATTCCGCGATGCGCTCTTCATTGTCACTCATGCCGAGGACAGCATCAGCAGCCTCATCGGGAACGTTATTAATCATATTTTCCTCTATATAAAGGAACTCATGTTTCCGCTTGCGGACGAACGATAGCGCCACGTTGTACGCAATGCGGTAGAGCCAGGTCGAAAAACGACAATCGCCTTTGTAGCCGGAGAGCCCGCGGAATGCTTTCAGGAAAGTATCCTGTACCAACTCCTCCGCGTCCTCGGGGCGGCCAACGATTTGCACGACCAGCGAATAAAGCGGTCGCCCGTAGCGATCGAGAAAAACTGAAAACAGTTCCGTCTCCCCCTCTACTATCCGTTTGATACATCGTGCTTCGTCTCTCGGGTCCATCATACTTGGTTAGACGCCGCTGTTTTTATTAGGTTACAAACATACGAAGTTTTTTTTAATTACTTGCCTTGAAAATAATGTTAGAAGGCAACTAATGCCTCTTAACTTGCCTTGAGAAAACCGGCGAGATGCCGGGAGCAATAAAATTGAAAGTTTTTTGCTGTTCCGTGTAACCTTTTCCTATGAGCCTGCGTCAAACAGGGCAGATAACAAAATTAATCACTTTAAAAACAATACGATTATGATGGATTTTATTTCAATCCCGCTGGTGGTAGGTATCTGCGTCCTGGGCGTTTACAAACTGTTCGAGCTCTTCGCTGGCAGACGCGAACGGTTGGCTATTATTGAGAAGTTGGGAGAAAAAATTTCAGCAGCCAATTTGACCGGCAAGTTCTCTTTACCCAGTTATGGAGGAATGCGATTCAGCTTCGGTGCCTTGAAAGGCGGCTGTCTGATGCTGGGTGTAGGTTTAGGATTGTTGATCGGTTTTCTGATCTCTTACCAGATGTTGCCCGATTATGGCATAAGAAACAACTGGAAGGCTCAAGAAGCCGCCGGTATCATCTACGGCGCATGCACGCTGCTCTTCGGCGGTATCGGCCTTGTCACTGCATTCGTTATCGAGATGAAGCTCAACAAGGAAGAGAACAAGTAACTCTTTCCCTCCTCCAAACAAAGAATCCCCGGAAACCCACACTGAGACTTCCGGGGATTCTTTGTATAAAGAACCTGCCCGCACGGCTATCCGATGTAAATATTGACACACAGGTAGAGATATAGTTCCTCTTCTTCCTGTTCGAACTCGATCTTGTTTTCCCGGGCCAGCCATCCAAGTGCTGCTCCCAAGTCTTTATCCTTTAAGCCCGATTTCCGTTTCAGGCTTCCATAACTCCATTTGGCATTGTCGCTGAGAATCTGCCAAACCCGCCCTGCGTTCTCGCCGATTTCTTTCTTGTCCATTTGATCTTTTATTTATAGGTTATTACTTACATGATTCGCGTTAACCAAAGAAACAAAACAAGCGGCACAATGTTATTACAACTCTAATAAATAAACCAAATAGCTATTACTTTTTAACAACATCTGTCCTTTGTTACATTCTGATGAAAAAAAGAGCCGCTTCCCACCTGGGGAAACGGCTCCTTAACTTATCAGCGGGGGAATTACATCATGCCGCCCATACCGCCCATGCCAGGTCCCATCGGCATTTCGGGTTTGTCTTCTTTCTTCTCTACAATGACACATTCGGTAGTGAGGAACATACCAGCAATCGAAGCGGCATTTTCCAATGCTACGCGAGCCACCTTGGCAGGGTCTACCACACCGGCAGCGTGCAGGTCTTCGTATACATCAGTGCGGGCATTGTAACCGAAGTTACCTTTGCCTTCGCGAACTTTCTGTACCACTACAGCACCTTCTTTACCAGCATTGAATACGATCTGGCGAAGCGGTTCTTCGATGGCACGCTTGATGATGTCTACACCGGTGGTTTCGTCAGCGTTGTCGCCTTGCAAACCGTCGATGGCGTCGATGGCACGGATGTAAGCTACACCACCGCCCGGTACGATGCCTTCTTCGATAGCAGCTCGGGTAGCACGCAGGGCGTCGTCCACACGGTCTTTCTTCTCTTTCATCTCTACTTCCGAAGGAGCGCCTACATAGAGCACGGCTACACCACCGCTCAACTTAGCCAGACGTTCCTGGAGTTTCTCACGGTCGTAATCAGACTTGGTAGTCTTGATCTGAGCCTTGATCTGCTCGCAACGTTCCTTGATGTTTTCTTTCACGCCACCACCGTTTACCACGGTCGTATTGTCTTTCGAAATAGTTACCTTATCAGCACCACCCAGCATTTCGAGGGTAGCTTGTTCCAGCTTGATGCCCTTTTCTTCGCTGATGACGATACCACCTGTCAGGATGGCAATATCTTCGAGCATTTCCTTGCGACGGTCGCCAAAGCCAGGAGCCTTCACGGCACAAATCTTCAACTGCGAGCGCAGACGGTTTACTACGAGTGTAGTCAATGCTTCGCTATCCACATCTTCGGCAATAACGAGCAACGGACGACCAGTCTGTACAGCCGGCTCCAGGATGGGCAAGAACTCTTTCAGGTTAGAAATCTTCTTATCGTAGATCAGGATGTACGGATTCTCCATCTCGCACTCCATTTTCTCTGTATTGGTCACGAAGTAAGCCGACAGGTAACCGCGGTCGAACTGCATACCTTCTACTACACCGATGGTAGTGTCTGTTCCCTTCGCTTCTTCGATGGTGATGACACCGTCCTTCGATACCTTACGCATGGCATCGGCGATGAGCGAACCGATAGTCGGATCGTTATTGGCCGATACGGTAGCTACTTGTTCAATCTTGTCGTAGTTGTCGCCTACCTTCTCTGACTGAGCCTTGATAGACTCTACAGCCTTAGCAACCGCTTTGTCGATACCGCGCTTGATGTCTATCGGGCTGGCACCGGCGGTGACGTTCTTCAATCCTTCGGCAATGATGGCTTGTGCCAATACAGTAGCTGTGGTAGTACCGTCGCCGGCATCGTCGCCCGTCTTCGAGGCCACTTCCTTCACCAACTGAGCACCTGTATTCTGGTACGCATCGGCCAGGTCGATTTCCTTGGCTACCGTCACACCGTCCTTGGTGATATGGGGAGCACCGAACTTCTTTTCGATGATCACGTTACGACCTTTCGGGCCGAGAGTTACTTTCACTGCATTAGCCAAAGCGTCGACACCTTTCTTCAACTGGTCGCGGGCTTCGATATTGAACAATATTTCTTTTGACATGATTTGTTAGTTTATGATTGATTGAACGTATGATTGATTAACCCAGGATAGCGAGCACATCGCTCTGACGCATGATAAGGTACTTGCTGCCTTCCACTTCGAGTTCGGTACCGGCATATTTGCCATAGAGAACGGCGTCGCCTGTTTTCAATACCATTTCTTCGTCTTTGGTTCCGCAACCTACGGCCACTACTTCACCTTTCAAAGGTTTTTCTTTGGCTGTATCGGGGATGATGATACCGCCGATTGTCTTTTCTTCTGCCGGTGCAGGGAGTATCAGTACTCTGTCTGCTAATGGTTTAATGTTCATAATTCCTTTCATTTTATATGTTATACATTATTATATATAGATACGGCCGGTTTTACCAGCCGAATAATAGCTTGCGAAAAGCGTGCCAAAGGAGAAAGCGGTATAGAGTGACAGGAATAACTGACAAAATGGCTGAACACAAGGAAATCTTATCGGCAGAAGAGACAGGCTTCCGGGGGCGGGCACCTATCTTGCCAGCCAAAGATTCCGGCCTCGTAGACCAAAGGTTCCTACCTCCTATACATAGTTAATCTACCTCTACGACCATCGATGCAAAAGATGCCATCTTATGCTGTAAAAGATGCCACCTTATACAGTCAAAGATGCCATCTTATGCAGCATAAGGTGGCATCTTTGACATGGCACCTTTTAAGCCCAAGCAAGCTACCTTTAAAAGGTAGGCTACGTTAGTTCCTTACGGTGTTCGCCATGAGCGGACACTTGTCCGTTTCCGAACACCCCTTCCAGTTCGTTATCCACTAATAATCAGCTAATTATGTTTTTGGCACGACACTTGCCATATAGTTATCGCCGGACGGCCAGAAAAAATAATTCAAGAAAAATCATTTTTATTGCAACCTTTCCGGAAGTTGTCACGTCTAAAAGACAAAGAGATCAACGAACAAGATTAATAACAAATAATTTATTACAATTATGAGAACTACATTTATGAAATCAGCCGCCTTTATGATTCTGTTATTAACAGGAGTAATGAGCACTAACCTTTTTGCAGGAAACAAATATGTGGTGAACTATGAAACCGAGAATAACCGGATCACAGCTAAAATAGTTTACGTCAACGACGGAACTCTTCACCAACATATCAAGTACAGCTACACGTACGATAATGAAGGAAGAATTGCTGAAAAAGAAGCACTTAAATGGAACGAACGGAAAAGCAAGTGGTTGCCTTACTACCTCCACACGTACAGCTACACGCCCAATAGTTTCGCAATCGAATTTGCCGCATGGAATCCGAAAGCCAAGACATACAACAATGCTAAGGAAAGAAATGTCTATCAGACAAACGAAAACAACAGCCCGGTTTCTTGCATGAGATACCAATGGGAGTCCGAGACGGGAACATGGAATTTAATTAACAAAATTAATTACATAAATAATGTCAATCTTTACGCATCAAGTACTAATAAATAAGATTAAACAACAAATTCAACAAGACAAAATTGTAACGATTAATTTACTTTTTTAAATTTTCTCTAGGACGCTTGCCGATTGTGAAACCGGCAAGCGTTATTTTTTGATATTGGTTACCTGTCGGCTACCGGTTCTCCCATCGATTTCACCGTTTGCACCATCCGTACAAATTCTCTGCGATAGCCCTGTTCATCGTCATCGAGGCCGTTTTTCGCCAGTGCGATCACTTTATCGTAAGTGGCATCTCCCTTGAAGTCCGATACACGAAGCAACTGGCCGAACATAGCTACAGCGGCTGCAAAACGAAAGTCGGTTGATACATTATTTGCACCGCGATCTACCACTGCTACTTCCATTTTTTTACTAGTTTCGCCGTCAGGTTGTTTGTAACGCAATTTCACGGTAAGCAATTCTTGGGAGGAAGTAAGCTCCACCGACTCCCCGGCTACCTGCGATTGTCCCGGCTGCCAACCTTTCTCGGCCGACCAATCTTTCTGGCTCTTGCCGGCGGAAGGTTTCTGATACTTCAATTCATCGATCTTGCTCACGAATTGGCTTTCCACGCCCACCGGAACTACCTCATAAAACGCCGTCACCGTATGCCCTGCACCCATCTCACCGGCATCTTTGGTATCATCATTGAAATCCTCATCATTCAGCAGACGACTCTCGTAGCCTACCAGGCGGTATGCCTGTACCTTAGCGGGATTGAACTCGATCTGCAACTTTACATCCTTGGCTACTGTAAAGAGCGTGCCGCCAAACTCGTTCACCAATACCTTATTGGCTTCCTGTAAGTTGTCGATGTACGCATGGTTTCCGTTGCCCTTCTCGGCCAACACTTGCATCTTATTATCTTTGTAGTTCCCCATGCCATAACCCAGCACAGTAAGGAATACGCCCGACTTCCGCTCGCGTTCGATCATGCTTTCCAATCCCTCGGACGATGAAACACCTACATTAAAGTCGCCATCGGTACACAGAATGATACGGTTGTTTCCGCCACTAATCAAGTTCTTCCGGGCAATGTTGTAAGCCAATTGGATACCCGCTCCGCCCGCTGTCGAGCCACCAGCCGTCAGCTTGTCGAGCGCTTCGCGTATCTTCTGCTTGTCGGCTCCCGAAGTAGACGGAAGCACTTCGCCCGCCGATCCGGCATAGACCACAATCGCTACCCGGTCTTTTTCGCGCAGGTTATTAACCAACAGTTTCAACGATGACTTTACCAGCTCCAGACGGGTAGGGCCGTACATGGAGCCCGACACGTCGATAAGGAAAACCAGGTTGGAAGCAGGCAGCTCATTGCCCGCAATCTCCTTCGCTTTCAGTCCGATACGCACCAGACGGTGTTTGCCATTCCACGGGCAAGCTCCCACTTCGGTAGTAATCTTCACCGGATCACTGCCTGTCGGCTTGGCATAGTTATAAGTGAAGTAGTTGATCAACTCTTCCGTACGGATGGATTCGGCAGGAGGCAACTGTCCCTGATTCACAAAGCGGCGCATATTACTGTACGAAGCGGCATCCACATCGATAGAAAAAGTAGACAGAGGATCTTTCAAAGCCAGACGGAAGCGGTTCTCGGCATTCGACTTGTACTCCTCGGAGTTCGCATACGCATAATCGGCCTGAGGCATGTAAGCCAACGATACCTTATTAACACGCGAAACCGCTCCTGTCAGTTCTTTCTGCTTGTGACTGGTACCATAAGCCACCACAACCATCTCTTCCAGACAAGCAACCGAATCGCTAAAACGTACATCAATCTTCTCCTTCGTCACCCGTACCTCTACCGTTTCGTATCCGATAAAGGAAAAAACCAGCGTGCTACCCTTCTTCGCCTGAATAGAATAAGTACCGTCCAGACCGGTCACCGCACCGGTCGAAGTTCCTTTCACCTGTACCGAGGCCCCCACCACAGCACCGCCAGTCGAATCGGTTACTTTACCCTTCACCTGTAACACTTGTGCATGGGCATACCCCAACGACACGATGATCAGCATCAACACGGCCATCATCACTCTCATACTTTTTGTTTTCATAGGTCTATCTATTTAAATGATTGAAAAATATTGTTTTACCCTATAGATGCAAATTCGGGAAGGATTCCATAAAGCCATCCATATTATTTTTTAATTTTGCAAAAAAAAGTTTTGTTCCTACGGAAAGACATATCCAAACTGAAGGACGACGAGCTACTACAGCACTTTGTCAAGTCTGGGAAAACGGAATATTTCGGTGAGCTATACCACCGATATATCCCGCTGGTGTATGGTCTTTGTCTGAAATATCTACAAGATGCCGACAAGGCGCAGGATGCCGTGATGCAACTATTCGAAGAGTTGCTGCCTAAAGTATCCGGATACGAGATACAGAACTTCCGCACCTGGCTCTACAGCGTGGCGCGCAACCACTGCCTGCAAGTCCTCCGTAAGGAGAATAAAGAAATTCCGATAGATTTCAGCGTTCAAGTTATGGAATCAGACGAAGTTTTGCATCTATTAGAGGAAGAGGGCAACGAAGAACAATTGGAAGCACTAAAACATTGTATGGAGAAGCTGCCCGAGCTGCAACGGGTGAGCATCACGCACTTCTTCATGGACGAAATGTCGTACGCCGACATCGTGGAAAAGACAGGCTATTCGCTCAAAGGAGTGAAAAGCTTTATACAGAACGGGAAAAGGAACTTAAGTATTTGCATCAAAAAGCGTATCGGATGAAGTTATTGGATTACATACGGGGGGCCCGCAAAGGCAAAGAAGCACGTCGCATCGAATGGGAAGCGATGAGCGACCCTTTCTTGTCCGATGCTCTCGAAGGGTTCGACCAGGTAAAGGACGATCATGCCCGACGCGTGAAAGAATTGCAAAAATTGGTATCGACCCGCAGTCAGGCGCAGCAACGCCATCGTCTACGCAACTGGTGCATTGCTGCTTGTCTGCTGGTGGCTGCATTAGGAAGCAGTTACCTGCTGTGGATCAAAGCCCCAGACATGGTTCCCACCGAATCAATGATCTTAGCCGAAGAGATTACCCGGCAGGACACTTTCTCACCCGACACCCTGCCAGCAGTACGACCAGCGGAAGCCGAGCCGAAAGTGGAACGCCCTGTAGTAGCCATGAACCGGACAGAAGAGAAGATGCAGGCAGTTCATACGGAAGAGATGAAAGCTATCGAAGTGGCCGAAGATATGCAAGCCGAACTCAAATACCTCGCACCCATATCGGCCGATAAAGTTGCCGACAGAGTGGACACCCCGCTTGCAGCAGCAAAGGTATCTGTTTCCCAAACCGCCCCGGTACCGACTACGATTGTACGGGGACAGGTTACTGACAGCGAAAGCGGTGAGCCCCTTGTCGGCGCCAGTGTCTTGGCGAAAGGAACCACTCAAGGCACAGTGACCGACACAGACGGACGATTCACCCTGAATGTACAAGGAAAACAATTGGAAGTAAATTACATAGGATACGATCCGGTGATACTGAAACCCGACACCACCCGTAATCTGCTGATAGCCATGAATCCCGACAAACAAGCCCTGAGCGAAGTGGTTGTAGTTGCCTACGGAACCGCCCGGAAGAAGGACCTGACCGGAAGTGTTTCCAAACTAAAAGAGAAAACCACCAGCCCCGAACCTACTACTGGCTGGAAAGCTTACCAGAAATATATCAAAGAGAATCTGAAACGCCCTACGGAAGGAGAATGCAAAGAGAGCAAAGGCAAAGTAATCTTGCTATTCGATATAGATACCGGCGGGCAACCGAAAAATATTACGGTGGCACGAAGCCTGTGCCCCGATGCCGACAAGGAAGCCATCCGCCTCGTCCAAGAAGGACCTCTGTGGAAACAGGGTCCCGGCAAAGCCACCGTAGAGGTCGACTTCTAACTCTTGAGGCTTACCTGAGCGCCTCAACCTGAAAAGACGGACTGCGATATTGTTTAGTGAGATGCATCGACGATGCACACATGTACACCAAAAGTACCAATCCGATAAAAGCCATCAGCAAACTGATGGTTACATAATTCCTGCTATGCGAGTTTTCGTTGTACATATCCATTCCTCCTGACTTTAAAACATGGAACAAAAGTAACGAGGGGTTGTTACAATGCTCTTACGCCGCCGTGACGACTGCTTTACTCTTACTTCTACCCAACCAGCCGGGAATGATGAACACTCCGATGACCAGATACATGTAGTAAGTAATGATTCGCCAGATAAAGGCGACCACCAAAGCCATACCCGCCACAGTGAAATAATCGGCATAATACACCTGGAACATATATTCACTCACTCCGCTGGCACCGGGGGTAGGGCTGACTTTCAGCACCAGCCACAACACCAACTGCCGGGCAAAAGCAAGCGTCTGACTACCCTGGGTAGCAAAAGCAAAGAGCAAAGCATTGACCACCAGATAACGAGACATCCATGAAATACAGGTCATACCGAAAGCTTTCAACCAGAAAGAGAACGGTTTGTGGCTCATCTCCCGGGAACTCATCACCAGATTCTCGGCCAACGCGATCACTCCTTTTTTCCAACGTCGAAGCAACGGAAGACTGAACAAGGCTATTAACATATGCTTCACCCATTCAGGCCGGTAAAACAAAGCAGCATAGAGCAGTAATCCCCATCCTACCACCACTGCATAAACACCGAAAAACAGGAGTTTCACCCCCCAAGACAGAACAGCCATGTTGCCAAAAAGTTCGTCGAAAGAGAAAACAAGTAACGGTATCAGGCAAGCCAATGCCAAAAAAACTTCGTCAAGAAACAAACAGGAAATGGTCAGTGCAGTTCCCTTGGCTACACTCACGCCTTCGCGGTTCAGAAACCAGATAGCTAGTCCGCCACCCCCTACCGCCGACGGAGTAACTGCCGCCGTAAACTCACAAAGCATACTCACCCGGAGCGACTGGCGCCAACTGATCGCATTGTCCGTCATCCATCGGAAACGCCACATCAATCCCCCATCGCGTCCCAACATGAACACAAAAGCCAGAAAGACTCCCACCACTAACTGCCAGGAGAGACGAATGTCAGAAAATAGTTTCGGATTAAACTCTTGGAAAAACAACCAACCGACAACTGCAAGGCCAATAAAAACTGGTAAGAGTATATATGACCACTTGAATATTTTTGTATTTTGAGACATAAGACTATAGCATGTTTTCGCTTGTATAATTAGGAAACAACAGCAAAAGTAAGCATATTGTTTAGTTAAAAGCATTATCCGGCAGATATTTTTAGTAAGAAAAATGAATAAAACACATAGATAACCGTTTCTTTTTCAACAAAGCATTCGTTTTAAATAAACATATCATTATCTTTGTAGTCCCTAACAACCCTAAATAACTTTATGGCATTTACTAATAATGTAATGATCGTTCGCCACAAATTATTGGCAGATCTGGTGAGGCTTTGGAAGAACGACCAGTTAATAGATAAGATTGACCGACTCCCTATTGACCTGAGTCCACGAAAAACCAAACCACTGGGGCGCTGCTGCGTACATAAGGAACGCGCTGTATGGAAGTATAAATCGCTTCCGCTATTGGGATTGGACATGACGGATGAACACGACGAACTGACCCCGCTCTCAGAATACGCCCGCCAGGCGCTCGAACGTTCAAAGATAGAAAAGGAAAACATACTCTGCGTCATCGACGAAGCTTGTTCGTCATGCGTACAGGTCAACTATGAGATCACTAATCTCTGCCGGGGCTGTGTAGCCAGAAGTTGCTACATGAACTGTCCTAAAGGTGCTGTACGATTCCAAAAGAACGGACAAGCCATCATCGACCACGATACTTGCATCAATTGCGGAATTTGTCACAAGAGCTGCCCGTACCACGCCATCGTATACATGCCTATTCCTTGCGAAGAAGCTTGTCCGGTCAAAGCCATCAGCAAAGATAAAAACGGTATAGAGCACATCGACGAAAGCAAGTGTATTTATTGCGGCAAATGCCTCAACGCCTGCCCGTTCGGTGCCATCTTCGAGGTTTCGCAGTCGTTCGATGTATTGCAACATCTGCGCAAAGGCGACAAAATGGTTGCTATCATTGCGCCGGCTATCCTCGGACAGTTCAAAGTTCCCATTGAAAGCGTATATGGTGCTTTCCGCGAGATCGGATTCTGCGAAGTGCTGGAAGTGGCACAAGGTGCCATGACTACTACCAGTCACGAAGCCGAAGAATTGAAAGAGAAACTGGCCGAAGGACAAGCATTCATGACCACCTCTTGTTGCCCGTCATACATAGAATTGGTGGAGAAGCATCTTCCCGAAATGAAACCTTATGTATCGGACACAGAAACACCCATGTATTATACAGCCCGGATTGCCAAAAAGAAGTTCCCCGATGCCAAAGTGGTATTCGTGGGACCGTGCGTAGCCAAACGAAAAGAGGCCCGGCTCGACGAATGTGTCGACTTCGTACTCACCTTCGAAGAGATCGGCTCCATTTTCGCCGGACTGGATATCAAGTTAGAAGAAACAGCCCCGTTCTCTATCGTGCACACAGCAGTCCGCGAAGCGCACGGTTTCGCCCAGAGCGGCGGAGTAATTGGAGCCGTTAAAGCTTATCTGAAGGAGGAAGCCGCCCAACTGGAAGCTATTCAGATAGCCGATATCAACAAGAAAAATATTGCATTGCTGCGTACCTGTGCCAAAACAGGAAAAGCCAACGGACAGTTCATCGAAGTGATGGCTTGCGAAGGCGGATGTATCACCGGCCCTTGCTCACGCAATGACATTGTAGCAGGTAGGAGACAATTAACACAAGAACTTATAAAACGTCAAGGATATGAAGATGCTCGTTGATAAACTTAGAGAAGAACACAGCCTAACAGCTGAGGAATACAGGGAATTATTAGCCTGTACAGACACAGAAACGCTGGAGCACCTCCGGGTACAGGCACAAATGGTGGCCCTGTCACGATTCGGGAACAAGGTGTATCTCCGTGGACTAGTAGAAATCGGCAATGTCTGCAAGAACAATTGTTTCTATTGCGGCATCCGTAAAAGTAATGCACGCCTGAAAAGGTACCGGATGAACAGGGATAATATCCTGGAATGCTGCCAGCAAGGATACGCACTAGGGTATCGCACATTCGTACTGCAAGGCGGGGAAGACCCCGGAATGTCGGACCATAAGCTAGAAGATGTGGTAGTGGCCCTGCGGAAAGAGTTTCCGGACTGCGCCATCACACTCTCCGTAGGCGAACGCTCGCGCGCGACTTACGAACGCTTGTTCCAGGCTGGCGCCAACCGCTACCTGCTGCGTCATGAAACATTCAACCCCCAACATTACCGGAGCCTGCATCCGCGTATCATGTCGCAAGAGAACCGCTTGCGTTGCCTGAACGACCTGAAAGAGATCGGTTTCCAGACCGGGACGGGTATCATGGTGGGAACTCCGCTGCAGACCTTGGATCACTTAGTGGAAGACATACAGTTCATCGAACGGTTCCAACCGGAAATGATCGGCATCGGTCCGTTCATTCCACACAAAGAGACTCCATTTGCTGCTTGTCCGGCAGGCGACATCGACCTGACTCTCCGGCTGATCTCCATCTTCCGCCTGATATCACCCGCAGCATTGATACCCGCTACTACTGCCATGGCTACTCTTTCACCGGGAGGACGCGAACGTGCCGTACTGGCAGGAGCCAACGTAGCTATGCCTTGCCTCACCCCGATGAAGCAACAAAAGAAATACAAGATCTATGACAACAAAGCATTCGAAGGAAGTACCCCCGACGAAAGCTATGAAATGCTCTCCCGCCGCATGGAAGCCATCGGTTATGTGGTTTCCGGCGAACGTGGCGACTATATAAACGAATAGAGATTAACGGACAGTGATTAGTGATTGCGATACAATCACTAATCACTGCTGTTCGTCACTTACCCTTAATTTCTAAACCGCATGTATCAAGTAAACTCATCCCGGGCAGAAGATTTCATCGATCATCAGGAGGTGATGGATACGTTGGAATACGCGCGCGCGAATAAAGGAAACCGGGCGCTAATAGAACAGTTGCTTGAGAAAGCTGCCGGGTGCAAGGGGCTAACCCATCGGGAAGCTGCCTTGTTATTGGAGTGCGACCAGCCCGACCTGATTGAGAAGATATTCTCTCTGGCGCGGGAGATCAAACGGCGGTTTTATGGGAATCGCATTGTCATGTTTGCCCCACTCTACCTTTCTAATTATTGTGTCAATGGTTGCCTGTACTGCCCGTACCACCTGAAGAACAAGCATATCGCCCGGAAGAAACTTACCCAGGAAGATATCCGCCGTGAGGTCATCGCCTTGCAGGATATGGGACACAAACGTCTGGCGCTGGAAGCGGGCGAAGATCCACTCCGCAACCCTATCGAATACATCCTCGAATCCATCGAAACCATTTACAGCACCCATCATAAGAACGGAGCCATCCGCCGGGTGAACGTAAACATTGCTGCCACTACGGTCGAGAACTACCGCCGGCTGAAAGAGGCTGGCATCGGAACATACATCCTGTTTCAGGAAACCTACCATAAAGAGAACTACGAACGACTCCATCCCACCGGCCCCAAAAGCGACTACGCCTACCACACAGAAGCAATGGACCGTGCCATGCAAGGAGGAATCGACGATGTGGGACTGGGGGTACTCTTTGGGCTGAACACCTTCCGGTACGATTTCGTGGGATTGATGATGCATGCCGAACACCTGGAATCGCGGTTTGGCGTGGGGCCGCATACCATTAGTGTGCCTCGTATATGTCCTGCCGACGATATCGACACGGACGACTATCCGGATGCAGTAACCGATGAACTGTTCCAGCGTATCGTAGCCGTTACCCGCATAGCTGTGCCTTACACGGGTATGATTGTCTCTACTCGCGAATCGGAAGTTTCCCGCAAGAAGGTGCTCGACCTCGGCGTGTCGCAAATCAGTGGCGGATCACGCACCAGTGTAGGTGGTTATGCCAGACCAGAGACAAAGGAAGAGACCTCGGCACAATTCGACGTGAGCGACACACGCACACTGGACGAAGTGGTGGGATGGCTGCTCGAATTGGGTTACCTCCCCAGTTTCTGCACCGCCTGTTACCGGGCCGGACGTACAGGCGACCGCTTCATGTCACTGGTCAAGTCGGGACAGATAGCCAATATCTGCGCACCGAACGCACTAGTCACCCTCAAAGAATTCATGCAGGATTATGCCTCGGAGCACACCCGTACGTTGGGCGAGCAGATGATTCGCCGGGAAGTGGAGCATATCCCGAACCCTCGGATCAAAGAGATTGCCTTGCGCAACCTGAAAGAGATCGAAGAAGGAAAACGGGACTTCCGGTTTTAACAGATAGTCACCAACGCCCCAGCTCCCATTGTTAATAGTAAATCAGCACATAGTCAATGAATAACGCCCCCCGATCCAACCGTCTGCACATAGCCCTGTTCGGTCGCCGCAACAGTGGCAAGTCATCGCTCATTAATGCACTGACTGGACAGGAAGCCGCACTGGTATCCGATGTGCCTGGCACTACTACCGACCCTGTGTACAAAGCCATGGAGATCTACGGTCTCGGTCCTTGTGTGTTCATTGACACACCAGGCTTCGACGATGAAGGAGAGCTGGGTCGCCAACGCATCGAACAGACGCGGAAAGCCATAGAGAAGGCAGACATTGCCCTGCTGCTCTGCGAACCTGACATACAGGAAGAACTCCACTGGATGCAGTTGCTCGAAGAAAAAAATATTCCCATCGTCCTGCTGCTGAACAAAACCGACCTTCTTCCCCACCCCAACTCCACAGCCGACACCATCGAACAGCAATGTGGCCGACGCCCACTCATTGTCAGCGCCCGAAACCATCAAGGCATGGATGCCATCGTGCAAGCCATCTGCGAACACCTGCCCGAGGATCACGACCAGCCTACCATTACAGGCGACCGCGTACAGGCAGGAGACCTCGTTCTGTTGGTCATGCCACAGGATATTCAAGCTCCCAAGGGACGCCTCATCCTGCCGCAAGTACAAACTCTGCGCGAACTGCTCGACAAAAAGTGCTTAATAATGAGCTGCACCACCGACCAACTTCCTGCCACACTCCATGTCCTCGCCCGTCCGCCAAAACTCATCATCACCGACTCGCAAGTATTCCGGACGGTGTACGAGCAAAAGCCCGCCGAAAGCCGGCTGACTTCCTTCTCGGTCTTATTTGCTGAATATAAAGGAGACATTTGTTATTTCCGGGAGAGTGCCGCAAGCATCTCGTCACTAAAGGAGACATCCCGCGTCCTGATTGCCGAAGCTTGTACCCACGCACCGCTCTCGGAAGATATCGGCCGCGAAAAGATACCCCGCATGCTCCGTCAACGCATCGGGCAGGGCTTGCAGATAGACATCGTAGCCGGCGCGGACTTCCCTGCCGACCTCACTCCGTATGACCTGGTGATTCACTGCGGCGCCTGTATGTTCAACCGGAAGCATGTACTCAGCCGGGTAGCGCAAGCCAAGAACCAGCAGGTACCGATGACGAATTATGGCGTGGCGATTGCTTATCTGGCGGGAATATTGGATCAGATAGTACTCTGAATCAAATAAACTTTATTTTTTCAACCAAGTAAGCCGATGCCAGATAGATTCCAGAGGCCCCTGCTTATGGCTTTTAAGCCACCAGCGGCAGAACCAGATCTGAGCAAACATCACCCCAAGCCCTACCACGAAACTCCAGGCAATGCCGAGCGTTGAAGCCAATCCCAAGGCATAAGGAAAGAAAATCAAGCTACCAATAATCGACTGACTGACATAGTTGGTCAAGCTCATCTTTCCGTAAAAACGTAACCCGTCGGTCATTTTCTTGAATATCTCGCTTTGGTAAAGTATCACAAATACGGATACAAGCATTCCGGTAAAGGCTATATTGTACCACATGGTAAGGATGATCTGCAAAGAGTCGGCGGCAGAAGTTTTGCCCACATAAAATACAAAACTTGCGACGAAGCTCGCAACAAAAATTTTAACCCAAAAGCCTGCACCGCGATTAAAATAGTCTCCACGTGCGAGTATCATACCCAGAATAAAGAGCCCCGGAGCTTGCAACAGTCGTCCGGCATCAGCCGCCCAGAACAAACTGGCCAACTGACCTATCGTAGCGTTCGTGATAATCATCTCCCAGAAGTTGCCCGAATCGGTCACCACTTTCAGAGTCGGATAGTAGGCATCATTGAGTAGTGTAGGCATAAAATTAATCCCGAAACACTCCAGCAACTCGATGGGCTGAATCAGAAAGAACAACGCAATGACCAGCAGAGCCTTTTGCGACAGTTTGCGAAACGGGATCATCACAAACCCCATCACAGCAAAAAGCAACAACACATCGCCACCGGGGAAGAATGCCGCATTGAGTGTGGCAAAAAACATCAGTAGCACCAAACGCCACGCAAAACGTCCTCCGAAATCGCCGCCTTTAGCCTCCTGATTCCGTTGCTGAATGATAAATGTAAAACCAAAAAGCAAAGCAAAAATAGTATAACTCTTTCCGCCGAAGATAAAGAACAGGCCATCCCAAACACTTTGATTGAGTAGTTTTGCTGCTTCCGAAGTTGCTTCAGGATAAACGCCATAGATAAAATGTTCGATAAAATGCAGCAGCATGATGGCAACTACGGCAAATCCGCGGAGTGCATCCACAGAGTCGATGCGATTGGTTTTCAATGTTTGATTCATATGCATTATTTTAAATGTTTTCTGATAAAACTCAATGATACCCGAGGCTCCAGGAAGGTGAGTTGAACGAGAAGAAGTACTCCATCTGTGGCACAAAAGGATGCAGCAGAAAGAGTTGGCAGCAGAAGAGTGGCTAAATGCAGGGGATAGACCCTGGCAAAACGGGCTATCCAGAATTCGCGTTTCGTAACCGTTTTTTGTTGAATTTTCCGCTGATAGTTATACGCAATAATAAATCCGCTCAGCACAAAAAAGAAACTCACTCCCACAAATCCCTCTTTATATACAAAGTGAGAAAAACGCGGGTCGATCACATAGCAATGCGCCGCGAATACCATTAATGCAAATATAAACCTCAACGATGTAAGAGGCTTTATCATATCTAAATCAATAATTTGCAATTATGGTCGCGAAGATAGCCCAAAATATGCTGTTTCTTTTTAATCTATGTGAAAAACGCATCTATTGCCCTCGCAATCTGCTCAGATTTTGTTGGGTCATGCCAAGAAATGAAGCCAAGTGTCCCAAATTGGCCCGTTGCAAAAGGTCGGGATACTCCTTTATCAGTTTCTCGTATCTCTCTTTGGACGGAAGGAACAGACGGTCGATATAGATCTGATCTAATTGCAACAAACACTCCTGATGAATTACACGTGACCAATTGGCAATCTCTATATTGGAGCGGTACAGTTCATTGAGTTTCTCAACCGGAATGACATAGAACAAACAATCTTCCAACAGCTCTACATATTCATATCCAGGTTCGTTGTGATAGAGATCTTTCAGTGCAAAAGTGATATCGCCCTCACGTGAGAACCAGATGGTCATCTCTTTGCCATTACGCAGGCAATACGAACGACAAAACCCACGTTCAATGAAATAGACATTTTTATCCAGTTTTCCTCCCTCGATCAGTAGGTGTTTGCGTGGAAGTTCCAGCGCAGTAAAGTGTTCCGATAGTTCTTGTATAGATCGGTCTGACACCGGATAATACCGCCTGATGCTTGCTATAATATTTTCCATATAAACTTGAGTCGATATGCTAATGGCCGGTGAAGTTACTGAAATATTCCAGTTTAGTAATGAGTTTTCAAAAGTATTTATAGGAAAGAATGGTGAGTTTCAGATGCAACTTCTCTTCTCAACCAGCCAGTTTCATCCTAGGAAAGTAGTGTATCAAATGTGAGTCACTGATACTATATTTATTATAAAAAAGCAAAGCAGCAAATAAATCTTATTGGCCGCTTTGCCTCATCTGCCTATTATTATTTTACTTTGCGGTATGTACTTGTTGTAAACTCTTCAACCACGGTACCTTCTTTAACAGAAGAGTAGAATAGAACCAATCTACTGGATGTCAGTTCTTTTATAACACCCTCATCTCTTCCGTGATTATCTTCCACCGTTATGAGTGTATCCCCACTTATACTCCACGTACCTCTTTCCATTCCGCTAATTTCATCATAATTACTGTACCAACTACAAAATTCATGGTTCTCGCCAAAGACAGCATAGAATTTAGAAGGCGTATCACCCCAAATTTCATCCCAAAAACCATACCCTCTTTCCCAGCCACTGGAATGGATCAATTCCCATTGGCCTATTAGCAGATTGCTGTTTATTTGTAGAAATGCTTCCTGCTTCCCTATCCATTTGTAATCAAGCCAGGATATTACTGGAGCAGCATAATATGTACTGCCCGGTTGCAGCCCAGTGACATCGACTTTATAATATCTTATGCCATTAGCATCTATAGAAGTATGTGCCGGATAATAAGTATTGAATACTGTCGTTTGGTCTGGTTGAAAAACAGTCGTACCTGTTTTTACTCCTAATCCTTGTAGAAAATAATAAGAATCATTTTGCCAGCTTATTTCACCGGAAGAAGAGGCTCCTGTGGCTGTAAAATTTTCAATGTTGGGGAACAATGATAAAGAACGTTCGAAAAACGTTGCTTCAGGAAGCTCCCATTCCCACTTAGCCAAATTCTTACCAAAAAGCCCTGCAATACAATATATGGAACTCTCCAATTTCCCACCAATAGAAACTTTGGGATTAACTTCAAATGGATTCAGGCTTGACAGGCTAGCTTCAGTCGCCAAAGAGAATTTAGGTAATAATTGGGCCCCAATTCCCAGTGTGCCCTCATATAAACTAAAATCAATACCGCACTCCACACCTCCATATAGCTCCCCATTCAAATCGAGCTGCGTCACATACCATGGATTACCGTCAAACTTCCCTGTTGGTTCCACTCCTTTTGACCATTGCCCGTTTTCATAGCGAACAAACCAATGACTACTTTTTTGAAATTGCAATGCAGTAGCAGTGGAAATTTCTCCCTTGGCACCTATGACAAAATTTGCACTAACAGTAACAGAGACAATTACCCCCGGAACCGGCATAAAACGTCCCGTAAGCCTTACCGGCTTACTTCTTATCGAATTTAATTCCCATTCTTTAAGGGTCACCCCCATTTGAACATTTGCATCAATGGAGGGAGTTGCCTCAATATTTAGATATTTGAGGCCATCTTTATTGTTAATTCTGAAATCGCCCATTCCCAAATCAAAAGAGAGATAGCCACCTATGGTAAAGTCGCCTAATTTTTCATTCTTTATGGGCACCTTAATTTTTCCAATTTTGTCATCTCCGATCTCTGCCGTTACACGAGACTTCGTTTTTGTGTCTTCCCATTCGATTTCATATTCAACAGGATTTCCTTCTCCATCGTACACACCATCAAGTATGTTCAGGAAATTGAAGATGGTATCTATAGACAGATTAGGATAGGCTTCGTCTAAAGCCACTGTTTCTGTAACAATTCTATACCCGCTATTTTTTTCTATAGAAACAACCTTACCAAGAAAGCCATATGGACTTTTCTCAGACATGGGTATTTGTATGATTGTTCCGACTTTCGGTATCAAATTCTCCGGAATATTCAGATCGAGTACCACTTCATTAGCAGACACTTCCTCTGCCAAATACTTTATGGCTTCCTCAGGAAATACTTTAACCACACTGCTAACTTGATTGGATGGCGTTGTATCAATGTCAGGCGAATCAGAATCATCACTACACGACCATACAAACAATAGTCCCCAGAAGAACATAGAAGTTCTAATCAAATATTTCATACTGATGTTTTTTGAATATAGAAAGGGCTATAACCGTAAGTAAATCAAGAAAGCAAAGCAGCAAATAAGTCTTACTTGCCGCTTTGCACCATCTGTCTATTACTATTTTACCTTTCGATATGTGCTTGTCATCTCTTCAACCACGGTACCATTTTCACGAAAAGAAGAGAAAACAACCAATTTACTGGATGTCAGCTCTTTTATAGTACCCTCAACCCTTTCACCATCATGTACAAGCGTTAATTTATTACCACTTATGCTCCACGTACCAGACTCTACATAGTCATAGTCTTCTTCATAGAAGCGGAATTTATGATCTTCGTCAAAGACAACATAGAGTCCAGAAGTTGTTTCATTCCAGGACTCTTTCCCCCCATCTTCCAAGTACCAGCCACTGGAACGAACTTGCTCCCATTCACCAATGAGTAAATTACTCTGAGTTCCTTCATCATCGTCGCTTGAGCACGATGCAAACCCAATACACAACACAGCCACTAATAAGTAGCCCAGCAATCTTAATGTTTTCATTTCAATAATTATTTTTACCTGCTCGTTCCTTGAACAGGCCATGTTACTCTATGACAGAAGCCAGGATACCATCTTTGAAAAACAAATAGGTATAGCTATCATACCTCCATCTATCCTCTCCACTTTCGGACTTCATTCTATCCAAAGGTTTTCCACACGCCAGGAGACATTCAGTTTCATTCATGCCTTTCACCGCCTTTCCGGCATGTATCTCGGTCCAGTGCGTAACAGGTTGATGGGTATTGGTTTGGATGTATTCGATCAATTCCCCTATATACCCGGCAGCTTGCTGAGAGTACTCTTCCATATACGATTTGTGCTTGGGCTTCTTGTCCGGTCGCATGCGTTCGAAAGCAAGCGTTGTCGGCATGTTCAGCATACCCGGATATTCACATTCTATCCGAAAGAATGTATAGGATAGTTTGTCGGCAACGAACTTGAAATCGGACAAGAAATGGTAAAACGCAGGGTTCTGGCTCCTATGGGGAGAAGGGAGGTGCGACTCCATGACGAAACTCTTCTTCTTGAAATTCACTTCCGTGATGCCTTCTTTGTATTTGGGGCATTTATCGATAGCCCACAAGAGCGTTTGCAGAAACATTTCCTCTTCAGAAACTCCCGGTATCGTTTCAAAACCAGTACACACAATCCCCTTTTCAGTCTCCATCAGTTCGCAGACTTTTTGCGCATTGCCCCACAGAGGAACCAAGCAAAAGCATGCAATTATAACCTTCTTCATATATATAGCATGGGCTGCTGTCTATGTTTCATGAATGACAACAGCCCATATAGTGCAAATTAAAAATTAAATCCAACTCTAAATGAAGTGTACTTAAAATGTCCGGTATATCCGTCAATCTTAATAGCCTGATCGTTATACCCAACTCCAAGCATAATACGCGGAGTTATATTGATACCCACAGACAGATCCCAGTCCAGTCCTCCGGCCTCGACATCAAAACAGTAACCATACCCGAGACCCAAGGCCGCAAAAGCGGTGGCATTCCCAAAAAGGACAGGAGTTTGAGCACGAAGACCGGTCAGAGCCTGAGCTGTAAGGCTTTCAGAGATGAAATCGGTATTGGCCTGAGCTTTAATTTTAAAGACATCCCAGCTCAGATAATCCATAATCTGCGTATTCCAACGCAATCCCAGATCGACCCCGATTCCATCAACATCTTTCATGGAACCTACTCCCATATCCAGCCACAGAGCACTGCTTTTCTCTTTCTTTGCTTTGGTATACGTTGTACCTGTTACCAGTTGCGCGCTCATTGTTGTACAAACCAATACGGCCACGAGCATTAAAACTACTTTTTTCATCTGTTCTATTTTTTTGTTAGTTAATAATATGTTACTTCACTTTATTGATAGCCTGGGTGTTCTCTTTGGCCGATTCGGTTCTGCTCTTAACGCCATAGATATTATTGATCCAGATATAATCTTTGTCCTCAGCATCCTTCCATCCCACATAGCGCGCAGGATACCCCTTCACGACAATCTCAAGTCCTTTCCCTTTTTTCAGGCTACGAACATCAAAGGTGGCGCCTATGATCACGTCCGCATCGTATAAGTCGGCTGCCCTATAAAGCGCCG